>JADMIL010000002.1 GCA_015478645.1 Candidatus Binataceae bacterium
CAAGGGACAGAGCATGCTGCTCGCGCAGTTCCAGTACAACTTCAACCTGCTCTAAAACGGGCCGAACTCCAACGCGGCGGGCGCCTCGAGCGTCCGCCGCGTTTTTTTTTGGCGCGGCCGAAGCGGCGGCGCCGGGTCGGTGGCCCCGACGGAAATGGCGAGGCCTGGTGCGCAGGCTGACTTCCTTCAGCAACGCCGGGGTCAACCTTGTAGCGCATGAGTAGCAAGGCTTTTGATGCGGCGCGGAATCGACTATTATCCGGCCGAGGTAAAAATATGCGCCAGGATATCGAAATAAACGCTGAAGGGGCGATGTTGCGTGGATGGCTGTACCTACCCGAAGACGCGCGTGGGCCGGCGCCGGCGGTGGTCATGGCGCACGGCTTTTCCGCCGTCAAGGAGATGTACCTCGATCGCTTTGCCGAGGTGCTGTGCGCGGCGGGAATCGCGGTGCTGGTCTTCGACAACCGAAACTTTGGCGCGAGTGGCGGGATTCCGCGGCAGGAGATCGATCCGTGGCAGCAGGTGCGCGACTATCGCCATGCGATCACCTGGCTCGGCGGGCGCGGCGAAATCAATCGGGAACGGATCGGCGTGTGGGGATCGAGCTACAGCGGTGGCCATGCGCTGGTGGTCGGAGCGATCGATCGGCGGGTCAAGTGCGTGGTCTCGCAGGTGGCACTGGTCAGCGGATCGCGGAATCTGAAGCGGCTGATTCGCGCTGACATGATGGCCGAGGTGCGCAAGCAGTTCGACGCCGATCGGGTGGCGCGCTTCGCCGGCGAGGCGCCCGCGATGATCCCGGTGGTGGCGCAGGATCCGCTCGGACCGGCGGCGCTGCCGACCGCGGACTCGTGGCAATGGTTTACCGAGACCGCGCGGATCCGGGCCGCGGCGTGGCGCAACGAAGTTACCCTGCGGACGATCGAGATGCTCGGCGAATACGAGCCCGGCGACTACATCGCGCGGATCAGTCCGACGCCGCTCTTGATGATTATCGCGAACCAGGATCATCTGGCGATGGCCGATGAGGCCTTTGCGGCCTATAACCGGGCGCTCGAGCCCAAGCGGTTGCTGGTGCTCAACGGCGGCCATTTCGACGCTTATGTGCAGGATTTCGAGCGCGCCAGCACGGCCGCACGCGACTGGTTCGTGAGCCATCTGGCGGGATGAGCCGGCGGCCGGCCGGGGCAGACAAACGCGCCAGCGGACGAATTAACCATGGCACGGTTGCTTCGCGGGCGTGCCGCGGGTAACTCGCTTAGCGATGAGACGATTAGGGTATTTCCTCAAGCGCGCGGCCGGCGCGATCGCGGCCGTGCTGGCGCTGGCACCGGCGATCACGGCCGCGGCGCCATCCGCGCCAATCGGTAAGATATTCGTACTGATGGTATGGGACGGGCTGCGCCCTGACGCACCCAATCCGGCGGACACGCCGAATTTGATCGCCTTCGAGCGCGGTGGCGTCGAGTTCAGCGCGCAGCATTCGATTTATCCGACGGTGACGATGGTCAATGCGGCGGCGCTTGCGACCGGCGCACCGCCCGCGGTCAACGGGATATACGCCGACTCGATGTACTTCGCGCCGATTCTTGACCTGGCGCGCGCGGTGGCGATTCCGACGATTGGACCGCTACTGGCGAATCCGATCGATATCGAACATACGCAATTTCTGGCCGGCCTCAACGGCCCGCTGACGTTGGACGGACGGCTGATCGGGCTGGCGACGATGGCGCAGACGATCGCGCGGGCCGGCGGCTACGTCGCGATCGTCGGCAAACAGGGTCCGACGCTGCTTTTCGACGATGAAATGGCGCCGGGCGCGCCGCTGGATCTGAAGGCGGGCAACTTCATGTTCGTGGCGGACGATTACGCGCAACCGGCCGCGCTCGCGGACGAATTGAAACGACAGCCGCCGATATCGCGCGGCGATCTGATCTCGATCGCGGTGCGCGACGCGTGGTTCACCCATCTGGCGGTGGCGCAGGCGCTGCCCGCGGCGCGCACGGCCGCTCAGGCCGGGCGGCCCGCGATGGTGATCGTGTGGGAGCACAATCCCGACCTGACGCAGCATATCGCCGGTCTCGGCACCCAGCCGTCGATCGATGCGCTCAAGACCAACGATCGCAATCTCGGCGCGCTGCGTGCGGCGATTGCGGCCCTGGGGGTCGCGGATCGCACGGACCTGATGGTGGTATCGGATCACGGCTTCGCGACCATCAAGGCCGAGGTGCCGGTGGCCAGCCTGCTGGTCGCGGCGGGTCTCAAGCGTGCCTTGGCCAGCACCGAGATTGTGGTCGTCGCCGATGGCGGCAGCGACCTGGTATATCTGTCGCGCAGCGACTTTCCGACCGCTGCGGCGCGGCACGCGGAGCTCCGGCGGATCGTCGATTTTGCCGCGGCGCAGGAATGGTGCGGGCCGATCTTCGCGCGCGATGACGCGGGCACCGTCGGTGCCGGAGCGATCGGCGGGACGTTCAGCGAGGCGGCCTTCGGGCTGGGCGAATCGCCGCGCGCGCCCGACCTGATTATCTCGTTCCGCGAGTTCGCCGACGCGACCAATCGCGGGCTGACCGGCCCGGCAAATCCGGCCGCGATCGTCGGGCGCAACGGCATCCGGCCGGCGGCGAATAAATCGTACGGCCTGGTGCGCGCGGTCGACGGCGTGATCTATTCCGACGTCAACCATTTCACCACCGGCATGGGGATGCATGGGGCGGTGGGCCGGCGCGAGCTGCATAATTTCTGTGCGGCGAGCGGACCCGATTTTCGCCGCGGCCTGGTCGATAAGGATCCGACCAGCAACGCCGACATCGCGCCGACGGTCGAGCGGATTTTCGGGCGGTCGGCGCCGGCGGGCGTGAGTGGCCGCGTGATGGGCGAGGCGCTGGCACCGGGGTTTCACGCGAGGGCGCCGGGGCGGCCGCGGGTGGCGCACGTCACCGTGACCCGCATGATTGGCGGCACGCGTGTGACGACCACCCTGATGCTGACGCGCTTCGCCGGCCATCAATATCTCGACGATGCGTCGGTCACGCGCACCCCGGCGCGCTAGGCCGGCGAGGATTCAATCCTCAGGCGGGGCGGCACCATCTGGCGCGGCGGCCACCGGCGCGGAACGCGGGCGATCAGTGCGACGCGGCGCCCGCGTCGAGTTCGGTGATCAGACGCCCACGCGTCTCGGGCAGCATCCAGACCATCGCGGCGCCGGTGGCGGAAAAGAGCGCACCGATAGCGAGCGTCGGGCCGAAGCCCAGGATCGGGCTCAGCGCGGTGATGATCAGGGGCGTGAAGAACTGGATGCCGCGGGTGACGTTGAGCAGCAATCCGAGTGCGGTGTTGCGCACCTGGGTCGGCAGCATTTCGGAGATCATCGCGCCGACTCCCGACCATACGCCGGTGCCGATGCCGGCGACGACCATCGCGCCGCCAATCAGGCCGGGGGTATGCGCGGCGGCGTCCCAGAAGAGCGTCGGTGGCAGCAGTCCGATCGCCATCATCATCGCGTAAAGCGAAAAGATCGGGCGGCGGCCAAAGCGATCGGCGAGCGCGCCGAACGCGCCGTACCCCGCGAGTGCGCCGAGCTGCATCCCGATCATCAGGTTGCCGCTGGCCTGCGGGGTGAGATGGCGCGCGATGCGCAGGTAGCTGGGCATCCAGGTATAGGTGAACCAGTAGGCCGCGGAGTTGACCAGCAGCACGACGAAGAGCAGGCCGACGATGCGCCGAAACGGCTTGAGCATCCGCAGCGAGTGGCCGCCGAAGCCGCGCCGCACGCCGCCGCGGCGCCAGACGTCGCTCTCGGGCAGCCAGCGCCATACGGCGAGCGCGACGACGAGGGCGGGGGCGGCGGACAGCACGAACACCGCGCGCCATCCGATGATCGGCTCGAGATGGCCGCCAGCGGCGGCGGCGAACAGCGCGCCGAGCGGCGCGCCAACCTGGACATAGGAAGCATATCGGCCGCGGCGCGCGGGCGGCACGGTCTCCGCGATCAGGCTCTGGCCGGCGGCCCATTCGCCGCCGATCCCGAGGCCGGTGAACGAGCGGAAGATGAGCAGATGGAGCAGGTCGTGCGACGCCGCGCAGAGCATCGTGCCGACGCTGTAAATCAGCACCGAGATGATGATGGTGGGCTTGCGGCCAAAGCGATCGCCGACGAAGCCGAAGAGTACGCCGCCAAACGCCGTCATGCCCAGCGAGAGGCCGAGTGCGAGCGATGACTCGGTGTTGCTCAGATGGAGGTCGTGCGCGATCGGCACGACCATGAAGGTGTAGAGAATGAGATCGTAGAAATCGAAGATCCACGCGGCGAAGCAGAGCGCGATGACGCGATAATGAATCGCGCCCATCGGCTGTTCGCTGAGCAGGACGGCGCCGGGTGCGGCGGGATTATGCGCGCTGGCGGTCACGAGGCGCTTGCGGCGCGGCGCGCGGCGGCGATGATCGTCGTCATGGTTGATGGCACGGGGCGACGCGGAGCGCCGGGCGGTGGCGCGCGAGATGGAGACCCGCGCGGCGACCGCATCCCGGCGACTGGCCCAAGCGCGGCCGTTATGGTTGGCTATCATTGGGATTTATGACGTGACTTTCAAGCGGATTTGTACCGCCGCTTGCAAACGGAAGCGGACGCGCCGCGGGCGGATGCGGGCCGGCGTCGCCAATCAACACCGCCGGCGCACCGCACGGGCGGAACGCGCGTCCAAGAGGATGGCATGCTGAAGAGACTGCTGCGACGGATCGTGCGAATTGTCGTCGTGATAATTGCACTGTTCCTGATTGTGCTGGTGAGCGAATACGTGTCGCATCGCTACAAGCCGGGTTCGGTGCTGGTGCTGGAGCTCGATGGGCCGCTACCCGAGCGCGGCAGCCAGTCGCCGCTGGGGCTGTTCAATTCGCCGGGCGCGTCGCTCAACGTGGTGCGCACCGCATTGAGTACGGCGGAGCGCGATCCGCGGATTGTTGGCCTCGCGATCAAGGTGGTCGATCCGCAGATGGAGCTGGCGCAGGCGCAGGAGCTGTGCGCGATGATTTCCGAGTTCAAGGCGCACGGCAAATGGACGACCGCCTACATGGAATCGGCGGGCGAGGACGGCTTCGGCAATCTGCCGTACCTGGTGGCGAGCACTGCCGACGAAGTCTCGATGATGCCGCAGGGCGAGATGAACCTGCTGGGCGTGGGAATGCGCGAGGTGTTTGCGCGCGGACTGCTCGACTGGATCAAGGTGACGCCTAATTTCGCGGCGATCGGCAAGTACAAGAGCGCGGCGAATATTTTCACGGAAAAGGATTATACGGCTGGCCAGCGCGAGGAAGATGAGGCGCTGGCGACGAGCATGTTCGAGCAGATCACCAATGCCGCCGCAGCCTATCGCCATCTCGACCCGGCCGCGATCCGGGCGATCGTGGACCGCGCGCCGCTGACCGCGGCCGACGGCCTCAAGGCACATCTGCTGGATCGGCTCGAGTACGAAGATCAGTTCGACGATCGGGTCAAGCATTACCGCGGCGAGCATCACGAGCTGGTCGACTATGATTCGTACGCGCGGCCGCGGATGTGGCCGCTTGGGCGTGGCGGCGGGGAGATCGCGGTAATCTATGGTGTAGGCGCGATCCAGCGCGGGCAGGGCGGCTTCGATCCGATCCTGTCGCCGGGATCGGAAGCGATGGGCTCCGACGATCTCATAGCGGCGTTCAAGAACGCCCGCGAGGATGACGACGTGCGCGCGGTGATCTTTCGTATCGACTCGCCCGGCGGATCGGTCATCGCGTCGGAGCTGATCCGGCGCGCGGTCGAGCTGACGGCGGCGAAAAAGCCGGTGGTGGTGAGCATGTCGAGCTACGGCGCCTCGGGCGGCTACTGGGTGGCGACCCCGGCGGCCGAGATTATCGCCGACCCGGGGACGATCACGGGATCGATCGGAGTGCTCGGCGGCAAGTTCAATATCGCCGGCGGGATGGCCGCGATCGGCATCAACAGCGACGCGATCGCGCGCGGCGCCAACGCGCTGATGTACGATTCGTTCAGCGATTTCACGCCGGCCCAGGAGCAGATCTTCAAGGACCAGATCCTGGGCGGCACCTATCAGTATTTTCTTGCGCTGGTGGCCAAGCAGCGCCACATGACGGTCGACCAGGTCAATGCCGTCGCGCAGGGCCGCGTGTGGACGGGCGAGCAGGCGCTGCAGGTCAAGCTGGTCGACAAGCTCGGCGGCTTCAATCTGGCGCTCAAGGAGGCCAAGCGCCTGTCGAACATCGATCCGCAAGCGCGCGTGCAGATCGAGGATCTGCCGGAGGCGCCGAGTCTCGTGAGCCGGCTGCTGAGCGGGCAGGTCTATGGTGTCGAGCGCGCGCAAGCCGGGATTCCGCGCACGCTGGAGCCGCTGGTGTGGCTGATGCGCGAGGCGGCGGCGCGGCATACGGCGATGGGCGAGGTCTATTGTCCGTTGGTTCCGGTGATGTAGCGGCGATTCAGCGGGCGCGCGCGGCCGCAGTGGCGTCGGCCGCCGGTGCGCATCGCGGAGGGAGCATGAATATGGAAAATCAACTCGAGGTATTTCTCAACAGCCTGGGCGAAGCCGAGCGGGCGGGCGGGCGGATCCTGCATGAATTGACCGAGCAGGCCGAGTCGCTGGAACTGCGCGAACTGCTCAAGAAGGCCGGCCACGACGAAGGCTACTACGCCGGTGAACTCGCCGCGCATGTGCGCCGGCTGGGCGGCACGCCGTCGACTAAGACCGGCGACTTCGTCGAGAAGGTGCGCGCGGTCGGCGACTTCAAGGGGCGGCTTGAATTGCTCAATCGCGGCCAGCGCTGGGTGGTGCGCAAAATCGGTGAGCAGATGGCGTCGATCGGCGACGCGCGCCTGCGCGCCTTTCTGAGCGTGATGGCCGACGGCCACGACGTCAATATCGGCGCGCTCGAAAAGGCCCTCGCGGCCGGCCTGATCTAGCGGCGGCCGCGGCGTCAGCGCGCGGCGCGAACTGATCGACTGCGCCGCGCGCCGCGGCCGTCGGCTCAGCGATGGATCAGCCAGCGGACGATAAACGCGAGCACCAGCAGCGCGCCGAACTCGAACTGGATTTGCCCGGAGAGCGCCATCGCACGATTGTGGCGCTCGGGGTCGGGACCGTCCGCGACCAGCCGCACCTCCTCGCGCGCGTGCGGCGCGCTGAATGCGACGGCGAGCGCGAGCCACGGCAGTGTCCCGACGATCACGCCGAGCAGGATCACCAGATAGGCGCCGAGGTTGGAGAATTTCAATTCGGCGACCGCGGCGGTG
Organism: Candidatus Binataceae bacterium; assembly: GCA_015478645.1. Taxonomy (GTDB): domain Bacteria; phylum Desulfobacterota; class Binatia; order Binatales; family Binataceae; genus JADMIL01. The sequence continues at coordinate 7,283 of JADMIL010000002.1, forward strand.
CGCCCGATAATCACGGCCATCGTACGCTTGCCGTGCGCGCCGTCATTATCGATATCGCGGAGATTGTTGACCTGCAGCACGCCCGAACAGAGCAGGCCAATTGGAATCGAGACGAGCAACGCGATCCACGAAAAATGCAGCGCCTGCACATAGTACGCGCCGAGCACGTAGCCCGGGCCCATCAGGGCGAAGACCATGAAATCGCCCAGGCCGCGGTAGGCGAGACTGAGCGGCGCGCCGGTGTAGAAGTACGAGCCGAGCACGCCGATGAGGCCGAGGATGAAGATCGGCCATCCGCAGATCAGGGCGACCGCCAGACCTAAGAGCGTGCCCGCGGCAAAGCAGGCGAGACCGCCGGCGAAAACCTGATCGGGTGTGAGGTAGCCGCGCTGGATCACCAGGCCGGGGCCGAAATTTTCCGGCGATTGCCAGTCGGGCGAATCGGTACCGCTCTGGAAGTCGTAGTAGTCGTTGACCATGTTGGCGCCGGCCTGCAAGGCCATCGCGGCGCCCGCCGCCATCAGGTAGCGCCACGGCGAGAAGGCGTTGGCGGCGTAGAGCGCGGCGAACGTGCCCACCGAGACGCACATGAAGGGCATCCCGAGCGTCCACGCGCGGCTCGCCTGCAGCCATACCGCGAGCGTACCGGGACGGGCCGGTTGTTGAATTGTCGCGCCGTCTGCATGGTCCATAATGACCGGGGCCTCCCTCAGCGAGTTGCGCTGAACGGTCGATATATTAGGGCGTCAGGGCGCGCGGTCAAGCCGCCGCGGATGGCGCCGAGCGCATCGCGGTGAGATCGACGACGGCGCGACCCAAAAACGGGCGGCGGACGATCGCGATAATCGTCCGCCGCCCGCGTGGTTAGTCGGATGAGCGCGCGCGGCGCTCGTCCTCAAGTGTTCGCTCGCGCTACCTACGCGCGCAATGCGTCGAGCGAGACCAGTTGATCGCGCTTGGTGCCGGCCGTGAACGGGCGCGAACCGGGTATGCGCTCGAAGCCGTCGACGATGCCCAGCTCCTTGCCGATCTCGCGCACGGCGGGCAGCACCTCCTGCCCGAGCAGCCGGATACTGGTCATGCGATCCTCAAAGCTCACCGGACCCTGGCTCTGAAAGACGCCAAAGGTGCCCGGGCGCAGCACTTCGAGAATCTTGCGAATCTTCGGAATGACCGACTTGGGCGTACCGGCGATAATCTGCAAGCCCTCGACCGCCTTGGGGTAGCTCTTGTAGATCGCGGCACGCGCTTCGTCGACGGTAGCCTCGCCGCGGGCCATCCGGCGGCGCGTGCTGTCGGCGACCTGCTGCAAATTCGTCGGCTCCTTGGGTTCGTTCGAGCGTCCGAGCTGCTCCGCGCTGACGCCCAGGAAGCCGCCCGAGCCGGCGGTCATCGTGCGCGCCAGCCGGCGCGTCGCCTCGCGCGAGTTGTAGCCCGGCGGCAGGGTGTGCTCGGGGCGCGAGAACGCGCCCTGTCCACCGCCGAACAGATGCGCCCGGCCGAGCTCTTCGGCCTTTTCCTCGGTCTCGGCGACGACCACATGCTGCAGGTAGCCGAAATTCTCCGAGCCGGCGACGTAGCCCAGCTTGGCCGCCGTGTCGCCGTAGATATTCCACAGCTCTGCCGTCGCCGACAGCGCGGTGCCCAGTCCCAGGTAGGGGTAGCGATGCTCGGCGCACCAGACCACCGTCTCGGGGCTGAGCACGCCCGGAATCATGATCGGCGGATGCGGCTTCTGATAGGGCAGCACCCACGGATTCACGTAGCGATAGTTGAAGTGCTTGCCCTCCCAGCGGAACGGACCGGGACGCGTCCAGGCCGCGAGGATGAGGTCGTGGGCCTCGTTGAAGCGCTCGCGGTTGTAGGCCGGATTGGCCTGGTTGAAGATCTGCTCGCTGCCCGCGCCGCGGACCCATCCGGGCACCAGCCGGCCGTGCGAGATGCAATCGATGGTCGCCAGCTCTTCGGCGATGCGCAGCGGGTTCTTGAAGGTCGGCAGCGGATTGCCGAGCAGCACGATGCGCGCGCGCTTGGTGATGCGGGCCAGGATCGAGGCCTCGACGTTCATCACCGCGCCCATGCAAAACGGCGTGCCGTGATGCTCATTGAGCATGATCGAGTCGAAGCCGACGTCCTCCGAGTAGACCATCTCGTCGAGGTATTCGTTGTAGAGCTGCGAGCCCTTTTCGCGATCGAAAAAGCGGTTGGGGACGCCGAAGAATCCGCGATTCTTGATAACTTCATCTTCGGGAACGTCGCGGTACGGCCGCTCGGTAAAATACATCAGATTCATAATCTCATCTCCTGGCCAGCGCTGGCGCGCCGTCCGTCCAGTTTGCGTGCCGCCACCAGGGGCGCGTTACACCCGCACCGATTCGTCGCGCTTGGGCGCCCGCTTGAGCGCCTCGAGGTCGACCAGCGAATCGTACTGCGTGCCGGCCGTGTAGGGACGCGAACCCGGCTCGCGCTCGAAGGGGTCGACGATGCCGAGTCCCTTGGCGATCTCGCGCATCGCCGGCAGCACCTCCTGGCCCATCAGGCGGATACTGGTGAGGCGCTGCTGGGTGGTCAGGGGCCCTTGCGCCTGGAACAGGCCGAAGACCCCGGGCCGCAGCACTTCCATGATTAGCTTGAGCTTGGGAATGACGGTCTTGGGCGTGCCGATGATGATCTGCAGGCCGTCCTGCGCCTTCTGATAATTGCGGTAGATCTTCTCTTTGGCCTCGGCGATGCTGATCTGGCCCTTGCGCAGGCGGTCGCGCGTATCGCCACCCGGTTTGGGGATGCCGATATGCGGCACGTCGCCGCTCTGCGACTCCTTGAGCTTGTCCGACGTGATGCCCAAAAAGCCGTAGTCGGTCGCCTGCTTCGCCAGGCGCCGCGTCGCCTCGCGCGAGTTGTAGCCGGGCGGCAGCGTATGCTCGGGCCGCGAGAAATTAGCCGCACCGCCGCCGAACATTGCGCACTTGCCCTGCTCCTGCGCTTCGGCTTCGGTCTCGGCGACGTGAATCTGCTGCAGGTAGCCGAAGTTCTCGGTCCCCGCCATGTAACCCTCGTCGGCCGCGGTCTGGCCGTAAAGGTTCCACAGCTCGACCGTCGATTGCAGGGCGGTGCCCAGCCCGATGTAGGGATAGCGATGCTTCGCGCACCAGACCACCGTCTCGGCGCTGATCACGCCGGGAATCCAGATCGGCGGACGCGGCTTCTGATACGGCATCACCCACGGATTGACGTAGCGGAAATTGAAGTGCTTACCCTCCCAGCGGAACGGGCCGGGCTTGGTCCAGCAAGCCATCACGAGGTCGTGAGCCTCGTTGAAGTATTCGCGGTTGTAGGCCGGATTGGCCTGGTTGAAGATCTGCTCGCTGCCCGCGCCGCGGACCCATCCGGGGACCAGCCGGCCCTTGGAGATCAGATCGATCTCGGCCAGCTCCTCGGCCAGCCGCACCGGGTTTTTTACCACCGGCAGCGGATTGCCGAGCAGCACGATGCGGACCTTCTTGGTGATGCGCGCGAGGATCGCCGCCTCGACGTTCATCACCGCGCCCATGCAGAACGGGTTGCCGTGATGTTCGTTGAGCATGATGCCGTCGAAGCCGACCTCCTCGGCATAGACGTCTTCGTCGAGGTACTCGTTGTAGAGCCGCGCGCCGACCTGGGCGTCGTAAAAGCGATTGGGCACGCCGAAGAAACTGCGGTTGATGATGACTTCGTCTTCCGGCACGTCGCGGTACGGACGTTCGGTGAAATACATTATGTGCATCGTTGGACTCCTTGCCTCACGTCCGTCTCAGACCAGAAATTCGCGCACCAGCTTGATGAACTCGGCCGACTTTTCGATCTCCGGCCGATGGCCGCAGTGATCGAAGATGGTCAGTTTTGCATCGGTGTTCTTGAGCGCGCTCTTGTAGGCTTCTCCCACGCTCACCGGCACGGTCGCGTCCTCGCGTCCCCAGATGATCTGAGTCGGCAAGCCGCGCACCCCTGCGAGAAAATAGGGCAGGCTCGGGTTGTGCAGAATGGGATCCCATGCGATGCGGGCGCTTTCGGTGCGCGCGTCCTCGAACGCCTCGAACTGCTCGGGCGTGCGCTCGCCCCCGTACATCTTGCGGAATTCAGGCGTGGCCGCGATGTCCAAGACCGTCGCGTTGAGCTGGGTGCCGATGGTCACGGCGAAGATGTCGAGGATCTCGCCCTCGGGCGCTTTGATCCCCGATGGCGCGACCAGCACCATCTTGCGGAACTGCTTGCTGTTGGCGGTAGCCATCTCGGCCGCGACCCATCCGCCGAGCGAAAAGCCGACGACGTCGATCTGCCCGACATTCATCTCACGCATCACCCACGAGTAGAACATCCCGAGTTCGTGGACGTTGCGGATCTGTTCGACGCGCGGCGATTTGCCGTAGCCGGGCTGAATCGGGATCAGCAGGGTGCGTTCCTTGGCCAGCGCCTCATGCCATGACATCCATCCCGGATGGCCCAGTTCTTCGTGGAGAACGAGCAACGGTTTGCCCGTGCCGCCCTTGATCATCGCGAGGTCAGTCCCCGCGACGTGGGTGATTTCCTCGGCCCATTCTGCCATTTGCTGAAGATCCTCCGTTGATGCGCGGCGGTCGGCGCCTTGCGGTCGCGTCCACCGGCAAAGTTCAATTCACCGCAGCGCGCGGCCGCGGCAAAATGTGTGCGCGTGGGCGAGGCCCGCGGCGCAGGTTGATGCGTCCCGCTTGCTTCAGGACGCAGTTGCCGGCGGCTTCGCGGCGGCCGGCGCCTTGATCAACACCTTCTCGGCATAGAGCCCGGCGATTTCGTCCGCCGACAAATCGAGTACTTCGCTCAGCACCGCCTCGTTGTCTTCGCCCAGCGTCGAGGCCTTAAGATCGGTGCGGTCGGGCCACGCCGAGAACTTGACCGGCAGCGACGGCAGATCGAACTCGCCGAGCGTGCGATCGCTCACCCGCCGCACGGTCTTGCGCGCGCGCATATGCGGATGGTCGACGGCTTCCTCGAGCGTGAGCACGGGCGCGCACGGCACGCGCTCCTGGTCGAGCGCGGCGATCGCCGAATCGCGGTCGGGAAAGGTCGCAAACCAATCCTCGATGATGGTCTTGAGGGCGGCATTATTGCGCACGCGCCGGCCGTTGCTCTTGAAGCGCTCGTCGGCGACTAGGTCGGGCCGGCCCATCGCGCGCGCGATGCGCGGAAATTCATGCTGCTGCACCAGCAGCATGATGTAGCCGCCGTTGGCCTTGAACACGCCGGAAGGACTGCCCACTGGATGCTGCGAGCCGTTGCGCCGGGGCTTGAAGGTCTCGCGGCGCATCGAGAGCACCGGCACCGCCATCTCATGCATATGGAAGTAGGTGTCGAGCAGCGAGGCGTCGAGATACTGGCCCTGGCCGGTGCGCGAGGCGTTGAGCAGCGCGAAACCGACGGCCATCGCGGCGGCGACGCCGGTCGAGACGTCGCCAATCGCCATCGTCGGCACGATCGGCGGACGATCGGGCTCGCCCAGCAGATCGGTCACGCCGGCGAAGGCCGAGCCGATGAAGTCGTAGCCCGGACGCTTGCTCAGCGGGCCGCTCTGGCCGGTCGCCGATATCGAGCACATCACCAGCTTCGGGTTGATCTTGCTCAGCGTCGCGTAATCGAAGCCCATCGAGGCGATTACACCGGGGGCGAAATTCTCGACCACCACGTCGATCTTCGGGATCATCGCGAGGATCAGCGCGGTCGCGCGCGGATTGCGCAGGTCGATGCCGAGGCTGCGTTTGCTATGGCTATGCTGGAAGTAATAGGTGCTCATCCCGTCTTTGACGATTCCGAGTTGGCGCACATGATCGCCTTCGAGCGAGCGCTCGACCTTGATCACATCGGCGCCGAGCTCGCCCATGATTCGGGTGCAGGTCGGCCCTGCCACGAAATGCGTGAAATCGAGGACGCGATAACCCTTCAGCATCAACGCCTGCTGCTCCATGAAGGTTCTCCCCATACGGTTCGGTGCGGTCAGGCCAAAATCGCATCATAGTAATTTCCGCCGGCAACTGTCCATTGAAATCGCCCTGGCCCCGCGAGCAAATTTCGCCTGTGCGCGACGATTTCACGCGGGCCGCTATTCGGGCTATTTTCAAGACTCGGCTCGCTCGAGGAGGCTTCGATGCTGACCGCCAACGTCCCCGGCAATTACGATTTCATCCGCACGGGCGGACCGTTTTCCTCCGGCTGTGTCGCACGGCCCGGCTTCGCGGTGGTGCACGCCGCGATCCATCCGCTGACGCCGCTGGCGCGCGGCTTCGAACTGGTCGATCGCCATCTGCGCGACAATCGCCGGCCGATCGCCGCGCTGTGCGGAATGCAGTTGCGGATTCCGGCCGCGCTCTCGCCCGCGGGCTTCGAGGATTTCAACCGTCCCTACGTCGAGCGGCTGACGGCCTGGGGACTCGGGACCGCCGGCGCCAATCCGGTCGCGCGGACCAACGTCGCGCTCGAATTCGATCCGGTTGCAGAGCCGATGCTCGCCGGCTTCTTCTACACCATGCCGGCGGATGGCGGTGCGTCAACTTTCGTGCTCTCGGGGGTGCCAGAACTCGCGGTCGACGCCGACGGCAAGCGCACGATCGTCGCGCGCGGCGATATTTCCGCCGCGGGCATCGCGCGCAAGCTCGCCTGCGTGACCGACCTGCTGACGGCGCATCTGGCGACGATGCGCCTTAGCTGGGCGGACGCCACCGCGATCAATCTCTACACGGTGCACGACGTCTATCCGGCGCTGCCGGCGGAGCTGCTGCCGGCGCTTGGCGCGGGGGCGCGCGCGGGCCTCACGTGGCATTACTCGCGCCCGCCGGTGACCGGCCTGGAGATGGAACTGGACGCCTGGGGTGTCCGCCACGAAGTGATCCTGTCGCCGTAAACAGTTATCTTTTTGTGGTGTGGCGAAGTCCAGGCGATTGTTGCCTGGAAAGATCTAATTCGTCAGAGATCAGCAGATGCCGGAGACTGAGTTAACGCAGCAAGAAGCGGACGCGCTGATCGCCCTGAAGAAGCGCCGGATCGATGCCTCTCCTCCGCGCTTTATGCCGCATCAATAGTAATAGCTATTCGCCGAGTAGCCCGATCGATCCGGGCGTGGCTCTGATCCTGCGGCGGTAATCACCACGTGCCATAAAACTACATCGCCGAAGCGCACGTGGTACTTATTTTTCCTCGTACCATTTAATCGCGCCGCGCAGTCCCCGTTCCTTCTGTACTTGCCGGATCTCTTCGTTGCCGGGACCGAAGTGGAAAATCGCATCGAACTCGGCCGCGGCCTGCACGGAAACCCGAAAGCCGCGCAAATCCATCGCCCGATTAATCGCGAGTTTTTCCAGCCTGAGCTTTTGCGCGGGCACCCGGGCGACGCGCTGGGCGTAACTGTAAGTCTCCTGCTCGAGGGTCTCCTGCGGGAAGGCGCGCGTCGCAAAGCCCATAGTTTCGGCTTCCTTGCCGGTGATTCTGCTGCCGGGAAGGAACGCCAGATACTTGGTCCGATGCGGACCAACCATCCAGTTCCAGAAGGCGCTGACATAGCCGGCGCCGGCGGGAATCGAGGGAAACCCGATTTGCGCATTCTCGGCAGCGAAAATCATATCGGTGGAGACGCACAGCTGCGTCGCGCCGGCCAGGCAATAGCCGTGCACCATCGAGATCACCGGTTTGGGCAAATCGCGCAAGCGCAGCCAGTGTTCGACGTAACGCTGCAAAAACTTTTGATCGTCGTCGATCGTGAATGGATGTGCAGCGCCTTCGCCCCATCCGCCAGTCAAGTCATAGCCGGTCGAAAACGCCCGGCCGGCGCCGCGAATGACCAAGACCTTGATTTCAGAATCCTTTTCAACTTCAGCAAGTGCTTCGGCAAACTCCGCGATGAGCGCCGGGGTCATCGCATTGAGCTTTTCCGGACGGTTCAGGACGAGCGTGCCGATTCGGTCGTGCTTTTCCAGAATGATGGTCGAAAACGCCATGGTTTCTCCTTTACTGAAAGCTGCCAAAGATGTTTCCTGACAGGTACGCCGAAAGGCGGTTGCGCCGCAAGTCGGCGAATCGGCTAAAGGTGCGACGGTCCGCACATTTGCAAATCGCGGGCGCCGATGCGAGCCTCAATGAGGATATAAACGATGGGAAAACACCTGGATAAGCACATCAGCAAAAATCCCGAGACCAAGCATTTGGACGAGGATGTCATTCATTATCGGGAATACAAGATTTTGCTGAAGCCCGACCGATTTACCAGCAAGCGCGGGTTTGTCGAGTTCTGGGAAGACGTGAGCAAGACCATCGATAAACTGGGTCTGAAGGTGGATACCGATCGCAGCGCGTTCGACAGTCAGGTCCGGGAAGTGCTCTTTTATGACACGCCGCAATTCGACCTGTACAATCATCATTTTATCCTGCGCAAGCGCACCTTCTACGATCAGGGATGGCCGCGGCCGGGCCACGAGCTGACGTTCAAGTATCGGGACCCGGATCTTAAGGCGGCCGCGGCGGTCGACGTGCGGCCGCGATTGGGCGGGCACGACGAAATCAAGTTCAAGGAGGAACTGCTGCTCGAGCGCGACCGACTCGGAGGAATACGCACTGTGTATTCGCACGGATGCGTGCTGACGTCACCGGCGATCGAACTCGATCGCGGTATTGAGGATATCTCCAAAGCCTTTCCAACTCTGAAGAAGATAGACATAACCCCCCGAACCCAAATGGAACTGGTCAACAATGTGGCGGTGGAGGAAGTGCAGAATACTATGGGAATGATTCACTTCCATCATCACTTTAAAGGCAAGGCCACGGTCGCGATATGGCGCAGCCGCGCCTTGGAGAAATCGTTGTCGGGCGAGTTCGCATTCCAGTGCAAATTCGACCGTCTGGAAGAGGTCAGCAAAGAATCGATTGAACTCTCCGAGGAATTCTACAAGATGGTACAGCTCGACTGCGCGGAATGGGTCAAGCTCGGCACGACCAAGACGGCGATGGTGTATGGACTCGGTGACGGCGGCCGGCTCAAGAATCGCGAATGATTCCATGCGGAAAACTTGCTACCCGATGAAACGCCTATCGTTGCTCGCCGCGGCATTAGCATTGGCGACGCTAATCGCGTCCGCGCAATCTCCGCGCGCCGCTGAGGCCAGCGGAATCCGCGTGGTGGTGAAGGGATTGCGCGATGATCACGGCCGCGTTGGATGCTCATTGTTTAACGGTCCGGACGGCTTCCCGCGGCATAAGGCAAAACAATTTCGCGGACTGTGGAGCCAGAAGCATGATCTTGCGGCGGTGTGCGATTTCACGAACGTCCCCGCTGGAATCTATGCCGTCACGGTCCTCGACGACTCGAATATGAATGGCAAGATGGATTTCAGCTTACTCGGCTTGCCGACGAAGGGTTATGGATTCTCGAACGATGCGAAGGCGTCGCTCGCGCCGCCGTCGTTCAGCGCGGCCAGCTTTAGCTATAGCGGTGCAGGCTCGCTGTCCATATCAATCAATATAGTATACCGAACCCGCTAAAGTTCCGATGGGAAATCAAGTGACGGCTTGGCTAAACGGTTAAATCGTCGGCTCGCCGGCCGCGGACATATCGGGCACGAGTCATTGCCAGGCCTGCGGGATCAAACGCGCCAACAAGTCCGCCCACCTGCGCTGACCGTCTTCGTCGGCAATCAGATCCTGGCGAATCTCGATAGCCACATGAGGCAGATCGCGCTGTTCGCCGTGAACCGGAATGGTATAGTCCGACGCGTCACTCACGCTGTAGGGTTGGTTATCGCCGACCACCAGACCGGGCTCGCGTCGCAAGAGGCCAATCAATTTAGTCGCCAAACGCGGATCGCGATTGTAGAGCACGCCAACATGCCAGGGCCGCGCGACTGAGTGATATACCGGTGTAAAGCTGTGCATGGCGATCAGCGCCGAGGGCCGGCCGGCAAGTAGTCGCCGATTCAGTTCATCCGCAATCCGGTCGTGATAGGGCCGAAAAATTTCTTGTACGCGGCTCGCCACCTGAGCTTCGCCGAGCCCGATATTTCCGGGAACGATCGTGAGTTCGCTCAATTCGACGATCGAGGTCGCCGAGCCCGGCCGGCGATTGCAGTCGATCGCGAGGCGGGAATAATTCTGCCGTATGACCACCGCATCGAGCGCGGCTCCGATCAGGATCGAGACCGCGCCCGCGCCGATATCCCAGGCGATGTGACGCTCGCATTCGGTATGCGTAAGGCCGAGCATTTGCAGACGCCGCGGCAGATATTTCCCCGCATGGTCGGTGACGACGACGAACGGCGAGCGCGCATCGCAGTTGGTCACGGTGAGCGGCGGCGGTTCATCACCGGCGATCAGGCAATATGCTGGTTCGTCCATTTTTGATTTATTCGTTCGTGCAAGTGCTCAGGATTGATCAGGGCGTTTCGGTCGCCGGCGCAAAAGTTGTACCGTAAATACCATGGTAGTGAAGGTCAATCAGAGGGGTCGCAATGTCCACGATCACCATCAAGCATAGCACGACCTACAAGTACCGGAAGCCGGTCGCGTTCGGCGAGCACCGGATGATGCTGCGTCCGCTTTCCAGCCATGACCAGAGCTTGATTGCCGCCAGGCTGGTGATTACTCCAACCCCGACCGACCTGCATGGAATCCTGGATGCGTACGGCAACCACGTCGACATTGCGCGATTCGCGGGCCGCGCCCGGGAGCTGCGCTTCGACAGTACGATACTGCTGGAACATGTCCACACGGACATTCATGACCTTGAGATCGAGGAATTCGCCCGCGGCTATCCGTTCACCTATCGCGCGGATGAGATGGCGGATTTGACCCATTTCATCGAACGAGAGACGGCCGATTCTGATTGCGAGGTCGAGCGGTGGACGCCAACATTTCTGCCCGCCGATCAGCCGATCGATACCCGCGAACTTCTGATCAACCTTACCCACGGCATCAATGAGACTTTCAGGCACGTACGCCGCGATGAAAAAGGTATCCAGCCGCCGCGCCGGACGCTCGAACTCGGGAGCGGGAGCTGTCGCGACCTGGCGATGCTGATGATCGATGCGGTGCGGGCGCTCGGGATGGCCGCGCGCTTCGTATCCGGATATCTGCATATTCCCGGCGACGGCGAAGATTATGTGGGCGGCGGCAATACTCACGCATGGGCCCAGGTCTATTTGCCGGGACCCGGATGGCTCGACTTCGATCCGTCCAATGGCATCGTCGGCAATCGTGATCTCATTCGCGTCGCGGTAGTGCCCGATCCGCGCCATGCGATACCGCTTCATGGTACCTTTATGGGGAATCCGGCTGACTATGTGGGAATGGACGTTGAGGTCGCGGTCATCGCCGGCGGCGCGGCCGAATCACTAAAGCCAAACGCCAATTTCGCGCCACCTATCAATTCGCGCAAGAGTCCCTGATGTCACGAGGAGATCTCCGTTGGAAATCAAAGTTGGCTACGAATTAATCTATAATTGTCCTCGGCCGACGCCGATGATGCTTCAGTTGAACATCCACTATTCGCGCGCGCCCGACATTGTCATTGCGGATCAGATGACGACCGATCCGGCCATTCCACTTTCAGCCTATCGCGATCGCTTCGATAACTGGTGCACACGCCTAGTCGCTCCCGCCGGGCAGCTCAGGATAGCGAGCACGGCGGTGGTCAGAGACCCGGGTCAACCCGACCTCGTCGCGCCCACGGCGCGACAGCATTCGATCCAGGAATTGCCCGAAGAAGCGCTGCTTTTCCTGCTGGGAAGCCGTTACTGCGACACCGAGAAATTTTCCGAGGTGGCGTGGAACCTCTTTGGCCAGACTCCGCCCGGCTGGGAAAGGGTCCAGTCAATCTGTGATTTCGTTCATAACCATATCACATTTGGGTATGAGTATGCGCGTAATACCAGAACAGCCTGGGAAGCGTACAATGAGCGGATAGGCGTTTGCCGCGATTATGCTCATCTGGCTATTTCACTCTGCCGCTGCATGAACATCCCGGCGCGCTACTGCACCGGCTATCTCGGCGACATTGGAATGCTGCCGCCGTTCGGTCCGATGGACTTTGCCGCCTGGTTCGAGGCCTATCTCGGAGGACGCTGGTATACTTTCGATGCGCGCAACAATATGCCACGGATCGGACGGATTCTGATGGCGCGCGGTCGCGATGCGATCGATGTCGCGATTGCCACCACCTTCGGACCCAATACGCTGGTCAGCTTCAAGGTTTGGACCGACGAGGTAGTGGCTGGGCTCGCGGGGGGATATTCACAGTAGCGGCGTGGCGATCGCATCGGGAGGAAGTGAACGTGGTGAGGAGGGTGACCGGGTCGATCGGGACACGTTCATTATTGCTAGTCGCGATCATCGTCGGCACCGGCCTCTTCGGATTGGTTCGCGCTACCCTCGCTGCCGGGCCTGATTCAACCGGCGACACACATTCGACGGCGGCGCCGGGCGTATTGGCAAATCCTGCGCCGCATTATACTTCGAGCGTCGCGGAGAGAGCGGCAAACGAGCCCGACCAGTTCTGGAATTGGCACTTTCAGAATACCGACATCGTGCAGGGCGATCCGAGTTTTTCAGCCAAGTACTACGGTCCAAACAGCCTCAACAGCGAGGGTGAGGTGCAAGAGACAGTAGCCGCGGACCTGTTTGCCGGCGTGCGGCTATGGCGTGGTGCCGAGGCGCACGTCGACGGACTGATGTGGCAAGGATTCGGGCTGAGTAAAACCTTTGGCATCGAGGCATTTCCCAACGGTGACGCCTATAAATTCGGCACGACGACTCCCAATTTTATGATTGCGCGGCTGTTTATACGTCAAACCTTTGGCTTGGGCGGCGAACAGGCGAGCGTGCCCGACGGCCAGCTCACGCTCGCCGGCAAACAGGATATCGCACGGCTGACGCTAACCGTCGGTCGAATAAGTCTCCTGGACATTTTCGACCACAACACCTACGCCCAGGATCCGCAATCCCAGTTTTTGAATTGGGCGATGATCGGCAATATCACTTGGGATTACCCGGCGGATCCCAACGGCTACACCACCGGAATTGCGCTGGAACTGAATCAGCCAAAATGGGCTCTGCGCTACGGATTTTTCCTGATGTCGAACGTTCAGAACAGCTTCACGGGTGACGACCAGGTCTTGATGTGGCGCCCGATCGGCGCGACCGGATCAGCCGGCGCCTACGGCCCGTTTTTGCACGACTGGGGAATGGTGGTGGAATATGAGCGCCGCTACAGCATCAACGGTCGTCCGGGTGCGATTCGCCTTCTGCCCTGGCTCAATGAAGCTAATATGGTCAGTAATCATGCCGCGGTCTCCATTCTCAAGGCTGATGGTCCGGGAGCGAACATCTCGGCGGCGCAGGGCTACCGCAACAAGTACGGCATCGGCTTGAACTGGGAACAACTAGTTACTGAAAACGTCGGGCTCTTTTCGCGCCTGGGCTCGAATGACGGTCAGGACCAGGCGTGGGCCTATACCGACGCCAACTGGTCGGTGTCAATCGGCATGAGCGTCAAAGGCGCCGCATGGCATCGGATCGGCGACATTTTCGGCGTCGCCGGCGTGGTGAGCGGCGCCTGGCGTGCGAATCAGAAATTCCTCGAGGCCGGCGGCTTGGGCATCCTGGCCGGCGACAGCGCGCTGACTTATGGCACCGAGAAGGTTGTGGAAACCTACTACGATTTTCCCGTCTGGGAAACGGTCCGTGCGGCCGTCGATTACCAGTTCATCAGCAATCCGGCCTTCAATCGAGATCGCGGGCCAGTGTCGGTATTTGGCGCAAGACTCCACTGGGAATTGTAAAGCGGCCAAAGGTGGCTTATCGGCAATTGAGTCATAAGCATCAAATTTCTCGGTGGAAAATTCCTCGCCGGTCAGGCTCGCCTGCGCCAGAAACAGGTGCATTTTCTGCGCGGTGATGAACGGCTCGCTCCTGTGCTGAGCACTTCATATTTGTAATCGGATGAGCGCGGACCAGCCATAGGTTCGCATAGTTAGTTGCTGCCGCCCAACCACCATCAGCCTATTGAAACACCGAGAAGCCGCCCGATGAGGGCGGTCCCGGCCATCGCGATGCCGCCTCCAATAGTCACTCGCAACGCCGCCCGGACGAGTGGCGCACCACCCAGATGACCGCCAAATGCACCCAGGGCGGCGAGGCTGATCAGTGATATCACCGCAGTCCCGAGGATATCCACGGACTGCGGCACGACGATGAGGGCGGCAATCGGGAGTGCCGCGAATGATGCGAAGCTGGCAGCCGAAATCCACGCCGCTTGCAGGGGGCGAGCAAGGGCACTGATCTCGATTCCCAGCTCGTCGCGCAGATGCGAATCCAGCCGGTTACGCGAGCTGAGCTGCTTAGCAACTTGCATCGCCAGATCTTTTTCGAGCCCGCGCTTCATATAGATCATCGCAAGCTCGTTCAATTCAGCTCCCGGCGCATTGGCGAGTTCTTTCCGTTCAATCTCTATATCGGCCTGCTGCGAGTCGCGCTGTGCACTAACCGAGACGTATTCACCGACGGCCATCGACATCGAACCAGCCACCAGGCCGGCAATCCCGGCGACTAAAATGGCGTGCTTCGAACCGGCGGCGGCGGCGACGCCGATAATAAGACTCGCCGTCGAGACGATCCCATCGTCGGCGCCAAGCACCGCGGCGCGCAGCCATCCGGAACGTTTACTCCGATGCACTTCCCGTCGTCGTTGCGGATCACGATTCACTGGCCAACCTCGGTCGATAAGATATCGTGATTGCCAGGGCGCTCACGCCTTCCAGCGCGGTCACCCGAGGCAAGGGCGTAATACTCAATGATGCGGCGAGGGGCATCCTTGTGTCGAGCAAGACTAAATTAATTTTGGATAATTCGATCAACGATAGACTCAGGATTTCGCCGGCTGCGTATCCTCGGTAGAATCGCGCTACCGATGGATTAGTCCAGCACGCAACCGCGGCAATCCCGGGGTTAGACGGCTCGACCGTCCAAGATGCGGCGGCGCACCATCAGGAGACAGCAATGGATTTCGGGGTAATCTTTCTCTCGCATGTCGAGAGCTACAAAGACGTAATGTTTGCCGAGAGCAAAGGGTTCTCGCACGCCTGGTTCGGCGATTCCCAGATGGTCTGGGGCGACGTCTATCAGTGCATGGCGCTGTGCGCGGCCAAGACCTCGACGATCAAACTGGGGACCAACGTCACTAATCCGAGCTCGCGGATTGCGCCGGTGACCGCGTGCAATTTTGCCACGCTCAACGTGCTCGCGCCGGGCCGCGTGATCATGGGTATCGGCACTGGCAATACCGCGCGGCGCACGCTCGGGATGCCGGCCGCCAAACTGGCGGAACTCAAGAGCCACGTCGAGGTGTGCCGCGGGTTGTTGAGCGGAGCGACCGTGCCTTACCAGGAGGGCGATCGGCGGCGCATGATCCGGTTTCTCGATCCGGCCAGCGGGATGATCGATCTCAAGCATCCGGTGCCGGTCTATATCGCCGGGAGCGGCCCGAAGACGCTCGAGCTGGCGGGCGAAATCGGCGATGGGGTGATCCTTTTCGGGACCGTCGGCGACAGCCTGCTCGGCTACACCATGAGCCATATCCGGCGCGGCGCCGAGCGCGCGGGCAAGCGGATGGAAGACCTGTATATCGTGGTCGTGACCGCCTTTCACCTGACTAAGCCGGGCGAAAAACTGGCCGCGCTGCAGCAGGCGGTGGGGCCGCTGGTCGCTTCAGAATGTAATATCTTCGCTCTTTCGGTTACTAATCCGTATGAGCTGCCGGGTGATATCCGCGACGACCTGATGGCCTTCAAAAATGCCTACCGAACGCCGAATACGCCGATCGAGACGCGCCACCTGGAGCTCTACACGGGCTATTGTGCCGAGTTCAAACCCGAGCATGCGCCGCTGGTGACCGAACGGATGATCAAGGAGACCACGCTTACCGGCACGCCGGCCGAGCTTCGCGCGCGTGTCGCCAAGATGCAGGCGATGGGCGTGCGGCAAGTGACGATCGCCGGAGGCTCCCGCGAGATAAGTGAGTTCGCCACCCACATCATGGACGAAATGCGGTAACGACATCCGCCAGTATGGTCGCGCGCAGCGCCGCGCGCGATTGGCGAGGCGCGCGGATCAATGGCGGCGGGCGGCGCGGATTTTCGCCATCATCGCGAAGAGTTCCACGATGCCCGGAGTGGCCGCGGCGCCGCCGGAAAATTCGCCGTAGAGCGTCGCGACGTTGACGACGATCCGTTCGGCGTCGCCCCACGACGCGTAGTCGGTCAGCGCGATGTCCTGGGCGGCCTCGAACACCGGCATCCCGGCGTCGTAGCGGCGACGCGCCTCGCGCGCGATGTATTCGAGATAGCCCTTGACGGCGGCGACGCCCTTTTTGTCGGTGAGCGGGCCGTGGCCGGGGACGACGGTGTCGACGTCGAGGTCGAGCATCAACTGGCAGGCCTTGATCCAGTTGCCGATCGGGCCGGCCCAGATTATCGGATGGCCGTTGATGAACAGGATGTCGCCGGTGTAGACCACGCGGTCGGCCGGGACGTAGGCCAGCACGTCGCCGCGGGTATGGGCCGGGCCAACCTCGATCAGCCGGACGGTCTTGCCGCCGACCGGGTAATCGAGGGTGCCGGTGAAGGTCCGCGTGGGCATCGCGACGTTGATGCCGTCGAAGTCGAAGGGGGCGAAAATCTCGGCGAAGAAGCGGCCCGCCTCGCCCATCTGCGCGGCGTTATTTTTGAAATCGGCGAGGCGTTTCGAGCCGCCGTCAAGGCGCATCTCTTCGGCGCAGGCGGCCGACGTGACAATTTCGGCGCCGGCAACCAGTTCGTTGCCAAAACAATGGTCGCCGTTGGAATGCGTATTGACCAGGGTGCCGATGCGCGCGGTGGCTTGCGGCTCCGCGCGGCGCATCGCGTCGAGCATCATGCGGGTCAGCGGCAGATCGAAGAGCGTATCGACCAGCAGGGATTGGCCGCCGTCGACCACCAGGCCGGCATTGCTCCAGCCCCACGATCCGTCGGGCTGCAGATACGCGTAGCATCCATTGCCCAGGTCATGGAGTCCCTTGGTGTAAGTCCGGCCACTCGCGGTTGCGCCCATCGTGATACCTCGGCGAAGCGATGATGACCGAGACTTAGCATCGCGCACCCGTCACGCGCCAGAATGGCGATCGGAGCGCTGATGGGCGGGGCCCTGCGCGCGCGTCAGGTTTTGCGCGGTATTGATCAGAAAGACGTGGGTGAAAGCCTGGGGAAAATTGCCCAGTTGGCGGCGCGCGCGCGGATCATACTCCTCGGCCAGCAGACCGACGTCGTTGCACAGGCCGACCAGCCGCTCGAAGATCGCGCGCGCCTCGGCGTAGCGACCCATTATCGCGAGGTTGTCGGCGAGCCAGAAGGTGCAGGGCAGGAAGGCGCCTTCGCCGGGCGGCAGACCGTCAACGCCGTTGGCGGAGCCGCTCGCATAGCGCATCACCAGGCCGTCGACCAGCAAGTCTTTCTGGATCGCCGCGACCGTGCCAATGACGCGCGGGTCGCTGGCCGGGAGGAAGCCGACCAGCGGGATCATCAGGAGCGCGGCGTCGAGGGTCGTTGCGCCATAATACTGGACGAAGGAGTTGAGCGCGGGGTTGAAGCCGTTGCGGCAGACGTCGGCGTGAATCTCGTCGCGCAGCGCGCGCCAGCGATCAATCGGTCCGGACAGTCCGTGATGCTGGACCGCCTTGACGGCGCGATCGATGGCCACCCAGGCCATCACCTTGGAGTGGGTGAAATTGCGGCGCGGACCGCGCACCTCCCAGATGCCCTCGTCGGGATCGCGCCAATGCTTTTCGACGAATTCGACCAGTGCCAGTCCGACTTGCCAGGCGTCCTCACCGGGGTTGAGACCGTGCTGGCGCGCGGTGTGAAACACGTCCATGATCTCGCCGAAGACGTCGAGCTGGAACTGGTCGTGGGCGGCGTTGCCGAGGCGCACCGGGCGGCTTTGCTCGAAGCCGGGCAGCCACGATGCCTCCAGCTCGGTGAGACGGCGCTCGCCCGCGATGCCGTACATGATCTGGATTTGGCTCGGGTCGCCGGCGACCGAGCGCAGCAGCCATTGATGCCATTCCGTTGCCTCCTCGGTGTAGCCAGAGGTTAACATGGCGTAGAGCGTGAAGGTGGCGTCGCGCAGCCAGCAATAGCGGTAATCCCAGTTGCGCACGCCGCCGATCGCCTCGGGCAGCGAGGTGGTGGGCGCGGCGACAATGCCGCCGGTCGGGCTATAGGTCAGCGCCTTGAGCGTAATCAGCGAGCGGATGACGGCGGCGCGCCATTCGCTGTCGCAGATCAGGCGCGCGGCCCATTGGCGCCAGTAGGCTTCGGTCTCCTCGAGCGCCCTGATCGGATGGCGCGTGGCGGATTCGGGCAGATGCGACGGATGCCAGGTCAGGGTGAAGGGAATCCGCTCGCCGGCGGCGACCCGGAATTGCGCGACGGAGGTGAGATTCTCGCCGCGCATCGCGACCGGCGTGCGCAGTTGCAGCGTGTCCGGACCGCCGACCGCGCTCAGGCCGTAATCGCGCTTGCGGACCCATGGCACGATATGTCCGTAGTCGAAGCGAAACGCCGCCTGCATGCTCATCGGGACGATGCCGCGCCGGCCCTCGACGATGCGGACCAGATCGACGCGGCCGTCGTGCAGGGCCGGCGGCATGAAATCGATGAGCGCGGCGCGCGAGCCGTCGGCGAGTTCGAATTCGGTTTCAAGGATCAGCGTGTCGCCGCGATAAGTGCGGCGCACGGCAACGGCCTCGGCGGCGGGGGCGAGGAGCCAGCGCCCATTTTCCGGCGTGCCGAGGATCGCGGCGAAGCAGGCGCCCGAATCGAAGCGCGGCATGCACAGCCAGTCGATCGAGCCGTCGCGCCCGACCAGCGCGGCGGTGCGCGTATTGCCAATCAGGGCGTAGTCCTCGATGCGCATTGCCATAGTAAGAATCTCGCAAGAGCCGCGGGTCCCGCTCGCCCATCGCGGATTATATCCGCCGCACGGCCGTGTCCCAAGTCCGTCGCACGGTGCATTTCGGCGCGAGTTGCGGTATCTGTGAGGCATATTTGGCCAACCGCACGGAGCGGAGCGCGGGAGGGACTGGCGATGGGACGTCTCGACGGAAAAATCGCGCTGATAGTTGGCGGTGGCGCCGACGGTCCGCCCAACGCGGGCGAGCAACTTTCGATCGGCAACGGCCGCGCGACGGCAATCATGTGCGCGCGCGAGGGCGCCGCGGTGATGGTCGCCGACCTCAACCTGGCGCTGGCCGAGGAGACCGCGGCCGCAATCAGAGCCGCGGGCGGGATCGCCCACGCGATCGCTTGCGACGTGAGCCGGGAAGAGGATTGCCGGCGCGCGGTCGAGGAGACCGTCGCGCGCTTCGGCGCGATCCATCTGATGGTCAACAACGTCGGTATCGCGATCGGCGGCGCGCTTTTGCGAACCGCCACCGATCAGTTCGACCGGATGTACACCGTCAACCTGCGCGGGCAGTTCTTGACGATGCGCTACGCGGTGCCCGAGATGATCAAGGCGGGCGGCGGCGCGATCGTCAACGTTTCGTCGCTGTCGGCGGTGATGGCCGGCGCCGGGATCGCTTACGAAGCGACCAAGGCGGCGCTGCTGGGACTCTCGCGATCGGCCGCGGTGCGTTATGCGCGCGACCACGTGCGCGTCAACACGATTCTTCCGGGGCTGATCAACTCCTCGATGGTGCGGCGCGAGATCGGCGATCGCGAGGCGCGCGTGGCGCCGCGGATTCCGCTCGGGCGCCAGGGCACGCCATGGGAGATCGCCACGGCGATCGTCTTTCTGCTCTCCGACGACGCGTCATATATTACCGGCACCGAACTGATCGTCGACGGCGGCTTGCGTGCGGGCGAGGGCGTGCGCCGCCGCGACGCGGACCGCTGAGGTATCGGTCGCCTTAACTTCGACCGCGCGGCGGACCGCGCCAAGGCGCTCGCACAAGCCCGTACGGTGGAGGAAATAGCTCACATGAAACTGTTTACATTCGCGACCAGTCCTTACGCGCGCAAGGTCCGTATCGTGCTCGATTATAAGGGCGCGGCGTATGAGCCGGTCGAGCGCTGCTACTCGCTCGATCGCAAGGAAGACCTGCGCGATGCCTGCGCGCGCGCCGAAGTCCCGGTGCTCACGCTCGACGACGGCCGCACGATCGCCGACTCGACGATCATCTGCGAGTACCTCGAACAGGTGATTCCGGCGCCGCCGGTCTATCCGCGCGACGCCTATGAGCGCGCGCGCGTGCGCATGATCGAGGATCTCTGCGATCGCACGTTCGACGCGGTCGGCTTTGGCTACTTCCTGGGCGTGCTGCGCAGCGAAGCGCCCGAGGCGGCGGCAATCCGCGCGGCGGCGGTCGACGAATGCCGCGCGCTGCTCGAAGTGCTGGAGCGCGAACTCGGCGATCGCGACTATTTCTGCGGCGCGCCGAGCGTGGCCGACTTCACCGCGATCTGCCATGCACCATTGGCCCGTTCGATGAAGATCGATATGTCGGCGATGCCGCGGCTGCAAGCCTGGATGGAGCGGATGCGCAAGATTCCCGCGGTCGCCGCCGATCGCGAACGCGCCTCCAAGGCATGGGCCGGGGTGCATAATATCGCGGCCGAGTTCGAGGGCCCCGACGGCCGTATCCATTGGCGCGACAGCCGCCTGGAATGGCCCGTGCGCAACGGCTTTATCGACCTGGTGGCGCGTGAGTTCCACGCCGGCAAGATGATGTTTCCGCCGCGGGCCTCCTAGCCCCGCGGCGCCGCTACCCGCGGAGCGCAATCAGCGCTATAGCTATTAGTGCAGGGCGACGAGCGTTCGACGAACGCCTCGAGGTCGCAGGAGGCGAGGGACCATGCCGGTCGATTATATTCCGCGCACGCGCGAGCTCTACAACGCATACTCGCCGTACCGATGGGTCGAAAATCACGACACGCCGCCGTGGACGCCGCTCAAGCAGCCGCTCGCCGAGAGCAAGCTCGCGCTGATCGGATCGGGCGGCGTCCTCTATCGCGATCAGCCGCGCTTCCATCGCGAGGACGCCAGCTATCGGCGGATTCCGCGTGACGCCGTGCAGGCCGACCTTGGCGTATGGCATTTCGGCTATCGCACGACCGACGCCGAGGCCGATCACAACTGTGTCTTTCCGCTCACCCCGCTGCGCGAACTCGCGGCCGCCGGCGTGATCGGCGAGTTTGCCGACCCGGCCTACAGCTTCATGGGCGGGGTCTATTCGGCGCGCAAGGTGCGCGAAGAACTCGCGCCACAGATTGCCGACGAACTCAAGCGCGCGCACGTCGACGTCTTTTTCCTGGTGCCTGCCTGACCCGTATGCCATCAGTCCGTTGGACTGATCGCACGGGTGGTGGAGGCGGCCGGTATCCCGACGCTGTGCATGACGTCGGCGCTGGATATCACGCGGGCGGTGAATCCGCCGCGCGCGGTCTTTGTGAATTTCCCGCTCGGCCATCAGACCGGCAAACCGCATCAGCCGGAGCTGCAGCGCAGTATCGTGCGCGACGCGCTCGGCGCGTTCGAGACGATCGCGCGGCCGGGCACGATCATTGAGCTGCCGTACGTGTGGGACGCTAACGATCGGCGCTGGGAGGAGACCGACTACACGGCGAATTTTCTGCCGCCGCGCCCGGTCAAAGAGGACGCCGATACGGTCGAGGCCGAGCGTCGCGCACGCTTCACCGCAAGCGCGGGCAAGTAGGCTGCGGAAGCAACAGTCGCGATCGCCGCGGTCGTCGTGATCGCACTTGCCGGCGAGGTCGCCGCGGCGCGGCGGTTTACCCCACGGGACGGAGCGGCTAGAGTCAGAGCCCCCCGGGGGGATTCGCCCGATTTCGTAATCGGAATCACCTCCGGTTTAATTTTCAAGGAGATATTGCGATGGCGGAAGAACGCAGCGGAGCGGTAACCATGCGCGGCAACCCACTTACCCTGGTCGGAGCGGAGCTCAAGGCGGGCGACAAGGCGCCGGGCTTTACGCTAATCGGCAAGGGCCTCAAGCCGGTTACGCTCGACGAGTTCAAGGGCAAGGTCAAGATCATCTCGACTATTCCGTCAGTCGACACGCCGGTATGTGACGCCGAGACCCGCCGCTTCAATGAAGAGGCGGCCAAGCTGCCGGCCAACGTCGAGGTGCTGACGGTCTCGATGGATCTGCCGTTTGCGCAGGCGCGCTGGTGCGGCGCGGCGGGGGTCGATAAGGTGACCACGCTGAGCGACTATCGCGGGGCCAATTTTGGCGCGGCGTACGGCGTGCTGATCAAGGAGTTGTACCTGCTCGCGCGGGTGGTTTTCGTGGTCGACAAGAACGACAAGATTACCTACGCCGAGTATGTCAAGGAAGTCGCGGAGCAGCCGAATTTCGAGGCCGCGCTAGAGGCGGCGCGCAAGGCGGCGGCCTGAATCAACGGAGCGCGGTGCACGCTGGTGCGCATCGCGCCGCGCGCCGCGCCTTTACAATCACGATGCGCCGCTAAGATGTCGTCAGTGTTATCCGGCAAGCGCGGCGCGCGGCGGCGATACCCGCCCGATCGGCACGCCTTTCCGGCCGAGTTGCAGCGCGGTCTGTACGAAGCGATCTTCCGCCGGCGCGATATCCGCGAGTTCAAGCCCGATCCGGTGCCCGACGATGTGCTGGCGCGGATTATCGTCGCGGCGCATCATGCGGCGAGCGTCGGCTTCACGCAGCCGTGGGACTTTATCGTGGTGCGCGATCTCGAGCGCCGGCGCGCGGTGCGGCGGGTCTTTGCCGCGGAGCGCGAGAAAAACGCCGCGCAATTCAGCGGCGCGCGCCAGCGCCAATTCCGCTCGCTCAAGCTCGAAGGAATCCTCGAGGCGCCGCTCAACCTGATCGTCACCTGCGAACCCGAGCGCTTCGGGACCGCCGTGCTCGGCAAGGTCGGCATCCGCGACGTCGAGGTCTACTCGACCTGCCTCGCGGTCGGTAACCTGTGGCTCGCGGCGCGCGCCGAGGGCCTCGGCGTGGGCTGGGTGAGTATCGTGCGCAACGCCGACCTACGGGCGATTTTCGCGATTCCGCGCCGCGTGATCCCGGTCGCCTATCTGTGCCTCGGTTACGTCGAGGGATTCCCGGCGCAGCCGTTGCTCGAAAGCGCGCAATGGGCCGAGCGGCTGCCGCCGCGCTCGCTGCTGCATTTCGATTCATGGGATGGCCAGGCGTCCGGCGCGAGCGCCGGGCTCGCCGACCTGGTGCAGAGCGCCGCCATCTGGCGCGGTATCATTCCCGCGACCGCCGCCGACGACCTCGAGTGATCGCGCGCCACGTGCCGCCATTCAAGAGCCGCGCCGGGCGGGCGCGCGCCGGCCGCTGCGGGCCGTGGCGCTGGACGATCGCCGATCGCACCTTGGCGGTCTGGCTGCCGGCGCCGTATCTGGCGCTGGGGTGGGCGCCGCTGGGTGGTGGCCTCGGGCCAGCCGATCTCATCGTGAACCATCAGATTGAAATGGGCGATCGCGCGGCAACCGAAGCGCCCGGCGCATATTTGTGGCGGGTGGTGGGCGAACTCGAGCGCCATGAAGGCGCAGCCAAGTTGCAACATGAGGCGAACGGTCCACATCGCGCAATTGGCGCGCGCGACGCGGATGGTGCGCGGCGCGCCGTCGCGATGATGACCGGAGCGGAGATCGCGCGGGCAGGGGTCGCGGCGATGCGTCGCGGCGGACTGATCGCCGCCGCCTGGTGTACCGCCGGATGCTCCAACGCGCTGCGCGCCGGCGATCGCGCGACGGCCGGCGCGCCGGCGGTCGGCACAATTAATCTAATCGTCACGATCAACCGGCCACTGAACGGCGCCGCGATGGCCGAGGCGATCCAGATCGCGACCGAGGCGCGCGTGATCGCCGTGCAGGCGGCGGGAGTGGTCAGCGTAGTCTCCGGAAAGCCGGCCACCGGCACCGGCACCGATTGCATCACGATGGCGGCGCCGGCGCCCGATCGCGAGAACCGCGACGGCACGATCGTTTACTGCGGCAAGCATACCGTGGCGGGCGAACTGATCGCGCGCGCCGTGATGCGCAGTTGCGCGATCGCATTGCGGCGCGCCGCACGCCCGGGCGCGCTATGAGCTATGCGTTTCATCTGTCGGCGCCGATGATTGTCGCCGCGCTGGCGTGCGACGTGGCGATCGGCGATCCGGCCTGGATACCGCATCCGGTGCGCCTGATCGGTGCGGCGATTGCTTTGGGCGAGCGCCGGCTGCATTGCGGCGACGCGCGCGCTGACTATCTGCGGGGCGCGCTGTTGGCGCTCGCGGTGATCGCGATCGCGTCAGTGGCCGCGTGGGCGTTGATCGATGCGGCGGGTTTGATCGGCGATGCGGCCGGCGCGGTCGCCGCGATCGCGATCGCGGCGACCACGCTCGCGCTGCGCGGACTCGACGACGCGGCGGCGGAGGTTCAGCGCGCGCTCGGCGGCAACGACGCGGCGCGGGCGCGGCGCGCTCTGCCGGCGCTGGCCGGGCGCGATCCGCAGTCGCTCGATCGCGCCGGGATGATTCGCGCGGTGGTTGAATCGGTCGCCGAAAACAGTTCCGACGCAGTGATCGCGCCGCTTATGTGGCTGTTCGTGGGCGGACCGGCCGCGGCGATCGCCTACAAGGCGATCAATACGCTGGATTCGATGATCGGCTATCGCGACTCGCGTTATCTATATTTTGGCCGCGCCGCCGCACGGATCGACGACGCGGCGAACTACCTGCCGGCGCGGCTCACCGCACTCTGCCTGATCGTCGCGGCGCAATTCACGGCGCGGCGCGGCGCGCCGGCGTGGGCGGTATGCCGCGCCGACGCACGGCGGCATTCGAGCCCCAACGCCGGCTATCCGGAGGCCGCGATGGCCGGAGCGCTCGATCTGCGCCTCGGTGGCGATGCGGTTTACGGCGGCGTGAATGAAGCGCGCGCGACCCTGGGCGGTTCCGTGCGCACGCCAGCGATTGCCGATATTGCGGCGGCGCGCCAATTGATGTGGTGGGCGACGGGCGCGGCCGTGATTCTGGCGGCGATCACGCGGACGATCATTTTGCGGCTGGCGTGATGAGTTGGCGTGGCGGAATTTTCTTTGACGGAGAAATCGGGTGAGTTCCGCGAAGGTCGATCGACTCGAACGCTTCCCGCTGATCGCGCGCGATCGCACGCATGGCGGTGCGGCGGCCACCGGCGCAATCGACTTCAGCGTGAGCGTCAATCCGCTCGGGCCGCCGCCGGCCGCGATCGCGGAATTCCATCGCGCGGCCGAGGCGATCGCGCGCTACCCCAACCCCTATCCCGACGCGCTCGCCGCACGGATCGCGGATTGGGCCGGCGTCGCGCCCGATCGGATCCTGGTTGGCAACGGCTCGACCCATCTCATCTATCTGCTCGCCCGGACCTTCAACTGGCGCCGGCCGATGATCGTCACCCCGACCTTCAGCGAAATTGCCAACGCGCTGATCGCGGCTGGCGCGGCGCCGCGCGTGATCGCGCTGGATCGCGAGCGCGATTTCGCGCTGTCCTTCGATCGGATCGCACAGGCGCTGGAGTGCGGTGCGGACGCGATATTCCTTGGCCGTCCGAACAGTCCCACCGGCTCGCTGATCGGCCTCGCCGAGGCCCGCGCGATCGCCGACGCATGCGCGCGCCATCGCGCGGCCTGCGTGTTCGACGAAGCGTTTATCGATTTCGCCGCGGGCGCGCGTTCGGCAATCGAGCTGATCGACGCGGCGCGTGGCCCGATCGTGCTGCGATCGCTGACCAAGATATTCGCGCTTGCGGGTTTGCGTCTGGGCTATGTCGCTGCGGCGCCAGCGACCATCGCGCGGCTGCGCGCGGGGCTCGAGCCGTGGGCGGTCAACGCGATTGCCGAGCGCGTCGGGCTTGCCTGCCTGGACGATGCGCACGGCTACCTGTCGCGCACGCATGAACTGGTCGCCCGCGAGCGTGAGCGGATCGGCGCGGCGCTCGCGGAGCATCCGGACTTGCGCGTCTATCCCTCGGCTGCCAACTTCCTGATGGTCGAAGTGCGCGGCGTACGCGGCGTGGCGACGGACGGCCTGGGCCGTTTCATGCTCGCGCACGGATTGATCCTGCGCGACTTGAGCGCGCTGCCCGGGTGCGGTGCCGGAATGTACCGGATCGGAATCCGCACGCCGGACGACAACCACCGCCTGATCCATGCGGCGCGCGAGTTCTTCGGAGAAGATCGCCGATGAGTCTGCTCGACGACACGATCGCATCGATTGAGGCGCCCGACGCCGAGGCGGCGCGCGGCGCCGGTGCGCGGCTCGACGCCCTGACCAAACCGCCCGGCAGCCTGGGCTATCTTGAGGAGATCGTGCGGCGCTACGCCGCGATTCGCCACGACCCCGCGGCCCTCGCCGGGCGCGGCATGATCACGTTGTTTGCCGGCGACCACGGAATCGCGGCGGCCGGCGTGAGCGCCTATCCGCAGGCGGTGACGGTCGAGATGCTGCGCAATATCGGCGCGGGTGGCGCGGCGATCAGCGTGCTCGCGCGGCGCCTGGGCTTCGACCTGATCGTGACCGACGTGGGCGTGGCGACCGACACCAGCGCGGCGCCGATGACCGGCGTGCGCTATCGCCGGATGGGCGCCGGCACGCGCAACTTCCTCGAGGGTCCCGCGATGTCGCTCGGGCAGGCGCGGAGCGCGATCGAAGTTGGAATCGAGACCGCGCGCGAGGCGCGTGCCAACGGCGCGACGCTGATCGGCATCGGCGAGATGGGGATCGCCAACAGCACGCCGGCGGCGGCGATCCTGGCGGCGCTGAGCGAGGTTGCGCCGGCGCGGCTGGCGGGCCGCGGCACCGGCATTGACGATCGCGGGCTCGGACGCAAGATCGCGGCGATCGAAGCGGGGCTCAAAATCCATCGCGCGAGTTTTGGCGACGGGGTGAGCCTGCTGGCGGCGATCGGCGGATTTGAAATCGCCGCGATGACCGGCGTATGCCTGGGCGCGGCGGCGGTGCGGGTGCCGGTGGTGGTCGATGGCTTTATCGCGACGGCCGCGGCTGCGGCGGCCGAAAAGTTGCGTCCCGGCCTGCGCGAGCAGATGTTTTTTGCTCATCGATCGGCCGAGGGCGGCCATGCGCTGGCGCTCGAGGCGCTCGGCGCGCGCGCGATCCTCGATCTCGGGATGCGGCTGGGTGAGGGCAGCGGCGCGGCGATCGCGATGAGCGTGATTCAGGCGGCGCTGGCGCTGTTTCATGAGATGGCGACGTTTGCGAGCGCCGGCGTCTCCAGGAAGATCGAGTGAGCGATCGCTCGGGCGGCGACGCCGCAAACGCCGCGCCGGGCGGGAATTCACGCGCGGCCGCGCGCCTCGTGCAGCTTCGCCTCGCCGCGTCCTTCCTGACGATTCTTCCACTGGCGCCTGTAGCGCCGGCCGATCCGGGCGAGGTCGCCGCCTCATTCGGATGGTTTCCGCTGGTCGGGTTTGCGATCGGCGGCGTGCTTTGCGTGGCCGACTGGGGTTTCGGACATTTTTGCGCGCCGGCGCCGCGCGCGGTCCTGACCGCCGCGCTGCTCGCGACGATCACCGGCGGGCTGCATCTCGACGGCGTGGCCGACACGGCGGACGCGATCGGCGCGGGGCGCGATCGGGCGCGCGCGCTGGAAATCCTGCGCGACAGCCGGATCGGAAGTTTCGGCGCGATCGCGCTGGTCCTGGTGATTGGCCTCAAGATCGCGGCGCTGGCGGGATCGGCCGGCGCGCCGCGCTACGCCGCCCTGTATATGGCGCCAGGCCTCGGCCGCTGGGCGATGGTCGCGATTGCGCAGGGACTCGAGTATCTGCGCGCCGACGGCGCGGGCGCGACGCTGCTTGCCGGCGATCGGCGGCGCAACCTGCGCGTGGCGACCGCGACGGCGATCGTCGCGCTGATTCCCCTGGTGGCCCTGCACGCACTGCGCGCGTGCGCGGTCGCCGCCGTGATCACGATCGCCTTGCGGGCGCTCTACCGGCGCTGGCTCGGCGGCGTCACCGGCGATCTGATTGGCGCGGCCGGCGAACTGGTCGAGACCGCGGTGTTGCTCGCGATTGCCCGATAGCATCGGCGGCGCGGATGGCGCGGGCGGTATAATTGCACCGCGCGCGGATTTGACTCAGCGGCTCATTTCAGCCTGAGCGGATAGCCCGAGGCCATCAGCACGGCTTCATCGGCGGCGCGCGCGATCGTCTGATTGGTCCATCCGAGCAGATCACGAAAGCGCCGCGCGGCGGGATTTTCGGGCACGATTCCGGAGCCGACTTCGTCGCTGACCACGACGATCGCAAACGACGCGGCGCGCAGCGCCTTGGCCAGCGCGCCGGCTTCGCCCATGATCGCGTCATCGCCGAGGCCGCGGCCCATCAGGTTGGCGATCCACAGCGTCAGGCAATCGAGCACGGCGAAGTCGGCGCGGCCCTCGAGCGCGGCGAGTGCCGTGGCGGGTGCGATCGGCTCTTCGAGCGTGCTAAAGTCGGCCGGACGGGTCGCGCGATGGTGCGCGATGCGCGCGCGCATCTCGTCGTCGAGCGCCTCGGCCGTGGCGATGAAGTAGCGGCGCGCGCCGGGCGGCGCGGCCGCCGCGATCGCGATCGCGTGCGCGCTTTTGCCGCTGCGCGAGCCGCCCGTGATGAAGGTGAGATGCGCCATCGGGGACGAGCCTAACGGATTTTCGCGCCGCCGCTAAATCGACGCGTCGCGGCGCGCGCAGGGCCGATCGTTGACTGTGCTGCCGCTATCGTATACCTACACAGGCCGCACCCGGTGCACGGGAAGCCGGTTAAAATCCGGCGCTGCCCCGCAACTGTGAGGGGGGACGGAGGCCCATCATGCCACCGCGCGAGCGGGAAGGCGGGCCCGAGAGAGAACCCCAAGCCAGGAGACCGACCGGGTGATTTGGTTGTCTGCCTTCCGCGGGGATGGTGGCTTCTGGAGCCCGACGTTCAGCGCCCGGCCTATTCCCAGGGCCGGGTTCACCGTTTCGGATCCCGACGCCATCCTCCGCGAAGTGCCGACGCCGCATCACGAGGGTGGTTATGTGGCGATCAATTTCGGTGATGGTATTTTCCTGCTTCCTGCTTGGTCCGCTATGCACATCGCGCGCGTTTGGCGCTGAAGGCGCTCCGGCGCCGGGCGCCTCGGCGGCCGTTGGCGTGGCGCCGGCGATCGCGGCGAAGTCTCCGGCCGCGGCAAAGAAACCGGCCGCGCCTCGCCCGCAAGCGGCGGCGTCGGCGCGCCGGAGCAAGCTCCCGCGGATGGTGATCGTGGTCACGGCGACACGCATGGCGACGCCGCTCAGCGAGGTCGGCACGACCGCGTCGGTGGTCAGCAGCAAGCTGATCGCGTCGCAGCAGATTCACGCGGTCACCGACGCCTTGCGGGAAGTTCCCGGCGTGATGGTCACGCAAAGCGGATCGCCGGGCACGATCGCCGACGTCTCGATTCGCGGAGCGACCGCCGCGCAGACCCTCGTGATGATCGACGGCGTGCCGGTCAACGACTCGGCCACCGGATCGTTCGACATCAGCCGACTGACCACCGACGACCTTGACCGTATCGAGGTGGTGCGCGGCGCGGGCGGCGCGCTCTACGGATCGCAGGCGATCGGCGGCGTGATCAACCTGATCTCGCGGGAAGGGTCGGGCGCGCCGAGCTTCAGCATGTCGTCGGAGGGCGGCAATCGCGCGACCCAGAACCAGGTCGCGACGTTCCAGGGCGCCGAGGGCAAACTCGCCTATTCGGGCACAATCTCGTACTTCTCGACTACCGGCTATCGTTTGAAGAACGACAGCTCCGACAACCTGTCGGGCTCGGCACGCCTGGATTATCATCTGGACGAGAACACCACGATTCGCGGTTTCGCGCGCTATACGCGGGCCAATGTGAGCCTGGCGAATTATTCGATCTTCAGCGGCATCACGCTCAATCCCAACGCGCATCAGCGCAACGAATTCATGCTCTACAAGGGCGAGATCGACCGCCGGTTCGGCGATCACCTGACGGCGACCCTGAGCGGCTACTTCGTGCGCGACGAGTTGCGCCTCAACACGACGCCGTTTCTTGAGCAGACCGTGGTGCCGTTCGGCAGCCTGAGCTCCGAGACCGACCACGTGCCGGACGAGACTCGCGGGGCCAATCTTGAGGCGGTCTACAGCTGGGCGGAGGGGAGTCGCTCGCTGATGGGGTTCGATTTCAAAGATCGCTGGATCCATTCGCAGAGCGATTTCTTTTTCTTCCCGAAGGCGGCGCCGCCCTCGCAATTTCTCACTATTTTCAACGCGCGCCGCCAGGAGTACGCCGGCTACGTCGAGCAGGAGGCGCGGCTGTTCAACGGCCATCTGATCGGCACGGGCGGCTTTCGCGTCGATGGCAACAGCCAGTTTGGTCTCGAGGTGAGCCCGGCGTGGTCGGTGGTGATCCCGCTCGAGGCCTACGGGCTGACGCTGCGCGGCAGCTACAGCGAGGGCTTTCGCGCGCCGAGCTTCGACGAGCTCTATTTTCCGGATTTCGGCAATCCCAATCTGCGCCCGGAAATCTCCTCCGAATACGACGGCGGCTTCACCGAGAGCTTCGGCCAGATGGCCGAATTCACGGCGACCTATTTCTCGCGCCGGGTGCATGATCTGATCGTGACCGTACCGGCGCCTGGGACCCCCTTTGGCGTGGCCGCGGGCAACGCGGGCCGGGTCGACGTGCAGGGCGTCGAACTGGTGCCGTCGGTCCATCCGCTGAGCGGGCTCACGCTGTCGGGCAGCGTGACCATTCTGGATGAGACCCACGTTTCGGTTTCGCCGAGCTTGCAGCCGACGCGGGTGCCAAAATATTCCGCCCAGGCGCTGGCCGAGTACACGCGCGCCGCCACGTTGCTCGCGGAGGATCGCCTGACGCTCACGCTCGCCTACACTTTCGTCGGCGATCGCGAGGACATCTCCACCGCCGGCACCATCACCAATCACGACGCCTACCATCGTTTTGACCTGGCGATGACCTACGCGCCGGGACTGCGCTGGGGCGTGGTGCGCGGCGAGTCACTCTACACACGGATCGAAAATCTGCTCGATCGGCACTACTCGGAGGCCTTCGGCTTTCCCGCCCCGACGATCAATTTCCTGGCCGGTGTAAAAGTCGACTTCTAATGGAGCCTTGTCGCGATCGCCGCGAAAGAAGAGGCCTTGCGAAACACACTATACTGAGACAATCAATGTAGTGGTACTGCGTTTGCGGATACCGCGAACGCCACGAGGCAGATGACTATCCGATCGGAGTGAACGGTTGCACGGGGCGGAGCCCGCATCTTGTGATGCGGGAGGTGTGGAACCTCTCAGAGGTTCCGCTGATTGCTTCCTGATTTTCGCTTCAGCTCGCCTGTTCGCGCGCGAAGCAGGCGGCGAAAATTGCGCGCACCCGCGTGCGCCGGCGATCGAGTTCGGCGAGCAGGCGCAGGGCCGCGTCGGCGCCTTCGTAACCCATCCGGCGCGCGACCGGGGTCAATTCAGCGTGGGCGGTCGGTAGCGCCCACGCGGCCTGGTCAGTCTCGATCCGCAGGCGATCCTCGAGGCGCGACAAAAAGCGGTAGTCGGATTCGAGATCCGCCGCGCTCGGGCCGTCGAGCAGTTGCGCCTCGGCCAATGCGCGAATCAGCGCGACCGTGCCGCGCTGGCGCAGTGCTTCGTGGCGATGTCCGTGGCGCAGAACCATCATCTGGGTAATGAATTCGACGTCGACGAGACCGCCGCGCCCTTGCTTGAGATTGAGCCGATGGCGGGTTTCGGCGCCGATCTCGCGCTCCATCCGCGCGCGCATTGCGGCGATCTCGCCGGCTTCACCAGCGCTCAGCCCGCGCCCGAAGACACATTCGACGCGCGCCGCCTCGACCTCGCCGGCGAGCCACGGGTCGCCCGCGATCGCCCGCGCGCGGACCAGCGACTGCCGCTCCCATACGGCCGAGCTGTGGCGATGGTATTCGCGGAAGCCCGCGAGCGAGGTGACCAGTGGACCGGCCTTGCCGGAGGGGCGCAGGCGCAGGTCGAGCCGGTAGGCGATTCCTTCGCGCGTCGGCGCGTCGAGAATCGCGATGAGTTTTTGCACCATGCGCGCGGCTGCGGCATGGCTCGCGCCGGCGACCTCGTGGGGATCGTGGTAGACGAAAATCAGGTCGAGGTCCGAGTTATACGACATCTCGCCCGCGCCGAAGCGGCCCATCGCGAGCGCGCACAGGCCGAGGGCGGGCGGCATCGGATGGCGCAGGGCGGCCTCGCTACGGGCCAGTTGGAGACCTTCGCGGAGAACCGTTTCGGCCAGCCGGGTGAGTTCGACCTGGACGTCCTCGAGCTCAAGATCGCCCGCCAGATCGGCGATCGCGACGCGCAGGAATTCCTGCTGGCGGAACGATCGAATCGCGTCGAGACGGCTCTCGAAGTCGTCGCTCGCCGCGACTAGCCCGGCCAGTTCGTCGCGCAATTCAGCCGTCGTGCGGCGCATCCGCGCCAGGTCCGATCGCACCAGCGTGTCGAGAATCTCGGGATGGATGATGAACAGCGTCGACAGATGGCTGCTCGAGGCGAACAGCCGCAGCAACACCCGGCGGGTCGCCGGATGCTCTTCGAGCAGCGCCAGGAACGAGGTGCGCGCGCCGACCGCCGCGATAAACGAAGCGAGATTCATCAGCGCCAGATCGGGATCGGCCAACATGCGGATCTCGTCGATCAGCTCGGGGCTCAGCCGCTCGAGCAATTCGCGCCGCCGCGCGCTCGACGATCCGTGGGGCGGATCCTCGGCCAGCAGCGCCAGATGATTGGCGCTCTCAACCGGCCGGCTGAAGCCCAGTTCGGCCAGCGCGGCGGCCGCCTGATCGCGATCGTGGGCGGCGCGCCACGCCGCGACGGCGCCGGCCGAGGCCTTGGCCTCGCTGCGCTCGCCGCCGCCCGCCAGCATCTCGCGAAACTGCATCGCGACGAATTCGCGATGGACTTGCAACTGCTCGTGCAGGCGCGCCGCCGCCGCCGCGCCTTTGCCGAGGCCCAGCCGCGCGGCGAGCATCGCGAACGCGCCGGGGGTGGCCGGCAGCGTATGGGTTTGCAGGCCCGCGACGACTTGCAGCTTGTGCTCGGCATCGCGCAGGAACAGATAGGCGTCGTGCAGCCGGCGCATCCGCACCGGTGCCAGGTAGCCATGCTCGGAGAGCCGTTCCAGCGCGCCCAGCGTCTCGGCGGTGCGCAGGCGCGGGTCGCGTCCGCCGTAAATCAGGGTGAGCGACTGCACGATGAACTCGAGCTCGCGGATGCCGCCGCGGCCGAGCTTCAAATTGCGCGCGACCAGGTCGGGTGACCGCAGCTCCTGCTCAATCTGCCGCTTCATCGCGCGTAGTTGGCGCAGCGTGTCGAAATCCAGATAGCGGCGGTAGATAAAGCGCGTCAGCTCGTCGAGCAGGCCGGCACCGGCCGCGATCGCCCCGGCCACCGGACGCGCCCGCAGCAGCGCCGCGCGCTCCCAGGTGTCGCCCATGCTCTGGTAGTAGTTGAGGGCGCTCTCGACCGGCATCACCAGCGGTGATTCGCGCCCGCCGGGCCGCAGCCGCATATCCACGCGGAAGCATTGCGCCGTGATGATCTCGGTCAGGGCTTCGCCGATATGGATAGCGGCCTCCTGGCGCGCCGGCGTCGCCGCGCCGCCGAACAGATAAATCAGATCGATATCCGAACTGAGATTGAGTTCGCCCGCGCCGAGCTTGCCCATCGCGATAACGCAGAAATCGTCCGCGACGACGCCCGCCGGTTCAGCCAGCCGGCCGGCCGCCTCAAGCGCGCCGCGCAGACATTCGCAGGCCAGGCGCGAGAGTGCGCGCGTGGTTTCGACCACGGTCAGGCGGCGCGTCAAATCGCCAATCGCAATTTGCAGAAAGCATCGGCGCTTGAATTCGCCGAGCGCGGCGCCAGCGGCGGCCAGATCGGTCGGTGGGCGCCCCGCGTAAGCGATCGAATCGATCATCGCCGCCGCACCGATGGTGCGCGCGTCGTCAAAGATCGCGAGCCAGTTCGCGCCCGCGCCGGCGAGTCCGGTGCCGACCAGTTCGGAGGCACCCAGGCAGAAGGCGAGATCCGCGATGCGTTGCGGATCGGCCATCGCCGCGTCCATCACCGCCGGAGTCTGTTCGGCGAGCTTCAACAAAAAGGCGATCGCGAGGCGCTCGTCGGGGGCGCATTCACGCACTTGCGCCAGGGTGCGCGCGGCCTCATCGCCGTTACCCAGGCGATCGGCCAGGTGCGCCGCGAGCGCGCGCAATTCCGGTGCAAAGCCCGTCAAATCCATTCCGGAAAACAATAGCAGAGGACGCCGGCGCTCGCTGCGACGGCCCCTGGCGGCGCGGGCCGACTGAGCTAATTCGCTGGCGGAGGCGAACCGTCGCGGCAACGCGATCGCAGGATCGATCGCGCCTGCCACACTTGCGCCGGCGGTGACGCGATGCTTACGAAGCGGAGCCGGAGCCCTGCTCGCCGGCGACCACGCGCGGGTGACGCCCCGCATGGCGCCTGCCGACCGACGCGGAAGAGGTCGTGTGATGACGCGAGTGATGCGCTGAATGCGCGGCGACCGAACGAATCACGTGGTGACGATAGTGACGCGCCCGGTGGGGCGGCGCGAAATCGGTCCTGACGACCGGCGGCGGCGGCGCCTGGTCGTTTTCGATATCGGGGAAGTACTGGTTCTCGTGCTGATGAATCTCGAGCGCGGCCAGGAACTCGGCATAGTAATTCCGCGCGGCGAAGCCGAAATGCGGGCCGTTGTAGTTCTGCACGATACGATCGTAATTGCCGCCAAATTCCGACGATGCCTCGGCGGTGCCGCCCGTGCCGTAGTTATAAGCGGTGATCGCCAGCGGCCAACTGCCCAGCGCGTCATAGTTCGATCGCAGCAACTCGGCCGCCGCTTCGGTCTCGGTCGTCGGATTGAGCCGATCATCGTGGTAGCGCGTGATGCGCATGTACTGCTTGCCGGTGCCGCGCGTGAACTGCCAGATACCGAGGGCGCCGGCGCTCGATTTGGCGCGGCTGTAAAAGCCCGACTCGACCGTCGCCAGCGTAACCAGTTCGGGCGGTAGGCCGGCGGCGCGGAAGATCCGCTCCATCGAGACGCGGTAATAGCGGCTGCGCACCAGACCTTCGCGGAAACGTTCCTGCAGGCCCTGCTGCACGCGCAGATTTTGCGCCGCGACGGCGCAGGCGGAGCGCGGTTCGCCGGCGAACATATTGGCGACCCGTTGTTCCTCCGGATTCGCGGGCGGCTGGCCGGCTGCCAGGCGATTGAGAATATCGGCGTACTTGTTCTTCAGATAATCGTTGGCCGCGGCAACTTCGTCGCGGCCCGGATCACCGTCGCCCGGCAGATGCATCACCTGGTAGACGCGGTCAATCTGGTCGCGATCATGAATGATGAAGTCACGATCCGAATAGGTCGCGAATATCGCCACCCAGAACTTCACGTTCGGCGCAATCGCCGCCGGATGGGGAAACGGATATTCCGAACCGGCCAAGGCGCGCGTGCATGTCGCGCCGATAATTAGCAGACCAGCCAGCGCGGCCGTCAGCGTTCGCCGCAGCCATCTTCCATTACTGAATTTTCCGCTCGGCAAGTTCCCCTCCGCATCGATCTCAGTCGAATTCACCACATCCCGGGGATTACGGCCCCGGGCCTTCCTCCGCCAAACGGCATGTATATCGAATAAAGACTTGGTGACGCACAGTCAATGCTCGCTGCTGACGATTATTGATAGTCGATGCCGAAAATTCGCATGGATATTCATTGCTGGCTCTACGCCGCTCATAGTGACGGGTTGCGGCTGTCGCGGTTGGCTCGTGGGTCATCGGTCGCGGCCGCGGCGGGATTGCCAGTCGTTGGATCAAGCGCGGAGCCTCGTGGTTGGCCATCGGTTGACGAATCGTTCTGGTGGATAGGTCCGGAGGTGCCACCGCCCTATTCCACTGGCTCGACGGAGGCGCTTGAGACCGGTTGGCGCGGGCGGCTAAGCTCGAAGCGACGTGCCGCCCGATGAAATCGAAATAGTTCCGCTCGAGCGGCCGATCGCCGCGACTATCGACGTTCCCGGATCGAAGAGCATCACCAACCGCGCGCTGCTGCTGGCCGCGATGGCCGACGGGCGCTCGGTAATCGACGGCGCGCTGCTCAGCGACGACACGCGGCAGATGGCGGTGGCGCTGGATGCGCTGGGCTTTGCGGTGGACGTGGCCGAGGCCGCGCACCGCATCACGGTCGCCGGACGCGGCGGCGCGATTGCCGCGGCGCGCGCCGATCTCGAGGTCGGTGGCGCGGGCACCGCGATGCGGTTTCTGGCCGGCTTCGTGACGCTCGGGCGCGGCCGTTACCGGCTCGACGGCAACGCGCGGATGCGCGAGCGGCCGGCCGGCGCGCTGATCGATGCGCTCGCCGCGATCGGCGTCAAAATTTCGAGCGAGCGCGGCGATGGCTGTCCGCCGATCGTGATCGACACGCGCGCGGGCGCCTGCCTGGGCGGCGCGGCGACGATCGACGCGAGCCTCTCGTCGCAATTCGTCTCGGCGATGCTGATGCCGGCGCCGCTGTGGCGCGACGGCCTCAGGCTGATCGCGGCGGGCGACACCGCGCGGCCGTTTATCGCGATGACGCTCGCACTGATGGAACGGTGGGGCGCCGCGAGCAACGTCGCGGGAGACGCGATCACGGTGCCGGGCGGCCAGCGCTATCGCGCGATGAACTTTACGGTCGAGCCCGACGCCTCGAGCGCAAGCTATTTCGCTGCGGCGGCGGCGCTGGCCGGCGGCACCGTCGTCATTCGCGGGCTCGGGCGCGACTCGATCCAGGGCGACGCGCGCTTTATCGATCTGCTCAAGCGGATGGGTGCGCGGGTGACCTGGCGGAGCGACGCGGTCGAGGTGATCGGCGCGGGACGGCTGGCCGGCGTCGATGTCGCGATGAATGCGATGCCCGACATGGTGCCGACGCTCGCCGCGATCGCGCCATTCGCCTCATCGCCGACGCGGATTCGCAAGGTCGGCTTCATTCGCTATCACGAGAGCGACCGGATTCGCGTGCTCGCGACGGAACTGCGCCGGCTGGGCGCAAGTGTGCGCGAGTTCGACGACGGGCTCGAGATCGAGCCGTCGCATCTGCGGCCCGCGGCGATCGAGACCTACGACGACCATCGCATCGCGATGGCGTTTGCGGTGGCCGGCCTCAAGCTCGGCGGCGTGCGGATCAAGAATCCCGGCTGCGTGGCTAAGACCTATCCCGATTTTTTCGCGAACCTCGCGCACCTGCGCCACAGTTGATCGCATCTGAGCGCGTAGCGGTGAGGGGGGAGGGCAGCGGCGCTCCGCGCGCCTGATCGCATCGCGCCGCCGCGCGCGAATTTCACCGTTGATGGTACAGCGGATGGCCGCGGAAGTTCGTATGCACGCGGCTGAAGTGCTCGCCCTCCAGGTTGGCGAAATAGAGATCCTGTAAGCCCGGACCGCCGAAGGCGCAATTGGTCGGATGGTCGAGCCGTTCGCTGGCCGGGTCATCGATCATCATGGTCCATTTGCCCGACTTGTCGATCTGCAGAATTTGATTGGCGGGTAACAGGATCTTGTCGTGCGGCGGCTCGCCCTCTTTTTTGGCCTTGCCGGGCAGCGTCACGAAGAGGTTGCCGTCGAGGTCGAACGCCATGCCGTCGGGAATCGCCGGAAAATCCTTCGAGTAGATTTCCGGCTTACCGAACGTCCCGTCCTTCTTAATCTGAATCCGCAGGCAGTCGTAGCGCGTCGATTCGAGCACGTAGACCGCCTCTTCCCTAGGGTCGATCGCGGTGCCGTTGGCGAGGTAGATGCCGGTCGCGACAATTTCGCTTTTGCCGTTGCGCCGGACGACCACCAGTGCGCCCTTGGGCGACGGTTTCAGCAACTCGGGCAGGATGTGATTGATGTTGCTGGTGCTGGAGTTCGAGACGTAGAGATTGCCCTCCGCGTCGTAGGTCGCGAAGTTGGGCAGGCTCAGATGGAGGCCGCCGACCTGGTCGGCGACGATCGAGGTCTTGCCGTCGCGCGTCAGGCGGACGACCGCCTCTTTGCCGAGGTCGCAGTAGACCAGATCGCCGTTGCGATCCATCGCGACCCCGTTGGGAATCGAGCCGGCGGGCAGCGTCGCCAGTTCGCTGACCCGGCCGTCGGGCGTGACTTTGTACATCACGCCGTTGCGGCCGCCGCCATAGACGTTGTTGTCCTTGTCGACGACCACGCCCTCGGACTTCAGGACGCCGCGTCCGAACACCTCAACCGCGCTTACCGGGAATGTCGCCATGGTTCGGTCCTCTCTTCGCGCCTCGTGGAGGCGATCCACCGATTAACCGGAAATCCGCGGTCACCGGCGAGATCCGGCTGCCCCGCAGTCCAGACCCCGGCCTAGCAACTCCGGCCGCGATGCGCAATCGAAGCGGCGGCGCGATCGGTCCGATCGGTAATCCTATTGACGTTCGAGGGGGCGGAGCGGATGCGCCCGCGCCGCCCCTCTTTTCGCGCGCGCGGGCCGAATCAGCCCTGCGCCAGCTTTTTCAGATCCTCGGCCCAGTTCTCGTACGGGCGCAATGGCGTGATCTCGATATTCTTGGCGATGTGTGCGAAGCCGAGCTTCCAGATCGGCAGTTCGTACATCGCGTGATCGAGGTCGTCGGCGCTCGGCACGTCAAGCACCGCGATGATGATCGGCTGGCCGGCGGCCTTCCAGATACCCTTGATCGCGCCCGCCTTGACGGCACCGAGCGCCGCTTCGGACTCCTTGAGCCACACTCCGTAGAACTCCTTGTTCGAGTTGTCGGCTGGCTTGTCGATATAAACCTTGAGCATGAACAGCATCGTCATCACTCCCTGGGGAAATACTCGGTTGAAAGCCGTGTAAAAACTTTTCGGCGACTATTTGATCGCGGCCGGATTGACCGGCGACCCGGCGCCACGCACCACTTTAAGCGGCGCGCCGACGAACAGAAAGGTGTACTGGCCGTCGGCCTCGCAATCGGCGGCGAGGTCTTCGAGCCAATCGATCTCGTTGAAGATGACGCCCTGATCGTGAAGCAGCGCCGCATGCAGCGCGATCACCGTGCCGCTCTCCTCGTGCATCGTCTGCTCGCTCGCGATGGTGTCGGTGCCGATCGAGGGAATCTCCATGCGATGGAACCAGTTGACCATCTCGGGGCTGTAGGCGAGGCCCGGCTCCTTGAACTCGCCATTGGGAAAGATGCCCTGGAAGCCGCTGTCGTAGAAGCGCTTGAGCCATCCGGTGCGGATCAGCAGGATGTCGTGCTTTTCGATGGTGCATTGCTGGCGCGCGGCGGCCGCTTCGAGGTCGGCGACGGTGATCGGCTCGTTGGCGTCGAGCGAGGGCTTGCCCTTGAGCCGCGCGATATCGAGCAGGATGCCGCGGCCGACCACGCCGTGGTTGGCGATCGGCTCGATCGAGCATTTCTGCAGGCCGCCGATAGTGGTTTTGGTATCATACCCATTGTAGAGTTTGTCGCCATACCAGACGTGGCCCAGCGCGTCGTACTGGGTGGTGCCCTGGAGATACATCACGATGACGTCGTCGGCGTATTCGATCCCGCCGGGCATCGGCTGCGCGAGCCCGCTCAGGTAAAACCCCTTATCCATCGCCATGGTGCGAATCGGCTGCGAACGCGACGGGTAGAGCGGGTCGCCCTTGGGA
Source organism: Candidatus Binataceae bacterium (assembly GCA_015478645.1). GTDB lineage: Bacteria > Desulfobacterota > Binatia > Binatales > Binataceae > JADMIL01. The sequence goes on from JADMIL010000002.1 coordinate 47,095, forward strand.
TGGGCCAGCGGCACGCCGAGCATGAAGACCTTGCCGCTCTTGATCGAGCGCGCGCCGCGCAGCACTTCGGCGCTGGTGAGGAAGTTGAGCGCGCCGATCTCGTCGTCGGCGCCCCAGCGGCCCCAGTTCTTCGGTGCGTCTTTGAGCAGTTCGGTAAAGTCCACCGGCTTCTTGGCCATTAGCAATTACCTCCGACAATCAATGATGATCTCGCCGGCCGCCGGGCGCGCGTCGCGCGGTCATGACCGGCCGACGGCGCCAGCAGGCTACTACGATCGACGGCGGCGCGGGAACTCCCCCGGAATTTCCCGCTGACGCCGCATCGATGGCCGCGCGCGAACTCCGGCCCGCACGGGGACGGTCGCGGCGTATGCGCGCGCTGGCGGCGGCCAATCGTTCGCTTGCGCTGGGCGGCGCAACGACCTAATGATCGCGAACGGCCGCAGTACACGGCCGAGTTCACGACGATCACAATTCGGGGAGACCGCGATGAATCTCGACCCACAAATGAAAGCGATACTGGACCAGCTTGCGGGCGCCGGTGCCAAGTCGTTCAATTCCATGACGCCGGCTGAGGCGCGCGAGGGTATCCGCCTGCTGGTGCAGGTGTTTGCCGGCACGCCCGACGAGGTCGCCAAAGTCGAAGACCGCCGGATTTCCGGTCCGACCGGCGAGATCCCGGTGCGCATCTATACCCCGGCGGGCGCCGCGCCCAAGGGCGCGCTGGTCTATTTTCACGGCGGCGGCTGGGTCATCGGGGATATCGCCACGCATGACGACTTGTGCCGGTCGCTGGCCAAGGGCGGCGGATGCGTGGTGGTCTCGGTCGATTACCGCCTCGCGCCCGAGCACAAGTTTCCGGCCGCGCCCGACGATTGTTACGCGGCGACCAAATGGGTCGCGGCTAACGCGGCGGCGCTCGGCGTCGACGCCCAACGGATCGCCGTCGGCGGCGACAGCGCGGGCGGCAACCTGGCGGCGGTCGTCGCGCAGATGGCGCGCGATAAGGGCGGACCGGCGATCGCGTTTCAGCTGCTCTATTATCCGGCGACCGACTGGTCGAAGGAATCGGCCTCGCAACGCGAGTTCACGCAGGACGGCTATATCCTGTCGCGCGGCGACATGGTCTGGTTTTACGACCATTACATGGTGAGCGACAAAGACCGCACCAATCCCTATTTCAGTCCGGCATGCGCCAAGAGTCTGGCCGGGCTGCCGCCCGCGCTGGTGCTCACGGCCTCGATCGATCCGCTGCGCGATGAGGGTGAGGCCTACGCCGAAGCGCTCAAGCGCGCGGGCGTGGCGGTCAAGGCGGAGCGCTACGACGGCGTCTGCCATGGCTTTTTGATGATGGCGGGCAAGCTCGACGCGGCCAAGCGCGCGATCGCTCAGTCGTGCGCGGAACTGCGCCGCGTGGTCGGCAGCTAGCGCCGTCAGGCCGCCGGCCCGCGCGCGGCGCGAATGACCCGGCGAGCCTGCGGCAATGAGTGACGATCAGCTCGACTTGCGCATCGTCGGCGTTGACCCCGGCGAGATGCTCGACGGCGCGCAGCGCCTGACGATGCGCACCACGCGCGGGCCGATCGCGATGATCATGCACGCGGCGGCGCCGGCGTCACGCGCCGTCCTATGCGTCAGCGGCGCGCTCGGCGGCTTCGACGGTCCGGCGCAGCTCTACCTGCGGCTGGGCCGCGAATTGCCGGCTCGCGGAATCAGCGTGGTGCGGCTCAACTATCGCGCGCCCAACGACTTCGCCGAATGCCTGATCGACGCGGTCGCGGGGCTGGCCTTTATCAAGGGCGTGGGCCACGCGCGCGCGGCGCTGGTCGGCCATTCGTTTGGCGGCGCAATCGCGATCAACGCCGGCACGCTCAGTGCGACCGCGGCGACCGTGATCGCGATTTCGAGCCAGCTCGCCGGCGCGCACGTGGCCGATCGGCTCGCGCCGAAGCCGCTTCTGCTGATTCACGGCATTGCCGACGAGATCCTGCCGCATCGCAGCTCCGAGTTGATCTTCGAGCGCGCGGGCGAGCCCAAACGACTGTGCCTGCTCGACGGCGCGGACCATCGCCTGAGCGGGCGCGGTGACGAGTTGTTCGCGCTGGCCCAGGAATGGATCGCCGCACATCTCTGAAGCGCCCGTCGCGCGGCGTACCGGAATAACCGTCGGGAGGCGCGGTGCGCGGCGAGATGAACCTCGCGCGTGGCGCAACATCTGGACGCCCGCGACCGGCGCCTATAGGCTTTCGCCACGGGCCTCGCCCGATGAAACACAGGACGGGCATGCGCCCGGGCAGTTGATACAGCGATGAAGATTCCAGTTGCAGTGGTCGGAGCCACCGGGATTGCGGGCCAGCAGGTGCTGGCGGCGCTCGACGGTCATCCGGATTTTGAAATTGCCGCGCTGGCGGCCTCCGAACGGTCAGCCGGGCGGACGTTTGACGAGGCGATCACCGACGCCGACAGCGGGATGCGCCGCTGGTACGTCGATGGCGGCGAGCCGCCGCGCGCCGCACTGGGGCTCGCCGTGCAGGAGGCCCGGACGCTCAAGCTCGACGGGATTGGCGTGGTCTTCGCGGCGATCGAATCCGAGGCTGCGCGCGAACTCGAGCCGCTCTACGCCGCGCACGCCCCGACCATCAGCACCGCGCGGCCCTTTCGCATGGAGCCCGACGTGCCGCTGGTCATCCCGGGCGTCAATCTCGAGCATCTCGCGATGGTCGCCGAGCAGCGCCGGCGGCGCGGATGGAAGGGCTTTCTCGCAACGCTGCCGAACTGCACGGCGACCGGCTTGGCGGTGACGCTCAAGGCGCTCGACGAGCGCTTTGGCGTCGACGCGACGATCGTCACCACGATGCAGGGCATTTCGGGCGCGGGGCGCGACTTGCCAGCGCTCGACATCGTCGAGAACATCATCCCGTATATCCCGCGCGAGGAAGAGCGCGTGACGATCGAGACGCGCAAGATCCTGGGGCGCGTCGGCAAAGGCGCGATCGCGGAGCATCCGGTGCGTGTCGGCGCGACCTGCACGCGCGCATCGGTGCTCGCCGGCCATACCGAAGCGGTGACGGTGGGACTCAAGCGCGCGGCGTCGGTCGAAGAGGTAATCGCCGCGATGGAGAGTTTCGGCGGCGCATTCACCGCGCTCGGTCTGCCCAACTCGCCCAAACACATGATCACCGTGCATCGCAATCCGATGCGGCCGCAGCCCCGGCTCGATCGCGACGCCGAACGCGGCATGACCACCTCGGTCGGGCGCGTGCGCGCCGACGAAGTTCTGCCCAACGGCATCAAGTACCTGCTGGTAAGCCATAACGCCGCGATGGGTGCGGGCCGCGGCGCGGTGCTGCTGGCCGAGTATCTCAAGCACAGCGGCATGCTCGGTTAGTGCGCGGGCGCGCGGTGCGCATTCGATCCGCGTGTCGCGCGCGACGGCGCTCAAACCGCCGGTGCAGTGCCGTCCGTGCGCGACGGGTTCGCGCCCGCCGCCAGCGCGAGAAAATCCGCCAGATGGATCACGCGGGTCCGCGCGCCACGCCGGCGCAATTCGGCGGCAATCTGCAATTCGCATCCGGGGTTGCCGAGCACGACGTAGTCGGCGCCGGTCGCCGCGATATTGCCGGCCTTGCGCCCGACCAGCGCGCGCGCCATCGCCGGTTCGGTCAGGTTGTAGCTGCCGGCCGATCCGCAGCACAGATCCGATTCCGCCATCTCGATTAAATTCACACCGGGGATCGCGCGCAGGATCGCGCGTGGCGCATCGCGCACGCCCAGTCCATGCGCCAGATGACACGAGTCGTGGTAGGTGACGGTGGCGCGGAACTCGTGCGTGAAGCGATGGCCGCGCGCCACCATCAGCGAACTCAAATCGCTCACGCGCCCGGCGACCCTGGCGGCCGCCGCGGCCAGTTCGCGATCGTCCTTGAGCAACTCGCCGTAGCCGGCAAACACCGCGGCGCATCCTGAGGCTGCCGAGACGATCGCGTCGGCGCCGCTCTGCTCGAATTCGCGGACGTTGGCGCGGGCAAATTCGCGCGCGCGTTCGAGATTGCCGTTATGCAGGTCGAGCGCGCCGCAGCATTGCGTGCGGGCCAGATGCGCGACGCGATAGCCGACAGCGGCGAGGGCGCGCTCGGTGTTCCAGTTCTCGGCGTCGGTGAGCACCTGCGCGACGCATCCGTGATGCACCACGGCGCTCGGCGCGTCGGCCGCGACGGTGGCGGCGTCGCCCGGCGAATGCGGCGCGGGTTTGCGCGGTGTGAGCGGCGGAATCAGATCGAGCCAGTCGCGCATCGCGGAAGGCGCCAGCCGGCGCATCAGCGGACGCAGTCCGGCCCGTTCGGCCAGCCGTACCGGCGCGAGCAGCACGCGCATCCGCGCGGGATACGGAAAGATCGCGTTGATGACGCGGTTGCGCAACCGCTCGGCCAGGCCGCGCCGGTAATTGCGCTCGACGTAAACGCGCGACTGTTCGATCAGCTTGCCGTAATGCACGCCCGACGGGCACGCGGTCTCGCATCCGCGGCATTCCAGGCAAAGATCGAGATGGCGCACCGCGTCGGCGTCGAGCGTGAGCGAACCGTCGGCGAGCGACTTCATCAGGTAGATGCGCCCGCGCGGCGAATCGACTTCGGCGCGCGTGATGACGTAGGTCGGGCACGCTTCGAGGCACAGTCCGCAATGCACGCAATCGAAGAGCAGTTCGTAATCGACGACCGGACGCAGCGCGTGCGCGGGCGTCGCGGCGGCAATCGCCGGCGCCATGCTGGTGGGAGTTTCGTGCTTCATCGTCGTCGCCATCGCGGTGCGCTCACAGTCCGCCGACGAAGCATCGCGGGTTGAAGACGCCGTGCGGATCGAACGTGCGCTTGAGCGTCTGCATCAGGGCGAACGCGGCGCGCGGCGGCTGGTCGAAAAACTCGAGCCCGGGGCGCATCTCGGATGCGGCGTGCAGCACGCGGAGATTGCCGCCGGCGGCGTGGACGGCCATGCGGATGCGCGCGAGCGCCGCGCAGGCCTCCGCCGGATTCGCGCCGCTGCTCAACGAAATACGCGCGACGCCGCATCCCGCATGCGCGACGAATTCGACCTCCGCCGGCTCGAGGCAGCGCGCCAGTTCGGCCGGCGGCACGGCGATCAGCGCGACGATCGCGGCGTCGGCGAAATCGCAATCGCGCAGCCGTTCGCGCGCCGCTATCGCCTCCGCTCCCGTCATGATCTCCGCGCCGGCCGCGAGCATCGCCCGCGTGCGCGCGCTCAACTCCGCGACTTCGGCGGCGCTGCCGGCCAGCCCCGCGATCACCGTGAAGCCGCCGCGCAGGCCGAGCGCGTGGCTGGCGGCCGGGCTTGCGACTTCGAGATGCGCCAGTGCGGCGGCGTGATGCAATTGCGCGGCGGCGGCGCTTGCGGAAGCTACGTCGCCATACGCGGCGAACGCGATTGCGTATTGCTCCGCCATCGGGCGCACCTTGAAAGTGGTCTCCGTGATCACACCGAGCGTGCCGAACGATCCCGTCATCACCTTCATCAAATCATAACCGGCGACGTTTTTGACCACGCGCCCGCCGCCATGCACCAGGCGTCCGCCGTGGCCCGCGAAGCGCACGCCGATCAGCAGGTCGCGCACGGTGCCCTCCGCATGGCGCATCGGTCCGGCGTGCGCGGCGCCAACCAGCGCGCCGAGCGTCGCCAGTTCGGGATGCGGCGGGTCGGCCGGCAGATGCTGTCCGTGTTGCGCGGTCTGCCGGTTGAGCGCGGCCAGCGTTAGGCCGGGCTCGGCGATAACCGTCATGTCGTCGGGCTCGTAGGCGATGATCGCCGCCATGTGGGCGAGCGAAACTCCAACGGCCACCGGTGCCGGACGCATCGCGGCGAGGGTGCGTCCCGCGCCAATCGGGGCGAGCGTGATCGCGTCGGCCTCGCACTTGCGGATGATCTCGGCGACTTCGCGCGCGTCGTGCGGTTCGGCAATGATCGATGCGGCGCGCGTCTCGCGGCCCTGCGGCGCGCGTATCCGCGACTCGCCGATCAGCGCGGCAAAGGTGCGGACGAGTTGTGGAGCGTCGTGGTCGTTCATCGGCGAATGTGCGGCAGAGCCGGACCGTTATAGCGAAACCATCGGGTCGCGACTATCGGATAATGACGATCGCATCGGGACCATCAAATGGGGACGGTCAAATTGGAACCTGGCGGCGTGGCGTGCTGACTTCGACGCACGAACCCGGCGTGGGAATCACCTTGTTCGGATTGGCCCGTCCGTCGGGATCAAACACGCGCCTGAGCTCGCTCATCACGGTCAGGTCTTCGGGCGAGAAGATCAGCGGCATCTCGGCAATCTTCTCGGCGCCGATACCGTGCTCGCCGGTCAGACTACCGCCCATCGCGACGCACGCCTGCAGGATTTCGCGGCCGGCCGCGACCGCGCGCCGGGTCTGGTCCGCGTCGCGCTCGTCGTAGAGCACGATCGGATGGATATTGCCGTCGCCGGCGTGGAACACGTTGCCGATCCGCAGGTTGTGGCGCAACGCGATCGCGCCGATCGCGCGCAGGATATCGGGCAGGCGCGTGCGCGGCACCACGCCGTCCTGCGTGGCGTAATTGGGTGCCAGCCGCCCGACCGCGCCGAACGCGCGCTTGCGCGCTTTCCACAGGATGGCCCGCTCGGCGTCGTCGTGCGCCAGCCGCACTTCGCGCGCGCCGGCCCCGCGCACCAGTTCGCCGACCCGCTGCGCATGATCGTCGAGGCCGGCGATGGCGCCGTCGAGCTCGATGATCAGCACGGCGCCCGCGTCCGTCGGCAGGCCCGCATGAAAGGCCGCTTCGACCGCGCGGATGATCAGTTGATCCATCAGCTCGATCGCGCACGGAATAATGCCGGCCGCGATAATCGCCGAGACCGCGCGGGTCGCGTCGTCGACGTCGCTGAAAACCGCGAGCATCGTGCGCCGCGCCTCGGGTTCGCGCGTGAGCTTGAGCGTTGCCCGCGTCACAATTCCCGCAGTGCCCTCGGCGCCGACCACCGCGCCCACCAGGTCGTAGCCGCAGCGCTCCTCGGCCGCACTGCCGAGCTCGGCAATCTTGCCGTCGGGCAGCACGATTTCGAGGCCGAGCACGTGATTGGTGGTGACGCCGTATTTGAGCGTATGCGGACCGCCGGAGTTCTCGGCGATATTGCCGCCGATCGTGCAGGCGGCCTGCGACGACGGGTCGGGCGCGTAAAAGAAACCGCGCGCGGCGACCGCGTTGCTGACGTGGAGATTGACCACGCCGCTTTCCACCTCGACGCGCCGGCTTGCGTAATCGACCGCGAGAATCCGGTTCATGCGCGAGGTGCAGATCATCACCGGCGCGCCGATCGGCAGGCATCCGCCGGACAGGCCCGTGCCGGCCCCGCGCGGCACAAACGCCACGCCCTCGCGGTGCAGGATTTTCAGCACGGCGCTGACTTCGGCGGCGGTCCGCGGCCGCAGCAGAATTTCGGGCGCGGCCTTTTCGATCGTCCACCCGTCGCATTCGTAGACCTTGAGCTCGGCGGCGCGCGCGACCACCGCGTCGTCGCCGAGCGCCGCGCGCAGCTCCGCGATCAGGTGCGGATCGAGCCGTGAGTTGCCGTTGCTGGACATTGCGCCGACCTTAGCACGCCGGTGGCCCGATTCGTGCGCTAGCCGATGGTTCCAATTTTGCGGCGGGCGCCGCTAAGATGGACCCGATCTGTCGTTGCGGCGCCGTCACAAGCGGCGGCGCCGCGCAACCGCCGCCCCGTGCGGCAGCTTCGATCGGAGAGGCAACCTTGGCGCTTAGCTTTCCTGAACTGCAACCCGGCGTGCGGATCCTGATGGGCCCCGGACCGTCCAACGTCAGCCCGCGCGTGATGAAGGCGATGGCCTCACCGGTGGTCGGCCATCTCGACCCCGATTTCATCCGCACGATGGAAGATATCAAGCGGCTGTTGCGAATCGTTTTCAACACCGCCAATGAGATTACCTTCCCGGTGTCCGGCACCGGATCGGCCGGGATGGAAACCGCGCTGACCAACCTGATCGAAGAGGGCGACGCCGTCGTGATCGCCGCCGCCGGGGTCTTTGGCGAGCGGATGGCCGACGCGGCCGACCGCCTCGGCGCGCGCGTCCAGCGGGTCGACGCGCCGTGGGGCCGGATCATCGAGCCCGAACGGATCGAGGCGGCGCTCAAGGCCGCGGGCCAGCCCAAGCTGCTCGCGATCGTCCATGCGGAGACGTCGACCGGCGCCTACCAGCCGGTCGACGGTCTCGGCGCGCTCGCGCATCGCCACGGCGCGCTGATGGTGCTCGACGCGGTTACTTCGCTCGGCTGCGTGCCGGTCGAAATCGATCGCTGGGAAGTCGATGCCTGTTATAGCTGCACGCAAAAGGGGCTCAGCGCACCGCCCGGACTGTCGCCCGTGACCTTCAGCGAGCGCGCGATGGCGGCGGTGCGGGCGCGCAAGACCAAGTGCCGCTCGTGGTACTTCGACCTCGGCATGATCGAGCGCTACTGGGGCGCCGAGCGCCTCTATCATCACACCGCGCCGATCACCATGAACTACGCGCTCTACGAGGCGCTGCGCGCGGTCGTCGACGAGGGACTTGAGGCGCGCTTCAAGCGCCATCGCGACAACGCCGCCGCCCTGCAGGCGGGTCTCGCCGCGATGGGTCTCGAGCCGGCCGCCCAGGAGGGCTATCGCCTGCCGCAGCTCGCCGTGGTCAAGACGCCCGCGGGCATCGAGGAGGCGCAGGTCCGCGCCGCGCTGCTGCGCGACTACAACCTCGAGATCGCGGGCGGCCTCGGTCCGTTCAAGGGCCAGGTCTGGCGCATCGGCACGCTCGGCGAATCGTCGCGCCGCGAATACGTCACGCTCGCGCTGGGCGCCCTTGAGACGGTGCTCGCATCGATGGGTGTGGAGCTGTCGCGCGGGGCCGCGCTGGCCGCCGCGGCCGAGGCCTATCGCCGGGTCGCACCGGGCTGAAGCGCCGCGCGCCCGCTGCGCCGCGCACGCCTTCAGAACGGGCGCAAAAAGACCATGATCAGGATCAGCAGCAGGATCAGGCTGATCGCGCCATGGATGATGCTGAATTCGCGGCGCGTCGCACTGGCCGGATCGTTCTCGAGCGCGATCACGCGGCGATACAGCTTGACGTGAATGAACAACATCACGAGCACCAGCGCGATCTTCACGTGCATCCAGCCAAAGTTCAGGACCATCGGCTCGACCAGCAGCGCGAAGACCCCGAACAGCACCGCGACGATCACGCCGATATTGGAACTCACATGGAACACCCGGCGCGCCGCCACCACCAGGCGCTCGCGCCCGGCGCCGACCTCGTCGGGTACCAGCGTCATCAGGCTGGTCACCACCAGCAGGCTTCCGATCCACAGGATCACGCCAAAGACGTGGAATACCACTATCCAGCCTAACGTGTTGGTCTCTCCTTAGACGGCGACGCGTCCGCCGCGATAGCGCGCGTCAGCACCAGCGCCGCCACGGCAATCAATGCGGCCATGATATAGGCCGCGGCCGGCCCCATCATCGCATACGCTGCGCCGCCCGCGATCGGTCCGCCGATCCGCGCGAGCGACAGCGCGCTCTGGTTGATGCCCAGGACTTCGCCCTGCAAATGGCGTTCGGTGCGCTTCGAGATCAGGCTCGCGATCGCGGGGCTGGCGAAGCCGTAACCGATCGCGACCAGCCCCAGCATCACGAACAGAAGCGCATGCGACGAGAGGCTGGCCAGCGGCGCCAGCCCGATCGCCAGCGCGATCATGCCGCCGCGGATCAGCGCGACTTCGCCCGTGCGCTTGACGATCTTGCCGAGCAGGTAGCCCTGCACCAGCGCCTGCATCAGGCCCGCGTAAGCGAGCAGTCCGCCCACCCCGGCGGGACCGTAGCCATACACGGCGGCGGCCATCAGGGCGAAGGTCGCCTCGAGCGCCGCCATTGCGCTGGTGGCTAGAAACGCGATCGCAAACAGCCGTGTCAGGCGATGCGCCAAAAGTTGGCGCGGCAGATTTACGATCGGCGCGGCGATGCGGCTCAACGCGAGCCGCGCGCCCGGATCGGGTGCGTGCGATTCGGGCAGGCGCAGCGCGGCGAAAATCAGATTGGCGAAGGTCAGCGCCGCAGCGCAGAACACCGGCGTGCGCAGGCTCGCATGCCCGAGCAGACCGCCAAGCGCCGGACCCAGCACGAAGCCCAGACCAAAGGCCGCGCCGATCAGGCCCATGCCATGGGCGCGGCCCTCTTCGTCGGTCACGTCGGCGACGTAGGCCTGCGCGGTCGAGACCGTCGCGGCGCACGCGCCATGCACCGCGCGGGCCACCAGCAGCCAGAAAAACGTCCCGGCGAATCCATAGATGACGTAGCCGATCGACGAACCGAACAGACCCAGCATGATCACCGGGCGCCGCCCGAAATGATCCGACACGCGGCCCAGCACCGGCGCGCAAAACAATTGCGCCAGCGAATAGACCGACAGGATGAGACCGATGCCGAGCGGCCCAACGTGCATCCGCGCCGCATACAGCGGCAGGAACGGGATCACGATGCCGAAGCCGAGCAGGTCGATAAAGACCGTCAGGAACAGGATAGTCAGGGCGGCGCGCCGCTGGTCACGCGGTGGCGCCCCGGTCAGAGCTTCAGCATTGGGCATTGATTTGAATCGCGCGATGAAACAAATCTTATGCGGACGCCGTAGTCAAGCGCGGATGCGCGTGGCGCGGCCTTCGCACCGGGAGACATTGACGATGGCATCAGGGTTGGCGGCGGAACTCAAGCGCAAGACGGTGGCCGCGGATGCGGCTGTGGCGGCGGTCAAATCCGGCGACTGGATCGACTATGGCTTCGGCGTCGGCCAGCCCGACCTGATCGATCAGGCGCTGGCCGCGCGCGTCGCCACGCTGCGCGACGTGAAACTGCGCGGCACCCTCGCGCTGCGTGCGCGCGCGGCGGTCGAGGCCGACCCCGAAGGGCGCCACCTGACCTATCTCTCGTGGTACTTCTCGGGCCTCGAGCGCAAGCTGCACGACCGCAACCTCTGCCATCACATCCCGATGAATTTCGGCGAGGCGCCCGGCTACTACCGGCGCTTTATCGACGTCGATGTCGCGATGATCAAGACCGCGCCGATGGATGAGCACGGGTTTTTCAATTTCGGCGGCGCGGTGACCTATCACAAGGCGCTGACCGAAAAGGCGCGCGTCGTGATCGTCGAGACCGACCCCGCGATGCCCTATGTCTTCGGCGTCGAGAACGGCGTGCATCTGAGCGGCGTCGACTACGTGGTCGAAGCCGGCGGCGGCGGATTGCCCGAGTTGCGGAATCCGCCGGCCGGACCGCTCGAGCAAAAGATCGCGCAACTGATCGCCGCGGAAATCGAGGATCGCGCCTGCCTGCAGATCGGCATTGGCGCGATGCCCAACGCGGTATGCGAGTTGCTCGCCGACTCGCCGGTCAAGGATCTCGGCGTGCATACGGAGATGTTCGTCGATTCGCTGGTCACGCTCTACGAGGCGGGCAAGGTCACCGGTGCGCACAAGGCGCTCGATCGCTTCCAGATGGCCTACTGCTTCGCGGCAGGTTCCGCCAAAATGTATGACTTCCTCAATCGCAACGCGGCCTGCGTCGCCGGTCCGGTCGACTACACCAACCTCCCGCACCGCATCATGCGCAACGATCGCGTGGTCGCCATCTGCAACGCCGCGCAGATCGATCTGACCGGCCAGGCCTGCGCCGAATCCGCCGGCGTGCGCCAGATCAGCGGCACCGGCGGCCAGCTTCAGTTCATGCGCGGCGCCTACGCCTCGCAGGGCGGCAAGGCATTTCTATGCCTGTCGTCGACCTACGAACGCAACGGCCGCCGCGCCAGCCGCATCGTCGCGCGCATCGCCGATTCCAATATCGTGACCACGCCGCGCACCGACGTAATGTACGTCGTCACCGAATTCGGCATCGTCAATCTCAAGGGCAAGTCGGTGCCCGAACGGGCGCGCGCGCTGATTGGCCTGGCCCATCCCGAGTTCCGCGACGAACTCGAACGCACCGCGCGCGAGTACCATCTGCTCGGCCCCGCGCATTTTTGAGCGCGGCGGCGGCCGCGCGCGGGTGTGATCTAGCGAGCGGTGTCGCCGTCGTCCGCGGGAAAACGATAGACCAGTTCGTCGGCGCGGGCGTAGCCAAGTTCGCTGCGGATCAGGCGCTGGATATAGGCGTCGTCGGAGCGCAAACGCGCGATGCGTGAGGTCAAGTCGCGGTTGTCGGACAGCAAACGGTCGCGCGTTGCTTCGAGCGCCACCCGCTGCTGGCGCAGCGCGGCCAGGTCGCGCGGGCCGAGCGGCGCGGCGATGCAGCTCATCACGAGCAGCACCAGCACGGCGCTCAGCATTAGATTGAGCCACATGCGCCGCAGGTACGAACTTAACTTCACCATCCCTTCGATCCTAAATTAAGGGCGTTGCGCGATTCAAGCGCGCTTATGGCTGAACGGAATTTTATTTTGAGAAAGGGCCTTATTCATCTGCGGAAGTCTGACTATAAAATTTCTTTATAAACGTGTGGCAAAACGCTTGCGTCGGACATAACGGGTTTCTATAATCACTTCACAGATGAGTATTGGACTCATACAGCTTTTTGCGCTCGTCCAGCAGCAGCGACCGCACAGGAGGAACGTATGGCAATGATGAAGAAGCCCGGTAAGACGGCAGCCAAATCCAAACCAAAGCTGAAGAGCACTATGGCGAAGAAAAAGGCCACGAAAAAGCCTGTCAAAAAGAAGTAACTAACGAATTTGCCCTCCGGGCCTGAAATCCCCGGAGGCTGCGGAAAAGAGCCGGGCTAGCTGCTGGATGAGCCGGGGCTTAAAGCCTCGTCAAAAAGGAGGAGCCCCCTTGAAAAAGGGGGCTCTTTCCTTCTTGGGCGACGATTGCACGGGCGCCGCGCGACGCGTGCCGCGCGCTGCGGCGGCTTGAAGATGGACGCCACCGTCGGGCGCTTCACCGCCCAGGTCGAGCGCCCCGCGCCAGGCAAATTCGCCTGGCCGATCATAATCCTGCCCGAACTCTTTACCACCCATGTCCATCTGGCGCTGCTGGCTGGCTACCTGGCCAGCGTCGGCTGGGAGGTCTACGTTCCCGATCTGCGCGCCGCGCTGGGCCGTGACGGCACACCCGCGCTCGGACGCATCGGATGCGCCGGGATGGTTGCGCTGATCGACGAATTGCTCGCGGCGCTGGGCCGCGACGTGCTCGTGATGGGCCACGGCATCGGCGGACTGATCGCGCTCAAGATGGCCGAGCGGCCGCACGTGCGTGCGGCGATTGCGCTGGCTCCGGCAGTCCCCGGCCGGCCCTCACGCCTTGCTCCGCGACTGCGCGATCGCTTTGCGATCTGGTGCGGACGGCCGATCAATCCGCCGCGTGGCCGCGTGCGCGCCGATTTCCTCTCCGACGCCGACGCCTTTCAGCGCGATCGCCTGGGGCATGCGATGGTGCCCGACGCGGGTGTGATCGCGCGCGAGGTGGCGCGCGGCGCGATCACGCTAGCGCGTTTCGCCGACGCCGCGCCGCGAATGATCATCGCGGGTGAGATGGATCCGTTCGCGCCGATCGAGCGCGTGCGCGAACTGGCCGGAGCGATTGGCGCGCGCTTCGCCATGCTGCCGAGCCGCGGCCACTGGCTGATCGCCGGCCATGCGCTCGAGCGGGCGATGGGCGAAACCCAGCGCTTCGCGGTGCGCACGCTCGGCCAGAACTTGCTGCTGCTGCATCTGGATGAGGCGAAAGATCCGCCCAACGGTTGAGCGCGCGCGGGCCGCTGCACGCGCCGCCCGGCGGAGGTGAATTGCGCCGGGGTGCGTCATTTGTTACCTTCAGTTATGGCGCTTCCGGATCGCACTTCCGGGTCACATTCCCTACTTCCGGGCCACATTCCCAATGTCTTTCAGGCCTGCAGGACAACTGCGGGCCTCGCCATATCGGGGTGAAACAAAATGCCGCTTCAGGAGCTTCGCGAAGGTCTGACATTTGACGACGTGCTCTTGCTGCCGCAGTTCTCCGACCTGCTGCCCTCGAACTGCGACGTCTCGACCATGCTCACCCAGCGCATTCGCCTGCATATCCCGCTGATCGCAAGCCCGATGGATACGGTCACCGAGTCGCGCACCGCGATCGCGGTCGCCCAGCTTGGCGGGCTGGGCTTTATCCATCGCAACCTCCCGGTCGAGCGCCAGGCGGCCGAAGTCGCCGCGGTCAAGAAGTACGAAAGCGGCATGATCGCCGATCCTGTCACGGTCCATCCCGATCAGATGATCGGCGACGCCCTGGCGATCATGGAGCGCCACGGTATCTCGGGCCTGCCGGTGGTCGCTGAGGAACGCCTCGTCGGCATCCTGACCAATCGCGACTTGCGCTTCGAGCGCCGGCTCGATCGCCAGGTGCGCGAAGTCATGACCAAGCAGGTGATCACCGCGCGTCCGGGCATCACGCTCGATGCGGCCAAGGAAATTCTCCAGGCTCATCGGATTGAAAAGCTCCCGCTGATCGACGAGCATCACCGGCTGCGCGGGCTGATTACCGTCAAGGACATGGACAAGGCGACGCGCCATCCTAATTCGAGCAAAGACCTGATGGGCCGGCTGCGCGTGGGCGCGGCGATCGGCGTCGGTCCCGAACGCGAGGAGCGCGTCGCCGCGCTGCGCCGCGCAGGGGTCGACGTGCTGTGCATCGACACCGCCCACGGCCATTCGCAAAACGTGCTCGAGGCGCTGCGCGAGACCAAGCGCGAATGCCCCGAGATCGAGGTGGTCGCCGGCAGTATCGCGACCAGCGAGGGCGCCCGCGCGCTGATCGAGGCGGGCGCCGACGCACTGCGCGTCGGCATGGGCCCCGGATCGATCTGCACCACCCGGATGGTGGCCGGCGTGGGCGTGCCGCAGATCACCGCGATCATGGATTGCATCGCGATTGCCGAGCCGCGCAACGTGCCGGTGATCGCCGACGGCGGCATCCGCTTCTCCGGCGACATCACCAAGGCGCTGGCCGCCGGCGCCGCCACCGTGATGATCGGCTCGCTGTTCGCCGGCACCGAGGAGAGCCCCGGCGAGACGATTCTCTACCAGGGACGCACCTACAAGGTTTACCGCGGGATGGGCTCGCTCGGCGCGATGACCGAGCGGATGCGCGATCGTTACGGGCAGCACGATGTCGACGACGCCAACAAGCTGGTGCCCGAAGGGATCGAGGGCCGCGTGCCCCATCGCGGCGGCCTGGCTTCAAATATCGAGCAGCTCATCGGTGGCCTGCAGGCCGGCATGGGCTACGTCGGCGCGATCAATCTGGCCGAGCTGCGCCGCCGCGCCAGGTTCATCCGCGTGACCGACGCCGGCCAGCGCGAGAGCCATGTGCACGACGTGTTCATCACCAAGGAGCCGCCGAACTATCGCCCGTAGCATTGGCTGAACGGGCGGCCGCTTTGGAGACGCGCGCGTCATCGTCGATGGCGCGCGTTTTTCGTTGGCCTCAAGTGCGCGATACGAGCGCGCCACGCGCGCCGCTCGAACGCGCCGCGCCGGCATGACAGAATTCGTCCGGCCAGCGGCTATCATTTGTGGGTGTGACGGCGGGGAGTCGAGGGGGGAACGGAGCAATGGCGCGCAGCAAAAAAATCCGCGTGGGAGTGCTCTTCGGCGGCCGCTCGGGCGAGCATGAGATCTCGCTTCGCTCGGCGCTCACCGTGATGTCCGCGATGGACCCGCGGCGCTACGAGATTGTCCCGATCGGTATCGGCCACGACGGCCGCTGGTATCTGCGCGCCGACGCGATCGCGATGCTGACCCAGGCGACGCCGAAATTGGGCGCGCTCGGCCGCGGCGGTATTCCCGTCAGTCTGCTGCCCGAACCCCAGGGCCGTGCGCTGGTTACGCGCCCCGCGCGCAACGGCCGCGAGGCCGGCGCCGCCGGTGTGCCGCCCGCGATGCCCGGTCCGCTCGACGTGGTCTTCCCGGTTCTCCATGGAACCTTCGGCGAGGACGGTACCGTGCAGGGATTGCTCGAGCTGGCGGGTATACCCTATGTCGGCGCGAGCGTACTGGGCTCGGCGCTCGGGATGGACAAGGATGCGCAGAAGCGGCTGCTGCGCGCCTCGGGAATCGCGGTGGTGCGCCATAGCGCGATCACCCGCGCGCAACTCGAAGATGACCGGGCGATCGCGCGCCGCGCCGCCCGCGATTTGGGTTACCCGGTCTTCGTCAAACCCAACGCGCTCGGTTCGTCGATCGGTATCAGCAAGGTTAAGAATGCGCGCGCGCTCGGCCCCGCAATCGCCGACGCGATGCAATACGATCGCAAAATCCTCATCGAGGAGTCGTGCGCCGGCCGCGAATTCGAATGCGCCGTGCTCGGCAACGATCGGCCGGCTGCGTCGGTGCCCGGCGAGATCATCGTCAAGGGCCACGAATTCTACAGCTATGCCTCGAAATACATCGACGCCGGCGGCGCCGATGTGCGGATTCCCGCCGACCTTCCCGCGGCCTTCGCCGAACGCATTCGCGCCGCCTCGGCCGCGGCCTTTACCGCGCTTTCGCTGCGCGGCATGGCGCGAGTCGATTTCCTGGCGCCGCCGGATTTGCGTGCGCTCTACGTCAACGAGGTCAACACGATTCCCGGCTTCACCGCGATTAGCATGTATCCCAAGCTGTGGGCCGCGAGCGGACTCGAGCTGCCCGCGCTTATCGATCGCCTGATCGATCTCGCCCGCGAAGAGCATCGCGCGCGCGCCGCGTGCAAATTTATCTATCAGCCGGCGCCCTGACGAGACCGGCGGAGAAGCCTGCGATGACGCCGATCCTGATTGCGACCACCAACCGAGCCAAGCTCGCCGAGTATCGCCTGCTGCTCGCGGGCTTCAAGCTCAATGTGATCTCACTGCGCGACGCGGGCATTGATGACGAGGCGCCCGAAGACGGCGCGAGCTTTGCCGAGAACGCGCGGACCAAGGCCGCCTTTTACTTCGCCCGCGCGGGCATTGCCACGCTGGCCGACGACGGCGGGCTCGAGGTCGACGCGTTGGGCGGCGCGCCCGGCGTGCGGTCGCATCGATGGCTCGGGGCGGACGCCGGCGATCGCGACCTGGCCGAGGAAATCGTCCGGCGGATGCGCGGGGTCGCGCCGGCCCGGCGCGCGGCGCGGCTGCGCGCCGCGGCCGCGCTGATTTACTCGGGCGCCCGCGGACGCCATGAGCGCGTGGTCGAAGCCGCGCTCGAAGGGGTCATCGGCGATCACTGTTATCCGCACGTGCAGCCCGGCTTCCCCTATCGCGCGGTCCTGATGATCCCGGCGCGCAATTGCTTCCTGGCCGAATTGTCCGAAGCCGAGGCCGCCCATCTGAGCCAGCGCCGCATGACCGTCGATCAGCTCGCGCCCGAGCTCGAGCGGGTCGCCGCGGGCGGCTGAATGGTGCGATAGGCATTGGCTACCGTACGCTTCGCCGACGCAGTAGAATCCTTGCGCCTGGGCGGTATGCGAATCATGCGCTTCGCCGGTTCGACCTTCACGCGATACGCGGGAGTGGACGGCACCGGATGAGCGCGCCGCATCGCGCCGGGCTCTAACGCAATGCAAGTTTCTCCGCTTCAGATCATTCTCGGACTGAGCCTGCTCGGTCCCGGCGCGCGCATTATTTTTGACGCCGCGATTGCCGCCGGGCTCGTCGTGGTCGCGGTCGGCATGCGCGAACGCTGGAACTTCATGCCGATGACCGGCCTGGTGATGTGCGCGCTCGGCTTCCTGATCGATCTGGCCGCCGCCCCGCCGATCGCCAACCGCATGGGCTGGGCGCAATGGGCCGGTGGCATCGCCGTGGTGCTGGTCAGTTGGGGCATTATCCATCTGCTGCTGGCCGCCGCCGACGCCGCGGCGCATCGTACGCGTGCCCATTTCTCGACCATCTTCAAAGACATCATGATGCTCACCCTGTGGGGTCTGATCGTGCTGGTCGTCCTGCGCCAGGACTTCCACGTCGATCTCACGCCCCTGCTGGCCAGCACGGCGGTGGTCGCGGTGGTGGTCGGTCTGGCCCTGCAGGAGAGCTTGGGCAATATCTTCAGCGGCCTGACCCTGCAGTTGAGCAAGCCGTTCGCGCCGGGCGACTGGGTCAGCAGCGGCACCCACATCGGCCGCGTCCAGGGCATCGGCTGGCGCTCGACGGCGATCATCACGCGCAGTAACGAGCGCCTCGAAATACCCAATTCGCTGATGGCCAAGGAGCCGCTGATCAACTATTCGATCGGCCTGGTGGCGGGCGAGATAAACATCGGGCTGAGCTACGCCGCGGCGCCCAACTATGTGCGCGAAGTGATTATCGCGGCGCTGGCCAATATCACCGGCGTGATGCAAAGTCCGCCCCCGGAAGTTTACGCCTGGGAGTACGCCGATTCGGCCGTCCGCTACCGCATCAAGTATTGGATGTCCGACTACGTCAACGCCGAGCGCCTGCGCGACACGGTTACCACCGACCTCTGGTACGTGCTGCGCCGCAAGGCGATCGAGATTCCCTATCCACAAGTCCGGGTCGAGCGCGCAAGCGATCGCCGGTCGATGGCCAGTGCCGAAGACTACGCGCTGGCCATCATGGCCGATCTCCGCCAGGTCGACTTTCTCCACGGCCTGCGCGACGAGGAGTTGCGGCTGCTGGTGCCCGGCGTGATCGTGCAGCGCTTTGGCGCCGGCGAGGCGATCGTGCGCGAGCACGACAGCGGCAATTCGCTCTTTTTCATCCGCTCCGGCACCGTCGAAGTCGTCGCGACCGCCGCCGACGGCCGCCAGATTCACATCACCGACCTCAAACCCCCGGCCTTTTTCGGCGAGATGGCGCTGATGACCGGCGAGCCGCGCACCGCGACCGTGCGCGCGCGCACCGACGCCGAGTTGCTCGAGCTCACGCGCGAGACCTTCGGCGAGCTGTTCAAGAACCATCCCGAGACCGCCGTGCAGATGGGCGGGGTGATCGCGCTGCGGATGACCGAGCGCCGCGAACTGCTCGAAGCGGCGCCGCACGGCGACGGCGCGCGCAATCGCGCGAACTGGCTGCTGGCGAAGATGCGCGCGGTGTTCAATATCTAACGGCTGAATTCAGCCGCTGGCCGATCGCCTCCAGCAACGCCCGAGCGATGCGCCGGCGCGGCGCCATCCTGGCCACTTTGTAGAGTTATCATCCGGACGGTATTTTTCGCGTTGGCGCCCGGCGCCCGCAGTTACATCAACGACGGGTGCTTTTGTATTCTGCGCGCGGCGCGGAATCGCGCGCCTCACTTGGTGTCGAACTCGAAGACGATCTCGCGCGGACGGCGGCCTTCGGGCGCCGCCGCCAGCCGCTCGAGGCACATCGCGACCACCCGATCGTCGGGCCGATCCTTGAGCATCGCGCGCAATTCGCCCTCCGGCGAATAACCCTTATGGAGCAGGTCGATCGCCTTGGCAAAGCGCGCATAAAATTCCGGATCGACCCCGTCGCCCTCGCGCCCGACTACCTCGACGGTCGCCACCAACTGGTCCTTGCCCTTGACCTTGACCAGCCCGATCTCGCGCCCGATGAAGCCCGGGCCGGCCTCCTCGAAAGTCGGCCGGTTGACCAGGATGCCGACCTTGAACGGCCGGGTCAGCCCCTCGAGCCGCGAGGCCAGGTTGACGATGTCGCCGATCACCGAGTAGTCGAAGCGCTGCTCGCCGCCGAAGTTGCCGACCACTGCGTCACCGGTGGCTACGCCGATGCCGATCTTGAGGTCGCTGAAGCGTTCGTCGCGCGCGGCCAGCGCGGCCAACTCCTCCATCATGCGCAGCGCGCACTGGATCGCCTCGCGCGCGGGATTCTCGATCGCGACCGGCGCGCCCCAGAAGGCCATGATGCCGTCGCCCATCAGTTTGTCGACCACGCCGCCGCTCTCGAAGATGAGCCTGATCATCACGGTCATGTAAGTATTGAGCAGGGCGACCAGCGGTTCGGGATCGGTGCGCTCGGCGCGCGAGGTGAAATTCACGATGTCGGAGAACAGGATGCTCAAGTGGCGGCGCTCGCCACCGATCTTGAGTCCGTCGGGATTATCAACCACCGAGTTGATTACGTCCGGGTTCATGTAATGCTCGAAGACGTGGCGCAGATGGCGCTTCTCGGCGCCCTCCGAGATATACCGCCAGCTCATCACGACCAGGTAGGTGAGGCCGAGCACCATCAGCGGAAAGACCACGCCCAGGATTTCCCCGTCGGCGCGCAGCAGATGAAGCGCGAAGAGCACATAGCCAACCGCCAGGATGATCGCGATCATCGCGCCGGAAATCGCCGTCAGGTAGGCGGCCACGAAGATGATCGCGATGCCGATCACCAGACCGGCCAATTCCTCGCCCACGAACAGCTCGCGATTGCTGACCAGGAAGTCGCCAGCGAGCACGTTGTCGATCGCGTTGGCCTGAATCTCGACCCCCGGAAAATCGCCGCCCACCGGCGTGACGAAGCGATCGCCCAGCCCATGGCCGGTCAATCCGATCATGACGATTTTCTTTTCCAGCGCGGCGGGCGGTACGCGATGCGCCACGATGTCGGCGATCGAATACGACGGGATGGTCCCGGCGGGGCCGCGATAATGCACCGTCAGGCGCCCCAGCTCGTCGACCGGGATACGCGCGCCGTCGACCTGCAGATTGGACACCCCGACGCGGTCGAAACCCAGGCTGAGCGGCGCATGCGCCGCATAGGCGTCGACCACCGCCATAAACAGCGGCACGCAGTAGCGATCGTGGAACCGGATCACGGCAGGGTATGATCGCGCGACGCCGTCGCTGTCGAGGTCGAGATTGACGTAGCCGGTGCCGCCCGCCGCGCTATTGAGAAGTGCGATGGGCGGCAGGTAGCGATCCGCCATGGTGGTAAAATCCTGGGCGCCGGCTGTCTTGCGCACGAAGTTGTAGAACATGGGCCGCGGCGCGGTGAAACTGGTCAGGAAGTCGGCGCTGCCCGAAGTGGCTGCGTGCGGCGCCGCGGATGTAGCGCCGCCGTGGCGCGCCGGGCGATAGATCGGTCCGAAGGTATAGCCCAGGTAGGACGTGCCCTGCGCCTTCATCGCGTGCGCGAATTCGGCGTCATCGCTCTTGCTCAGCGTCGCCAGCACCGCCGGATCGTGCACGCCGTCGTGCTTGAGCCGGCGCGCCAGCCGCTCGCTCAGGACGTCGGCCGAATCCCGCTCGGTCATCAGGACGTCGAAACCGATCACCGCCACCTTGTATTCCGCCAACGCGTTGACCAGCCGCGCCTCGACGTCGCGGCCCCACGGCCAGCGGCCGAGGTCGGCGATACTCTGCTCGTCGATTCGTGCGATTACCACCTGGCCGGTCGGCGGGGACTGCACGCCGTGACTGTAGACCAGGCGATCGGAGGTGCTCTGTTCGAGCGCTTCGAGTCCGTGGTCGCGGTTCAGCCCAGTAATGACCGCCACCATCGCCAGCCCGATACAAACGGTGACGAGCGGATTCTTCCAGAACGGTTTGCCTGAGAATGCGGCCATAGCGGCGTTTCGACCCTAGCGCATCGCGGCCGCGCCGATAAGCCGTGCGGCGGCATTCGCCGCCACGCGCCGCCGTCGAGCCTATTCCGTCGGGCTGATCGGTGGCTTGGGCGGCGAACCACCGCCGCTGCTGCCGCTAAACCCGCCAGTCGCGCCGACCACGGTTATCGCGGCCGCGCCTGCTCCGGCCGCTGTGAGCACGCCGATCGCCGTGGCCGAAACGGCGCCCAATCCGGCGGGTGCGCCGAACAACGGTGCTCCGCCGCATGGCACCGTCACCTTTTGCCCGGAATTCACCTCGACCGGCGGCGCCGTCGGATTGGTCGGATTGTAGACTTCAACCGTCCCGTCGTAGACCGCCACGTGCGTGAATTCCGTACAGTCCTTGTAGTGCTTGTCATGCATGCCGGTCTCGTGGTCGACGTCGTAATTGGTCCCGCGAGCCGACGCCACCGCGTTGGGCGTATGCACTTCATAGTTGGGCGGCGTGCCCGGCGTCGCCCGCACCAGCGATCGCAGGAGGCCGCTGAACAGGGTGACCTTGGTGCTCGCGCGCGACCCCGACGGCGTCAGCAGGTTTTCGTCGATGGTCAGGTTGCTCGAATCGGTCAACTCCATCTGGGTGCCGTCGGTCAGGGTGATGGTCGCGCTGCTGGACGGTCCGGTCGCGATCTTGTCGCCGACGTCGACCTTGGTCCCGAAGGCCCCGGGAATCGAGGTCCCGCCGCGCACGATCGTCGCGGTGCCGCTCAGCGCTGTAATCGATCCGGCCACGCCTTGCGCCGCAGCCGTTCCAATCCCGACCAGCAGCATCAATACGGTACTGAAGGCCGCGACTGAACCCGTCCTATAAATGGTTTTCTGTAGTCGGTTCACCGATCCCTCTACCATCCCAAGCTATTATTGCCGATTGGATGTCTAAGATGCCTATATCGAAGAAAAATGCCCTCATTAGTCATCCTTGATGCAGGCACCTTGTCACGCGCCCGCCGCTGATGCAACCAATTGCTCTGGCTCTCGTTCGCTACACCACACGGGCCAGGCCGCGCTCGAGATCGCGCAAATTCGCGCATTCGATCATGGCGGTTACCTCGCGCGCATACTGCCGAATGGCGCTGTCGCCGGTATTCCAGCGCGCCGGCGGTTCGGGATTCAGCCAGAAGACCGCGCGGCAGGTGCGCGCCAGGTCGCGCAGCAGGTCGGCGCGGGCGGGCCGCCGATTATTGCGGCCGTCGCCCATGATCACGATCACCGTGGTGCGGCTGAGCAGGGTGGCACGGTGATCGCGGACCTCGCCCAGCACCCGGCCAAAATCCGAGCGGGCATAGAGGTCGAGCGGCGGCGTCATCACCAGATGGCCACGCTCGAAGCCGGCCTCCGCGATTCGATCGATGTAGACCAGGCTGCGCACCCGCCGGAAGCATTCGCGCGCCCCCGCGACAATCTCGAGCATCAGCGTGGAAGCATACTTCATCGAGCCCGAAAGGTCCGCGAGGATCAGCAGGTCGACGTGGCGCGGACGGCGCGCGCGGAAACGCAAATCGCCGAGCGCGCCACCGTGCTGAAGCGCCGCGCGGATCGTGCGGCGGAAGTCGATGCGCCCGGCCGACGCGATCCGCAGACGGCGCGACACCCGGAGGCGAAAGCGCCGCCGGATCACCGCCAGCGCGTCGTGCGCGGTCCCGTATTCCGCGTCGGAGTAGGCGGCGAAGGGCATCCGCTCGATCGCGCGGAGCGCCGCCGCACGGCCCGCCTCGGGACCCGGCGCGTCGGACTCCGCGCGATCGCCGGTACCGGCCACCTCGGCGTCCCCTGCTTGACGGTCCTCCGCCGCGCCCGGATCGCCCGCGGCTGCGGCCGTGGCGTCCGCCGATAGCCCGCGCGCCGCGGCGTCGGCATCGCCTTCGCGATCCGCATTGGCTCGGCCCTCGGCCGGCGCGCCCGGCCGAGCGGACGCTTCCGCCGCTTCGTCTTCTTGCTCGACGGACGGTCGGGGCGTGCGGCCAGCGCCTCGGGGTGGCTCCTGATCGTCGCGCGCGGGTGGCCGCGGCTCATCGGCGGCGCCGCCGTCGCTTGGACCGCCCGCCGATCCGGCCACGCCGATGCGGCCGCCCCGGCTTGGGCGCGGCCGGTCGCCGATCGATCGGGCGGCTGCGAAATGGCGGGCAAATACTTCGTCGAAGCGCACGCGGTCGGCTTCGTCCTTGATCAGCGCGGCGGCCAGCGCCTCGCGCATCCGCACGCATTCGAGTCCGGCGGCGCCGACCGCGCGCATCGCGTCGATCGATTCGGCCACCGAGATCCGGACTTCGGCGGCGCGCAGATCGTCGATCAGCGCCAGCACCGCGTTGCCAAAGGCGCTCATCGCGGACGCGGAATCAGCGCTGTGGCCTTGGCCTCGACGCGCGCGCGATCGTCCTCATGCTTGAGCAGCACACCGAGCGTCGCGCGCAGCGCCGGCGTGTCGAGTTCCTTGACCCCCAGGCGCACCAGCGCGCGCGCCCAATCGAGGCTCTCGGCGATCGACGGTGGCTTTTTCAGCTCGAGCTTGCGCATCGCATTGACCAGGCGCGCGGCGGCCGCGGCGATCCGCGCGTCGAGTTCCGGCACCTTGAGCTCGATTATTTTGCGCTCCTGCTCCAGGCCGGGAAAATCGATAAACAGATGGAGGCATCGGCGGCGCAGCGCGTCGGACAATTCGCGCGCGCGATTCGACGTCAGCACGACGGCCGGCCGCTCGTGGGCGCGCACCGTGCCGAGTTCCGGCACGCTGACCTGAAAATCCGACAACAGTTCGAGCAGAAAGGCCTCGAACTCCTCGTCGGCCTTGTCGATCTCGTCAATCAGCAGCACGACCTTGCGCGGCGCTGAGATCGCCTTGAGCAGCGGCCGTTCGAGCAAGTACTCGCGTGAAAACAGATGGGTCGAAAGCTCGTCCCAGCCGAGCCCATTCTGCTCGTCGGCCTGCAGGCGCAGGAGCTGCTTCTGATAGTTCCATTCGTAGAGCGCGCGGGCCTCGTCGAGCCCCTCGTAGCATTGCAGGCGGATCAGATCGGTCTTCAAAATCTCGGCCAGGACTTTTGCGACCTCGGTCTTGCCCGCGCCGGCGGGGCCCTCGATGAGCAACGGCTTGTCGAGCGCGAGCGCCAGAAACACCGCCGTCTCGACCCGCTCATTGGTGATGTAATGCGCACGGCGGAGCCCGTCAGCGACAAATTCCTGCGTGACGTCCATTGCCGACGAGCATTGCGGGCGGCCGCCGCTGCGTCAATCGGCCGTGAGGGCGATTGCGCCGAGCAGGCGCCGCAGGCGTGCGAAGCCGCGGGCATAGGCGCGCTCGGTGCAGGCGCCGCGCACCACGTATGCCGGATGGTACATCGGAAACAGGCGCATTGCGCCCACGCGCAGCGGTCGCGGCCGGCGCGGATCGAACGGCGCCGCGCGGCCGGCCATCTCGTGCCAGGCAAGCCGGCCGAGGCAGACCACAATACGCGGGCGGGCGAGGGCGAGTTCGGCGTCGAGGTGGCCGCGGCAGTTGGCGATTTCGCGCGCGCTCGGATCGCGATTGCGTCCGCCGGCGTCGCGCGGATTGCAGCGCACCAGGTTGGTGATGAAGACCGGGCCGAGCGCCGCGCGATCGATCATCCGGCGCAGAATTTGGCCCGAGCGATCGCCGGTAAACGGCAGCCCCGTGCGGTCGCCGCCGAGCCGTCCCGGCGCCAGGCCGACGAAGGCCACCGCGGCTGGCGCCGCTCCGTCACCCGGCACGACGCACGATCGCGAGCGCACCAGCGCGGGACAGCGCGCGCATTCACGCATGACGGATTGAAGCGAGGCCAGCCGGTGCCGAAACCCCTGCGACCGCGCCGGAAAGAGAAGTCCACATGCCGGTACCGAACAACTACATAACGTACTCCGTGGGAGACCCGAAAAAGGGCGCGGCAAATCGGCGCGAAGAGGTGAGCGTGGTGCAGGGCCTGCTCAACGTGCAAATTATCCAGCACAACCGCAGTGACCGCCTGCTTCGGATCACCGGCAGCGTGGACAGCGACACGCTCAAAGCGATAATAGAGTTCCAGCGCCGCCTGGGGATCGCTCAGAGCGGATTGATCGAACCGCGCGACGGCACGTTCAGAGCCCTGTTAAAGTTCAGCGGGCCGCGCCACATGCGCGCGAGCCAGGGCATGATCGACCAGATCAAACGAACGGAGAAGCTGGTGCTGCATATGTACGACAATGACGGGGCGGGCAATACCACGATCGGGTACGGCCATCTCGTCCACCCGCACGAGATTAATGCCGACAAACGGGAGAAAGAGTTCAAGAATGGAATCACCGAGGTGCGAGCCGACGATATTTTTCGCGAGGACTTGGGTAAAGCGGAAAAACCGATCGACGATCTGGTGGGCGTTCCGCTCACGCAGCATCAGTTCGATGCGCTCGTCAGCCTGGTGTTCAACATTGGAAGCGGCAACTTCAAGGACTCAACGCTACTGAAAATGCTCAATGGGGGCTCCAGCCAGTATACGGGAGACTACCTCGGTGCGGCGGGACAATTCCGTGTATGGCGCGAGGTACGGGTCAATGGAAGCCTCCGGCCTTCTCCCGGTTTGATTAACCGGCGCCGCGACGAAGAAACCCTCTTTTCGCAACGGTGAGGTTCGCGGCCCGCGCCGATTGGCGGCGGCCCTCGGATGGTCCAAAGTCAACCGATTATGAGACCGCTGCCGGGAAGAATGCAGGGCGCCTTGATCGCGGCCGCAGTCACCATCGCCGCCCTTGCCGCAACATTCAGCGCTGAGCCGGCTACGGCGAAAGCTGATTGTCGCCAGCCGCGAGATTTTGCGCAGCTTAACCGATGCTTCCTCGCGCAATTCGCCTGCATCGGCCTCTACTTCGGCATCGATCGCGCGCCCGACTATCCCCGGGCACTGAAATGTTTCGAGGACCGCAAGGAATGGAACTTCGTGGTCGTCATGTATGTCAATGGCGAAGGCGCGCCGCGCGACCCGCAAAAGGCCGAGACGGTCCTCAAGCTTGGACAGAGGACGGACCCCGATATGGCCCCGCCCGAGGAAGCCGCGGCTCTGCAAAAGGCCATCGACAAGTGCAAACT
Organism: Candidatus Binataceae bacterium; assembly: GCA_015478645.1. GTDB lineage: Bacteria > Desulfobacterota > Binatia > Binatales > Binataceae > JADMIL01. The sequence continues at coordinate 73,768 of JADMIL010000002.1, forward strand.
CGCCCCGCACACGTCCTGCCCGCGCGTGGACTACTGCCGGGACGCGGCCTATACCACTCAAGAACTCGAGATTTGTGATGCGATTGGCCAGTTTGCCGAGGAAGCCCGGCTAAGCCGGACAATTGCCGGAGTCAGGCGGAAATTGAGCGCGCCTGATCGCGCTATTTTCGATCGGGCCGTTGCCGAGTTCAAGGCATACCAGTTAGAGGAGATGCAGCGCGCGTACGATTGCGTTGTTCCCGGTTCGTTCGCCGGGTTGGCCGGTGCGGGTCAGGCGGGCTTTGTACGTGACAATTTTCTGAAGCTGATCGCCAAGATCCAAACGCACCAGCTCAAGCCCGCCTCCGTTGGCGAATACAAGGCCGCTGACGATGACCTCAGCCGCGTTTATTCAGACGATTACCGCGAACACATCAAACAAGGGGATTCTGACCAATCGGTAATTCAAGATTACAACAAAACGGCGCCGGAATCCCAGCACCATTGGTTCAAGTTGCGCGATCTGCTCGCTGAACTGGCAACTTCGCTTTACCGGTACCAGGCGAAGTCGTTTGATCCGGCGGTGAGCATAAAGACGGCGATGACGAAATTCAGGATCGCGGAGTTGCGCTATAATCCGCTTTTAGGCAAGTGAATCGGACTCGGACTTTGCGACCGTGTGCTTGGCGCAAGCCTTGGGCAGGATTGGCGATTCGAAACAAGATCTTCTGAAGGAGGCAGATCACTTTCATTTTCACTTGACTGCGTTACGAATCTCAGTGAACCCAATTTGGCAATTTGCCGCCGGCGCGCGATAGGCGTCCGATCACACCGAATTGCGGCCGAAGATCCGTTGCGCAAAAGGGAGACCCGAAAAAGGGCGCGGCAAATCGGCGGGAAGAGGTGAACGTGGTGCAGGCGGCGCCGCGACGAAGAAACCCTCGTTCTCGCAACGATGAGGTTCCCCCCTTCCCGCGCCGATTGGCGGCGGCCTTCGGATGGTCCAAAGTCAACCGATTATTATACGAGGATGATCGAACGATGAGACCGTTGCCGGGAAGGAGGCGATACGCCTGGATCGGGGCCGCTGTCATCGCCGCCACAGTGGCAACGGGATGGTGCATAGGCTCGGCCGCGATTTCCACCACGGCCTCCAAACGTCCCACTTGGGGTCAAATCTTGATTTTCGGCGACGACCACGTAGGGAGCCACCCTATCCGGTTTGTGGCCGAGTTGTTCGATCCGGCGTCGAACCGCTTCGCGCCTTCGCCGCCAGTGATGAACGAGGGACGGACCCGGGCGACGGCAACCGTCATTACGTTGGGGCCGAACGCCGGCAAGATACTGGTCGCGGGCGGCTACAGCGAGAGCCCATTCGCTTCGACGGAATTGTACGATCCAGCCACCGATACGTTCAGCCGAGGCCCGGACATGAGCGATGAGCGCAACTCCCATACCGCAACGGTGATTGCGTCGGGGCCGGGGGCTGGCAGGATTCTGGTCGTCGGCGGCGATGTAGCGGACCTCTACGATCCGCTCGTCAACGCTTTTGTGCCCGGACCGGCGATGTACGCGGGCCGTTGGGATCACACCGCGACGGTGGTTGCATCAGGGCCCAACGCCGGCAAGATTCTGATCGCCGGCGGCTGGAGAGTGGGCGTACGCAGTCTTGCTTCGACGGAGCTCTACGATCCGCGCAACAACATTTTGTGCGGGGACCGACCATGAACGTCGTGAGGGAAAACCACACCGCGACGATTATTTCTGCGGGTCCGAATGCCGGCAAAATTCTGATCGCCGGCGGCTGGGGTCCGTATAAGCATCATAAATTCGTGCCCCTCGCTTCGACCGAGCTTTACGATCCGTCTACCAACACGTTCGCACCATCTCGCGCCACCGCGGCCATGAAAATCCCACGCGGATATCATACCGCGACGATTATCGCTTCAGGACCGAATGCCGGTAAAATTCTGATCGCGGGCGGCCAGCGGGGCATCAACGATGCGCTGTCCTCGACGGAGCTTTACGATCCCGCCACCAACACGTTCGCGCCCGGCCCAGCGATGCATTCGCGCCGCTCGCAGCATATCGCGATGACTATCGCTTCAGGACCGAGCGCCGGCAAGATACTGATCGCCGGCGGCTTCGTCAGCCAGAAATATGGCCAGCATACCGGCTATCGGCAACTGTGGCTGTCCACCACGGAGCTTTACGATCCGGCTACCAACACGTTCGCGCCCGGCCCCCTGATGCACGGGGTGCCCGGAACTGTAGTCGCCGTCCAATTGCCGCCCGCGCCGCCGTCCTCGCACCCGTGATTGAGCCGCGGCGGGTGCGGCGCGCGCCCGCCGCGACGATTAGCTGGTGTGACGGCCGAAGATGCGCTGGGCAAAGACCTTGCGCACCAGCTCGCGGCGCACCGCACCGCGCGGCACGTCGTGGAAGCGGCGCCACAGGCAGCGCCCGCACAGCAGATAGAAGGCGTCGGTCGGCTGATCGGGCCACGGCACGCTCCACACGCCCTCTTCATGGCCGCAGCGCGCGCACGGATCGATCGGCCGTTTGTCGCCGGCCCCGGGGGTGGTTGGTTCGATCAGTGCCATGGTCATGCGGGCCCGCTCAGGCAGCCCTTGATTGGTAGTCGCATACGGTTACCGGCCGCGCAAGGGCGGATTAGTGTATTTCCTCGCGCGCGCCGCTTGCGCCGATGCCCGTAGTTCGCTCCGATGCGCGCCGCGCCGCACGACTGCCACAGCGATAGGGCGCCGCTACAATTGCTCTTTCTCCTCGACCGCGCGAAACTCCTCGTCGCCGAGCGCGCGGGCCTTGCGGCTGCCGTAGCGATCGTACAATTCGAACAGCACCGACTTATGCGGACGCACGCGGGCCAGCGGACATTTGCGCCATTCGTCGAGCGACTCGTCGCAATAGCCCATCCGGTTCTCGCCGCATTTGGGCTGCAGAAAGACGGCGATTTCGGGCAGCACCTTTTTGATTTCGGCGCGCATCAGCGCGACCATCCGGCGAATTTCCCATTGCGCGCGCACGCACAGGCGCAGGTCGCAGATGTGCAGCATCTCGGCGAAATTCACCATCAGGTGGAAATTGGTCGGCGCCGCGTTGGGCAGCACGAAGCGCGCATCCTCGGCCGGGATTCCGGCTTTGAGCGCGCGCGCATAGAGCTCGGACGTATGCGCGAGCAGTTCGCCAAACTCCGCGTCGAGTCCCGCGCGGCTCCACGATTCGGGCATCACGAAGGCCAGCTTGTCCTGCTTGAAACGCACGTAGCGCTGGCTCTGCTGCTCGAAGCTGATGCCCACGCGATGGCGCACCAGTTGATGCGACAGCGAGCGCGAGACGCCCGCGATGCCGAACCAGAAGACCACCTGTTCGAGCGGCGACGAATGGCCGGTCTTGAGCCGCTCGCCGATGAAGTCGCGAATCGTCTCGCGGCTGATCTTGCCGGCCTCGATTTTCTCCCAGGTCTCGGCCGGCGTGTCGGCGGAATAGCAGGTGCGAAAGGCGGCGTAGAGTTTCTCGATCGGCGCGCGCGCGTAATCGATCAGCTTCACCTGCATCGTCGCCTGGTTGGTCATCGCCGCCACTCCTCGCCCTCACCATAGCACCTGCGTGTCATGTCTGTTTTTTATCCTGAGGCGGACGGCCGACCAAGCAGTTGATGCGAGGGCTATCCACCCTGTGCACAGCCGCTCGTAATCGCCGCACCTCTGCGGCCGATTGCGCGGGGCGTGCGGGCGCTGCAAGATGCCCTTCGCGATGCCATCGTCGGGGCGAAATTTCTACGCGCGCATCCTGCGGCCGCTGCTCTTCCGGCTCGATCCGGAAACCGCGCATCGATTGACGATCGCGGTCTTGAGCCTGATGCCGCCGTTGCCGCGCGCGGCCGACGCGTCGCAACTCGCGACCACGGTCTTTGGCGTGAGCTTCGCCAATCCGATCGGGCTGGCGGCGGGCGTCGACAAGGACGCACGCGCGATCGCCGGATGGAACGCGCTCGGCTTCGGCTTTGCCGAACTCGGCACGATCACGCCGCGACCGCAGCCGGGTAATCCGCGCCCGCGGATGTGGCGTCTGCCGGAGCATCGCGCGCTGATCAACCGGCTCGGCTTTCCCGGCCAGGGCATGGAGGTGGCGAGCGCGCGGCTCGTCAAGCTCGGCGGGCGGCGGCCGGCGATGCGCGTCGGGCTCAACTTCGGTCCCAACAAGGATACTCCCGCCGACCGGGTCGCCGCGGATTACGCGATGCTCGCGGGCCGGCTCGCGCCGCTGGCCGATTTCGTCGTCGTCAATCTCTCGTCGCCGAATACGCCGGGGCTGCGCGAATGGCAGGCGCCCGAGCGGATGCGCGCGGTGGTCGAGGCGGTGCGCGGCGCGGCCGCAGCGGGCGTGCCGCGCACGCCAATCCTGATCAAGATCGCGCCCGACCTCGAACCGCTCCATCTGCGCGAAATCTGCGCCGCCGCGAGTGATCTGGCGATCGACGGGATCGTCGCCACCAACACCACGCTCAAGCGCGGCGAGCTGGGCGTGCCATCGGCGCTGGCGGGTGGACTGAGCGGTGCGCCGATGCGCGCGCTGGCGCGCACAACGATCGCGCGGATCTATCACGATACGCACGGGCGTATCCCGATTATCGGGGTCGGCGGCGTCGCCAATGCCGACGAAGCCTACGGCCATTTTTGCGCCGGCGCGAGCCTGGTCGAGTTCTACACCGCAATGGTCTACGGCGGGCCGGGGCTGGTGCGCGCGATCAAGCGCGGGCTGGTGGACTTGCTCGCACGCGACGGATTTCGCTCTATTAGCGAAGCGGTCGGCAGCGCCGCCGATCGCTAGATTGCGCGCACACGCCGCGCGCACAATTTGCCGGCGCCGGAGGCGAGATGGATCGCGACACGCAGGCAGCGGAATTGCTGGTCGATGCGCAATGGCTCGGGGAGCATCGCGGCGACCCTGCGGTAATCCTGATCGACACGCGGGCGCCGGCCGACTACTGGGCCGGGCATCTGGCTGGCGCGCGCCATTTCGACCCCTTTCCGTTTCATCATAGCGACACCGGCGAGGCCGGTCTGCGCGAGTTTCGCGGCCAGCTCGAATGGATTTTTTCGGCGCTCGGCATCGTCCCCGGCGCGACCGCGGTGTTTTACGAAAACGACTCCGGGATGCGCGCGACGCGCGCCGCCTGGATGCTCGAATACGCCGGGCATCCGGGCGTGCGGATGCTCGACGGCGGCCTGCAATGCGCCGGTGGCGCGCAACTGACGACCGCGGTGGTCGCGCACGCCTATGCGCAATTCAAGGCTGCGCCGCGCGAGGAGGCGATCGCGGGCTATCCGTATATCGTCGAGCGGCTGGGCCGGCCGGACGTGCAGATCTTCGACGTGCGCAGTGACGAGGAGTATTTCGGCGAGCGTATCCGCGCGCGGCGCGGCGGCGCGATCGCCGGCGCGATCCATCGCGACTGGACGCACAACCTGACGCCGGAGGGGCGCTTCAAGCCAGCCGCGCAACTGCGCGCCGAGTTCGTCGCGCTCGGGCTCGATCCGCAAAACGAGGTCGTGCCGTATTGCCAGGGCGGCTACCGATCGGCCAACGCCTGGGTTGCGCTGCGGCTCGCCGGCTACGCGCGGGTGCGCAATTACCTGGGATCGTGGGGCGAATGGGGTAATCGCGACGAGCTGCCGATCGACCATCCGGTGCGCCCCGGCACCACGCGCGCCTGATGGAGCGGCGGATCCTGCTGACCGGCTTCGCGCCGTTCGGCGGCGCGCGCGTCAATCCGTCGTGGGAAGTCGCGCGGCGGTTCGACGGCCGCGAGTTCGGCGGCGCGACGGTCGCGGCGATACGCCTGCCGGTCGTATGCCGGCGCGCGTCGCGAATAGTCGCGGAGGCGATCACGGCGCTGCGTCCGGCGGCGGTGATCGGGCTCGGGCAGGCCGGCGGACGCCCGGCGCTCTCGATCGAAAAGGTCGCGATCAATCTGGCCGACGAGCGCGCGGCGCGCGAAAACGCCGGCGGCGTGCGGGTCAGACCGGTCACGGCCGGGGCACCCGACGCCTACTTCGCGCGGCTCCCGATCGACGCGATCGCGCTTGCGCTCAGGCGCCACGGGATTCCCGCCGAGCAGTCGCTGAGCGCCGGCATCTACGTCTGCAACACGGTCATGTACACCGCGCTGCATACGCTGCGCCGGCGTCCGCGCGTGCCGTGCGGATTTATCCATCTGCCGTACACGGCGGCGCAGGCCGCGAGCCATCGCGCGGCGGCGAGCATGACGGTCGAGCTGATGGCGGCCGGCGTCGAAACGGCGCTGGGCGTGATCGCCCGCAAGATCTAGCGCGGCGTAATTCGCGCCGTCCGTCGCGCGCTCGTCAGCTTGCGCTTGGGCTGGACCAACTTCGCAGTCTCAAACCATTCCTTATCGAGGATCGGCGCCGCGTCCGGATCGGCTTTGGCGGCGTGCTCGATCTCACGATCATCAAGGGCGTCGACCTGCGCCCAATCGGTCTTGCCGCGCCGGCGGCTACTTGGGGTGCGCGTCACGATACGCTTTGCGCTCACGGCTGTGTGCTCTCCTCGCCGAAATGATCCTGCGGCGCCCGCCGCGCATGGTATAGACCACCGCTAATTCACGGTCATCGACGGTTAATCGCATAAACATTGCGCCTCCCGCCGGGCGACCGCCGCCCACGCGAAACCGAACGCGTACGCGGCCGCCCCTTACTTGATCGCGACCGCGTTGGGCGGCGACGCAATGCCGCCGCGCAGATGCAGCGGCACCGAGACCATCATGAACTCGAAGCGTCCGTCGCCCGCGCAATCCGCCGCCAGCGGGTCGAGCACGAACTGCTCGCCCAGCGGCAGGCCGAGCAGCGAGAGCGTGCGGTAGTGCAGCGCGCCGTCGTGCTTGAAGTCCCACGGCCACGGCTCGACGGCCGGACAATCGGTGCCGATCGCGGCGACCCGGCTATCCCACAGCCATGCGACCATCTCGCGGCTGTCGTCGATCCCGCAGGCCTTGAGCTTGTCCATCGGCGCCATCGCGGCCTTGGCGGCGGCCGGCGCGGCCAGGTAGGCCTGCATCCAGCCGGTGCGCACCAGCAGGATCGAGCCGGGCTTGAGCGTGGTGCCTTGCGCCTTGAGCGCGGCTTGCAGGTCGGCCAGGCTGTAGCGTTCGTCGGTCAGCGGATTGACCGGGCGGCCCTGCTCGGCGCGATAGCGAAAGGCGTCGATCAGCACGCCGCGGCCGATGAAGCGATCGGCCCAGTTGTGGATGCCGAGCTTGTTAGTCGATTTGATCGCGTCGTTCTTGACCCCGTTGTAATAGGACTGCGCGGCCAGATTGCCGACGTGGCCGAGGCCGTCCCACTGGCTCCCTTCCTGCGTGTTATAGCCGTTGAGCACGTCGTCGAAGCCGAGCAGGCCGTAGCTCTCGAAACTCTTCTTGATGTGATCGACGGGCTGGCGCTCGAACAGCGGCGGGTTGGCGTAATTAATCGGCGTGTCGAGGCGAAAGACCTTGCCGCGGCTGACCAGTTTGGCGGCCTCGACGATCCCCTCGGGGGTCAGGAAGTTGACGCATCCGACCTCGTCGTCGTCGCCGAAGACGCCCCAGTTGGAATCGGCCGGGGCACCTTTTTTGATTGGAAGCTCGGAAAATTTCGGAATTTTGTCGAAATCGATTTTCGCCATGATGATCTCTCCCGTAATGCCGCCGTGGAGTTTGCGCCGACCGGCACGCGTGAGCGACGCCGGTTGCGTATCGCGGCCAGCACGCCACGGGCGGGCGTCCGCTGTCAAGCACGCGCGGCGATTCTCAGTCGGCGCCAATCGTGTAAGATGGGTCGCGCGATTGGTTATAACCGCTCGAAGCGGGAGATGGGGGGCGCCGTGCGTGATGCGGACGGCGACGGTAAGCAATGCGAATAGCAGGGGTGTTGAAGCTGGTGCCGGCGCTCGCCGCGATCGCCGTGGGCGTGGTGCTGACCGGCGGGGCGTGTGGGCGATCGATCTTTCCGTCGGCCACCACTTCGGCGACCGCGACGCCGACCGGATCGCCGTCGCCGACCACCGGCCATTTCCTCTACACCTCGAATACTGCCGACGGCAAAGTGGCGGAGTTCAAGCGCAATCTCACGACCGGCGCGCTCACGCTCGCGGGTTCGGTCAGCGCGGGGTCCGTGAACGGGCCGATCGGCATCACGAACGGCCCCGGCGCACGTTTCATTTACGTGGCCAATGCCGCCGACAGCAACGTCCGTCAGTACAAGATCGATCTGAGCAACGGCCTGTTGGCCTCGATCGGCACTATTCCGGCCGGCAGCTCGCCGCAATGGATTGCGGTCAATCCTACGGCGACCTTTGCCTTCACCACCAACTTCAGCGCCGGTACGATTTCGCCCTACACGATCGATTCGACCACCGGCGTGCTAACGGCTAACGGCAGTGCCTTTTTGTCATCGCTGCTGACCAATCCGAGCGGCGCGGTGGCGACGGCCTCGTTCCTGTACGTGACCGATGAGGCGCAAGGGACGGTGGCCAATTTTCCGATCACCTCGACGGGAACGCTATTGGCCGGTACACCGACGTTTCTGACCACTCTGGGCATCGGTTCTCCGAGCCCGGGGCCAATGATAATCGACCCGACAGGCCAGTTTGTTTACGCGGCGGACCTCAAACTTGGCGTGATCTACTTTCTGACGGTGGGAACCAATGGCGTGCTCAATTACAACAACACATATCAGTCGTCGAACGCCGCCGAGGGCGGGCTGGTGTTCGTGCCGACGACCGGCGCCACCTTCCTCTACGTGGCGAATCAGCAGGCGACACCCCCCTCGATCTCGGCCTTTCAGGTCCAGTCCGGGATTCTGACATTCTCGGCAACGTACACCGATCCGAGCCTGAAATTGCCGACGGGGCTGGCAGTCGATCCGACGGATACATTCCTCTACGTCACTAATCAGGGCGCCGGCACCCTTACGCAATTCACGGTCACTGCGGGCACTGGCGTGCTGACCAAACCGGTGGTCTTCAAGACCGAAAGCCCGACCAGCGGGCCGCTCTATATCGCGATCGCGAACTGACGCCCGCCTATAAATTCTTGGGCTCGGGCGTGCCGCTCGCCGAGGCGCCCGGCGACGCGTCGCCGGCGCTCGGCGGATTAACCGGCGTCGCCGGTGACGGCGCCGGACTGGCCGGCGGCGCAGCTACGTAGGGGGTTGGCGTCGGCGTCGGCACCGAGACGGTCGGAATCGGCGACGCTGCGACGGGCTGCGCGATCGGCGTCTCTTCCGCCGCGGGCGTCGCCATCAGCGCCGTGCCGACGCCGTAATCGTAGACCAGTTCGCCGCCCTTGTAGCCCTGAAAAAGCACCGCGATGAGACCGATCACGGCGACCATCAGGTAGATCGGCCGCGTGCCGGCCATGAAGTTGAAGAACTGTACGCCGAGCCGCCAGAGCGCGAGCCCGAGAAACACCCACGGTAGCCAGTCACCCAGTTCGGCGTGGGTTTTGAGCACATCCTTGGCCGGACCGGTAACCTGATTCCACATGCGGTCGGCTTCCCATCCGCCGGTCAGGTTCGAGCCCGCTGAGGCGATCGCCCCGAGCACCATCAGGCTGACCGCCATGTAGCGGATCCAGATGCGCGACGGGAGCAGGCTCCCCACCAGATCGACCAGCACGCCCACCACGATCAACGCCACGGTAAAGTGATCGATGATCGGATGAAGGTGCAAGGGCTGGAGCATGTTGGCGATCGCTTGCATGGGGACTCCTGATCTAACGGGAAAGCTGGGGGCGGACCGCCGCGGGAGACCGCCGTGGTGCGCCGCATGTTTATTGCAAAGCGCCTCAGCCCGTGCAAATCGCTCAACCGGGCGCGGCCGCGCGCCCATAATAGCGGAATCCGCCGCGCCTCGCGTATCGTCGCCGCCACGTTATTGCACACCGATCAGGCGCCAAGATCGCGCCGGTCGGCGCCATCGTCATCGCGTGCGCCGCGATCCCGCGCGAGGCCGCCCGCGCTACTGGCCGGGAGTCAGGATCACGGTCGGCGCGGAACCGCCTGCGCGACGGATCGTGAGGGTGATTTCGTCGTAGGTTACGGGACTCCAGACCGCGCCGGTCAGGAAGAAGCGCAGCGCACGGCCGCAATCGATCGTCGCGTAATCGGGCGACCAGGTGGCCGCCGCGCCGAAGCGGTAGACCGCCGCATCGGCGGAATCCTCGTCCGGCCCGGGGGCGGCGTGGGTGACGATTACCGAGGCGGCCTGCGCGGTCGCGACCGGCCGCAGGCTGCGCAGGTACCAGCGGATCGGCGCGGTGATTGCACCGTCGAAATGGACTGTCGCCGCCGCCGGCGTGAGTCCGTCCGCCGCGCGATCGCCGAAGGTGCGGGTCTGATCGGTGGTCGCGTCCGCGCCCCAGTAAAGATTGCCGTGGCGCGCCCAGGGCGCCTCGCTCGCGTCGGGCGTCGCGCGCACGAAGTCGGCGACCCCGGTGGCATGGAGCGTAAACAGCACCAGCACCAGCAGCGCGATTCGGATCTGGCGCCACGCCGCGATCCGATGGAGCCAGTTGAGGCCGATCGCACCGACGACCGCCATCGGCACGAGCATCTGCACCAGTATCTCGAGCTGCTCGCGGTTATCGCCAGACGTCGTCGCCGCGATCCACAAATAGAGGCCCACGCTCATCGCCATCCACAGCACGGACCATGCGGCGAAGCGCGATCGCACGCGCATCGCGGCAATCACGCCAAGCCCGATCGCGGCGGCGATCACGATGAGAAAATCGTTGCAGGCAAGCGGCGGCACAACCGCGCGCAATCCGCTGATCGACCCCGGCGGCGCCACGCGATGCGGCAGCAGCGCCGCGATGCGCGCCGGATCGAAGCCGTCCGGCACCATCATCTGCGAGGCCCACCAGCAGACCGCGGCGGTGACGATCACCGTCACCAGCAGCGGCGCGTAGCGATCGAGCCATACGCGCGCGCCGAGGTAGACGTGGCGGCGCGTCACCATCCCGTACAGGCCGAGGATCGCGAGCGCCGCCAGGAAGATCGCCGCCGCGACGATTCCCGACGGGTCGGCCGCCATCATCAGCCCCGCCGCGCCGCCCAGCAGCGCGGCGCGATATTTCGCCGGACGCGCCGTCAGCGCCAGGTAAAGCACGATCGTGATCAGCTCCATCGCGGCCGCGGCCGTCGCCGGCGCGCTCGCGCGCGAAAACCAGGTCACCCCCGGCGACAGCGCGAGCATCGCGCCCAGCGCCAGTCCGCCGGCACGTCCGAGGTAAGGGCGCAGCGCGAAAGCCGTCGCGACGAGCATTATCCCGGCCAGCGCGAAGACCATCCGCGCCGCGCAGTCGCTCGCGCCGATCACGCCAAAAAATCCCGCCGTGATCAGATGGAGCCAGCCCGCATACGCCGGATGATAGCCGGCGCCGCTCGCGCCGCCCGCGAGATCGAACGCATAGAGCGCGTTGCGCGCCTCGCGGTCGTCGAGCGGACGCGCGCCGAGCGCCACCAGCCGCGTCGCGATCGTATAGAGCGCGACCAGCGCCCAGCCAAGATGTTCGACGGTGATGACATGCAGCGCACGCGTCAGCCGCTCGTGGCTTTGATCGCGCGCCGATGCGACCGGATCCGGCGCCAGTTCATGAGCGGGCGGATCGCCCGGCTCAACCCCGAGACGCCATTCGTCGCCACGTTCGCCATGCGCGCGTTCGCCATGCGCGCCTTCGCCATCCTGATGCGCGGTCGCCACGTCCGACAGCGCTATTTGCCGCCACCGCGATTGTCAACCCGATCGGCCAAAATGACCGCCGATCGCTTGAGCGCCGTGGCATTACGGCTATCCTTAAGGATTCCGGCGCAATTCGATGGCGATGAATAAGACCGATACCCGGCGCGCGAACAGCGTGATCCTCCCGATGCTGGCGGTCGCGATCGTACTGGCGCTGTTCTTCGCCTACCGGCGCGGCGGCGGCGGCCTGCATCTGCATGCCCCGCGCCTGTACGTCTCGGCCCGCCAGCTACCCTACTATGCGTTCTGTTCGTTCTCGCGGATGACGGCGGCGTACATTCTCGCACTGGCCTTCTCGCTGGTTTACGGCCTGCTCGCGGCGCGCGGCGCGATGTGGGAGCGCGTGCTGATCCCGGCGATCGATATCGCGCAGTCGGTGCCGGTGGTCGGGTTTTTTCCCGCCGCGATCTTCTTTTTCGTCGCGCTCGCTCACGGCAGCCGCTTCGGGGTCGAGATGGCGGCGGTCTTTCTGATCTTCACCAGCCAGGCCTGGAACATGGCTCTGGGGGTCTATGAATCGGTGCGGACGCTGCCCAACGATTCGCTCGAGGCGCTTGACGCCTTTGGCGCCACCGGATGGCTCCGGCTCAAGCGCCTGCTGCTGCCGGCCTGCGTGCCCAAGTTGGTCTACAATTCGATCCTGTCGTGGGTAGCTGGATGGTACTACCTGATCGCCTGCGAGATTATCGCCGTCGGCCCGGCGCATTACGAGTTGCCCGGCCTCGGCAGCTACCTGATGACGGCGGCCGAAAAGGGCCGCACCGGCGAACAGGTCGCGGGGCTGCTGACGCTGCTGGCGATCATCATCCTGATGGACGTGATGGTCTGGCAGCCGCTCTCGATCTGGGCGGAGAAATTCCGCTACGAATTTGCCGCCAGCGGCGCGCCGCCGCCCGTCGCGATCGGAATGCTCGGGGCGCTGGGTGCCGTCGGCCCCGTGATCCTGCGCTCCGTGCGCGCGGCGTTTCGCCCGATCCTGCGCGCGATCCATGGCGCGCTCGCGACCACCCGGCCGTTCAATGCCGAAGAACATCCGGGCCTTCGGCGCGCCTGGCGCATCGTGCGCGTGGGCCTGATGGCGCTGCTGTTTTTCTTCGCCGCCTATGGCGCGATCAAGGGTACGGTTGCGCTGATCCGCACGCTGCTGCAACCGTGGCCTGCGGCGGTCAGGCAGATTCCGCTGGCCACCGGCGCCTCGATGCTGCGGATGATCGCGGCCTACCTGATTACGCTGGCCTGGACGATTCCGTGCGCGATCGCGGCGAGCGAGAGTCAGATCTTTGCGCGCCGCATGGCGCCGATCGCCGAGATTTTAGGCTCGATGCCGGCGACGGCGCTGTTTCCGGCGATCGTGATGTTCATGATTCGCCTGACCGGGGGCATGAACCTCGCCTCGATCCTGCTGATCCTGACCGGCATGCAATGGTACGTGCTGTTCAACCTGCTGGCGGGCGTCAGCCAGATTCCCGAGGATCTCAAGGAGGCGGCGCGATCCTTTGGCCTGAGCCGCATGGCGACCTGGCGCACCTTGACCCTTCCGGCGCTTCTGCCGTCGCTGCTCACCGGCAGTATCACGGCGTGGGGCGGCGGCTGGAACGCGCTGATCCTGTCGGAGTATTTCGTCTACCGCGATACGACCTACAAGGTCTTCGGGCTGGGCGCGATGCTTGACGACGCGACCTATCAGACCGGCAACGGCCTGATGATCCTGCTGACTTTGCTCTCGATGGTATTGGTCGTAATAGTATTGAACCGCCTGCTGTGGCGGCGGCTATATAATATCGCTACCGATCGCTACCGGATTGACTACTAAAAGGGGGATATCTGGACACTATGCGTGAACCGGACCAGCCTGACCCATGGCCCTGCTCGAACTTAAAGGCATCTGCAAAAGCTTTCCCCACGCCAAGGGCAACCTGCGCGTCCTCGAGGATCTCTCCTTCACCGTCGAAGAGGGCGAGATGGTCGCCGTGGTCGGGCCCTCGGGCTGTGGCAAATCAACCATGTTGCGCATCGTGAACGGGCTGATGCAGCCGACCGCCGGACAGGTGCTCTACAAGGGCCGGCAAGTCGACGCGATCAATCTCGAATGCGCGCTGGTCTTCCAGTCGTTCGCCCTGATGCCGTGGCTGTCGGTCAAGGCCAATATCGAGATCGGCCTCGAGGCGCGCGGTCTGCCGCCGGCCGAACGCGAGAAGCGCGCCGGCGTCTATATCGACAAGGTTGGCCTTGACGGCTTCGAAGAGGCCTATCCGCGCGAGCTTTCTGGCGGCATGAAGCAGCGCGTCGGCCTGGCCCGCGCACTCGCCGTCGAACCGCGGGTGCTGCTGATGGACGAGCCGTTCTCGGCGCTCGACGCACTGACCGCGATCACGCTGCGCGAGGAGTTGCTCGATATCTGGCAAGCCGCCGACATGCCGGTGCACAATATCATCATCGTCACCCATATTATCGAAGAAGCGGTCGAGCTCGCCGACCGCATCCTGGTGCTCTCGTCCGGCCCGGGGCGCGTGGTGGCCGACCTCAAGGTCGACCTGCCGCGGCCGCGCGATCGTCGCAAAGAGGGCTTCAACGCGCTGACGGATAAGGTCTTTTCACTGATCGAGGAGCGCGCCTGATGCCGCTGCCAGGCATTAATCCGATCCCCGACTGCCAATTGACCTGGGTCTTCGGGCTGCTCGAAACGCTCGAGGATCGCGGCGGCCGCGACGACGGCTATAAAATCGCGCGCGATCTCCATTTCAAGTTCAGCGATCTGCTCAAAGTGATGAAGACCGCGGAAATCCTCGGCCTGGTGTCGACTCCGGCCGGCGACGTCGTGCTGGAACCGCTTGGCAAGCACTTTCTCGAGTCCAAGATCAACGAACGCAAGCTGATTATCCGCGATCAGCTCAAGCAGCACGGCCTCTTCGCCTACCTGATGCGGGTGCTGCGCGGCCAGGAGGATCGTTCGCTCGGCCAGCAGGTCGTGCTCGAGCATCTGGCGATGCTGTTGCCCAACGAACCGCCGGAAAAATTGTTTTCGACCATCGTCAATTGGGGACGCTTTGCCGAGCTTTTCGGCTATAACAAGGATCAGGATCGCTTCTACCTCGACCAGGAATAAGCGCCCGGCGCGGCTGAGGCGGACCCTATCAACCGTTTCCGTAATCCGGAGGATCAAATCATGGCGATGCAACCCGAACAGGTGGTCAGCGAATTCTGCAAGGCGTGGTCGCGGCTCGACGTCCCGCAGATCATGAGCTTCTTCACCGAAGACGCCGTCTATCACAACATCCCGATGAAGCCAGCCGTGGGCAAGGCTTCGATCAACGAGGTCATCGCCGGGCTGCTCAAGGGCGTGAAATCGATCGAGTTCAAAATCCTGCACACCGCGACCGCCGGCCACGTGGTCATGAATGAGCGGGTCGATTCGTTCGAGGCCAACGGCAAAAAGGTCGCACTGCCGGTGATGGGCGTCTTCGAGCTCACCGCCGACGGCAAGATCAAGGGCTGGCGCGATTACTTCGATCTCGAGATGTACATGAAGCAGTTGCGCTAGCGGCGGCGCGGCCGGCGGTGGATTGACGCGGCACGATGGCCTCCCAGGTCGCCCATGCGATAATCGGCACCGCCGGCCATATCGACCACGGCAAGAGTGCGCTGGTCCGCGCGCTCACCGGCCAGGAGACCGACCGCCTCAAGGAAGAGCGCGAGCGCGGCATTTCAATCGATCTCGGCTTCGCCTACTTCACGCTCCCCGACGGCACCCGCGCCGGCGTGGTCGACGTGCCCGGCCATGAGCGCTTCATTCGCAACATGCTGGCCGGCGCCCACGGTATCGACCTGGTGCTGTTCACCGTCGCGGCCGACGACGGCGTGATGCCGCAGAGCGAGGAGCATCTCGACATCCTCCACCTGCTGGGCATCCGCCGCGGCATTTTCATCATCACCAAGGCCGACCTCGCCGACGCCAAACGGCTGGCCGACGTGCGCGACGAGATCGAATTGCTGGCCGATGGCACCGCGCTCGAAGGGGCGCCGGTGATGCCGGTGTCGTCGCTGACCGGCGCCGGACTGGACGGCCTGCGCGACGAGATCGCGCGCCGGCTCGACGGTTTCGCGGCGCGCCGCCCGACCGGACTGTTTCGCCTGCCGCTCGACCGCGCCTTCGTCATCAAGG
This sequence comes from Candidatus Binataceae bacterium, assembly GCA_015478645.1. Taxonomy (GTDB): domain Bacteria; phylum Desulfobacterota; class Binatia; order Binatales; family Binataceae; genus JADMIL01. The sequence goes on from JADMIL010000002.1 coordinate 89,735, forward strand.
GCCACGGCACGGTGGTGACCGGCACGGCGATGGGCGCCGAGGTGCGCGTGGGCCAGAAGCTGCGCGTGTTGCCGGCTGGCGCGGAAGTGCGCGTGCGCGCGATCCAGGTGCATGGCGAGACGGTCGAGCAGGCGGGGCTCTGCCAGCGCGTGGCGCTCAACCTGACGGGGGCCGAACGGCTCGAACTCAAGCGTGGCGGCGTGGTTGCCGACCATCGGCTGGAGCTCGTCACCACCCGCCTCGACGCGCATATCGAAGTCCGGCCGGCCGCCAAGCGTCCGCTCAAAAATAATCAGCGGGTGCGCTTCTTCCTGGGCACGGCCGAGACGATTGCTCGCGTCATCATGCTCGAGGAACTGGCCGAAATCGCGCCCAAGCATCAGGCGATGGTGCAGATCGTGCTCGATGATCCGGCCGTCGCGCTGGCCGGCGACCGCTTTGTGATCCGCGACGAGACCAACCTGCGCACGCTGGGCGGCGGCGTCGTGCTCAATCCGCAGGGCCGGCGGGCGCGCAAACCGCTTGAAGCGTACCGCCAGAATCTGATCGCGATGGGCGGTCCGTTCGGCCCGGCGACGCTCGAGGCGCTGCTCAATCTGCAGGATCGGCTGGCCTGTCCGCCGGCGCAGATTGCCCAGTTGCTCAACACGCCGCAAGACGAGATCAATACGGCGCTCCGCGATCAACGATTAGTGAAACTCTCGCTCGGCGACGAAGAAGGCTTTACAACCGCCGCCAAATGGGCCGAGCTCAAGCGCTTTGCGGTCGCCGCGCTAACCGCCCATCATCGCGATCAGCCGCTCGCTCCGGGCCTCGAGATGGAGGCGCTGCGCGAGCGGCTGCCGTATGCGGTGGGTCCGCGCGCCTTTCGCGCGCTGGTCGATCGGATCGCGCGCGAGAGCGGCATCGTGCGCGAGGAGAGCGTGCTGCGCCTCGCGGCGCATCGCGTGCAACTGGCCGGCGACGCCGGACGGCTCGGCGCGCAAATCGAGCAGGCGCTGATCGACGCGGGGGTGCAGCCGCCCGATCTGAAGCAGTTGCTCGAGGCGCTCAAGCTGCCGCCGGCCGAAGCCGCGCGCCTGCGCACGCTGCTGGCGGCGATGGAGCGCGAGGGGCGCGTGGTCAAGGTCGCGACCGATCTCTATTTCGCGCGCGCGCCATTGCAATCGGCCAAGGCCCAACTGCTCGAGCGGCTGGCCGCCGATCGCGAGATCACGGCGGCGGGCTACCGCGACGTGATCGGCGCCTCGCGCAAATTCGCCATCGCGCTGCTCGACTACTTCGACCATACCGGCGTGACCACGCGGGTCGGCGACGCGCGCCGGCTCCGCGCGCCGGCCTGATTCGCGGGCGGATGCCTTTGCCCGAAGTGGCGCGGGCGCTAGACTGCCCAGCGATGGCTGATAGCAAGGACAGCAACGCCGGCCGGAGCGAGATATTTCGCCTGACCGAGCGATGCAAGGCGGCGGGTTGAGCCGGTAAGCTGGGTCCGGCGGACCTCGCCTCAGTGCTCTCGCGCCTTGACCTGGGCAGCGCGCCCGAAGTGCTCGTCGGAATTGCCACCGGCGACGACGCCGGGGTCTATCTGCTGCGCGACGACCTGGCGATCGTCAACACGGTGGACTTCTTCACGCCAGTGGTCGACGACGCCTATACCTACGGCCAGATTGCCGCGGCCAACGCGCTCTCCGACGTCTATGCGATGGGCGGGACGCCGCGCACCGCACTCAATATCGTCTGCTGGCCGCAAGCGGGCCTGCCGAGCGAGTTGCTCGGCGAAATCCTGCGCGGCGGCGCCGACAAGGCGCGCGAGGCGGGCGTTGCAATCGTGGGCGGCCATAGCGTGGCCGACGAAGAGGTCAAATACGGCATGGCGGTGACCGGCATCATCGACCCGCGCCGGATCGTCCGCAACATTGGCGCATGCCCCGGCGACGCTCTGCTGCTCAGCAAGCCGCTCGGCACGGGGATGTTGATGACCGCGCTCAAACGGGGCAAATTGCCGGCCGATCAGTACGAAACGGCGGTCCGCTGGATGGCCGAACTCAACGCCGCGACGGCCACCGCGATGCTCAAGTACGAAGTTCACGCGGCGACCGATATTACCGGCTTCGGGCTGGCCGGACATGCGTCGAAGATCGCCGAGAGCAGCGGCGTGACGTTTTTGATTGAAGAATCCGATCTGCCGCTGTTGCCCGGGGCCCTCGAGGCATGCCGCGCAGGGATGATTCCCGGGGGCGGCACGCGCAACCGGGAATTCTACGGCCCGCGGGTGAAGATTTCCGACGAAGTGGCCGACGAGATGGCGGAGGTCGTCTTCGACCCGCAAACCTCGGGCGGTCTGCTGATTGCTTTGCCCGAAGCCCAGTCGATCGCCCTGCTCGCCGATCTTCAGGCGGGCGGCAATCTCGACGCGGCGATCATCGGCCGGGTGGTCGCGCGGACCGAATTTCTGATCGAAATAATCTGACTTGCCAGTCGGCCGGCGATGCGCCGGGCTGCGATCGGTCCGCCGACGGATCGCGGTCGTGCATCCCGATCGACGGCAATGCGACGTGTAAATTTGCGAAATTACACGATTTTGCATCCGTTGGCCGACCGACTCTTTCTTGGCGGTGTGTGACGGCATATCATAATTGAATATCGTTAAACATAGAAATGTAAGTTTTATTATGCTTTGAATGGCGCGTATCGTCAGGCGGGCATTCTTAGCCTCGATCTTGCTTAGGTTAGGATGCATGCGAACATGGGAGGAAACCAGAATGAAGAAATGGATTAGCATTACCAGCGGGCTACTGCTCGCGGCAGCATTTTGCACGCCGGCGATGGCCAAGGGCAAAGGCGGCGGCAAGGGCGTCGGAGATGAAAAGGAATCACAGGCCGGCGGCCTGCCAGGCCTGGAGGATCGGGTCGAGGCGGACGAAGCCCTGATCCTGGAGCTACAGGGGCAGAATAATTTTGCGGTGGTTAACTCGGCCGGCACCGTCGTGCGCTTCAACAGCAACGCGGGTCCGGTCACTGCCACGCACCTGGCGACCGGGCAGTACGAAGTAAATTTCAGCAAAGACGTGAGTGGCTGCGCCTATCAGGCGACGATCGGGGACAGCGCTAATGCGGTTCCGCTCCAGGGCCAGATCAGCGTCTCGGGTGACGTGGATACCGACAATACCGGCGACGTCTACGTGCAGACGTTCGACAACACCGGAGCGGTCGCGACGGATATGCCGTTCCATCTGACCGTGACCTGTCCGTAACCGTCTGTCCTTAAACAGATGATGCTGCGGCGTGGATATTCGGCGCCGCAGCATTTTATTGACTGGCGAATGAAGGCCGGCCGTCCTGACGACGCGCCGGCCTTCGCATGATCCGCTTAGGGCATGAGGTCGCTGCTCCATTCCTCGATCAGCCGATAGCCGACCGCGAGCAGCGTCGGACCGATAAAGACCCCGATGAAGCCGAAGGCGATAGCCCCGCCGATCACTCCGAACAGCACGATCAGAAACGGCGTGCCGCCGGTGCGCGCGATGATCATGGGCTTGATCACGTGATCGATCAGACCGCCGATGACCACCGACCAGACGACGAGAAAGATGGCCCATCCGGTGGCGCCCTGCGCATAGAGCCATCCCACGGCCGGAATCCACAGAATGGCCGTCGCCAACGGCACGAATGACAGGATGAAGGTCGCGAAGCCGAGCAGAAAAACCCCGGGCACGCCGGCGATCCAGAAGCCTATGCCGCCGAGCACGCCTTGCATCAGCGAGGTGCCCAGGATGCCGTGGACGACACCCTTGACCGTCGCGCGGGCGACTTCGAGCAGGCGCGCGCCGCGCGCTCCGGCCAGCCGAAAGGCCGAGGTCTCGAGCCGCGCGGCGGCGCCGTCGCCGTCGCGGTAAAGAAAAAACCCCACCAGCAGGCTGAGACTGATCTCGAGGACACCGTGGCCGAGCGCCTTGCCGAGGCCGAGCGCAAAAGTTTTGAGCGGCTGGATCAGTTGATGCATCGCGGCGCCGCGCGCCGCCGCGTCGTTGGCCAGGTGAGCGATGTATTCGCTCAGATGGGGTCCGACGACGGGGATCTCGCCGATCCATTGTGGAGGTTGGCGCGGACCCGATCCGAATGAGTTGCGCACCAGCACAATTACGTCGCTCACATTGTCGGCCAGACTGTTGCCGACCAGCACAAACGGGGCGACGACGATTGCGGCCAGGCCGAGCGTCATCACCAGGGCGGCGAGCGTCGGGCGGTCGCCGAGCAGGGATCGGATGCGGCAGAAGATCCCCCAGCTCGAAAATGACAGGATAATCGCCCACACGATCGCCGACAGGAACGGCAGCATCACCAGGCCACAGCCGAGCACCAGCAGGGCGAGGAAGGTGAGGACAACGATTTTCTGGATTCCGCCGTCGGCGGCGAGGCCGGTATTGCGATCCCGATCTTCCGGTGTCGTCGTCATCGATTCGTTACCCGCGCGCGCCCCACAGTGGCATCGCGGGGACGCTTAGACAACGACCGTATCGCTCGGGGGGGCGGTCAACGTGGCGGCGCGATCGGCGCAAGGTCAGCGGCGCGGGCGGGCGGCGCAGCAGCGCCGTGCGCGAGCGTGTTGCGGTCGAAGGCGATTACCAGTTGGCGCATGAAGGTGTCGCCATGCGGCGGTACGGCGAGTTCGCGCGGCCAGGGAAAATAGATCCGCGCCGCGCGATCGCGATAGCGCGCGATGAGCGGCTCGAGCGCCGCGTACGATCCGACCACGCCGACGCCGATGCGGCCGTCGCCGAGCGGTCCGAGGAACAGGCCGTTGGCGGTGCGTATCGCCGCCTCGTTGACCGATCCGGGCGGAATCAGGCCGAGCGTCTGCAGGCGCATCGGCGTGAGCCGGGCCGGGTCGCCGCCGGCGGCGAGGTAGCTCCGGGTCGCGGCGACCATCGCATCGAAACGCGCGGCGTCGGCGCGGCGCTCCATCGCAAGCGCCGTCAGCCCGCTCCAGGGTGCGAGATCGGCCGGCGTGAAACGGTAGAGGGCGACCCCGCCGGTGGCGATCGGCGCCACGTGCAGGTCCGTCAATAGCGGCTCCCAGAGTGGACGAACGCGATCGTCGACGATTATCGCGGTGACCGCGTGATAGGCCAGAAACGCCTTTAGCTGATCGCCGAAGCCGGGGATCGTGGTCTGGTAGAAGAGCGCGTTGACCGCCGGCCAGCGCTGAAATTCGCGCGGCATGATACTGGTCCAGCCGCCCGCCATGCGGAAATACATCCCGGACTCGGCCTGCCACAGCATGCTCGGGCCGCCGGCGCCGTAGGGCAGGATGACGACCGTCGCGTCGGGCGCGAGGTCGCCGCGAAAGCCGCCATCCGCGAAAAACGCCGGATTGTCGAGCGGGCGCGCCCAGAAGGCGGCGGCCGGATTGGGCGCGAAGCATATGACGATCGCGGCGGCGGCGACGGTCCTGGCGCGCGCGTCCGGGCCGTCGCTCGCGAACCACAGCGCCGCGACGATCGCCAGCGCGAGATCGGCATACATCGGAAAGCGCGCCGGCAGCGCATTGTTGATCAGCGGCAGATGCTGGATGAGCTTCCAGGGCATCCCGAAGAGCGTCGCACCGGCGAGATGGAGGCGCGGGCCGAGCGCGGCGAGCATCGCGACCGCGGCAAAGTAAATCAGGAGACGCGTGCGCGGCTCGTGCCAATGCGCGCGGGCGTAGGCGATCGCAATGACGATGAGCGGAATACTCAAGCAGGCGCCGGTCTCGACCATCGCACCGGGAAAGCGGCGCGAGATGGCGGCGAGGATGGCGAGGCCGCCGATCGCGTTGGCCGGTGTCGGAATAATAAAGTTGAGCAGGTCGGCCGAGTAGGCGGCGGGCGAATTGATCGGCGAATGCGGAAAGCCGGGCTGAAAGAAATAGTAGAGGTACGGCGAGACGATCGCGAGCATGGCGGCGTAGCTCGCGGCGAGCGGTGCGGCCAGCGCCACGATCCTCCGGCGCGCGTCGTCGGTGCCGATCGCATAGGCGATCGCGAGCGCGATCGCGCCGAAAAAAGTCATCGTCGCGAACATCTCGAGCGAGAGCATGAACGACGCCGCCAGCGTCAGCGCCATCAGCGCGGCAAAGCGGGCCGCGCGCAACTCGCCGTCGAGCCGGCGCAGCACGAGATGGATCGCGAGCGGCACCGGGAAGATCAGGATGAGCAGCAGATGGGCGCGAATCTCGGCCAGTACGTAGGCCGAGAAGCCGAAGACGTAGCCGCCGCCGAACGCCGGCCACCAGCGCCCGCATAATCGCCGGCAGAGCAGGAACGCGGTCCATCCGGCGAGCGCGGGGCTGACCAGACAGAGGACGTTGTACGCGACCACTGGACCGTAGCGCGCGGTGAGCGGCGCCGCGATAACTCCGGCCAGCGGGATGCCGGTGGTCCAGGTGAGATTGAAGCCGCCGGGCGCCCATAGCCGATCGGTGATGAAGGGATTGAGATGCGCGGCGATCGCATGCGGCCACCAGACCAGAAACCACATGTAGACCGACGGGTCGGCGGTCAGGCCGATCGCCGACGCGGCGGGATCGTGCGCGAGGGCGCGGCCGAAGTACAGCGTCGCGAGTGCGAGATAGATGGCGAAGGCGGCCAGACCGCCGCGATCGCGGATGCGCCCGGAGCTATTTTGCAAAGCGGTCCACCAGTCGGGTTCGCACTGAATTCGGTTCGCGCCCGGCGCGTCGCGGCCGGGGCGAAAGCCTAAGCCTAATTGGCGCGCGCGACGGGTCCAAGCGGCGGCGCATACTTGCTTTGCCGGCCCCGCTCCGGCACAAGAATCATGCGCAATAACGCTCGCCGCCGCGCCGCCCGCGCGACCGACCGCAAGGCGCTTGAGCGCGCGATGGCGCATCGCCGATGGAAGCCCACGCCGAACTGATCCCCCTGCTCGAGACGCTCTATGCGTCGCGCAATCCGACCCGCCGCTGGCTCCATTGCACGCGCCGCGACTGGATTATCGCGAAGCTCGGCGAAGCTGCGCGGGCTGGTGCGCGCCGCGCGCTCGAGGTCGGCTTCGGCGCGGGGGTCTATCTGCCGGCGCTGGCGGCGAACTTCATCGAGGCGGTCGCGACCGACCTCGACGACGCGCATCTCGAGCACGCGCAAGCGATCGCGGCGCGCTATCCGAATCTGCGGCTGGCGCGCGACAACCTTCTCGCTTCGCACTTGCCGGCGGCGAGTTTCGACCTGGTCCTGTGCAGCGAGGTGATCGAGCATATCCCCGATACGGCGGGCGCATTGGCGGCGATGCGCCGGTTGCTGGTGCCGGGCGGATGGCTGGTACTCTCGACGCCGCAGCGCTTCAGCCTGATGGAACTCGCGTGCAAGGTCGCGTTTCTGCCGGGCGTGATCGGCGTCGTGCGTAAAATCTACGGCGAGGCGGTGTTCGAGACCGGGCATATCAACCTGATGACGGCGCGGAGCGCCGAGGCGGCGATCGCGGCGGCGGGCTTTACGATTCGCGAGCGCTACAAGTCCGGGATGTATATCCCGCTGGTGGCGGAATTTGCCGGCGCGCGTGGGCTGGGCTGGGCGCAATCGAGCGAGCGGCGCTTGCGCGGCGGCGCGCTGGATTGGATGCTCTGGACGCAGTATTACGTCGCCGAAGCGAGCTAGGGAACCTCTGCACAAGTTAGGTTGTCATTCTGAATGCAGCGAAGAATCCCGGATCCGGGACCCCTTCGCTTCGCTCAGGGTGACAGCAGAGCCTGGTGCAGAGGTTCCCGGGAGAGCGCCAATGCAAATGGGGGGAGCGAAATGAAATCCGGGCTTTCGCCGTTGCGTTACCTGGCGCTGATCGCGCTGGTCGGATGCGCCAGTGCGGCCACCGAACATCAATCGCGCGACATCATCCTCTATCCCACGCCGGCCACCACGCCGGGCGCGCCACGCTTCGTCAGCGCCGACGGCGCCGCGAGCGCCGGTCCCAACGACTGGGTGATGGTCGCGGAGAAGCAGGCGGCGGGCAACTGGACCGTGCGCGACTACGTGCATAAGGGGCAGAGCGCCGAAAACTGGACCGAACTGGTCACCTATATGAATACCGGCAAGCCTGGCGATTCGCCGGCCGAGTTCGCGCAGCGGCAGGCGGCGAACCTGGTTAAGCAATGCCCCGGCGCGTCGACCACGATCCAAAGCCAGAGCGCTGGCGAAGTGACCTATGAAGCCAGGACCGGCGGCTGCGCGAGCGTGGGGAGCCAGGACACGATCACGCGCGCAATCTACGCTAGCGACAATATGTTTCTAATATCCTACACGGCGAAGACCGGCGACCTGACGCCGGCCCAGCGCGCCGCCGCGCAGCGGATGCTCGCGGGGTTCACGCTGCAGCCACGGTCCTGACGCGCGCGGGCGCACCGGCGATCGTTCACTTCGGCGGCGCCACGCGTTCGAGCAGGATTCGCGCGCCGTTGTTGTCGAGCGGCGGCGAGGTGAGGATCGTTGTGAAGCAGGCGCGCGCGGCCGGATTGGCGGCGGCGAAATCCCGCGCGCGGGCGACCACGTAGCGCGGCGCGCCGGCATCGGCGCATTGCAGATGATAAATCGGCGTGAGCGGCCGCGGCGAATAGAAATTCAGATCGCAGTCGCTGAGCCCGAGATGGGCGACCGCGGCGCCGGGCGGCACGGTGCGCGTGACCGCGCGGGCAAAGCCGCGCAGCGTCTCGCGATCGGCCAGCGCCGGATTCATCACGGCGAACCAGAAGAGCGCACTGGCCGCCGCGATCGCGCATACGCCGGCGGTCGCGCGGTCGGGCCGGCGGCGGACGATACCGCTCAGCACGATTGCGGCGCCGGCGGCCGACCCGGCGATCCAGGCGAGCAGCGAGAACGCGCGATGCGCCGCGAGCGCGGCGAAAATCCCGATGAAGCGCCGATCGGTCTGATGAAGGTGCGCAGCGAGCGCGGCGGGGAGGCCGACGATCACGGCGAGCGCCGCGCCGACGACGATCGCGATAGCGCCGGCGGCGATCGCCGCGTTGGCCGAGGTGAAGGCGATCGCGAGTGCGCGATCGCCTTCCCGTGCGGCATCGGTGTCGAGCGGCGGCGCGGCGACGCGCCCGCCCGGCGCCAGCCCGGCGGGTGTGCGCGCGATTGCGCGGGCGGCGGCATCAATCGCGATCCCGGTCAGCATCGCAAGCGGCGGAAAAGCCGGTAATATGTAGACCAGGCATTTGCCCTGCGACGACGAGAAAAAAATAAAAATCGCGGCGAACCAGCAGAGCGTGTAGACCGCCGGTTCGGGCAGCGCGCGCCCGCGCCGCGGCCACAGATAGATCGCGGCGGCGGGCAGATAGGCGCTCCATGGGATGAAGCCAGTAATCGTGTGCGGGACGAAGTACCAGAACGGATGCGCGCAATAGCCGGCGCCGCCGGCGTCGGTCGGCAGGAAGCGGCTCCACAGGTTCATCGCGAGCTGCCATTGGAGGAATTTCGCGCCGCCCTCGGCGTAGGCCGCGACATACCAGGCGAGACCGATCGCGAGGCCCGCGGTGAAGGTCACGATCAAGTTGAGGCGAAACATGTCCCGCAGGCGCATCCGCCAAAGCAGATAGAGTCCTGCCGCGAGGCCCGGCAGGAGGATGCCGAGCACGCCCTTGGTGAGGATGCCGAGGCCGATCATCAAAGCGGCGAGCGCGAAGGTGGCGCGCCTCGATTTGCGCGCGCCGGCCGCGTCCGCTGAATTCGCGGCGGGCGATGGGCGCAGGGCGCGCTCGAGCAGCATCGCGGCGGCGGTGACGAACAGCGCCAGTAGCGAATCCATCCGTGGCTGGCGCGCGGCGTCGAGAAAGAAATGGCAGAGCAGCAGCGCGGCCGTGGCCATCAGAGCGGCGCGGCGGCCGAAGGCGATCGATCCCCACACGAAGATGATCGCGCAGGTCATCGCGGCGGCGAGGATCGCCGGCATCCGCAGCGCGATTTCACTCCAGCCGAGGACGCGCACGCCGAGCGCCGCGGTCCACCAATAGAGCGGCGGCACGTGAACCATCGGCCCGGGGATGAAGTGCGGCAGGACGAGATGGCCGGCGAGCACGTCGCGCACCGCCCCCGATTCGCATACGCCGAGTTCGCCGACAAACGGGGCGGACGGCGCCAGCGTCAGCAGGAAGGCGAGGGCGGCGGCGAAGGCGGCCAGTCCCTCGAGCAGAATCGGGCGCAGCTTAGTTCGCATTGCGGGCCGGAAGTGGTGCGGCGGCCGTGGCGGACGCGGCCCGCGGGGCGCGCGCGATCACGATCAGCGAGACGCCGAAGGGCACCGGGATGCGGCCGAGCAGATGGCGCTCGCTGGCGAAGATGCGCCGCAGCATTGTGTTGAGCGCCGCGGGCGGCATCGCAAGATCGTGGCGGCCGGCGGCCTCGAGCGGTGCGCGCGAGCGCATCCGTTGCAGAAGGCGCGCGCCGGCGATCGCGGGAAAGAGCATGAAGTTGTAGTAGCTCAGGCGGACGACCTCGAAGCCGGCGGCGATCACGACGCGGCGCAACTCGCCCGCGCGGTAGCGGCGGCGATGATGATGGGTCACGTCGTGCGCGCTCCACAGCCAGGGCGTCGCCGGCACGGTCATCAGGAGCGCGCCGCCGGGCGTGAGGCGCGCGCGTACGGCGCCGAGTGCGCCGGCCGGGTCGTCGAGATGCTCGAGCACGTCGGTCATCACGACCAGGTCGAAGCGCAAATCGCCGAACGGAATGTCGCCGGGCAGCGTGCCGCGCGCGAGTTGCGCAAGGCCGCGGCGGGCGGCGAAGCCGAGCGCGCTTGCGTCGGCGTCCATCGCATAGAGGCGGCCGCGCCGCGCGAGCATCGCGAAGTTGCCGCCGGTGCCGCAGCCCGGCTCGAGGATCGCGGCGTCGGGCTGGAGCTCAAGCTCCGCGATCATCCGATCGACGATCGCGCGGCGCGCGGCGAACCACCAATGGGCGTCCTCGACCTCGGCCATCCGCGGATAGAGACTCGGGTCCATCAGGATGCGAAACGGCACGCCGCCTAGCGCGGATCGGCGCCGAAGCCCCACGAATCGCGCACGATATAGAGCGGGCGGCCCTTCACTTCGTTATAGGTGCGGGCTAGGTACTCGCCGATAATCCCGAGCGAGATGAGCTGCACGCCGCCGAAGAACAGCACGGCGACCATCAGCGACGCGTAGCCGGGCACCGCGATGCCGCGGACCATCACCAGTCCCGCCAGAAACAGGGCGTAGAGAAACGCAAACAATGAGATTACCACGCCGATGTAGCTCCAGATCTTGAGCGGCATCGAGCTGAACGAGGTGATCGCATCGAGCGCGAAGTTCCACAGCCGCCAGTAGCCCCATTTGGTCGAGCCGGCGGCGCGCGGATCGCGATCGTAGGTCAGCGGCGTGGCCTTGAAGCCGGCCCACGCGAACAGCCCCTTCATGAAGCGGGTGCGCTCGGGCAGGCGCACGAGCACGTCGACCACGCGCCGGTCGAGCAGGCGGAAGTCGCCGGTGTCGCGCGGAATGGGAAAGTCGGTGATGCGGTCGAAGACGCGGTAGAAGTAGCGCGCGGTGAGGCGCTTGAGCCAACTGTCACTCTCGCGGCGCCGGCGTGTGGCATAAACGATGTCGAAGCCCTCGCGCCATTTCGCGATCAGCGCCTCGATCAGTTCGGGCGGGTCTTGCAGGTCGGCGTCGATCGGAATCACGGCGGCGCCGCGCGCGTAATCGAAGCCCGCGCTGAGCGCTACGTCCTTGCCGAAATTGCGCGACAGGCTGACCACCTTGATCGCGGGGTCGGCCGCATAGCGGGTCGTGAGGCGCGCGAGGCTGTCGTCGGTGCTGCCGTCGTTGACGCAGATCACTTCCCAGGTGGTGCCGAGGCGCGCCAGCACCGGCATCAGGCGGGCGAAAAATTCGTCGAGCACGGCGGCTTCGTTATGCACCGGCACCACGATCGAAAGCTCGACCGGCGCGGGTGCCGCGCCGAGCGCGCCGGCCGCGGCGGGGCGAGTGATGGCGGAGATTAGCGTGGCGGCGGGCATCTGCGGTGGCGGATTCAAGCTAAGCTCAACGTGAACCTGAAGGGCGCGTCAACTGGCGCGCCGAATCGAAAACAGATCGTAAAAACCCGCCCCGTAGCGCGGATAGCGCGCGATCGGCACCAGGCACGGCGACCCGGCGCCGACGCCCATGCGCCGCTCGTCGCGATCGCCGATCAGCAGGTAGCCGGCGCCGGCCCGCGCGACGAGCCATCCACAAAGCCCCGCGGACGGCGCGGCGGCCGGCAGCAGAATCAAGCGCGCATCCGCATAATAGGCCACGCGGCCGTCGGCCGCGACCACCGCGCCACGCCCGCCCGCCGGATCGCGCGCCGTGCGCCGCGCGATCTCGTCGCCGGCGTAGCGCATACCGCGCATATCGTAGCCGATCGGCCAGAGCGTCTGCGGAAGCATCGCGAGTGCCAGCACGACGGCCGGCGCGCAGGCCGGATAGCGGACCCAGCGGGCGCGCGCGGCACCCTTGGCCAGTATGCCCGAGAGCGCTTCGAGGCCGAGCATGATCCAGCCGAAGGTGTAGGGGATCAGATGGACCATGAAGCGCGTGCCGGTATAGGAGAACGAGAACCCGCAGACATAAAAGGCGGTCAGCAGCAGGAGCATCGCCTCGGCGAAGTTCGCCATCAGGGCGCGTCCGCGCGACCATAGGCCGAGCGCCAGCAGCACGGCCGCGATCGGACCCAGCGCCTGCGCGAAGCCGTAGAGCGAGGCCAGGAAATCGCCCGCGACTTTCCGCATATAGAGGCGCGGGTCTTCGAACAGCGGGGCGAGCGGCGAGGCCTGGGTCGAGTAGCCGCGCAATTGCCATTGCTGGGTGTTGTGCGCGACTTCGCCCATCCCGTACATCATAGCGGCGGTGAACTCGCGGCCGATCGACCAATGGCCCTGGCTGACGCGCAGATAGATCAGGTAGGGCGCCGCGACGATCAGGAAGGCGGCGGCGAACAGCGCCGCGGCGCGGATCGCCCAGCCGAGCGTCCAGCGCCGCCACAGCGGCGCGCCGGCCACGATGAAGCCGGTACCGAAGACCAGCATCCCGATGCCCTCGGTGCGATAGAGATAGGCGATGCCGCCGAGGGCGCCGGCCGCGGCCATCAGCCGCAGGCGCCCTCGGCGCAGCCCGAGCACCAGCACCGCGGCCGCCGCCGTCATCCAGAGGATAAAGCCGGCCTCGGTCCGCACCGAGGCGGAATAGGCGGCCAACTCGGGATCGATCGCGGCCAGGATCGCCGCGCCGATCGCGAGATCGTGGCGGGCGAAGGCCGCGCGCGTCAAGGCATAGATCGTGGCGACGGCGGCGGTGCCCGCGATCGCCGAGACCAGGTTGCCCGCCATCTCCCAGCCGGGCACGGCAAGGTGCGCGACCGCGATCAGCCACGGGTAGAGCGGCGAAAAGACCGCGTCGAGCGCCTGGGTGGGCGCCCCGGCGGCGAACTCCCGCGCCATCGCGAGGTAGGCGACGCCGTCGCCCGCGATACAATAGCTGGTCAGGCTCAGGTAGAGCCGAATCGCCAGGGCGACCGCCAGCGTAATCGCGAGGGCGGCCCGAGGCGGGCAATCCTCGACGATCCGCGGAAGCCATCGCAGGCCCGCCGCGCTGTCGCTCGGGAAATCCATCGCCGGCCTATCTTATGGGTCGGGGCGCGCCGCTAAAAGCTGCGCACCGTCCGCGGATCGGCCGGCGATGCCCAAATGTAAACGGAGCCGCTGTACGCCGGGACGCACGGTCCCGATCGCGCGCGTTACGTGCGCATTACCTTGGCCGCCTGCAATCCTTTGGGGCCCTGCGCCACCTCGAATTGCACCTGTTCGCCCTGCTCGAGCGAACGAAAGCCGTTGCCGTCGATGGCGGTGTAATGGACGAAGACTTCCTGGCCGTCATCCATGGTGATGAAGCCGTAGCCCTTTTTGGGACTAAACCATTTGACTACGCCGATAGCCATTTCCCCCGAAAACCTCCATACGGAGCAAACTCTGTCCCCTCTGCGCCGCGCGTCATCGACCCCCCCGGGCCTGACGCGACGCAGCTAACGAGCGCTCAATACCACAAGGCGGCAACATAACCAAACACCCGCGAATTTTGAGCATGTCGCAATCCACGCCTAACCGACGCTAAAACCGTCCAAGGGTGAGAACGATAGAGCCGACCTGATGGACTCGAACGGCGGCGCGTGACGGCGTCTACCAGTTGCGCCAGCGCTTGGGCCGCGCATGCATATGGCAGTGGTCGGGTATCTGGCGCATCACGCCGTCGATAATAAATTCGTCGGCGCCGTATTTCGCGCGCGCCACCAGCGAGAGCGCGTCGATCATGAAGGCGCGCTCCTCGTCAGTCGGCGCCGCGCGATGTGCGCCGAGCACCGCCATCGGCGTGTCGCACGAATCGCAATCGAGAATCGTGAACTTGAACGGCTGGGTGAAGCTCGCGTACCACGGCGTGTATTCCTTCAGTTCGCACAGATCGCATTTGCCCATGATGGTTCAAAGGCTTAGCGGGAGCTGCGCGGCGCGATCAAGGGCTTGGGCGACGATGCGGCGGGATGTTAAATGTCGAAGCGAATTGGATAGGCGCGGATTTGCGCAGGAGTGACTTATGGACGCCAAAGCCGGAGCACGCGAACGGTTCGCCAGCGCCGAACCCGGACTGATCGCCTTGAGCCATCGGATTCATGCGTTTCCGGAACTCGGCTTCGAGGAGGAGCGCGCCGCGCAATGGCTGTGCGAGACCATGGCCGACGCCGGCTTCACGGTCGATCGCGGCGTATGCGGGATGCCGACGGCGTTCATTGCGCGTGCCGGTTCGGGTCCGCTGCATCTGGCGATCTGCGCCGAGTACGATTGCCTGCCGGGGATCGGGCACGCCTGCGGCCATAACGTGATCGCGGCGCTGGGCGCGGGCGCCGCGATGGCGATCGCCAAGGTTGCCGACGAGGCCGGGCTGACGATCAGTCTGTTTGGCACGCCCGCCGAGGAGCTGTGCAACGGCGGCGGCAAAATCCTGCTGCTCGAGGGCGGCGCGTTCGCCGGGATTCACGCGGCCATGATGGTTCATCCGGCGCCGATCGACATGGCCGCGCCGACCATGATCGCCGCCGCGATGTTCGACGTGCATTACACCGGTAAGGAGGCGCACGCCTCGGCCTTTCCCGAACTGGGGATCAACGCGGCCGACGCGCTGACCGTGGCGCAGACCTCAATCGGCTTGCTGCGCCAGCATATCCGCGATTCGGATCGCATCCACGGCATCGTGACCAAGGGCGGCGAAGCGGCCAATATCGTGCCGGCGCATACCGCCGCGCGCTACATGGTGCGCGCGCAGACCCTCGGTCTGCTCGACGATCTGCTGCCGCGGGTGCATCGATGCCTCGAGGCCGGGGCGATCGCGACCGGCTGCACATACGAAATCGTTGGCGGCGACAAGCCCTACGCCGAGATGCGCCACGATCGCGCGATCGCCTCGCTCTACCGGCGCAACGCGATTGCGCTCGGCCGCAGCTTCGTCGATCCCGATCCTACCGAACCGCATCGCGGCGGAGCGCCACGCGTGATAGGCGCGGGATCGACCGATATGGGCAACGTCTCGCTCAAGGTGCCGGCGATCCATCCGCTAATCGGGATCAATTCGATTCCGGCCGTGAATCATCAGCCGGAGTTCACCGCGCGTTGCGCGACGCCCGACGCCGACCGCGCGATTGCCGACGGGGCGATCGCGATGGCGTGGACGGCGATCGATATCGCGGGCGACGAGGCATTGCGCAAGCGCCTGATGAGCGACGGGTGAAACGCGGCGCGGCTGCCCCGGCGTCGCCGCGCGCGAACTGAAATGAGCTACTTGCTCATTGGCGAAGCGGTCGCCGCGGGTGCGGCCATGATCGCGGAAGCTTTGCCCTTGCTGGTGGTCTCCGCCGCTTTCTTCTTGCATCGATAGACGCTGGAGGTCGAGATGCTCAGGTCGGCGGCGATGACCTTGGTCTTTTTGCCGGCTTGGACTTCCGCCATGACCTTGGCGCAATCGACGCGCTTGCCGGCCGTCGCCCACACGCTGCCCGGACGGAATCCGCCGGCCGCCGCAAACGTCAGGGCTATCAGCGCAATCACCAGGAATAATCTTTTCAGCATTCCGATCGCCTCCGTCCGCAATTGGCGCAATGCCTAACAAAAAGTGTTTCAGAATTCAACAAAACTAAAGATCGCCAATAAGCGCGGAATAGCAACCGCTAAAATTCGAGCATCACCTTGGTCTGCCGGGTCGGATGCTGTAACGCGTCAAACGCGCGCGGCAGGTCGGCCAGGCCGACCGTATGGGTGATCAGGGGATCGGTCGTGATGCGGCCCGAGGCCAGCACGGCGATTGCGGTTTCGACTTCGCCCGGCTCGAGGCCGAGGCTGAAATTGACCTCGAGCTCCTTGCTCATCGCAAGGCCGGGCGGAAAGCCGTCGTCCTCCATCGAGACGCCGAGGATTGTGATGCGTCCGCCGCGCGGTGCGAAGGTTATCGCCTGGGCCATCGTGCCCGGCTCGCCGATACACTCGAAGATCACGTCGGGTCCGGCGCCGGTCAGCCGGGACAGCGCCTGCGCCGGGTTGTGCATCCGCGGATCGACGGCCGCGTCGGCGCCGAGCTTGAGCGCGAGTTCGCGGCGGTCGAGCAGGAATTCCGCAACCACGATCGCCCGCGCGCCGGCAAAGCGCGCCCACAGCAGCGTCATCAGGCCGATCGGACCCGCGCCCATGATCACGCAGCTTTGGCCCGCGGTGAAGCGCGCGCGGCGCAGCCCGTGCAGTCCGACGACCAGCGGCTCGACCGTCGCGCCGGCGCGAAAGCTCATCCCGGGCGGCATCTTGAAGACGCTGCCGGGACGGGTCTTGATCAGCTCGGCGTAGCCGCCGGGAACCTCGCCGAAGCCCACCAGTTGCTTCGCGGTGCAGGTAACGGCCGCCGCCGTGCGGCACTTGGCGCAGGCGCCGCATGCCAGGTAGGACATCACGACCACCGGGTCGCCCGGCGCGAAGCCGCTCACGCCGTCGCCGATCTGTTCGACCGTGCCGGACAGTTCGTGGCCCATGATCGTCCCGGGCGGCATCTGGACGGTTTGCGCGGACGCGGCGTGCAGGTCGGAGCCGCAGATGCCGCAGTTGCGCACGCGCACGACGATTTCACCAGGAGCGGCGATCGGATCAGGTATATCGGCGATTTCGAGCGGCGCGCCGGTCGCCTTGAATACACATGCTTTCATAATGGTCCGGCGAGCATAGCGAAATTCCGCGCAGGGTGCGCGCGGCGCGCCGGGCCGCGGAATGCGCGCGATGGGGCATCAGGTGCGAGGCGAAATCGCAATGCGCCAGCCGCGGACCGGCGGGACGGCGGCGCATGCGCCATCGTCCCGCCGGTCGCGAAGATCCGCCCGCGGCGCGGCTATTTCTTGAGATGGGGAAACTGCGGCGGACGCTTTTCCTGCAGCGCGCCCACGCCCTCGGCCAGGTCGGCGCTGAAAAAACCCAGCATCTCGAAGGCCAGCGACGCGTCGAAATGCGGTCCGAAGGTCTTGAGCCAGTTGTTGAGCGCGCGCTTGGTGAAGCGCGCCGCCTGCTGCGGACCGCGCGCCACCTTGCGCGCGACCTCGAACGCCTTGTCCATCAACTGGTCGGCCGGCACGCACAGGCTCACCAGGCCGATGCGCTCGGCCTCCTTGCCGTCGATAAAGTCCGCCGTGATCAGGTAGTACTTGGCCTTCGCCATTCCGCACAGCAGCGGCCACAGGATGACCGCGTGGTCGCCGGCCGCGACGCCCAGGCGCAGATGGCCGTCGGTGATGCGCATCGTTTCGGAGGCGATCGTGATGTCGGCCATGAAGGCGACCGCCAGTCCAGCGCCGACCGCGACGCCGTTGATCGCCGAGATGATGACCTTTTCACAATTGATCAAGTTGTAGACAATATCGCCCGCCTCGCGCATCGCCTGCGAGATATTGGCGTGATTGCCCTTCATCGTCTCGATCATCGAGAGGTCGCCGCCGGCCGAAAACGCGCGGCCCTTGCCGGTGATGATGACGACGTTGGTCTCGGGGTCGTCGTCGACGTCCTTCCAGACCCGGCTCAGCTCCCAGTGGAGGCGGGCGTTGGTCGCGTTGAGCACGTCGGGGCGGTTAATCGTGATCAGCAGGATGCCGTCGTCGTGACGCTCGAAAGTGAGAAACTGGTATTCGTCGTAATTCATCGGCCTGTTCTCTCCGGGAGACGGTGCGAAAATTGCGGCGCCGGCCGCGCCGATGCCGCGCACATCGCCGATTCATAGCGCACCAGGCGCCCCGCGTGAAATCGCGGCGATCACGCGCCACCTGCCGATGCGCACAAATATGCCTGCGGGCGGGGCCGGCGCCGCCCGCTCGAGGCTGCGCCGTCCCGTCGCTAGGGAGCCTCTGCACCAGGCTCTGCTGTCACCCTGAGCGCAGCGCATGGGTCCCGGATCCGGGATTCTTCGCTGCGCTCAGAATGACAACCTAACTTGCGCAGAGGTTCCCTCTAGGAGCCTTGTTGGTTACTTCGCCGCGGCTTTGGCGTAGATGTCCATGACCTTGTTGAGCAGGGCGATCGCCTCGGGCTTGGGCCGCTGGAACGAATTGCGCCCGATGATCGATCCGAAGCCGCCGCCCTGCGCGATGCCGTTGATGCCTTCGAGCAGCGACTCGTCGCCCTCCTTGGGACCGCCCGAGAAGATCACGATACGCCGTCCGTCGAAGCAGCTTTGCACCACGTGGCGCACGCGCTCGGCCAGCGGCTCGAGCGGGATGCGCTGGGCTTCGTAAACTTTCTTGGCCTCGGCCAGTTCGAGATGCGGCGTCGGCAGCTTGACCTTGACGATATGCGCGCCAAGCTGGGCCGCGATCTGCGCCGCGTAGGCGACCACGTCGAGCGCGGTTTCGCCCGCCTTGCTCAGGCTCGAGCCGCGCGGATAGGACCAGACGACCACCGCGAGGCCGCTGGATTTGGCTTCCTCGGCGATTTCGCGCAACTGCTCGTACATCGCGCGCCGTTCCGCCGAGCCGGGATAGATGGTGAAGCCGACCGCTGAGCATCCCAGGCGCAAGGCGTCCTTGACGCTGCCGGTGACGGCCGAGATGGGATCCTTCTCGTCGAACAGCAGGTCGTGATTGTTGAGCTTGAGGATGAGCGGGATTTCGCCGGCGAACTCGGCCGCGCCCGCTTCGAGAAAGCCCAGCGGCGCGGCGTAGCCGTTGCATCCGGCGTCGATCGCCAACTGAAAGTGATAGAGCGGATTGTAGGCCGGCGGATTGACGGCAAAGCTGCGCGCCGGGCCGTGCTCGAAGCCCTGGTCGACCGGCAGTATGACGAGCTTGCCGGTGCCGCCGAGCCGTCCATGATTGAGAAAGCGCGCCAGGTTGGTGCGCACGCCGACGTTTTCGGATTCGTAATAGGAAAGAATTTCGCGGACTCGCCTGGTCATCATGGGACTTAATTTTCTCCTCGTTTCGCGAGTATCTGCGCGCAATATAGGCGCGGTGTATGCGATTAGCTAGAGCATCGCGGCGCCCGCCCAGGCGGCCCCGAGCAGCGCGGCCGACGGATTGAGCGACACCTGGATTCCGATCCGTTCGAGCGTCGGGCGAAGCCGTCCCTTGTCGAGGAAGGCCGCGACGAATTCGCGGCGGCGCAGAAACGGCAGGATCTTGGGCGCGATTCCGCCGCACAGGTAGACGCCGCCCAGCGCCAGATATTTGAGCGCGAGGTTCGCCGCTTCGGCCGCATAGATCAAGGTAAACAGCTCGAGCGCGTGAACGCAGCGCGGGTCGCTCCCGTCGATCGCGCATTCGCCGATCACCGCCGACGGATCCTCGGCCGCCATCCGCGCGGTGAGCCACGCGGCCTCGGCGCGCGGGGCCGAGCCCGCGAGGAAGCGGTAGATATTGTGCAGGCCGGGGCCCGACAGCACGCGCTCGAAGCTGACGTGGCCGAACTCGCGCGCAAGGAAATCGAGCAGCGCGCGCTGCTCGTCGCCGCGCGGCGCGAAGTCGCAATGACCGCCTTCGCTGGCCACCGCAAGGTCGCCGCCGGGCACCGCGATCAGTGCCGCCTCGCCGAGTCCGGTGCCCGCCGCGATCACCGCAAGATTGGCGCGCGCGGCGCGCTGCTCGCCGGCTTGCAGAGTCTCGAGGTCGGCCGGCCCCAGATGCGCGAGACCATAGGCGGTCGCCTCGAGGTCGTTCATCAGGCGGGTCGGCACGCCGCCCAGCGCGCGGCCGATCGCGTCGCAGGCGATGCTCCACGGCACGTTGGTGGCGTGGCTCACGCCGTCGATCACCGGACCGGGCACGCCGAAGCAGGCGGCGTCGGGCCGCTCATTGGCGGCGAGAAAAGTCGCGCAGGCCTGTTCGAGTCCCGGAAATTCGCTGGTCGGAAAAATCCGGTCGCGGACCGGCGCGAGGCCGCCGGCCGCGGCGCGGTAGAGTCCAAGATGGGTCTTGGTGCCGCCGATATCACCCGCCAGGATTACGCCCGCCATCGCTTCGGCTCCGGTTGTTCAATCCGCTGCTTCACTGATCCATGGTACCCCGTGGGCCGGATGGCGAAAGAGGCGCGCGGCGGCGGCTGACGCCGCGACCGCCCGTTACAGCGAGCGCCAGGCGCGGCCGTCGCGCGCGATCAGCAGCGCCGATTCGGTCGGACCCCACGAGCCGGCCGCATAGGGAAACGGATCGGCGCCCGACTGATCCCAGACGTCGAGAATCACCTGCACGAAGCGCCACGCCGCCTCGACCGTGTCGCGCCGCATGAAGAGCGTCTGGTCGCCGACGATCACGTCGCTCAGCAGCGTTTCGTAGGCCTCGGGCGACGCGGTCTTGTAATGGAAGTCGACATTGACCGGATTGAGCCGCAGCGTCTGGCCCGGTACTTTGGAGATGATATTGAGCGCGAGCCCCTCGTCGGGCTGGATGCGAATCAGGAGCATATTGGGCGAGAGCGCCGGTGCGGGCCGCGAATTGTAGAGCACGCGCGGCACGTGCTTGAAGTAGATCGCGATCTCGCTGGCGCGCTTGGGCAGGCGCTTGCCGGTGCGCAGGTAAAAGGGCACGCCGGCCCACCGCCAGTTTTCGATATAGCACTTGAGCGCGACGAAGGTTTCGATCTTCGAGTCGGGCCGGATGTGCTCCTCGCTCAGGTAGCCGCGCGCCTTCTCGCCGCCGCACAGTCCCTCTTCGTACTGGCCGCGCACGGCGACGCGATCGATGTCCGAGGGCTCGTAAGGGCGCAGCGATCGGATCACGTCGAGCTTGGAATCGCGCACCGCGTCGGGATGGATCGATCGGGGCGGCTCCGACGCGATCATGCAGAGCACTTGCAGCAGATGGCTCTGGACCATGTCGCGCAGGGCCCCGGCCTTGTCGTAATAGGCCGCGCGCGTGCCGACGCCCTCTTGTTCGGCGACGGTGATCTGCACATGGTCGATATAGCGCGCGCTCCAGATCGGCTCGAAGATGGCGTTGGCGAAGCGCAGGACCATCAGGTTTTCGACCGTCTCCTTGCCCAGGTAATGGTCGATGCGGAAGATCTGGCTCTCGTCGAAGTAGCGCGCCAGTTCACTGTTGATCTCGACCGCGCTGGCGAGGTCGTGGCCGATCGGCTTTTCCACCACCACGCGGGTGAAGCCCTTGTCCGAGCCGGGCGGATTGACCAATCCGCCGGCGGTGAGGCCCGAGGCGCAGCGGTCGATGAAGCCGGGCGGAATAGCGAAGTAAAAGACCCGGTTGCCCGCGCTGCCGACCGCTTGATCCAGCTCTTCGAGCCGCGTCCGCAGCCGCTGATAGTCGCCCGCCTCGGTAAAACTGCCCGTTACGAAATGGAGCATCGGGGCAAACCTGTTCCAAACCTCCTCGCGCAGCTTCTGGCGCGAGAATTCCTCGATCCCGCTGCGCGCGAAGGCGCGGTAGGCATCGTCGTCGAGGGTCTCCATCGAGAAACCGACGATGGCGAATTTTTTCGGCAACTCCTCATCGACCATCAGATTGTAGAGCGCGGGCAGGAGCTTGCGATGGCTCAAGTCGCCGGCGCCGCCAAAGATCACCACGATACAGGGGACTTCGAGCGACTTCGGATGGAGCGCCGAGAGGACGTGAGGCGGCGGCAAAATGCGATTGTTGTGCGGATCAGACATCGTGATTGAATTCCCAGCGAGTGGTTAAGGGGCCGCGGCGCGCACGCCGGAGTCGTCCAATGTAAGCCTGGCCCGAGCGGCCGTTCTCAAGGCTAACCGATGCGCGAAAATCACGAAAGTCACGGGCGCGCGGCCGCGCTTGCCCCGGATTTGCGTACGCCAAATCCGATTGTGCCGCCCAGGCGGGCCTATTGCGGCGCAATTGCGTCTTGAAGGACCAGCGTATGCAAATCTTCCTGGCGGAAAATTCCGGCGACCGCCCGGGTAATCGCGACCGACAGAACTTCACCCGGCAGATCGTAGATCTCGGTCTCGTCGGCCGGCGCCGCATTGGCCGGTGGGGTCGGCGGATCGCTGTAGTCGGCGTCGCTCTCGCCCGACCAGAAGGGCACCGCGAAGGGCGGCTTGAAGATTTCAACCTCGAGCGTCACCTGCGCGGCCGTGAACCACGCCGGTCCGCCCTCCTGGTCGGCGCCGCGCTGCTTGACCACCCACAGGCCGGTGATCTTCGACTGCACGACGTAATCGGCGCGGCGCGCTTCGAGCGCCTGCGCGAGCGCGGCGGTCGAGGTTGACGAGACCATCCCAGCCTCCCGCGCGGCCTGCGCGATCGCGTCGCGGAACAGCGGTCCCAACTCGGGGCCGTAAAGTTGCTGGACGGTGCGTCCGTGATGATCCAGGACCACGCCGATCGCGGGATGGCCCTGGTAGGGGTCGTGCGCGGCGCTGCCGGCCTGCTTGAAATCGCGCACGTCGGCCGGGGTCAGGACCACGATGCGCCGCGCGCTGGGATAGCTGTGCTGGTAGCCCTTAACCTGGAACGGGTAGTACTGCAGGGTCTGGATCGAGACCCGCGGCAACCCGAGGTTTTCATCGTTGGTCGCCGCACATCCGGCGAAGATCCACGCCAACCCCAGTCCGAGGAGGAGTGCGGCGATGCGGCGCGGCATCGCGCGCTCAGCCTTGCGAGGCCTGGGACCGCTCGCGAAACAGGAACAGGGTGCCGCCGATCTCGACGCGGTCGCCGCTCTTCAGCACGCAGCGCCCACTGACCGGCGCGCGATTGACCAGCACCTGTCCACCGCCGGTCGAAGTGACGAAAAAACTCTTGCCCTCGTTGCGGATGATCGCGTGATGGGAGAGCACCGCCTGGTCGCCGAACAGGCCGATATCGCTCTCCTCGGCGCGGCCGATAAACGTCACCGGCTTGACCAGCGGATATTCGCGCCCTTCCCGCGCGTTGCGGCTCTGCGACCGCACGACCATCAGCCAGCCGCGCTTGAGCAGTTCGCTGACCAGGCCAACGAAGAAGCCGATCAGCGCGCCGATCAGGATAATCGCGATCGCGCGGCCAAAAGCCTGTGGAAAGGTCGCGGTGAGCGCCTGGTAGCAGAAGCCGCCGGCCGCGCCGCCGGTCAGCCCGCCGATCGCGCCGTTGCGCCGGCGCGCGTTGGAATGCGTCGCCCAGCCGACGCCGAGTCCGACCGCGAGGCCCAGCACGGCCCATCCGAGGATGCGGCCGTTGAAGCCGCCGAGCAGGTCGAAGGCGATTTCGCCGATCAGCAGGCCGAGCGCGCCGCCGATCGCGCCGATCAGCGCGCCGCCGCGGATCCCGCGCATCGCTTGCCGCCACTGGCCGACGCTGAGCGCTTCGATCGAGGCGAGAAACGCGCTGATAAACATCCCCACCAGCGCGCCCAGCAGCAGGTCGCGGCCGTAGACCGAGCGGATACCCAAAAAGGGTTCCGACGCGCCCCACGCAGCGAGGCCGCCGAGTCCGCCGGCAGCGGCATAGAAGAGCAATTTTTCGCGCGAGACGTTACTGGCCATGCGCTGAAAGCATTACCTCTGCGAAGGTTCCGTTCAAGCACCCGCCCCGCGATAGCGCCACGGCCGCCGCGCGGAGCGGCGCACCGGCGTCCCGACGGAGGCGCTCAGTCGGCGTGGGTGGTCCACGTGCCGCGCTGGCCCGAGGGGGTCGATTCGAAGGTCCCGCTCAGTTGATCGTGATTGCGCTGGCCCTCGAAGAAATAGGTTTCGCCGCCATAAGGAACCTGGAACTGAAGATGGTCGCCGCGCACGAAGCCTTCGATCGGGGTCATCCCATAGCCGCTCAAATGGACCAGCAGTTCGCCATGCAGAAAGCCGTTGGGCTGCGGCCGCAGCCGCAACTCCATGCTGACGTTGCCGTGGCCGCCGATCCCGTCGATCGTGCCGGTGGCGAGCGTCGGCGTCTCGAGACCGATAGCCGGCGAGACCGCGCCGCCGCTCGCACCGCCGCCGGCGCTCGAGGCCCCGCCGCCCGCACCGCCACCGGTGTAGGGCAGGCCGGCGTCGGCCACCACGCGGAACTTGCGCTGGGCGAAATACTGGCCGTTCAAATAGAAATTCACGGTGTACTGGCCGGGCAGAAAGGCGCCGCCGGCGGAATTGCCGACGCGTCCGCTGAACACCGCGCGGTTGTTCGATTGCGCGACGGTCTGGACGTCGGCGACGCTGCCCAGCGTGCTGCCGTCGGGTCCGATATAGGCGGCGTCGACGCGGTATTGATTGGTGTTAAGGCCGTACAGGCGATTCTGGAACACCGCGCGCCATCCGATAAACAGCACTTTCGAGACGTTGAAGGCGCTGGTCGGACCCGAGAGCGCGGTGCCGTCCTTGGTACTGTTGACGAATTCGATATTCTGCAGGGCGAGCGGGCGGCGCGTGCGCTCTTCGATCATCGCGACGCGGGCGGCGTCCTGCTTGGCCTTTTGGGCCTCGGCGCGGGCCGCGTTGGCGGCGTCGGCGGCGGCCTTGTCGGCGGCGGCGCGGGCGTTCAGGTCGGGCGTCACGTCGAAGCGCTGCTCGGCGAGGACCCGGTCGTCGGAGTAGAGCGCGATTTTGTAGCTGCCCGGGACGATCGGCGTGGCGTTGGGAATCAGCGCGACGCCGCTGAAGTCGGCCGCCGGATCGTTGGGCCCGACGTAGCGGGTGTCGGGACTCGCGGCGATCTGATTGCCCGACGGATCGAAAAAGCGCGCCTCGACCTGGTCGTTGCGCCCGTCGAGGCCGGTCATGTTGTTATGGAACGACGCGTCCCATTTCACGTACTGCGCGTTGGCCAGCTCGGTATCGGTAAACGAAGCCTTGGGCGCCGACAGCGGGCTGCCCGAGCGGGTCGAGAGCGCCAGCGTCATGCGCTCGAAGGCGAGCGGATGGGCGCGCGCCTGGTCGAGCAGCTCCTGATGCTTCCACGGCAGGCTGTCGACGAATTGGGTCACGCCGAGCTGCGACTGCAGGGCCGGGTCCGAGTAGATGTAGGTCGCGCCGAAGGCCAGTCCGGCGATCATCAGCGTGAACCCGCCCAGGCCGATCGCGCGGCGGCGCCAGTTGCCCGGCTTGCGCCGTGGCCGCCGCGCGGCCGCCTCGGCGAACTCGGGCGGCAGCGCCGCCAGCGCCAGGTCAGCCGTGCCGCTTTTGGCGTTGACCCGCACCGCGCCCGCCGCGTCAAGCCCGCGCCCGTAGAGCAGCATGTCACGGAATTCCTGCACCGAGGCCGGCCGCCCGTCCATCTCGTAGGCCAGCGCGCGGTCGATCGCGCCGGCCAGATTGGTCGAGATATCGGGGCGCAGCGTGCGCACGGGCGGAAAGCTGAAGGGCGGAAATTTTTCCGGATCGCGGCCGGTGACCACGTAATGCAGCGTGGCGCCGAGCGAATAGAGGTCGCTGCGCGGATCGGCCACGCCCTGGTACTGCTCGGGCGGGGCAAAGCCCAGCGTGCCGATCATGGTGCCCTTGCGCGCCGCCTTGAACAGCCGTGCGATGCCGAAGTCGACCAGCACCACGCGCCCCTTCTCGGTGAGCATCACGTTGGACGGCTTCATGTCGCGGTAGACGATCGGCGGGATCAGCCCGTGCAGATAGGCCAGCACGTCGCACAACTGGCGCGCCACGTCGATCACCAGCCCCTCGGGCAGCGGTCCGCCACGCGCCGCAAGCTCCTCCTCGAGGTTGCGCCCCTCGACGTACTCCATCACCAGGTAGTGGCGGTTTTGATCGTCGAAGCGATCGCTTATCGCCGGGATTGCGGGATGCTTGAGCTGGGCCAGCGTGTCGGCTTCGCGGGCGAAGTATTCGTTGGCCTCGATACGCTGCGCGGCGTCAATAAAATGATCGACCATCTCTTTGATCGCGCAGGGCCGGTTCGACAGCCGCTGGTCATGCGCGAGGTAGACCATCCCCATACCGCCGCCGCCGAGCAGGCGCTGCACCGCATAGCGCTTCTGCAGCACAGTGCCGGCTTCGAGCGGGCCGGGCAACGCTGCGGAGTTGGCGAGCGAGTTGGGCGTATTGGCCATTGATGGTATTGCGTTTTTGAGGCCTGCTGGATGCTTGCTCAGTTAATACCCGGGTCGTTTCAGCGGCTGGAGCGCGGCGGGCGAACGCCGCGCTCAGGCCGCGATAATCACCACTACCGAGATGTTGTCGGTGCCGCCGCCGGCATTGGCTCCGACCACCAGTTCGCGCGCCGCCTGGTACGGATCGGCATGGCGGCGCAGCACCTGCTCGATCTGGGCGTCCTCGAGATGCGCGGTGAGGCCGTCGCTGCATAGCAGAATGCGGTCGCCGCGCTTGAGCCGCAGCATGAGCGATTCGGCGCCTGCCGGGCCGTTGGGCCGCGCGCCGAGCGAGCGCGTGATCACGTTCTTATGCTCATGATGGCGCGCCTCTTCGGGCGAGATCTGGCCAATCTCGATGAGCCGCTGGACCAGCGAATGATCTTTCGTCACCTGGCGCATCCCGTGCTGATCGCAAAAATAGGCGCGGCTGTCACCAACCCAGGCGACTGCGGCGTCGGGCGGCACGACCAGCGCGGCGACCGCCGTCGAGCCCATTCCGCGCGCCTCGGGATGGCCGACCTGGTAGTCGAGCACTTGGGTATTGGCCCGTTCGAGCGCATCCTGCAAAATCTGCCGCATAGCGCCGCCGGCGGCGGGATCGCCGAGCTGGCTTTCGACGTAGCTGCGGATCGCGCCGACCGCGATCGCGCTGGCCATCTCGCCAGCCTCCGCCCCGCCCATCCCGTCGGCCACGACGTAGAGGAAATTCTGCGCCGGCTCGAGCAGCGAGTCACGCTGGTATTCGACCGCCATGGTCGAATCTTCGTTAAACTCGCGCACCATCCCGACGTCGGTCAGCACGCCAGCCCGTATCCGGATAATTCCGGCGAGCTTGACCAGCTCGGTCTTGAGTGCGTCGAGGTTGGGCCAGCGCGACTCGGGCTCGAATTGCAACGCGCGGCGCACCGCCTGTTCGAGCGCGGGCGCGACCACGTGCGGCGGGTAAAAGCGAATCGGCCCGGCCTCCTCGCGCCAGCTCTCGGCCTCGAGCCGCTCGCCGGTCAGGCAGGCGTAGAGCACGGCGCCGACCGAAAAGACGTCGGCGCGCTTGTCGACTTTTTTGCCCTTGTAGATTTCGGGCGCCGAGTAGCCGTCGTTGAAAATCGGCTCGGCCTGCAATTCGTTGTCGTTGCTGATGTAGTCGAGGCCGGTCAGTTGAATCCGCCCGTCGGCGCCGACGGCGATCGACTCGGGGCAAATATCATTGACCCGCAGGCCGCGCCGGTTGACGAAGGCGACCGCCTGGCAGAGTTGAATCGCGATCGCGATCGCGTCGGCCTCGCTCATCCGCAGGCCGCCCGCGCGGCGCGCCAGCGGCGTCAGCGGCTCGTCGGGGTAGAGCAGGTAGACCCGGCCGTCGCGCGCAAAGCCTTCGTGTGCGCGCTGGAACGCCGGATGGTTGAGCGTCATCGAGAGCGCCATCACCCGCCCGAAGACCTCGCCGAGATTGTCCTGCGAACCAGCGGGCTCGGGATTAACCGGCGCAGGCTCGGCGTCAAGTTCGGCGGCGGGCGCGGCCTCGCCGGAATGCGCCGCGTCGGAGTCGGTCGCGTCAGCGGCGGGCTCGGCCGCCTCGCCGATCGCGTCGGCGAGGACCAGCGGTGCGGCCGCCGCGCCATTGGTGTCCGTGGGCGGTGCGGAATTTTCAGCGTCGCCGGATTGATCGGTGGCGGAGACCGCGGGTTCCGTCGATGCGATCGTTTCACCAATCGCCGCCGCGTCGCCGCTGGCGGGCGGAGGGGCGGCGCGCAGCGGCGGAAGTTCGGCGGTCTTGGCCCGCGGACCGTTCGGATCGTCCAGCGCCGCCGCGGTTTCCGCGAGGTCGTCTGCGACAGTAACTTTCGCTACTTCTAGTACAGCCGCGGCGGCGGCCTCCGCCGCGTCTGCGCCGGGCGAAGCTTCGCCCGGCACAGACGCGGCCGGCGGTCCCGCCTGCTCGCGCAACTGCCAGCGCTCGATCCGCCCGGAGAGGCCGGGGCGCTCGGCGCGATAACGATTTTCGTGCGCGGTCTGGCTAATCAGTTCGACAATGCGCAGACCGCGCCCGAGCCCGGTGCCGGGCGCAAGCGGCGGCAATTCGACGCTGGCCGGACGTGCCGCCCCGCGCGACAGCCCCTGCCCGCAGCGATCGCAGAATTTATTTTGCTCGGCGTTCGGCGCGCCGCATTCGGAACACGTAATCATCCGCCTCAGCCCCTTCGGAACTCCAATCTAGCACCGCCCAGCACGACTTCGTCGTGGTCTTTGAGTTGGTAGAGTTGATCGCGGCCGAGCCGCCCGCGTCCGGCGATAAAGGTGCCGTTGAGGCTGCCGAGATCGCGGATGAAATAGTCGGCACCGCGCCTGATGATCTCGGCGTGGCGGCGCGAGACCCGATCGATCCCGCGGCGCAGTTGGGCGAGATCGATATCGAGGCTCTCGCCGGCCCCGCGCTCCGCCTCGCTCGAGCGTCCGATCACGCAGCGTTCGCCGGCCAGCGCGAACTGCGCGCCTTCGCCCAAAGCTATCATCCGCGCACCGGCGACCGCCGCCGCGCCGCCCGCATAGCCGTTGCGCTGCGCCGCCGGCGCGCCATCGGATACCGCGGCCAGCGCCGGATGAATCCCCGGTGCGGCCGGACGGTTGACGGGAGTCGCCGGCGGGCCGTTCGCGTTAACCCTCCGCGCCGGCGCAAGTGGCGGCGGCGCGGGCTGGGTGATTGGACTGGCCGGATTTGGCTTGGTCGGCGGGCTTATCGGCCCGCGCGCGCCCGGCGCCTTGGCGCCGGCCGGGTGGCTCGCCGCGCCGGACTGCGGCGGGCGCGCCGGCTTGATCCCGAGATCCTGAGTCTTGGCGGTCGATGAAACCGCGGACCGAGCGGCGACCGGCGCGGCCGGCGTGCGCGGTACTTTGGGCGCCCACGGCGCCGGCGGCGGGAGGCTCCGCTGGGTCGCCTGATGCGCGATCGAAGGCGTCGCCTTGGGCCGGGCGGCGGGCGTCGCGATGCGCGAGGCACTCATCGGATGGGCCGGCGGCGCTGGCGATGCCGACGGCGGGGGCGCGGGCCGATTCAGCACGATCGTCGCCATCGCGCCCATCGAATCGCCCCTGGCGCGATCGGCCGCCGCACCGTTGGGCGTCCCGGCGCAACGCGCTCCCGACGCGCCCGCCATCGCGAGCGCTTCGGGTCCCGGATTGGGCAGCAGGTCGCGCATCTCGCGGGCCGAGCGCGGGCGCTTGATAACGTCCTTGTCGAGTGCGCGCATCACGATCTGTTCGGTCTGGATCGAAACCGCCGGCGCGAGCGCGCGCAGCGGCGGAAAGCTGAAGGGCGGCTCGAGCTGCGGATCGCGTCCGCTCATCAGGTGATGCATCGTGGCGGCGAGCGAGAAGAGATCCGAGCGCGGCTCCATCTTGCCCATGTACTGTTCGGGCGGCGCGTAGCCGACCGAGCCGATCTGGGTGCCGCGTCCGCCCGGCGGCAAAAACCGCGCGATGCCGAAATCGATCAGCATCGCACGCCCGTGATTATCGATCATGATGTTGCCGGGCTTCAGGTCGCGATAGATAATCGGCGGGTTCTGCGCATGCAGGAATTGCAGCACGTCGAGGATCTGCCGCGCCCAATGCACTACCGGGGCTTCGGCGAAGCGCCCGCCCACGCCGAGCGCGTCGAGATGGGCCTGCAGGTCGCCGCCCGCGACGAACTCCATCACCAGGTAATGTCTGCCGCCCTCGCCGAAATAGTCCATCACCTGCGGGATGCTGGGATGGGAGAGGCTGGCGAGCACGCGGGCCTCGCGATTGAAATCCTCGACCGCCTTCTGCTCCTGGATCCCGTCGCCGATGATCATCTCTTTGCAGGCGACCGGGCGATTGGCCAGCCGGGTATCGTTGGCCAGATAGACCCGTCCCATGCCGCCCTGGCCGAGGACCTTGTGGATCCGGTAACGGCCGTCGAGCAGATGGCTGACGGGAAGCGGCTCACCCGATTTCATGGTGTTCGATAATCCATCCCGTGCGCGTCACTGAAGCTTGCGGCAAAGCCCGCGCGTTGGTGCCGCACGGCACAAATTTGCCCGCCGCATGCTCACCGGGCGTCCGCAGACCCCGATGCGGCGCCGCACATTGGGTTGATCGCCGTCCGCGCGCGCGGCGCCATGATGGCGCGCGGATCGCGATCGCCCGCCGGGCCGCGCTTACGAGATTGGATCAATCACCAGCTTGAGGAAGGTCTTGCCGATAATGATCTCGTCGTCCCGTTTGACTTCGACTGGCGTGCCCGGAATCAGGCGGTTGCCACGATTGACATAGGTGCCGTTGAGGCTCCCGATGTCTTCGACGGTAATCTTGCCGCCCTCGATGATGATCAGCGCGTGCTTGCGCGAAATCTTGGCTTCGGGGTCGTCTTGTTCGAGGTCGACTTCCGGGAACGAGCCGGTTTCGGGATCCCAGCGGCCGATAAAATTTTGCCCCGCCTCGAGCGGAAACTCCTGGCCCTTGCGTCCGCCGCGGATCAGCGAGAGTTTCGCCTTGAAGGCGGCCGCGGTGGCTGCGGCTGCCGACGCGGGGGCCGGGGCCTCGGTTGGCGCCTTGATCTCGCCGGTCGGCGCTTGCGACGGTTTCGTCGTCTCGGCGCTCTCGCCAGCGGCCGGTGCGCCATTGGCGGCCGGCGCGCTTTCGGCCGGGGGGCTCTCGGCCGGCTCGAGCCCGGCCGCTGCGGCTTCGGCCGGGGCCTCGGCGACCGCCGCCGCGGCAGGCGCCGGCGCGGCGCTGCCCTCGACCGCGGCCAGCTTGGCGCCGCAGCCGTCGCAATAGTCCAGACCTTCCATATTTTCGTAGCCGCATTCGCTGCACTTAATCATAATTCTTATGCACCTCGTCCGCCGGGGGGCGCCCGGCGCGTCGCCGGTTCCCCGGATGGTTTGTGCCTATTCGCCTTTCTGTAAATCCTTGAGCGCTTCGGGGTCGAGCATCTGGGTTTTGCGCACCACCGCCTGCGCCTGCAACAGAGTTGTCTTGGCCGCTTTGGTTTGCAAGGTCTGGGTCTTTTTCACCTGGTCCATCAGGCCGACCAGGGCCTGCGTGGCCTTGACGTTGCCCAGCCGCTGGGTGCCCTGAATCGCGTTGCCGAGCAGCCGCGTCGCGCGATCGACGTTGCCCGCCTTGAGCTCCTCTTCGGCGCGCGCCTGGAGCTTGGCGATCGAGACCTGATCGACCAGGTTCATCACCCGTCCGTTGCGCTTGCTGGTGAGCGTGCGGTCGAGCGTGTAGTCGACGGCGATATCCAGCGCCGCGGTGCGCTCGCCGACGCCCGGCACCTCAAAGCGGAAGATCGATTGCGCGATCCGCACCGGGCCGGGCTTGCGCGGCGGCAGCACCAGCGTCAACAGCACCGAACCGGGGACGCCGCTTTCGAGGTCGCCGATCTCGTAAGTGATCTTGCGGTCGTCGGTGACCAGCGGGGTGCCCAGCGCGTAGATTTCGGGGCTTGCGCGAAACGCCTCGCGGACCTGCACGCCCTGCGCGAGCGTCGCCTCGATCCGGCCGTTGCGCACGCTGACCGCACGCAACCCCTGCAGCTCGTCCTCGAAGATGCCGGGAATCTCGGCCGGGTCGCCGATGAAGTGATATTTGCCGTGCGAGTCCTGCGCGATGCGCATCAGCAGCTTTTCGTTGAACTCGACGCCCACGCCCATCGCGGAGAACGACATCTGATCGCGGTTCTGGGTGGCCAGTTCGAGGCACGCGGTCTCTTCGTAAGTCTGTCCGTCGGTCAGCACCAGTACGCGATTGAGCCGGTTGGGCGCGTGGTTCCGTTTGACCTCGTCGATCGCCGCGCGCATCCCCAGCGCCATCTGCGTGCCGCCGCCGATTTCGAGCAGATCGATATCCTCGAGCGCGCGCCGCACTACACTCTGATTGTGAATCTGATCGGACGGTACGATCACCTGCGCCTTGTCGGCGAAGGCGATCACCGCGACCTTGTCGTCGGGCGCGACGTTGGCGGCGAGGAACTTGACCGCCTCGATTACGAACTCGAGGCGCCGCTCGTCGTACATCGAGCCCGAACGGTCGAGCACCAGGGCCAGGTTAAGCGGCATCCGGGTTCCACCGGCGCCGCCGCCCGCGCCGCTAGCGACGGCCTCGAGCAGGACGTAGAGCACAAAATTCTCAGCAGTCGAGAGGACATACTCGCTGCTGGCCAGCGCGTCGAAGGTAAGCGGTTCGGCCATCTAGGATTCACCCCAGGTTGATTTTAGGTGCATCGTTCGGGACATGGCAACAACACGCTCAGCGCCGCCGTGCAATTGTGGAGCGGCGCGCCGCCTTCAGAACCGGTCTACGCCGCCGTTTTCCGCCCAACGACCGTTCGGTTATCATACGCGGCTAATTAGACGAGTCATCACGGCGGATATTCGCACACGGCCGCGAGCGCGTGCCAGAGCGGGGCTGGTGGTCCGTCGCCGTGCGGCCCGCATGCTCGCGGCGCGGCCGCCGCGCGGCCAAGGAGTCGAGCGATGAATTTGCGCGCACAATGCGCTATCGCCGGGCGGGGCGCTGCCGGTCAATACCGGGGGCGGCCAGCTCAGCTCCTTCTATATGTGGGGGATGACGCCCGTCAGCGAGGCGGTAATCCAGGTGCGCGGCGCGGGCGGCGCGCGCCAGGTGCCGCGGCATGAGGTCGCGCTGGTCTCGGGCAGCGGTGGAATCCTGTCGACCCCATTCGACGCTGGTGCTCGGGGCCCATTCGTAACCCGGATTTGGCACGCTTGTCATATCGGCGTAATTGGCCTTATGATTGGTGAAGCGAGTATTAAGATGACTGAAGCAGTCAAACCGGTTCCAAACGTCACGCCGCAAATGGTGTCCTTCTTCGCGGGCGCGCGCCCGCGCCAGTTGCTGGTTCAGCAATGTGACGAATGCGGCACCCTGCGGGTTCCCGGCCCACGCCACCTGCATCAACTGTCTGTCGGCCGCCGCCAGCTGGATTGCGGCCAGCGGGCGTGGCGAAATTCTCAGCTTCAACGTCATGCATCAGGTCTACCATCCGGGCTTTGCCGCCGAGGTACCTTACGCCGTGGTAATGGTTAAGCTTGAAGAAGGACCCAAGGTCGTCTCGAATCTCGTCGGGGTGAAGCCGGACGAGATCCGCTGCGGCCTGCCGGTCGAGGTGGTGTTCGAACGCGTCAACGACCAGATTACGCTGCCCAAGTTCCGGCTGCGCGCGGCCGCCTGAGGCGGCCACGCGATTTTCCCCAGGGCCGCGCACCGCAGACACTTCGCATTGCATACAAAAGGTATAAGTTTTGCCCATGCTATCGCTCGATCAGAATTACCTGCATCGGCTGATTGAAAGCTCCACCGACATCATTATCGCCGTCGATCGCGACGGCACGATTATTTATTACAACGACGGCGCCCGCCGGAATCTGCACTTCTCGCAGGGCGAGATCATCGGGCAGAAGATCGACCGCATCTACCCCTCGATGGACGAGGCGCGGCGCGTGATGCGCGCGATGCGCGCGGCCGAGGGCGGACGCATCTCGAACTTCGAGACGGTGCTCCAGAACAAGGACAATCAGCAGATCCCGTGCGCTATCTCGGGATCGATCATCTATGACGACCAGGGCACGGCGATCGGTTCGATCGGTTTCGCCCGCGATATCCGGCGCATGCGCCAGCGCGAGCAGCTCGCCACCTGCGGCGAAATCGCGGTCAGCCTGGCCCACGAGATCAACAATCCGCTCGAGGCCATCACCAACAATCTTGACCTGCTTTCGCGCGACGTCGAAGCCCATATGAGCGAAGCCGAACTGGTGGTCGAGACCGAGCGGCTGGAGTCGATCCGCGCCGGCCTGGCCCGGGTTCAGGCCATCGTCCGGCGGCTCGACGAGATGAGCCGCAGGGGCGTCTATGAGACCCGCGACTATCTGCGCGGCAAGAAGATGGCCGACCTCGCGCCGCGCGCCGACGAATCCGCCGGGCCCGCGGTCGAACCGGTCAACGGCGCCCACGCGCGCGACGATTGGGCGCTCAGCGGGATGACCGTGCTGGTGCTCGACGACGACCTCTCCGTGGTCAGCTCGCTGGCCGACGTGCTGCGCGCCGAACGCTGTGTCGTACACACCGCGACGCGCCCCAGCGCCGCGCTCGGGATTCTGCGCAATATGAAGATCGACGCCGTGATCTCGGACGTCGTGATGCCCGAGATGGACGGCTACGATTTCTACCTGAAGGTCAAAGAGGAGATGCCGCAGTTGCCGGTGATCCTGATGACCGCCTTCAATTACGACAAGGATCACATCATCAAACGCAGCCGTCTAATCGGGCTTGAGGCGGCGCTGTTCAAAAAGCCGGTCAATCCGGCCAAGCTGCGCCAGGTGCTGATGCAGGCGCGGACGCGGATGCAGGCGCAAAAAACGATCGTGGCGACGACCGCTGCCGCCCGCCGCTGAGCGCGCCGAAACCTTCGTTCTCCAGGGAACTAAACATCCAGTCACAAATGCGCCTCCCCCTCCCCCGCGCTAGGGAACCTCTGCACCAGGCTCTGCGGTCACCCTGAGCGCAGCGCATGGGTCCCCGGATCCGGGATTCTTCGCTGCGCTCAGAATGACAACCTAACTTGTGCAGAGGTTCCCTAGCGGCGCCCCCGGCGCATCGGCAGCAAAGCCGAACGTCACGGTGGTGCCGACGCCCTTGATGCTGGCAACTTCAAGCGTGCCGCCGTTGAGCCTGACATAGCGATGGGCGAGGGCGAGGCCCAGGCCGGCCCCCTCGTAGCGCCGCGCAGGGCTCGACTGTTCCTGCGAGAAGGGCTCGAACAGGCGCGCCAGGTAGGACTCCTCGATGCCGACGCCAGTGTCACTGACGCTGAGTGTGAGGATGCCCGCCGGAGTGCGTGCGAGCCGCACGGCGATCTGGCCGCGCTCGGTGAACTTGATCGCGTTGTGCAGCACGGCGGTAAACGCGTTCTCCAGGCTATGGCGGTCGAAGCGCACGGCGGCGGCGGGCTCGTCGATCGCGCATTCGAGGCCGAGTCCGGCGGCAATGGCCAGCGGGCGCAATGCGGCCGCGATCCGTCTGATCAAAGGGCCGAGCGCCAATTCCTCGGGACGCAATTCGAGCACGCCGGCCTCGATTCGCGAGTAGTCGAGGATGCCGTCGATGGTACCGATCAGGCGGCGGCCCGCGCGCTGAATGGCCTCGAGATAGGCGGCCTGGCTGTCGTCGCCAACCTCGGCGAGATGCTCGCCAATCAGTTCGCTGTAACCGAGGATCACATTCAAGGGCGTGCGGATTTCATGGCTGGTATTAGCCAGAAAGGCCGCCTTCATACGCGCCACTTCGTGCGCCGCCTGGCGCGCCTGGGCAAGTGCCTCCGCGGCGCGGGATTGATCGCGGTTATCGCGAAGCACCAGGGCGAGACCGGGGCGCCCGTCGATTTCGGCGGCCGACGCCGCGGCGATCGCGGCGATCGTCCGGCCGTCGACCGCGCGCAATTGCAGCGGTCGTCCGCGGACGCAGGCGCCCGCGCGGACCTCGCCGATCAGCGCTTCCAGCGTGGCGGGTTCCTCCGCCAGGCCGATCGCGGCCGGGGTGCGCCCGATGACCGTCGCGCGGTCGGCCCCGAGCAGTTGTTCGAAGGCGTGGTTCACTTCGGCGACGCGCAGATCCTCGAGACTCACCAGCACGATCGCGTCGAGGCTGGCCTCCATCACCGCGCACACGATCGGCCGCTTTTGCGGCGGCGCGCCGTCGGCGGCCGCCTGGTCGATCGCTGCGCCGAGCAGATCGGCCACCGCCTGAAGCTGATTGCTTTCGGCCTGATCAAAACGTCGCCGCTGCGCACTGTATACCGCGAGCAGGCCATACGGATGCGGCGCGCCTGGAATCAGCACGGACAGCGCCGACCGCACATGATGATCGAGCAGCAGGCGCGGCCGGCTGATCCACGTCTGGGCCAGTAGATCATCGATAATAATCGGCCAGCTCATCCGGCGGACGCATTGATCGAACGACTCGAAGGACAATTTCAGTTCGTAATTTCCCACCAGGCCCGCGCGCCAGCCGACGCCAGCCGCCATCCGCAGTCGCCGGGCACCGGCGTGGCCGACGAAGACCGCGCTGAAATCCGCCGCCAGCATCGCGGCCGCCAAACCAGCGGCGCGCGCGGTCGCCGGCGCTGGATGCTCGGCGCGCGCGGTCGTTGCGCAGTCGGGGTTGCGCAACGCCGATTCCGGCACATTGTCTGCCGATATCATGGGGCCTCCTAGTGAGGCTGGCATACACTTCAGACCCCGGGACTCTCGCCGGGCGCGGTGGCGCCTCGATCAAATCGGGCCAAGCGATCTCGTAGAACTAACGCAAGACACTCGGAAACATCGATTCAGATTATGGCGCTTGTGCTACGGCGAACCCGGTTGACTTTCGCCAACTTGATCACTCACTACTCCTGAAAGTGGCGTAAGACTGATCGTGTAGCAATAGAAAATAACACAGCCGGTCATAGTCCAGTGACAGCTAGTTAGCACGCCGGAACGCGGCGGGCGGTTCGAGGTGGTCGGCGACCCTTGACGATTGTCGCAACCGGATGATAATAATTATCATCTACGATGGAAGTGCAGATCGTCAGCGATCGCCGCCGGGCCGGCTATGCGCGCCGCCGGATGGCCGATTTCACCGCGCGATGCCGCGCCGGCGGACTCGCCGTGACGCCCCAGCGCCTGGCAATTATCGCCGCCCTGCTCGGCGCCACCGACCATCCGCGGGCTGAGAAGATTTTTGCCCTGGTGCGCAAGCGTCACGCGCATATTTCGCTTGCGACCGTCCATCGCACGCTCGAGACGCTGTGCCGGATCGGCGAGGCGCGCAAGGTCACGATGCTCCATGACAGCGCACGCTACGACGGCAATCTCGACCCGCATCATCACGTGGTCTGTGTGCACTGCCGGCGCGTGCGCGACGTCGATGTGCGCGACGCGGAGACGTCGGGACTCGAGCGGCTGATCGGCGACCATCCGGCACTGGCCGGCTTTCGTCCGCTCGGCTGGTCGCTGGAGATCCAGGCGCTGTGCGATAGCTGCGCGGACAAAAAAGCCGCCGCGCAAAATCCATCGGGGCGGCGTGCGGCCGCCACGCGGCGCGGTGAGCCGCGCCGTGCGCTTTAATTCATCAACCAAATAACCGCCGGGAGAAAAGGAAAATAATGAAAAGCCTCAAAGACACCAAGACTCATCAGCATCTGAAGGACGCGTTTGCCGGTGAAAGCCAGGCCAATCGCCGCTATCTCTATTTCGCCAAGGTCGCCGACGTCGAAGGCCAGCCCGAAATCGCCGGCCTGTTCCGCGACACCGCCGAGGGCGAGACCGGCCACGCGCACGGCCATCTGGACTACCTGAAGTCGGTCGGCGATCCGGCCACCGATATGCCGATCGGCGACTCGATGCTCAACCTCAAGTCGGCGGTGCATGGCGAGACCCACGAGTACACCGATATGTATCCTGGGATGGCCAAAACGGCGCGCGACGAGGGCTTTCCCGAGATCGCGGACTGGTTCGAGACGCTGGCCAAGGCCGAGAAGTCGCACGCCGGACGTTTCGCCAAAGCGTCCACCACGCTCTAGGGCGCCGCTTACGGCGCGCGCGATCCGGCCCTGCGCTAACGCATCGCCGGAAGCGCGCGGCACGTAGGGGC
Source organism: Candidatus Binataceae bacterium (assembly GCA_015478645.1). Taxonomy (GTDB): domain Bacteria; phylum Desulfobacterota; class Binatia; order Binatales; family Binataceae; genus JADMIL01. The sequence continues at coordinate 128,006 of JADMIL010000002.1, forward strand.
CACGGTGCGGGAGCCCGAGCGAAGCCCGCATCGGAACGAAGCGTGAACCCTAAGAAAGATCGATAACGTGCTGGCCCGCACCCGCGGGTGCGGGCCAGCGTCGCGTCACGATAGTTCGCGCGCGTGCGACGCCCGCTCGCGCGCGGCGGAAACAGAGTAACTGGACCGGGCCGCGGGGCTTGCGTCGCGAGCCGGAAACGGACGCGGCAGCGGTCCGCCTCAGCGCACCGTGCGGTGTGACGGTCGATCCTATCGCGGCGTGATCGAAACGCGAGCCTAATGCGGACGGCGCGCCAGACTTGAGCGGTCCAGTTCTTTCCGCCGGACGATCCGGACTTTCAACCCGACAACCCGACGATCCACGACGCACATCCAAGAGACTCAATGGACCGAATCGAAGCGCGACCGACTGACGCTCTCTCGTACAATCCCAACGAGCCGGCCTACTGGGATGCCGCCAAGCTTGAAATCGAAGTCGAGCGGGTCTTCGACATCTGCCACGGATGCCGGCTGTGCTTTAACCTCTGCCCGTCGTTTCCGGAGTTGTTCAAGGCGGTCGACGCGCGCGGCGACGACGTGCGCAATCTCACCGCGGGCGAGAAGCAGCGGGTCCTCGACCTCTGCTACGAATGCAAGCTGTGCGAGGTCAAATGCCCCTATACGCCGCGCGACAAGCATGAATTCCAGCTCGACTTTCCGGCCCTGGTGCTGCGCTCGCGCGCGGTCGCCGCGCGGGCCGGCGGGCTCAAGCTGCGCGAGAAGATGCTCGGCGATCCCGACCGCACGGGCCGGCTGGGTAGCAAGGTGCCGGCGCTCGCCAACTGGTCGTGCCGCAACGCGCTCCAGCGCCGGGTGATGGAACGGCTGCTCGGCATCCATCGCGACAAGCAGTTGCCCGAGTTTGCCGGCGAGACCTTTGAGAAATGGATTGCGCGGGTCGGCCTGCCGCCCGAGCCCGCCGCGCCGGCCGCCCGGGTGGCGATTTTCCATACCTGCTTCGTCAACTACTACAATCCGGCGCCGGGTCAGGCGCTGGTCAAGGTGCTCGAGCAAAACCAGTGCGCGATCGCGAGTCCCGCGCAGAACTGCTGCGGGATGCCGGCGCTCGACGGCGGCGACGTCGCCTTTGCGCAAAAGCAGGCGCGCGCCAACGTCGCCACGCTGATCCCGCTGGTGCGCGAGGGCTACAAGGTCGCCGCGATCAATCCGACCTGCTCGCTCACCATGCGCCGCGAATATCCGACGCTGCTCGGCACGCCCGAGGCGCGCGAACTGGCGGCGGCGGTGGTCGATCCGGGCGAACTGCTCGACACGATCCGCCGCGCGGGCCGCTTCAACCTGGATTTTCGCTCCGCGCCGGACACCGTTGCCTACCACGTGCCGTGTCATCTCAAGGCCCAGGCGATCGGCCTGCGCTCGCGCGATCTGATGCGCCGTATCCCGGGCGTCACGGTCACCACGGTCGACGCCTGCACCGCCCATGACGGCACCTGGGCGATGAAGAAGGAATACTTCGAGCTCTCGATGAAATGGGGCGAGAAGGCCTTTGACGGGATGCGCGCGGCGGGGGCCGATCTGATGACCACCGACTGCCCGCTCGCCGCGATCCAGATCCATCAGGCGACCGGCACCATGCCGCTCAATCCGATCGAAGTGATCGCGCGCGCCTACCAGCCCGACGGCTTCGCGCGGCGTATCGAACCGGCGCCGGCCGCACCGGCCGAAGCGGCGGCCGGGCCTGGCCCGGCCCCGTCGGGTGCTCCGGCAGAGGAAGAAAAATCGTGAAACCGGTAATGCTCAAAGAGATTTTAGGCTACGAGCAATACGAAATCCTGCGGCCGCGACTGCGCCCGCTGTTTATCGCCGAGAAGGAGCGCCGCCGGCTCGCCGTGGGCGCCCATCTCTCGCTGCTGTTCGAGAACGGCGCGACCGTCTGGTACCAGGTCGAAGAGATGATCCGCACCGAGCGGATCGCCGCCGAAGACGCGATTCGCCACGAGATCGATACCTACAACGAATTGCTTCCGCGGCCCGGCGAGCTGACCGCCACGATGCTCATTGAGTACCCCGACGCCGCCGAGCGCGACGTGGCGCTGCGCGCGTTGCTCGGCCTCGAGCGGCATCTGTGGATCCGGATCGGCGAGCGGCGCGAGCCGGCCCGCTTCGACGCGCGGCAGATCGCAAGCGACCGGGTCAGCTCGGTGCAGTTCGTGCGGTTCCCGCTGGGTGGACTGGACGTCGCCGAATTCCTGGAATTCGCCGCCGCGGGCAAGATCGCGATCGAAGCCGACCATCCCCAGCTCATCGAGCGCGCGCCGATTAGCGGTGCGATCGCCGAGGCGCTGGCCCGCGACCTCGCCACCGACTGAAGCGTCCGCCCGGCCGCGTCGCCCAGCACCGTGTTGTTGGAGAGGGCGCAGTTCACCGCCTCGATTAAGTTCCGCCGCGCTTCGCCGGCAATCACATTTGGGCGCGCGACGCGCCATAATAGGCCGCGGTATCGATGATGCGGACGCAAGTTGGAATCGTTGGAGCCGGGCCGGCCGGGATGATGCTCGCGCATCTGCTCGGGCGTGAAGGCGTCGAGTCGGTGGTGGTCGAAGCGCGCAGCCGCGAGTACGTCCAGGAGCGGGTGCGCGCGGGGGTGCTCGAGCAGGGCACCTGCGACCTGCTGGAGGCGAGCGGTGTCGGCGCGCGGATGCGGCGCGAGGGTCTCGTCCATCGCGGGATCGAATTGCGCTTCGCCGGCGCGCGCCATCGGATCGATCTGAGCGGCCTGACCGGCGGCGGCACGATCACCATCTATCCGCAGGGCGAAGTGGTGAAGGATCTGACCGACGCGCATCTGGCGGCCGGCGGCCAAATTTATTTCTCCGCCGATGAAGTCAGCGTGCATGATTTCGACCGTGCCTCGCCGCTGATCCGTTTTCGCGCCGCCGGCACGCCGCACGAACTGCGCTGCGACTTTATCGCCGGATGCGACGGCTTCCACGGGGTCTGCCGGGCCTCGCTTCCAGTCGGCGCGCTCACCCTCTACGAGCGCATCTATCCGTTTGGCTGGCTGGGGATTCTGGCCGCCGTCGCCCCTTCGTCCGACGAACTGATTTACGCCCATCACGCGCGCGGCTTTGCCTTGCACAGCATGCGATCGCCGGTGCTGACCCGGCTGTATCTGCAATGCGCACCCGAGGAGCCGCTCGACGCGTGGTCCGACGCGCGGATCTGGGACGAACTCGAGACGCGTCTCGCGAGTGGCGACGGCGGGAGCCTCAAGCGCGGGCCGATCGTGCAGAAAGGCGTCACCGGGATGCGCAGCTTCGTCGCCGAGCCGATGCGCCATGGGCGGCTCCTGCTGGCCGGCGACGCCGCCCATATCGTGCCGCCGACGGGCGCCAAGGGCCTCAATCTCGCGGTCGCCGACGTGCGCGTGATGGCCCGCGCGATCGCGGCGTTCGCTCGCAATGGCGACAGCGAATTAATCGATCGGTACTCCGCGACCTGTCTGCGGCGGGTCTGGCAGGTGCAGCGCTTTGCGTGGTGGATGACCGCGATGCTCCATCGGTTCGAGGACGCGAGTCCGTTCGACTATCGCCGGCAAATGGCGGAACTCGAGTACGTCGCCAGTTCGCGCGCGGCGGCGCAGAGTCTGGCCGAGAATTATGTCGGCCTGCCGTTTGAGTAGCGGTCACTTGAATTAATTGCGGATTACTTGCGCATTGCCGTGGAAGTAATGGGTGAGATTGCCGCGCGAGGATCGTTCGGTGGGCATAATCTCACAGAGTGTCCAGATTCGGTGCGACAAAAAATTGTCACATGTCAAATTCGATGCGCAGTGAGTTCGCTCCATGAGAACTCCGGCGACCGTCGCTGGAACGGCGCCGTTACGCACCAGCTCTCGCGATTTCGGCCCTCTTTGAGCTATAGCTCCGTTAGCCTGTCCCATAACGTTATCTCCCGATCCCGCATCAGGTTTGGCGGGAACCTTGCTTCTAAGCAAATTCTTGACAGCGGCAGCCGTGCGATCCAACCTCGATCAACCGGCGGTCGCCAATTCGTCAGGAAAAACCGCAGCGTCGGCCTGGATTCCGTGAACGGACGCCGGTTGATGAGCTGTGACGAGTACGGGCTCAAACGCTTTGCTCCGGCAAGGCGGTGCCCGTCCTTGAGGAGCGAAGGGGATTGGCCATGGCGACCGAAATCCACCATCCAGCGCACTTCTTTCAGCATTCCGGGTCCGCGCAGGCCGGGTCGGGAAATCCCGTTTCCGTGAATCCCGCGTCCGGGAATACCAATTCCGGGAATACCAATTCCGGCGGGGCCGCACCGGTCGTTAGCGACGGCCATACCAGCCGCCGCGAGGGTTACTGAGATGGACTGGTACCTGGTGCGGACCAAGCCGGGCAAGGAGCGCTGGGTGCGCGACCAACTGGCGGCCCTGCTGCCGGAGGTCTTCCTGCCGCTGCTCGAGGCGCGCACGCCGCGCTGGGGCAAGCTGGCATGGTCAGTCGGCCCGCTCTTTCCATGTTACCTGTTCGCGCGCCTGGACCTGCAGAGTAGCTATTTCAACGTGCGCTATCTGCCGGGCGTGCAGGGGCTGGTCTCGGCCGGCCACGATCCGGTCGCGGTGCCCGGCGGCGTAGTCGAGGAAATTCGCCAGCGCGGCGTCAACGGGGTGGTCAAGATCGATGAGAAAGCGCTCGGCATTGGCGAGCGCGTGCGGGTCGTCGAAGGGCCGTTTCGCGGCTTCGACGCGATTTTCGAGCGCTATCTGTCGGGTGCCGAGCGGGTCGCGATACTGCTCAGCGCGATCGACGCCAACGGCTTGCGCGTGGTGCTCTCGGCTTCCGCGGTGACCAAGTACTCATAGGCAATGCGACCGCGATTAGCGCGGACGATCGAGGCGACGAACCCGATCGAGGAGACTACCGAGTCAGGCGCGTGACCGCAGTGGTGAGGTGCCCCTAATTGCCGCGGCGCCGGGCATCGCGAGCGACCCGATTGAAGGCGTGAGGTCCGCTTGAGTGAGTATAGGCCGCCGATCTGGTGGACAATTGAATATGCGCGCCGAATGAGCCGTCCAGGACGGCATGGCGGACGCTTGCTTTTCACTGAGAAATCCTCGCTTTCGTTAATCGATAACAATTTTTAACGCGCTTTTCCGCGCATCCTTGCAGCACTCATCCGGATTGGCCTCCAGCGCTCTTTAGCTCAGGGGAGAAGCCGTCTCTGCCGTGCCGGCGGCGCGGCGCGATCGCATCGCGCCCGGCGCTGCGCAATCCCGCGACGGCCCACGCGCACACCTATGAACTCATCGCTCACGCCCAATTCCGTAATCGGCCGATCGGTCGCGCTCAAGACCGCTGCAATAGTACGCGCAATCGTGTACGCGATAGTGCAATTGATGGCAGCCGCGCTCGCGATACTCTTGCTGACGGGTACGGCGGTGCGCGCGCAAGCCGATAATTCCGGCGATCAACCGAGCTATCAGCAATCGGCGAATGGGCCCGGTGCAATGGCGACGCCGGGAGTCGCCATCGATGGCCAAACGATGCCCGCGGCGGGCGGCGGGCAGATCAATTCGGGCCAGCTCGGCGTCGGCAGTTCGGGCGGCGCCGACCTCGGCGGGTCGGGCGCGGACAACCGGCTTGGCCAGGCCGGCCAGCCGGGTCCGGGCTTCGGCGGCGGCGTCAGCAACGGGATGAGCGGCGGTCCCAGCCTGAGCACGGTCGGTACGGACGTGAGCGGCGGCGCGGCCAGCATCGCGCAGGCCGCCTTCAAGCTCGGCATGTCGCCGGCCGAGATGGCCGGACTGCGCAACCAGATGGCCAATGGCAGTCTCACGCCCGACGAATTGCAGCAGCTCTGTCTGCGCTTCGCCTCGCGCCAGTTGACGCCCCATGACGTAGCCGGGATCGCCAACTCGCTGGGCATCGCGCTGACCGACCAGCAGCTCGCGCAGCTCAAGAGCTGCACGCAACTGGCGGCGCCCGATAGTGCATCGCCGCCGCCGGCCGATCATCTCGGGGGGAGCGCGCCGGGCGCAGCGGGGCCGGGCACGCCGCCGGCCAGTCCACCCTCATCGATCGAGCGGTCGTTCCAGGCGCTCGATTCGGGGCTCACGCCGACCGTCCCGTCGGCGCAAAATCTCACGCAATTCGGCTATGCGGTGTTCGACGCGCGGGTCTCGACATTCGCCCCGGTCGGCGACGTGCCGGTGGGCCCGGACTACGCAGTCGGTCCGGGCGACGAATTGAAAGTGCTCATCTGGGGCCGCGTCAACGACAAGCTCGACCTGGTCGTGCAGCGCGACGGCAGCGTGCTGATGCCGCAAATCGGGCCGCTGCAGGTCGCGGGACTGAGCTTCGCGCAGGCCCAGCGCCTGATCGAGGAGCGCAGCGAGCAGATCACCGGCGTGCGCGCCGACGTGACGATGGGCCGGCTGCGGACCATCCAGGTGTCGGTGATCGGTGAGGTCAAGCAGCCGGGAACCTACACGGTGAGCGCGCTGTCGCGGGTCTCGAACGCGCTCAGCGCCTCGGGCGGAATCACGCGGGTCGGCAGCCTGCGCCAGGTCGAGCTCAGGCGCGGCAATCAGCTGATCAGGGTGATCGATCTGTACGACCTGCTGCAATCGGGCAGCACCCAGGCCGACCAGCGGCTCGCGGCCGACGACGTGATCTTCGTGCCGGTGATCGGGCCGGTGACGGCGGTCGCCGGCGACGTCAAGCGGCCGGCGATCTATGAACTCGCGCGCAACGGCGAGAGTCTGCCCGGGGTGCTGCGGCTGGCTGGGGGAATCAGCGCGTTCGGCTACGCGCAGCGCGTCCAGGTCGAACGCGTGCAGAACCATGAGCGGCGGATTGCGCTCGATATCGATATGAATCAGGCGCGCGCCCAGCGCTTTGCGATCGATGACGGCGACCTGATCAAGGTCTACCCGGTGCTGCCGCAGCAAAAGGATATCGTCACGGTCAAGGGCAACGTCAATCGGCCGGGCAGCTATCAGTGGTATGCGGGCATGAAGGTGACCGACCTGGTGCGCAAGGCCGAAGGAACCGCGCCGCAGACTTTTTTCCGCTACGCGCTGATCCGGCGGCTGAGCGGTGCGGACAAGATGGTGCGGCTGGTGCCGGTCGACCTGGGCGACGCGCTGAGCGATACCGGTGGCGGCGCCGGCGACGCCGCATTGCAAGCGCAGGATACGCTGACGGTCTTCAACCAGGACCAGATCAAGGATCTGCCGACGGTGCAGGTCTTCGGCGAGGTGCGCAACCCCGGCTACTACGTGCTCGACCGCGGGATGCACGTGAGCGACCTGATCTACCTGGCGGGCGGGCTCAAGGACGACGCCTACCTGACCCGGGCCGAACTGGCGCGCACCCAGGTGGTCAACGGCCAGCGCACCAGCCATACCTACGAGGACCTCGATCTGCATCAGGCGCTGAGCGGCAGCGACCGCAGTAATCCGGCGCTGGCGGCCAACGATCAGCTGTTCGTGCGGCGGGCCTCCGACTGGCATCTGCCGTGGGTGGTCGAGGTGCGCGGCCAGGTCGTGCGGCCGGGTCCGTACACGATTCATGAGGGCGAGCGGCTGGCCTCGCTGCTCGAGCGGTGCGGCGGGCTGATGCCCGACGCGTATCCGGCGGGGACGATTTTCGTGCGCCAGTCGATCAAGCAGATCGAGCAGAAGCGGCTCGACCAGGCGCGCCAGCAGATGCAGCAGGAGATCGCGCGCTACGAACTGCAGCCGGCCGGCCTCGATCAGGACGCGAATCAGAGCCCGCCGTCGAAGGTCGACCCGTCCTCGATGGTCATGCTGCAGAAGGTGCTCGATCAGTCGGAGAGCCAGCAGGCGCAAGGCCGTCTCGTGATCCATCTGCGGCCGCTCGATCAGCTCGCCCGCTCCGAGGACGATATCGTGCTCGAAGATCAGGATCAGATCCTGGTGCCGCGCCGGCCCGCGTCGGTCAACGTGCTGGGCGGCGTTTACAGCCCCAACGCGATCGTCTACCAGCCGTCGCTGACCGTGCGCGACTACCTCGAGCGCGCCGGCGGCGCCAACGAGGACGGCGATATCGATCATATTTTTGTGGTCCAGGCCGACGGCTCGATCATGACCGACGCCGGGCTCAAGAGCGGCGCCGAGGCCAGCATGTTCCCGCTGCTGCCGGCGATTTCGGGTGGCCTGATGGGGCAGCATCTGCAGCCCGGCGACACGGTCTTCGTACCGGTCAAGCTCTACTATCCGAACAAGACCCGGCTCTACAGCAATATGGCGCAGATCTTTGCGTCGGCCGCGCAGGGCGTGGCGATCGTTGCGCTCGCGGCGGGCCTCTGATCGCGCATGCGAGGCCTCTGATCGCTCATAAGATGACCGTCCCGCGCCAGTTCGTGCGGCTGAAGATTGCACATTCGATTATCGCGCCACGCACAATCGCCCTGCCGCTGCTCGCGATGCTGATGCTCGCGGGCGGGGCGCGCCTCGCGATCGCGCAAGACGCGCGGCACGCCACGGCGATTTTCGCGGCGCGGCCGGACGCGGCGCCCTTGGTTACCGGCGACGGCGCGGCGCAAGTCAGCCGGATGCTGCGTGCGGCGGCGCGGCTTTACGGACTCGACCCGGCGCTGCTGACCGCGATCGCGGCGGTCGAATCCAACGGTAATCCGCGCGCGGTGTCGCCCAAGGGGGCGCGGGGTCTGATGCAATTGATGCCGGCGACGGCGGCGCGCTTCGGCGTCGTCGACCCGTTCGATCCGGTTGAAAACGCGCTCGGCGCGGCGCGCTTTCTGAGTAAGCTGAGGCAATGGCAGGCGCGGCGGCCGGACCTCGCGATCGACCTGCCCGAGCTGATCGCGGCCTACAACGCCGGCCCCGCGGCCATCGAAAAATATCACGGGATACCACCCTGCCTGGAGACCCGGGAATACGTGCGCCGGGTGCTGATCAGCTACCTGATCGGCGCGCCGGCCGGGGCCGCCGGAGCGGGCTGGCCGGCGCCGGCGGCGACGCGCTATCCGCTTGGCGCGCCGCTTGAAAGAGATCGAATACCGCCCGCGCGCAGCCCGCATCCGGTGCGGCGGGGCGCGCTCGCGGCGCTCGGCGCGACGCCCGACGCGCGGCATCAGCTCGACGAAATCCGCCGGCTGCGGGCGCTCGCCCGCAGCGATCAGCCGGGCGATCGCATGACCGGCGCGCCGTGCTCGAGTCAGCCGCGGCAACTTTCGCGGGGATCCCAATGAAACCAGCCGGCAATTTGCGGGATTGGAACTGGGCCGGGCGCTGGATGCTGGCGCTCGGACTCGCGCTCGCGGCGGCGCGCGCGGCACGGGCGTCAACCTACGTGGTCTATATCCCGCTCGATAGTCCGATCTACCAGGAGCTCGACACGCTCGACGGACTCGGCCTGCTTGAATCGTACCTGCCCGAGATCAAGCCGATCAGCCGGGTCGAGGCGGCGCGGCTGGTGATCGAGGCGCGCGACCGGCTGGCCCAGGCGGCCGCGCCCGACCCGCTGGGGCAGGCGACGATCGACGTGCTCAAGGCGCAGCTCGCGCTCGAGCTGGGCTGGCTCGAGCGCAACGAAGAGGACCGGCTGCCGACCATGGTCCGTCCGGTCGAGCGGCTGGCGACGCAATATACCTATTCCTCGGGCACGCGGCTGAAATACTACGTGCAGGGCGGCACCCGGACCACGGTGAGCGAGGCGACTCCGCTGTTGTCCGGCAACAGCGACCTGCCGACCGCCAACGGCAACAACGGCGCGGCGCTGTGGTCGGGATGGGCGGGGCTGTTCGGCTTTATCACCGGCTACGGCGAAGGCGCTTACGCGGGCGCCTTGCGCAACGACCCCAACGCGCCCGACCGCGACCGGATCGTCGACGGCGCGGTGGTGGTCGGCCTGGGCAACGTGGCGCTGTCGTTCGGCAATGAGCAGATGGTCTGGGGCGTCGGCCATTTCGGGCAGCTCGCGCAAAGCGCCAACGCCTCGGCCTTTCCGGCGCTGCGCGTGCAGAATATCCATCCGAGCCATCTGCCGTGGCTCCTGCGCTATCTCGGGCTGTTTCGCTGGCAGGCCTTTTTGGGCCAGCTCGACAGCAATCGGACCTTTGCGCATCCGTGGATCGCGGGCCAGATCGTAAGTTTCAAGCCGCTGCCGAATTTCGAGTTCGGCCTGACCCATACGATCGATTTCGGCGGCAGCGGCAACGACGCCTACGGCTTCGCCGGCTTCCTCGGGCGGGCCACCGGGTTCAATACGGGCAGCCCGCTTGGCGCCAATACCAATTCGCGGGTGAGCGTATACGCCAGGGCGCGCATCCAGCGCTGGCGCGGCGCGCAGCTCTATGGCGAAATTCTGGGCGAGGATTTCTATCAGCCGTTCGGCAAGCGCCTGCCGATCAAGACGCCCTTCAAGTCGCCCTCCTACACGACCGGCTTCTATATGCCGCGGCTGACCGCCGACGGCCTGACCGACGGGCGCGTCGAATGGACCCTGACCGATCGCAATTATTCGATCCATAACGATTCGCTTTACTGGACTTACGACGGCCGCCTGATGGGCGATCCGATCGGCCCCGGCGGGACCCGGATCGACGTCGCGATCGCCCGCTGGTTCGATCTCCGCTACAAGGCCGGGCTCGACGCCTTTTACGAAACGCGCCAGCCCGCCGTCGGCTCGCCGTGGCGCTATACCGAGCATGGCAGCGGCCTGGAGATCGACCTGTTCAGCTTGCCGGTACGGATGCGGCGGATGGACGACGCGCTGGCTGACGTCACCGCCTCAAGCTCGGTCGAATACGTCCGCGACGTCAACTACACCGACCAGAGTTCGGTGCGCACGATGCTCACCGTCTCGATCGGACTGACGCCGCATGCCGGGACGATCGTCTGGCGCTGAGTGCGCGGAGGCCCGCGCGAGCGAACGGCGCGGGCCTGCGGCGCGAGCAATCGAATTGACCTGCGAGATCAATTGAAACCACCGGAGAAGGCCGGCGCGGGAGCGCCGCCGGGCGCGGGACGCGGCGGGGCCAACGGCTATGGCCATGCGTATTCGCTCAGCGAGTCGCAGCATGCCGCGGTCGAATTGCTGCGCTACTGGAGCGTGCTCTGGCGCCGGCGCTGGCTGATCGGCGGCCTGACGATCGCGGTGGCGCTCGGCGTCGGCCTCTACCTGCGGCTGGGCGCGGTCAAATGGTATCGCGCGATGGCGATAGTGACGCCGGTCGCGCTGGGTGAGGAACTGGACAGCCAGATCGGTGAGAATCCGCTCGGCGGGATGTCCGGGCTGGGCGCCCTGTTCGGCGTCGGCGGGCCGGGCGACAACGTGGTCACGGCCGAACGCTATATCGCGATTATGCAGAGCTATAACTTCGGCGTCGGCCTGGCCCGGCGCAACGCGCTGACCCCGGCGCTGGCCGGCGCGCGGGCCGCGACGATCACGCCGTGGCAAGTGCACATGCTGATGAATGCGCGCTTCAGCACCGCATACGACTATCGCACCGGCAACCTGACGCTCTACTTTCTCGATCCGCGGCCGGCGCAGGCGCGCGCGATCCTGGGGCTCTATCTGCAAAGCCTGCGCGATCAGTTGCGCGGCGAGGTGACGCAGACCGCCAGTGCCGCGGCGCGCTCGCTGCAAGGCGAAATCAACCGCACGCCCGACGCGTTGCTGCAAAACCAGCTCTACGAACTGATGGCGCGTCAGCTCCAGCGCGAGAAGCTCGCGCAGGTGCAGGCCGATTTCGCCTTCAAGGTGGTCGAGCCGCCGGTCGTCCCCGACCATTACTACCGGCCGAGCGCGCGCGGGCAGGCGACGCTGTGGGGCCTGGTGACGCTCGGCCTGCTGAGCGGATTCTTTATCGCGCGCGAATGGCTTGCGGCGGCGCGATCGCATCTGGCGGCCGATGAATTCGCCGCGCGGGGAACGGCCGCCCGAAATGCAACCGAACAAGACGCGGCGGCGCCAGACGCCGGCCAATCGCCGGCGCGGGCAATTGAGATCATGCGCCGGGAGTTTTCAGCCTGATGTGCGGGATCGCCGGATTAGTTGCCGACGGACGGCGCGACGATCTCGCCCGGGCGATCGCGGCGATGACCGCCGCGCAGATCCATCGCGGACCCGACGACGGCGGCACGGTCGTGCTGAGCGCGGGCCGGACCGCGCGCGTGGTCGCGCTGGGCAACCGGCGCCTGGCGATAATCGATCGCTCGCCGGCCGGCCGTCAGCCGATGGCCAACGGCGACGCGAGCCTCTGGATCACGTTCAATGGCGAGATCTACAACTTCGCCGCCTTGCGCGCCGAACTGGTCGCGGCGGGCTATCCGTTTCGCTCGCGCACCGACACCGAAGTGATCCTCCACGGCTACGCCGCGTGGGGGATCGAGGGGACGCTCAAGCGGCTGCGCGGGATGTTCGCGTTTGCGCTGTGGGACGTGCGCGCGCGCCGGCTGCTAATCGCCCGCGACCGGCTGGGCGAGAAGCCGATCTATTACGCGCTGGCCGGCGGGCAACTGGTCTTCGCCTCGGAGATGCGCGCGGTCGTGGCGGCGGGATTAATCCCCTGCACGCCGAGTGCGGCGGCGCTCTACGCCTATCTCGCGCTCGGATCGGTGCCGGCGCCGCTGGCGATCGCCGATCCGGTGCGCACTCTCGAAGCCGGCTGCTACCTGGCATTCCATGACGGCGCGCTGAGCCGTTATCGCTACTGGGCGCCGCGTCCGGCCGAGGGCGTGGCGGGGCTCGGCACCGTCGAGACCGTCGCGCGGTTGCGCGCGCTGCTCGAGGAGGCGGTGCGGATCCGCCTGGTCGGCGACCTGCCGATTGGCCTGTTCCTGTCGGGCGGGATCGATTCGGCGGCGGTGCTCGCGCTGATGCGCCGGGCGGGCGCCGGGCGCATCCGGGCGCATACGATAAGCTTCGCCGACGCGGATTACGACGAAGCTCCGGAGGCGCGGATCGCGGCGCGCGCCTGCGGCGCCGAACTGCTCGAGCATCGGGTGGGCGCCGCCGACCTGGCCGCGGAGTTGCCGAAAATTATCGCGGCGCTCGACCAGCCCTCGAGCGACGGGGTCAACACCTATTTCATCGCCAAATACACGCGCGCGGCCGGCCTCGTGGTGGCGCTTTCAGGGCTCGGTGGCGACGAGCTGTTCGGCGGCTACAGCACGTTTTGGCGGGTGCCGGCGATGCTCCGCGCGGCCGGCGCGCCGCGGGCGAACCGCGCCCTGCGCGGGATCTGCGGGCCGATTCTGAGGCTGGCCGGGGACTCGTCGCGGGCCGCGCGGATCGGCGATTTTATCGCCCGGCGGCCGAGTGCGGCGAGCGCCTACCTGGCGCTGCGCGGATTGTTGCGCGAAGCCGAAATCGAGCGCCTGCTCGAGCCCGCGCTCCTGGCCGACGCGCGGCGCCATTTCGATCCGCTCGACTACCTCGAGCGGATCGCCGGCGGACCAGACCCGGAAAAAAGCGCTGCGAGCGGATCAGGCGCGGGCGGCGGCAACGCGGTGGCGGCGCTCGAGCTCGGCGCCTACCTGCATAACCAGTTGCTGCGCGACACCGACGTGATGAGCATGGCGCAAGGCCTCGAAGTGCGCTGTCCGCTGATCGATCACGAGCTGGTCGAATTCGTTCTGGGGATCGCGCCCGGGCTCAAATTCGGCGGAAGGCCCAAGCGTCTCCTGCGCGACGCGCTAGGCGGGGCGATCCCGCCGGAGCTGGGGCGGCGGCGCAAGCGCGGCTTTATTTTTCCCTTCGACCGATGGCTGCGCGGCGCCGCGCGCGAGGCGATCGGCGATCTCCTGGCCGGCGGCGCCGACGGTGGAATGCTGCGGCGGGCGGGCGTAATGGCGCTGTGGGACGGGTTTAATCGCGGCCGGGTGCATTGGTCGCGCGTCTGGGCGATCGCGGCGCTGCAACTGTGGCTGGCCGAGTTCAAGCGCGGCACGGCGGCGGGAGCGGCGACGCGCGGCGCGATCGATCCGCGGGCGTCGGCGGCCGGCCGATGACGCGTCCGCGCGCAGGATCACGCAGGCGAGCTTCCGCGCTCAATCGTGCGGCTGAAGCGGTCACGGCCGGAATGGATACAGTCGAATCGCGGGCGGCTGACGAGAAGGCGGAAAGCGCACGCGCGGCGGCCGCGCGGCCGGCGCTCGATCATTGGTTTATCGAGCATCTGGTCTGCCCGGCCGATCACGGTGCGCTCGAATACGATTATACGGCGTCCGAATTATGCTGCGCCAGGCAGCATCGCTATGCGGTCGCCGACGGAATCCCGGTGATGCTGATAGCGGGGGCGCGGCCGACCAATACCACGGCGATCGCCGAGACGCGCGCCGCGTTGGTCCGCCTGACCGGCGCCGAAGCCGCGCCGTCGGCGCGGCAACCCGGTGCCGGAGCCGCGAACGATCAAAATGGCGCAATTGATGATAATTACGGTGCCGCAGGCGCAATTGACCAGTACGTCCAGCGGGCGATCGGCGCGACCAACGGCAACTTTTACGCGCGTCTGCGCGGACGGCTCGAGCGTTATCCGATTCCGCATCTCGAATTGCCGCCCGGCGCGGGCCGCCGGCTGCTCGATAGCGGCTCGAACTGGGGCCGCTGGACGGTGGCGGCGGCGCGCCTGGGCTACGAAGCGATCGGGATCGATCCGTCGTTCACCGCGATTGCGGCGGCGCGCAACGTGGCCCGCGACCTCGGCGCAAAGAGCCGCTATCTGGTCGCCGACGCGCGCTGGCTGCCGTTTCGGCCCGCGTTTTTCGATGTAGTCTTTTCCTACAGCGTGTTCCAGCATTTCGCGCCCGCCGATTGCGCCGCGGCGGTCGCCGAAATGGGCCGGGTGGCGGCGCCCGGCGGACTGTGCAAAGTCCAGATGCTCCAGCCGTGGGGGCTGCGCGCGCTCTATCATCAGATGCGCCGGGGCTGGCGCCGGGCGCGCGATTTCGAGGTGCGCTACTGGCCGATCGGGCGGCTGCGCGCGCTCTTCGCGGCGGCGATCGGTCCGGCGGAGGTCACCGTCGAGGGCTTTTTCAGCGCCAACGCGCGGCCCGAGGATCGCGCGTTTCTGGCGCGGCGCTATCGGGTCGTGGTCGGCGCGTCGGAGCGGCTCAAGCGGGCCAGCCGCCGCTGCGCGCCGCTCAAGTATTGCGCGGACAGCGTCTGGGTTACGGCGCGGCGTGAAACCGGGCGCGTCGCGGGCGCAAAATAAATCGCCGTGCGAGTCTCGGTGATAATTCCGGTGTGGAACGGCGCGGCGACGGTCGGCGCGGCGATCGCGAGCGTGCTCGCGCAGCAATACGACGCCGCTCTCGCGGTCGAAAACCTCGCGCTCGAGCGCGCCGCGGTCGAGATAATCGTGGTCGACGACGGCTCGAGCGACAGCACCCAGGCGGTGCTCGAGGGTTTTGGCAATCGGATCACGGTGGTGCGCCAGGCTAATCGCGGCCTGGCCGCCGCGCGCAACGCCGGCGTACGCGCCGCGCGGGGCGAGTATCTGGCGTTTCTCGACGCCGACGACCAATGGATTCCGGCCAAGCTCGCGCTCACGATGCGCGCGTTCGCCCGCGATCCCGCATGCGTGATGGTCTATTCCGACGCGGTCAACGTCGACGCGGAGGGCGTGACGGTGAGCGAATTTTACAATCCGCCGTTCCAGGACCATCTGCCGGCGCTCTCCGATCTGCTCGCGCGGATGTGGAATATCCTGCCCAGTACGATGGTGGTGCGGCGCGCGACGTTCGCGCGGGTGGGCGGCTTCGCCGAGGAATTCAAAGGCTCGTTCGGCTGCGAGGATCTCTATTTCGCGCTGCGCGCGCGCGAATACGGCCGGTTCGGCTACCTTGGCGAGCGGCTGGTTTTTTATTGCCATAGCGACCCGGCGAGTATGCTGCGCAAGCGCCTCGGATGGATCCGCGAATGCGCGCGGGCCGCGGGTTTTGCCGCCAGCGTGGGCCATTTCATGCACAACTACGAGGTGCTGATACGGCTGGTCCGGGCGCGTTACGGCGCGGCGGCGCGCGGTCTGATCGGCAGTGTCCGGCGCCGGCAAACGGCGCTGCTGACCGGGATCGGGCTCACCGCGATCAACCAGGGCGACGCGGCGATCGCGCGCGCCAGCTTCCGCTATGCGCTGCGCTACGCGCCGGCCGATCCGCGCACCTCTGCGCGGCTGGCGTGGTCGCTGATGCCGGCGCGGGTCCGCGCGCCGCTCGCGGCGGCGATGCCGGCGCGACTCGCGCGATCGTTCGAGGGGCCGGCCCAGGGCTGACCGCGCGGCCGCTTGCCACGTCATGCGAATGCGCCGCCGAAGCTGATTGAATTAATGGAAAGTGCAGAGCGGAAAATTGTCGCCGGGCCGTCGGCCGGCGAGCAGACGGGCGCGCCGCGCGGCGCGGCGATCGGTGGGCTGTCGCGCAACGTGATCTGGAGCTGGGCGGCGTGGGCCGCGTCGGTCGTCGCGCCGCTGATTCTGGTGCCGCTTAGCGTGACCTGTCTGGGTGCGCGGATCTACGGCGAATGGCTGATTATCCTGAGCCTCACGTCCTACCTCGGGCTCGCCAATCTCGGCCTCGGGCAGACCGTCGGAAATCGGATCGCCGAGGCGAAGGCGCGCGGCCGGCGCGATGAAGTCGGCACGCTGGTCGCGACTGCGTTCTATGCCTACGCGGCGGTCGCGGCGCTGATCCTGGGCGCCGTGGAGATCGCCGGACCGTGGCTCGGCCGTCGTTTCCTGGCCGGCGACGCGGCAATTGCTTTTCTGGTTTACGTGGCGCTGGCGGCGATCGCCCTGCCCTTCAAAGTGCATCAGATGATGCTGCGCGGCTACGAGCGGGTCGATCGCGAGCAGGCGCTCGAGGCCGGCGGCACGGCGGCGCGAATCGCGCTGATCGTCGCCGCGTTGGCGGCGGGGCTGAAGCTGGTCGCAGTGGCCGCGATCAGCGGCGGCGCGGCGCTGGCCGCGGCATTGGGAGCGTATGGTTGGGCGGTGCGGATGAATCCGGCGGCGCGGCCGCGCCGCGCGCGTTTTTCATGGCCGCTGCTGCGCGCGATGCTCAGGCCGAGCGCGGCGTTCTTTGCCCTGCAGGCCGGCTGGACGCTGGTCCTGGGGGTCGACAACCTGGTTATCGGATGGGCGCTGGGAGCGGCCGCGGTGACCAGCTACGCGGTGCCGTTTCGGATGATCTGGATGGCGGCGGCGGCGTTTACCGTGGCGGTCAACGCGCTGACCCCGACCGTGACCGGCACTTACGCGCGCGATCGTCGCGGACCCCTCGTGCGCGGCTACCTGATGGCGCTGCGGCTTGCGATCCTCTACGGCGTGATCGGCGCCGCGGCACTCTGGATCGCCGGTCCGCGGCTGCTGATCCGGTGGGCGGGACCCGCGGTCTATCCCGGACGAACCACCTTCGCCCTGCAGATCGTGGCCTTCATGCTGCTGGTCTGGAATGTCCCGTCGTCGACGATCATGTGGGCCACCACGCGCCATTACTGGTGGGCGGCGCTGACGATCGCCGAGGGCCTGCTCAATCTGGCGCTGTCGCTCTGGTGGGTGCGCTGCTGGGGGCTGGCCGGCGTGATCGCCGCGACCATCGCGTCGTCGCTCGTGACCAACGGCTGGTATATCACGGTGGGCGCGATGCGCACGCTCGGGGTCGCGCCGCGGCGCATGCTGGGCGCGCTGTGGCCGGGTGCGCTCCTGGGCGCGGTGGCGATCGCCGCCTGCGCGCCGGTCGGCGGGACTACAGCGCCTGCGGCGGCGCGGATCGCGGCGGGTGCAGTGCTGATACTCGCCTTCGCGGTAGTCTACATTAAGACGGTATTTTCGTCTATCGAGCGCGGCGCGATGCGCGCCTGGATCGGCCGGCCGGTGGCCGCGGCATCAGCGGCGCGCTGCGGATGATGGCGACGGTGCCGAACGCGGCGGCGCGGGCCGCGATCGCGGCGCGGCCGCGGCTGCTCGCCGCGATCTACCATAACCCGGACTACTATCCGCCGACCGTCAACGCGATCACGCAGCTCAGCGCGGAATTCCGCGTGACGCTCATCTGCCGCGATATCGAGCGGCCGTTCCGGTGCTGGCCCGCGAGCGTCGCGATCGAGCGCTGCGGCGCAACCGGCCCGCGTGCGTCGATCACGATCGAAGCCAATACGATCGAAGCTAAAATGGCGCAGGGTGCGAGAGCCAAGCTGGCCGAGTATCGCGGCTTTCGCGCGGCGCTCAAACGGGCCGTCGCGCGCACGCGTCCGCAGATCATCTATGCGTGGGAGCCGCATGCGTTTGTGGCGGCGATCGCGGCGGGTGCGCTGCGCGCCGGAATTCCGATCGTCTACCATCTGCATGAGCTGCCCGCGGCGCCGCGCGCGCCGCTGGTCTCGCTGCAGGGCTGGATCAATCGCTCTGCGTGGCGCGCGACCCGGCTGGCCGCGACGGTGATCTTCCCGGAGAAAAATCGCGCGGCGCGCTACCTGGCCCGGGCCGGCGACGCGCGTGCGGCGCTGATCGTGCCGAACTGCCCGGCGCGCGACTTCGTCCCGGCGCTCCCGCCGTGGGACGAACTGATCGCGCGGCGCTGGCGCGTGCGCGAGTTGCTCTACATGGGTACGCTGGGCGCCGCCAACGGGAATCTCGAGGCGGTGCGCGCGCTCGGCCTGCTCGATCCCACGATACGCCTGACCATGATGGGGCCAGCGGATGCGTCGTTGCGCGCGGCGATCGAGCAACTTACGCGGTCCGTCGGGGTGGCCGGACGAGTGGCACTCCCCGGATGGCTTCCGCACGGCGAATTGCCGGCGCGGGCAATTGGCGCGGCGGCCGGACTCAGCCTGCATAAGGCGGTCAATCGCAACCTGGAGTTCGCGGCGGGCGCGACCAACAAGATTTTCGAGTACGCGGCCTGCGGCCTGCCAGTGATCGTGCCCAACCGCGCGAGCTATCGCGAATTGCTCGAAGCCGAAGGCTGGGCGCGGTTTGCCGATCCCGACGACCCGGCGGCGATCGCGCGCGCGGTCGCTGAGCTGTTCGCCGACCGCGATCGCTATGCGGCGCGCTGCCGGGCGGCACGGCGGTCGTTCGAGCAGCGGTATCATTATGAGTTGGCGTTCGCGCCGGTGCTGGCGCGGGTGCGCGAGTTGGCCGGGCGGGCCGGCATGTCGGACCAGGCGGCGGGGCGGGCGGGCGCATGAACGACAAGCGGCGCCTGCTCTATTACGAGTCCATGGCGTTTTACCCGTCGACCGCGCATTTTCTCGAGGCGTCGCAGGATTTGGCGCGAGGCGGGGGATGGCTGACGGAATTTTTCGACGAAGCGCGCTTCGTCGCCGGGACGCCCTCGCTCGCCGCGCGGATCGCCACGCGCGTCCGCGGCGGCCGGCCGCGCGGCATCCGCGCGCTGAATCGCGAACTGCTCGTGCGGGCGCGCGCCTTTGCCCCCGACGTTGTACTGGTCGGCAAGGGCCGCTATCTCGCGCCGGCGACGCTGGCAGCGATCAAGGCGGCGAGCGGGGCGCGTTTGATCAACTGGGCGACTGACGATCCGTTCAATCCCGCCAACGGGTCGGCCGCACTGCGCGCTGCGATCCCGCTCTATGACCTCTACGTCTCGACCAAGCGCGCGATCGTGCCGGCGCTGCGTGCGGCGGGCGCGCGCCAGGTGATTTACCAGCGCTTCGGCTACAAGCCGACGGCGCATTATCCGCAGGTGCCGGTGACCCCGGCCGAGCACGCGCGGTTTGTCTGCGACGTGGCTTTCGTCGGCGGCGCCGACGCCGATCGCGTGCCGTACTTCGAGCGGCTGATGCGCGAACTACCCGGCGTGAGATTGAATCTCTATGGCAATTACTGGAACCGCTCGGCGAGGCTGGCGCCGTACTGGCGCGGACGCGCCGACGGCCGCGACTATCGGCTGGCGCTGGGTGGCGCGGCGATCGCGGTGAATCTGCTGCGGCGCGCCAATCATGACGACCACGTGATGCGCACGTTCGAGCTTCCGGCCTGCGGCGCCTTTATGCTCGCCGAGCGCTCGGACAGCCATCGCGAACTGTTCGCCGAAGGCCGCGAGGCGGCGTTTTTCGCCACGCCGGACGAACTCGCCGCACAGGTCCGGCACTATCTGCCGCGGGCCGCCGAGCGCGCGCGGATTGCGGCGGCGGGGCGGCGTCGCGTGCTCGCCGGGGGCCATAGCTATAACGACCGGTTGCATGAGATTCTGTGCGCGGCCGGGCAACTTGTCGCGGCTGGCGGGGATCGCGCCGGCTTGGCGGATTGCGCCGGATCGCCAGACTCGGCCAAAGATTCATGGGGAGGACGCCGCGGAGATCCGCGCTGACATCTTGAAAATCCTGTTCGTCACGCCCTATTTCATGCCGGCGCATCATTATGGCGGCCCGATCGAATCGGTCTACCGGCTCTGCCTCAACCTGGCGCGGCTGGGTTGCGAAGTGCGCGTGCTGACCACCAACGCCAACGGTCTCGAGCGGGTGCTCGAAGCCGGTACCGGACGGGAAACCGCCGTGGCGGCGGGTCTCGACGTTATCTATACGCGGCGCGTGATGCGCCATGCGGTGGCGCCGGGTCTGCTGCGGCGGATCGTGCGCGAGGTGCGGCGCGCCGACGTGGTGCATCTGACGGCGGTCTATTCCTTCACCACGATCCCCACGCTGATCGCCTGCCGGATCCTCGGCAAGCCGATCGTCTGGTCGCCGCGCGGCGCCTTGCAGCGCTGGAGCGGGAGTCGCCGGGTCGGTGCCAAGTGGCTCTGGGATCGGGTGTGCCGGAGGCTCGCGCCGCGCGCGACCGTGCTCCATGTGACCAGCGATCAGGAGGCTGCGGAAAGCGTTCGCCGGATGCCCCGAATGCGCGCGGTGGTGATTCCCAACGGTGTGCGGATGCCGGTGGACGTGCGCCGCGTAAGCGGCGACGGGCGGCTGCGCATCGGCTACCTCGGCCGGCTGGATCCGAAAAAGGGAATCGAAAACCTGCTCGACGCCGCGGGTCTGGTGATGGCTAAGGGTGCCGCCTTCACGCTGACCATCGCGGGCGCCGGACCGGGCGCCTATCTGCGCGCGCTCGACCAACGCGCCATCGCAGGCGGATTGGCCGGCGCGGTCAGCTTCGCGGGCGACCTGCGCGGCGGCGCCAAGCGCCGGTTCTTCGAGACGATCGATCTGCTGGTGGTGCCGTCGCATACCGAGAATTTCGCGATCGTGGTGGCCGAAGCGCTGGCCTACGGAGTGCCGGTGATCGCCAGCCGGGGCATGCCGTGGGCGCGCCTTGAGGATCGCGGATGCGGCTTGTGGGTCGCGAACACGCCCGCCGCGCTGGCCGCCGCGATTATCCGGATGGCCACGCTCGACTTGCCCGCGATGGGCGCGCGCGGGCGGGCATGGATGGCGGCGGAATATGCATGGCCGGTGATCGCGCGCGACCTGTGCAACACCTATGCGTCGTTGATCCAGGGGCGGCCGCTGGGCGCCCGCGCAGCGGCGGCCGGCACGCCGCTGGGCGTTGAAGGTTATATGGCCGCCGGCGAATCGCCGATCGCCACCCAATCGCCGACCGTCGACGGTTGATCGCAGTCTGGCCGGCGCGCGCCGCGCGCCGGCCTTCACGCCGCGCCGCTTAAGGCGCGTCACGTCTCTCGTACATCATAGGTCGAAATCCGATGCTGATACTTGGCGTCAACGCCTACCATGGCGATGCGAGCGCCGCGGCGATCGTCGACGGGCAACTGGTCGCGGCGATCGAAGAGGAGCGCTTAACGCGGGTCAAGCACGCGGCCGGCTTTCCGGCGCGCGCATTGGCCGCAGTGGCGTCCGCGGCCGGGGCGCGGGCGACCGGCGGCACGCGTCGGGGCGAGATCCGCACGCTGGCGGTGGCGCGCGATCCGTGGGCGCGGCTCGGGTCCAAGGCGTGGCATGCGCTGAAGGTGCCGTCGCTCGCGATGAACCGGATTGGCGTGCAGAGCCGCTTCGCGCGGATCGCGGAGGCCGCGGCGCGTCCGCTCGCGGTCGCCGCCGAGGGCCTCGAGATCCATCGCGTCGAGCATCATCAGGCGCATCTGGCGAGCAGCTTTTTCGTCTCGCCCTACGACCAGGCGGCGCTCTACTCGATCGACGGGATGGGTGATTTCGCCAGCGCCGCATGGGGCGTCGGCCGCGGCCCTCGGATCGAGCCGCTGGGGGCGGTCGCGTTTCCTCATTCGATCGGCATTTTCTACACCGCGCTGACCCAATACCTGGGCTTTCCGAATTACGGCGACGAATACAAGGTGATGGGCCTGGCGTCGTATGGCGAGCCGGAATATCTCGACGAAATGCGCCGCATGGTGAGCACGCCTTCCAAACCCGCGGCGCGTCGCGGGCCGCTCGGCTTCGCGCTCGATCCGGCCTACTTCCTTCATCATCGCGCGAGCCCCGAGATGACCTGGGATTACGGCGCGCCGCGCCAGGGGCGGCTCTATGCCGACTACCTGGTCGAGCGGCTGGGACCGCCGCGCGATCCGGCCGGCGGCGTCGACCAGCGCCATCGCAATATCGCCGCGTCGCTCCAGCGGCGGCTCGAAGAGGTGATGCTGGGACAGTTGCGCGGGCTGCATTCGCTGACCGGTATGCGCCGCCTGTGCCTGGCCGGCGGGGTCGCGTTCAACTGCGTGGCCAATGGCAAGATTCGCGCGGCGACCGGCTTCGACGAAGTCTATATCCAGTCGGCGGCGGGTGACGCCGGTCTGGCGATTGGCGCCGCGATGTACGCGTGGCATCACACGCTGGGCCATCGGCGCGGCTTCGTGATGGAGCATGCCAACTGGGGCCCCGCGTTCGGCGACGGAGCGATCGCGGCGGCGCTGCGGGCGGCGCGCGGCGAGCTCGAGCGGCAGGACTGCGTGGCGCGGCGGATCGATGACGAAGGCGAACTGTGCACGCTCGCGGCGGCGGCGATCGCGCGCGGCGAAGTGGTCGGCTGGTTCCAGGGGCGGATGGAATGGGGGCCGCGCGCGCTCGGCAACCGCAGTATCCTGGCCGATCCGCGGCGGCCGGAGATGCGCGCGATCCTCAACGCCAAGATCAAGCGGCGTGAGCTGTTCCGCCCGTTCGCGCCGTCGATCGCCGAAGAGGCGGCGCACGAATACTTTGAGCAATCCTATCCCTCGCCGTTCATGCTGATGGCCTACGCGGTGCGGCCGGCCAAGCGCGCCGTGATCCCGGCGACCACTCATGTTGACGGCAGCGGCCGCTTGCAGACCGTCAACCCGCGGCAGAATCCGCTCTATTACCGGCTGATTAAGGAATTCGGCCGCCAGACCGGCGTGCCGGTGCTGCTCAACACTTCGTTCAATGAAAACGAACCGGTCGTGTGCCGGCCCGAAGAGGCGCTCGACTGTTTTTTGCGCACGCGGATGGACCTGCTGGTGATGGGCCGCACGATCGTCAGCCGGGCCAGCGTCCATCCACGCGCGCGCGCCGTCGCCCGCGCGACCGAGCTGGCGGAAGTTTGAACCGATCCGGACGGCCGGCACCGACCGGAGGCGGAATCAGGAGAAGCGGATGGCATTGAAGACAAGAGTGCTGGTCACGGGTGCGGGCGGCTTTATCGGCCATCACCTGGTGAGCTACTTAAAGGGGCTCGGCTACTGGGTCCGCGGGGTGGATTTGAAGCGGCCGGAGTATGCGCGCACGGCGGCCGACGAGTTTCTGCTGCTCGATCTGCGCCGCTGGGAGAATTGCGTGGCCGCGGCGCGCCAGATCGAAGAGGTCTACGCGCTCGCGGCCGACATGGGCGGGATGGGCTTCATCTCCTCACATCACGCGCAGATTCTTTACAACAATTCGACGATCAATCTGCATACGCTTGAGGCGGCGCGCCAGGCGGGCGTGCGGCGCTATCTCTATTCATCGTCGGCCTGCGTCTATCCGGAATTTCGCCAGACCGCGGCCGCGGTGGTGCCGCTCAAGGAAGAGGACGCCTATCCGGCGCAGCCGCAGGACGCCTACGGCTGGGAAAAGCTGGTGACCGAGCGTCTGTGCACGCACTATCGCGAGGACTACGGCCTCGAGACCCGCATCGTGCGCTTCCACAATATCTTCGGGCCGCTGGGGACCTGGGAGGGCGGGCGCGAGAAGGCGCCGGCCGCGCTCTGCCGCAAGGTCGCGATCGCCAAGCTGACTGACAATCCGCAAATCGATATCTGGGGCGACGGCCTGCAGACCCGCTCGTTTTGCTATATCGACGACTGCGTAACCGGGCTGCATAAGCTGATGCGCTCGAACCATCGCGAGCCGCTCAACCTGGGGCAGGACCGGATGGTGACGATCAACGAGCTGGCTGAAATGGTCGCGGCGGCCGCGGGAATCCGCGTCGTCCAGCGCCATATCGAGGGTCCGCAGGGGGTGCGCGGACGCAATTCCGACAACACGCGCCTGCGGGCGGTCCTCGGATGGGAGCCGCGGATCGCGCTCGAAGAGGGCCTCAAGCGCACCTACCTGTGGATCGAAGCGCTGGTGCGGCAGGACCTGGGAGGGCGTCGCGCGGTCTCGGGGTGAGCAAATTCACGCGCGTGCGGCAATGAGGCGGGTCGGCCGGCCGGATAGTTCCCGCCCGGCATCGCGCACGGAGGGTATTGATACGCGGTTGCTATTCCTCAATCGATCGTTCTGGCCCGACCTCGAGGCCACCGGACAGTTCCTGGCGGAGCTGTGCGAAGACCTCTCGGCGCGCCATGAGATCACGTTTATCGCGGGACCGCCGTACCATGTGGGCGGCGCCGCGCGGCGCCCGTGGATTCATGAGCGCCACGGACGCGTCTCGATCGTGCGGACCTGGGGCACGCGGCTGCCCAAGCGTCGTCTGGCGCTGCGGATGACCAACCTGGCGTCGTACTACGGGCTGGCGGCGATCGCGGCCTTGCGCCAGCGCCGGCCGGATATCGTGATCGCGGAGACCGATCCGCCGCTGCTCGGCGCGCTGGGCGCGATGCTCAAGCGGCATTGGGGCTGCAAGCTGATCTACAATGTGCGCGACCTCTATCCGGATATCGCGCTGGCGACCGGCGGGGTGCGCAACCGGGTACTGCTTCGGCTGCTCGACCGGAGTAATCGGATCGCCTACCGATGGGCCGATCGCGTGGTCGTGCTTGGCCACGACATGGAAGATCGCGTGATCGGCAAGGGAGTGCCGGCCGAATGCGTGGCGGTGGTGCCGGACTGGGTCGATTGCGATCAGATTCGGCCACTGAGCGACAATCCGCTGCGCGCCGCCTTCGGCGATAAGTTCGTGGTGATGTATTCGGGCAATCTCGGCCTCGCGCAGCAGCTCGAGATGGTGCTGGCGGCGGCCGCGCGGCTGCGCGACGACCCGCGCATCAGGTTCGTCCTGATCGGCGAGGGTGCGCGCAAGGCGTGGCTGATCGAGCGGGCGCGCACACTCGACCTGCGCAACGTGACCTTCATGACCTATCGGCCGCGGGCCGAGTTGGCCCAATCGCTGAGCGCCGCCGATCTTCATCTGATCCCGTTATCGGCGGGCACGGCGGGATGCCTGGTGCCGAGCAAGGTCTACGGGATCCTGGCGGCCGGCCGGCCATTCGTCGCGATTATGGAGGAGCAGGCCGAGGTGGCGCGCATCGCGCGTGACAATTCGGTAGGCTTTGTCGGCAAGCCGGGCGACGACGCGGCGCTCGCGCGGATTATCAGCGAGGCCGTGCGTAACCCGGCGGCGCTCGAGGCGATGGGCCGGCGCGCCCGGCAATTGGCGCGCGAGCGCTACGATCGCAAAATCGCCACGGCGCGCTTCGCTGAAATGCTCGAAGCGGTGGCGCGCGAGCGCTACGATCGCAAAATCGCCACGGCGCGCTTCGCTGAAATGCTCGAAGCGGTGGCGCGCGAGCGCGGCGAGTCGGCTGTGCACGCGGCGGCGGAGATCCCGCGAGTCTTGTCTCCGGTGAGTTTGGCCGATGGGGAAGCCAGCAGCCTCTAGCTCTGATATGTTCTGTAGTGCTTGCTTGGTTTGAGGCGCTCAGACAAAGTTTACCAAGGCAGTTCGGGTTGAGGCTCTACCAGGTGGTTCGAGGTGGGGCTGCGCAAGCGCGATTACAGCCGACGGATATTACCACCGAAACCGATGATTAGTTCTCGAATCATGTTCGCGGCGGTCCCCGCAATCTCGTTTGCGGTGGCGGCGCTGAGCGTGCCGCTGTGCAAATGGCTTGCGACGCGCCTGCGGATTATCGCCGAACCGTACAGCGATTCGTGCCATCGCATGCCCACGCCGCTGATGGGCGGCGCGGCGATCGTCGGAGCGATTCTGATCGCGATGGCGTTTGCGCGGACGTTGCCGGCATGGCTGCTGGCCGGGGTCGCCGGCCTGTTTGTGGTGGGTCTGGTCGACGACGCGATCGTGCTGCGGCCACGGCACAAGCTGATCGCGCAAATCGTTATTGTCGGCCTGATGGCGGTCCTCGGCCGGCACTTTCATCTGGCCCCATGGTCGTGGCTCAACGTCGCCCTCGCCGGCTTCTTTCTGCTCTCGACAGTCAACGCGGTCAACCTGATCGACGGGCTCGACGGGCTGGCGGCCGGCGTCGGGATTCTGATCGCGGCGGCCGCCACGGCGATCGCCATGATTCACGGCGATACGCTGGCGGCCTATCAGGCGCTGGCGGTGGGCGGCGCGCTGGCCGGATTTATGTTCTACAACTTCCATCCGGCGTCGATTTTCATGGGTGATTGCGGCGCGCTGCCGCTGGGCTTGATCCTTGGCCTGATCGCGCTGCGGGTGGGCGATCTGGCGGGCAACTCGCGGCTGCCGCGCTACGTCGTGCCGATTCTGCTGATGCTGGTGCCGCTGCTCGACACGGCGATCGTGTGCGTGAGCCGGATGGCCACCGGGCGGCCGATTTCACGTCGCGGTCTCGACCATTCGCATCACCGGCTGCTGTCGTTGGGGCTCTCGGATCGCCGCGCGGTGATGATGTGCTGGAGTGTGGCGGCGATCGCCGCGTCATGCGCGGTGGTGCTGACCGTGCTGCCGCATGCCTACTTGCTGGCGACGCTGCCGATGATCGTCGTGGCGTTTGCGTTGATGGGTCTTTTCATGATCGATCTGACCTTCGATTCGATCGCGCCCGGCGCCGCCTCGGGCTACCGCCAGGGGCTCGCGGGATTTATCCTGACCTACAGCTACAAGCGGCGTGTGGCCGAGGCGCTGCTCGATGCGGCCTTGATCCCGGCGGCGTATTTCGGCGCCTTTCTACTCCGGCTCGACTTCTTCATCGACGACGGGCGCATGATGAGCCTGCTGCATAGCGTGCCCGCGGTGATGGCGGTGACCTATGTCGCCTTTCTGGTCGCGGGTATCTACCGCGGAATCTGGCGCTATGCGAGCGTCTCGGACGTGATTCGCTTCGCCAATGGCGCGGTGCTCGCCGGCACGCTGGTGGTGGTCGCGTCGCTGGTCGTGCCGATCGCGTTGTCGGGTTCGGTCGCGGCGCTTTACGTGATCCTGCTGTTTAACCTGTTGGTCGCCAGCCGGATGTCGTTTCGGGCGTTGCGCAAAGGTGTGGCGCTGCTCGCCGCGCCGCATGAGCGGGTGCTGATCGTCGGCGCGGGCGAGTTGGCCGAGGCGGCAGCTCGCTATATCACGGCGGTGCGCGGACGGCGCTTCAAGCTGATCGGTTTTGTCGACGACGACAGCTTCACGATCGGCAAGCTGGTGCATGGGCGGCGCGTGATGGGTACGCTGGAAGACCTCGACCGGATTTACGCCGAGCAGCAATTCAGCCAGGTGCTGGTGGCGACCGAACCGATACCGCGCGAGCGGATGGCGCTGCTGTGGGATTTTGCCAGCCGCCGGCATCTGGCGATGCGGCGCTTTTCGATTCGGGTCAACGATATGGGGGTCGCGGCTGAAGCGCTGGCCGAGACTGAAGCGGCCGATGTGATTGCGGCTGGCCCGCAGGCGGCCCATGGACAGATCGTAGCATGATTGCAAGTATTTTGCTAAGATTTAACGTGCTAACGACGGCATTGATGACTTACGGCCACCGATGGATCCGCTGTGACGCAAGGAGCCGGCTGAAACTCTTATGAATCGATCGCGTGCGCCGATAAGAATTGTGCCCAAGGGCTGGGGACGCGAAGTCTGGATCGCGAACGAAGAGCGCTATTGCGGCAAAATCCTCGAGATTCGCAAAGGCAAAAAATGCTCGCTGCACTTCCATAAGATCAAGGCTGAGTCATTCTACCTGCGCGCCGGCCGGCTCATCGTCCGCATCCGGGACTCGGCGGAGTCCGACGTAGTCGATGAGTTCGTGCTCGAAGCCGGCCAGTGCATGGATATCCCAATCGGGATGATTCATCAGATGGAAGCGCTCGAGGACGCCGAACTCTACGAGTTCTCGACGCAGCATTTCGACAGCGATTCCCATCGGTTGGCCAAGGGCGACTAGCCCGTGCGGCGGTCGGCTGTCGGCAGGCCGAGGGAGCGGCGGTAATCAAGCGGGTGCGGCGCCAGCCGCGCCCTTTTTTCACGCTCGATTTGGACGGGCCGGGCACGATATGATTGTTGACACATGAATGATCAGGGCAAAGCGAAGGCGGCCAATCGTGACGTAGCCCGGTCGCGTCTGGCCGCCGAGCCGGTGGAATGAAAAAAGTTGCTTTGATAACCGGAGTCACCGGCCAGGACGGCTCGTACCTGGCGGAATTCCTATTGCAGAAGGGCTACGCCGTCCATGGCATCGTGCGGCGCAGTTCGACCTTCACCACCGGCCGGATCGACCATCTGCACCAGGGCCTCGGCGGCAACGTCTCGCGTTTGCAGCTCCATTACGGGGACTTGGGCGACGCGACCGGGATCCGCCGGATAATCGAATCGACGTTGCCCGACGAGGTCTACAACCTCGCTGCGCAGTCGCACGTCAGAATCTCGTTCGATCAGCCCGAGTACACCGCCGACGTGGTCGGCGTGGGCGCGCTGCGCCTGCTCGAGGCGATTCGCGACCATAACCAGCGCCACGATCGATCGGTGCGCTATTACCAGGCGGGATCGTCCGAGATGTTCGGCGAGGTCGCCGAAATTCCGCAACGTGAGACGACGCCGTTTCATCCGCGCAGCCCCTACGCATGCGCCAAGTGCTACGCGCATTGGCAGACCGTGAACCATCGCGAGGCCTACGGGTTGTTCGCCACCAACGGCATCCTGTTCAACCATGAATCGCCCCGGCGCGGCGAGAATTTCGTCACGCGCAAGATCACGCGCAGCGCCACCCGGATCAAGCTGGGCTTGCAGGAGAAACTGGTGCTGGGCAACCTCGATGCCAAGCGCGACTGGGGCTTTGCCGGCGACTACGTCGAGGCGATGTGGCTGATGATGCAGCAGGAGCGGCCCGACGATTACGTGGTGGCGACCGGCGAGAACCATACGGTGCGCGAATTTCTCGACGTGGTGTTCGATCGCCTCGGGCTCGACCCCGACCGGCACCTCGAGTTCGATCCGCGCTTCATGCGGCCGGCCGAGGTCGACGTGCTGATTGGCGACTACGCTAAGGCCCGGCGCGTGCTCGGCTGGGAGCCCAAGGTGAAGTTCGAGGGGCTGGCCGCGATGATGGTCGATGCGGACCTGGAGCTGGCCGAGCGCGAGAAGCGCAGTCTCGGGTGATAATCGGACTGATTAGCGACAGCTAACGATTATCGACGGCGGCGGGTTTATCGAATCCGGCCGCCGTCTTTAGTTTATCGCGCGCAGCGCTAAGGAACCTCTCCACAAGTTAGGGCGTCATTCTGAGCGCAGCGAAGAATCCCGGATCCGGGACCCATGCGCTGCGCTCA
>JADMIL010000041.1 GCA_015478645.1 Candidatus Binataceae bacterium
TGATGGCTGGGCGGGAAGGATTCGAACCTTCGAATGCCAGGTCCAAAGCCTGGTGCCTTACCAGCTTGGCGACCGCCCAACAAAAATCCCGCGGCGCCGGCCGCAGCCGCCGGGCAATTCATCCGCAATTGCCGTGCGTGCGCCAGTCGGCGACGCGGGTGAATCCAGCAGCCTAGCATGAAGCGGCGGCCGGATCATCGAGGTCTGGATTGAAGCGATACTCGTGCGGTGGAGCCTGCGCGTCCGCCAGCCGACAGCCCGGCACCCCGGATTTACGCCCTCGGATGATATTTACAGGTGATTTGAGTGTCAATCTGAACCGCAACCAGAGATTCACAAGCCATTAATCCGATTCGCCGATCGGTCATCTTGGATTGGCGCCCGATCGACGCAATGGGGAGTTTGCGCGTCAGGCCGGCACGGGTGGCTGGATCGCCGCGGTAAAGGTGCGCATCTCCGGCGCGCGCCGCCGCATCTCGCCGGCGGCATGCGCGGCCGCCTCGCCGGTCGCGAAGATGCCGAAGACCCCTGCGCCGCTGCCGGTCATCGCGGCGCCGCGCGCCCCAATCGATTCGAGCAGGGCCTGGGCCTGCGCGATCGCCGGCCAGCGCGCCATCGCGGCGCGCGCGAGGTCATTGACCAGCAGCTGCGGCTCGATCTGGCCGGCGACGATCGCCCGCACCTGATCGTCGCTCGCCGGGCCGCTCCAGTCCGACGGCCGCAGGTCGCTAAAGACTTGGGCGGTCGACGCCTCGAGCGGCGGTACGGCGACCACCAAAGGCATCGGCGCAAGCGCACCGATCGGCACGATCCGCTCGCCGATACCGCCCACGCGGGCGGGCCGTGGATCGAGAAAGTACGGCGCGTCGGCGCCCAGGCGCAGGGCGATCCGCGCGAGCCGTTCGGGCGCGTCGATCCGGGTCAGCGCGGCGAGCATCCGCAGCACCGCGCCGGCGTCGCTCGAGCCGCCGCCCAGGCCGGCGCCGACCGGCGTGGCCTTGCGCAAGTCGATCAGGACTTCGGCTGAGCAGCCGAACTCGGTCATGAAGTCGCGCGCGGCGCGCACGGCGAGATTGCGATCGTCGGACGGTAGCGTGCCGTAGATTCCGCCGAGCGTGACCGCGCTGGCCGCCGCCGGGCGCATCTGCAGCGCAAGGCGATCGCCAAGCGTGATCGGGACGAACAGCGAATCGAGTTCGTGATAGCCGTCGGCGCGCCGGCCGACCACGCGCAGGAACAGGTTCAGCTTGGCCGGGGCGAAGGCGCCGATCAGCTTGACCATCGCGGATGCGCGGCTAGCGCGGGTGCGGTTCCGTGCGCACCGGCAGGCGATGCAGCGCGCGGCGCGCGTCGTTGCGAATCACGCTGAGGAAGCCGAAGAAGGTCCAGACCACGCCGAGCACGGCGAGCACCTGTCCGATCAGAAAGGTCGTGTGGTAGAAATCCATGCGCGCCGTCGCATAGGAGACGCGCCGCTCCTCGGAGGTAAACGGTTCGAGCACGTCGCCGGTACCGGCGCCGAGCTCCTCGAAGCCGCGATCGTTAGGATCGGCCTTGGGCGTGTCGGCAGCGGCGAGAATCTGGCTGTACTGCTGGGTCTTCTGCCAGCCTACCACCCAGTTGCTCGCGCCGAGCACAATCAGGGCGAGGCCGAACATAATTCGCCAGTCACGATAGACGTCAGGAATTTTCATCCGTAGTTAACAGACAGGATAGGTTTACCCTCAGACGAATACAACGCGGTTCGGCAAGTTTTGCACAAGGTAGTGGGACCGCCGCGACGACGCCGGCGCGCGCCGGCCGGGCGGCTGATCATCGCGCGCATGCGGCACATTTGGTCCGGCGAAGAATGTTTGCCCGGAGACGAAACCGGCGGCTATCATTCGCTGGCAGGCACGCCGGTCCGCGCAATCACCGGCGCCGGCCCGCGCCGGAATCGTCGCGCGTGCGGCTGCGTGCGGCCTTTTGCATCGGCGGTAATGCGCATACGATAGGAGTACTTCCGCCGCGCGTATCGACGCGGCCTTTCCGCGATGGCTCAGAACATCAAAACCCTGCTCGAACGTTTCGCCCGGCGCGATCGGCTGGCGCTGGCGCGGCTGATTACCCTGGTCGAAAACCGTGCGGCGCAGGTCGCCAGCGTGATGGAGGAGATCTACGCCGCGACCGGACGCGCGTTTATCGTCGGCGTGACCGGGGCGCCCGGCGCCGGCAAATCGACGCTGGTCAACCTGCTCATCGCCAAGTACCGCGCGCAGAACAAGATCGTCGCGGTGCTGGCGATCGATCCGTCGAGTCCCTTTTCGGGCGGCGCGGTGCTCGGCGACCGGGTGCGCATGACCGACCATTACCGCGACCCGGGGGTCTATATCCGCAGCCTCTCGACCCGTGGGCATCATGGCGGCCTGAGCCGGGCGGCGCGCGAGATCGTCAAGCTGCTCGACGCCTTCGGCCACGACGTGATCATTATCGAGACGGTCGGCGTGGGGCAGACCGAGCTCAGCGTGATGGACTTGGCCGACACCACGGTGGTGGTGACGGTGCCCGAGGGCGGTGACGGCGTGCAGGTGATGAAGGCCGGGCTCAACGAGATTGCCGACCTGTTCGTGGTCAACAAGGCCGATCGCGACGGCGCCGACCGGATCAAGGCCGAGCTCGAGCTGAGCGTGCATCTGCGGCCGGGCGACGGCTGGCGTCCGCCGGTGCTGATGACGCAGGCGGCCAACGATATCGGCGTCGACGCGCTGGTCGCGGCGATCGGCCGCCACGCCGAGTACATGCGGACGCAGCGGTCGCCGGCGCGCGAGCGCGAGCGGCGCACCCGCGAATTTATCGAGGTGCTGACCTCGGAGCTCGAAGAGCGGGCGACGCGCGCGCTCGGCAACGGGGCGCGCGGTGCCGAGCGGGTGCTCGGTGCGGTGCGCGAGGGCAGCCTGAATCCGTACAGCGCGGCGCGCCGGGTGATCGAGGATCGCGCGGCGCTGAGCGAACTGATCGAAGCGGGCGGCAGCGAGCCGGCTGGGGAGTAGGCCTTATACGATGGTCCTGGGGAGAAAAAATCGGGCGGCCAATCGGCTTTTCGCGATCGGCGATATTCACGGATGCGCCGACGAGTTGGGCGCGATGATCAAGGCGATTGCGCCAGGGCGCGGCGATACGGTGGTCTTCGTCGGCGATTACATCGATCGCGGACCATCGGCGCGCGACGTGATCGAGCAGATGATCGAGCTCGGCCGTAGCCCGGCCGAAACGATTTTCCTCAAGGGCAATCACGAGGACATGATGCTCTCGTTCCTCGGTTTTCCCGGCCATTACGGCGAATCGTTCCTGTTCAACGGCGGCGCGCAGACCCTCGACAGCTACGGCATCGTGGAGGACACGGTCGCGCGCTCGATCGAATACCTGCCGCCGGCCCATATCGATTTTCTGCACGGCCTGGCCACCAGTTACCATCGGCCGCCCTACCTGTTCGTCCACGCCGGCATCGTGCCGACGCGCCAGCTCGAGGAGCAGAGCGTCGAGGACATGCTGTGGATTCGCCAGGAGTTCATCTTCAACGCCCACGAGATCGGCGCGACGGTGGTCTTCGGCCATACGCCGATGCGCACGGTGATGGTCGACCTGCCGTACAAGCTCGGCATCGACACCGGCCTGGTCTACGGCGGCAAGCTCACCTGCCTCGAGTTCACCGAGGGCATCGCGTACCAGGTGGCGCGCGGCAGCAAGCAGGTCAAGGCGCAGGCGATCGCGCTGGCTTAAGGCGCGCGCGGCGACTCTTCCGTAGGGGTGGCGCGCCCGCTATTGTGGACCGCTTGATGGCGGCGTAGCTCAGTTGGTTAGAGCATGCGGCTCATATCCGCAGTGTCGTAGGTTCGACTCCTACCGCCGCCATCCTTATACCTACGCTAGCCCCTTGAAATAATTAAGTTTTCTGAATGCCCAGAAATCCCTCATCAGCTAGAATCGGATCGATAGACCCGCAACTACGAGGTGGGGATAAAGTGCATGAGAAAAATGATAGACAGTTATTGTCCTGGTTGCCATAAAACAGACAGGGGTTCTTCCGCTCCGCGACAGCTGAATGATGTGGAAATTGAGAGCATCAAGAAATTGATCGGTGCCGATGGGAAACCGCTTCCTGAATTAGCGGATGGCGAGCACTTCTTTCACTGTACAAGGTACTGCGGCGCCGTCTGGAAGGCGTGTTCTCTTAAGTCGTCCCCAAGAGCTACCGTTATTGGTGATTGGAACGGTGGGAGTTGGGAGCCAAGAGTAATCAGCTGGTATTAAGCAAACGGCTATTTCTCAACGAGGTGACTCGATGGCCGATTACAACTACACGGTGTACTTCGAGCCGCTCGAAAAAGGCGGCTACCAGGTGATCGTGCCCGCGATTCCGGAAATCTGCACGTTCGGCGATACCCTGGAAGAAGCCCGGTCGATGGCGAAAGATGCGATCCGCTGCGTTATCGAAAGTGCGCTCAAGGAAGGCGAGCCGATTCCTCGAAACGCTGACCCGAAGCAAGAGCTTGTCACCGTGAGCATTTAAACCGTCTACATGAGCCCGACTCTACCAGTCGTAAAGGCAAGAGCATGCCTGCGCGCGCTTGAGAGAGCCGGCTTTTATATCCACCATTCAACCGGCAGCCACGCCCGGCTCTTCCATCGGATGAAGCGCGGAATTCGCGTGACAATTCCCTTGCACAACAAAGACCTCCCGCAGCCGCTCCTCAAGAGTATCCTGCGCCAAGCCGAACTTACCGTGGAGGAATTCATCGCGCTGCTTTGAACCATTTTTACGCGGCGTTGGCCCCAACACCCGAAGCTCAAATCTCCTTTACCTGAAACGCGCAAGCGGCGCATGCTTGACGACACCGGCGCGCCGACTTAGCTATAATGCCGTCTCAGTTTCTTTGGCCGGTCCAGATTTGTAGGCGTACGCATTCGCGGAGGGGGCGCATGAACGGAATCCACGATCTCGGCGGGATGGACGGCTTTGGCGCGGTGATCCACGAGGCCGGCGAGCCGGTCTTTCACGCGCCGTGGGAGCGGCGGATGTTCGCGCTGACGATCGCGCTGTTCGGGCGGCGCGTCTTCAACGTCGACGAGTTCCGCCACGCGATCGAACGCATGCCGCCGGCCGACTATTTGCGCACGACCTACTATGAACATTGGCTGCACGGCTGCGAGCGCCTGCTCATCGAAAAGGGCTTGGTGACGCCCGGCGAGCTGAGCGCCGCCTATGCGGCAAATGGCGGCCCCGATGGAACCGCGCCGCCGGCGCAAGCCACACCGCCCGCGACCGCGGCCCGACGCCCACGCGCCGCGCAGGACAAAAAGCCGCGCACGCGCGCGCGCTTTCGCGTTGGCGATCGAATTGTCGCGCGCATCCTGAATCCGCCCGGCCATACGCGGCTCCCGCGCTACGCCCGCGGCCGTCGCGGAGTCGTCCGCCGCGACCACGGCGTATTGGTCTTTCCCGACACGTCCGCGCATGGCGGGGGCGCCCACCGGCAGCATTGCTACACCGTCGAGTTCGCGGGGCGCGAGCTGTGGGGCCGCGATTATCCGGCGGACGAACGGGTGATGATCGATCTGTGGGAAGATTACCTAGAGGCTGAAAAAGTGCCCTCGAGACGGATCGCGATGAAGGCCGCTGGCCATCCGCGGACCGTGGCGAAGCCGGCTCGAATTGCGCCGGCGAAAGCGCAGACGGGTAGCCGCATGAGGACACGATGAGCGCGCACGACGACCAAGATCGACCTCAGGCGCGTCACGTTCACAACGACGGCGGCGCCGCGCACGGCCACGATCATAACGCGCCCGACAGCGGCCCGACTCTGCGGGTCAAGGCGCTCGAGGCGCTGCTGATCGAAAAAGGCATCGTCGAGGCGCAGGCGCTCGACGCGCTGGTCGACACCTACGAGCATCGGGTGGGCCCGCGCAACGGCGCGCGCGTGGTGGCGCGCGCGTGGACCGACCCGGCCTACAAAAAGCGCCTGCTGGCCGATGCGACCGCGGCGATCGCCGAGGCGGGCGTCGCGCCGGGGCTCGAGGGCGAGCATATGGTGGCGCTCGAGAACACGCCCAAGGTGCATAACCTGGTCGTCTGCACGCTCTGCTCGTGCTACCCGTGGCCGGTGCTGGGGCTGCCGCCGGTATGGTACAAGAGCGCGGCGTATCGCTCGCGCGCGGTGAGCGATACGCGCGGCGTGCTGCGTGAGTTCGGCGTGGAGCTGGCGCGCGGCGTCGAAGTGCGGGTGTGGGACAGCAGCGCCGAGCTGCGCTACCTGGTGATCCCGATGCGTCCGCGCGGGAGCGAAAAGCTCGGCGTGGACGAGTTGGCGGCGATCGTCACGCGCGACGCGATGATCGGCACGGCGATCGTAAAATATCCGCCAGCGTCGGCGGGAGGCTGAGCGATGGCGGAGCGGCGCAAAATCGCCGAGCGGGCGGCGGACGAAATTTCCGACGCGGCGGCTGACGGCGCGGTCTTCGCCGAGCCGTGGCAGGCGCGCGCGTTTGCGATCGCGGTGACGCTGAGCCGCGCGGGTCGCTTCGCCTGGGATGAATTTCGCGCCGCTCTGATCGCCGAAATCGGCGCCGATGAAACCGATCGTGGTGACGCCAGGCATGTCGGCGACGCCGCGCATCCGGCTGACGCGGGCGCGGCGGCGGGCGCAGCGTACTACGAATCGTGGCTGGCGGCGCTCGAGCGGATGATCCACGCCAAGGGGCTGCTCGCGCCAGCCGAGATCGAGCGTCGCGCGGCGGCGATCGCGGCGTCACCGCCGGCGCGCACCAAGGCGCGAACCTCGGGACCCATTACCATCGCCTGAGCCGCTGCGCGCGGCGCATCGGGCGCGTAAGCAATCTTCCAATCACAGCGCCAGGAAAGCTCTGCGCACGGTATGGTCATTCTGAACGGCGTCCGGGAGGTCATCCCGGGATTTTTCGCTGCGCTCAAAATGACCGAGTAGGCCGCGCGCGGAGGTATCCGAGCGCGCGCCGTCGCTATTTGCCCGGCGTCAGCGCGTAGCGCTGCCATTCGAGCAGATGGCTCAGCGACTTCAGGTCGGGCATCCGATCGAGATAGACCTCGCCCTTGAGATGATCGGTCTCGTGCTGGATTACGCGGGCGTGGAATTCGTCGGCGATGAAATCCAGCGGCTCGCCGTGGCGGCCGAGCGCGGTCACGCGCAACTGGCGAAAGCGTGGCACCTTGCCGCGCATCTCGGGAATGCTGAGACATCCTTCCCATTCGTCGACCGGCGCGCGATCGGTGACCGTGACGATCGGATTGATGAGGCAGGTCAGCGGCACACTGGGCATCTCGGGGTAGCGCGGATGGTGGTCGACTTCGAGCACCGCGATTTGCAGCGAGAGATGGACCTGCGGAGCGGCGAGGCCGACGCCGCTGTACTCGCGCATGGTCTCGACCATGTCGTCGATCAGGCGCTGAAACTCGGGCGCGGCAATTTTCGCCGGGTCGACCGGATGGGCCTGAGCGCGGATGACGGGATGACCGAGGCGGGCGACCTTGAGAATCATGCGGGCACCTTTTGCGCGTGGCGTGAGCTACCCGCGGCGGCGGCGGGCGCGCGGCGATTGTAGCGCGGGCGGGCGGCCGGTCCAACGCGCGGGCGGCGGTCGCAGAACCGGCCGCATTAATTTCTTTACTCCAACAGAAAATTGTGCATTGACGGTCCGGATCGAAAGTGGAAATAGATCGTTGTCAAGCAGGCGATGCGCGCGCATTCGGGGAGTTTGGCTGCGCGCACCGCGTCGGTTCAACGTCGGGAACCTTTCGTCGCAGGAGGGGAAGTCGATGAAACAACTGGCATGGCTGGGAGCACTTTGTTCGATGCTCATTTTCGCCACCGTGGCCTTCGCGCAAAGCGACCTGCCGGAGATGCAGGCGTGGATGGCGGCGAGTGCGAATGAGGGCACGCTCGCGCCGGGCACCAAGATCACCACGGCGAACTGGCAGCAGTACAAGCAATTCCTGCCGGTCTCGATGCAGGCGCTGTTCGCGGGGACGTATTACTGGAAGATGCCGGCGGACGCCGAAATCGATATCGGTCCGACCGCGCATAACCTGCTGCCGACGACCTTTCTGGCGGCGACCGAAAAGTACGGCGCACAGACCAAACTCGTGCGCCTGCCCAACAATCATATCGAGATGCAGAACTACCACGGCGGCGTGCCCTTTCCGAATCCGCAGCCGAGCGATCCCGACATGGGCACCAAGCTGCTGGTCAACCTGTTCTACGCTTACGTGCCGTCGATCTACCTGAACGCGACCAACAATACCGGGTCGCTATGGTTCCAGGATCGCTTCGGCAATATCTCCGCTCAGACCATCGACGTGGTCTACCGCCAGAGCGGATGGAACACCGACCCGGGCTTCCCGGTCGATCTCGATTACGCGCCGGGCACCTGGTACACCGAGTGGAGCATGGTCGAAACGCCCGAGCAGTCGAAGTACACGGCGCTGCTCTCGCTGTTCTACAAGGACGAGCAGACCCATCCGTTCCCCGATACCTACGTGTTCGTGCCGGCGCTGCGGCGGTCGCTGCGCCTGTCGGTGTCCGCGCGCTGCGCGCCGATCTACGGCAGCGACTGGACCAATGACGACGCCAAGACGATCGGCTTCAACGGTGGCACCTCGCTGTTCCATGGCACGATGCTGGGCGGGCGCAAGGTGATCAACCTCAACGACTACAACCAGGATTATTCCCAGTTCCCAAAGAACTGGGACATGCCGCTGGGCTTTCCCAAGCCGTCGTGGGGCCAATGGCAGGTGCGTGACGTGTGGGTCGACGACGTCCGGCGCATCCCGTCGGAAGCGGCCGGCTATTGCTATGGCAGCCGGATGCTCTACGTCGATAAGGAGACCTACTACACCGACTGGTCGGACCTCTATGACTCGAACATGAAGCTGTGGAAGGCGCAGTTCTGGGGCGCCCGGATTCGGCCGGTGCCGGGAGTCGGCCGGGTGATCACCAATTCGGTCGGCGCGGTCACCTGGGACCTGCAGAATGCGCATGCCAGCTACTGGTCGAGCGCCGGCAACCCGGCCGGGGCCGATCCGATCTTCAACACCGACGTGCCCAAGGAGTACCAGGACGGGATCAGGTACGGCAGCCCGTCGGGACTGATGCAGATTATGCGTTAGATGATTGGCGGCGAGCGCGCGCGGCGGCGGCCGCGCGGCGCCGTCGCCACACGGATGCCTCCGCGAATGCAACGGCGGCGGGTTGGGCCGCCGTTGCATTTTTGCGTGACCGGAGCGATCTCATCGATGCGATGCGTCGCGCGGCGCATTCGCACGCGGGCGCGATCGAAGCGGCGAGGTCGGCAATGCGGAATCAGAATCGGAGGGAGAGATAAAAGGAGTCACAGGCGACAGGTCAGCCGGAGGCCGACGGCCAAAAGCCGCCGACGTGAGACCGGCAACGGCACGCGCAGGGGCTAGCTTTTGTCGATGTACGGAATCGACCCCAGCGCGCGTCCGCTCTGCTCGGCCTCGGACCGCCATTTGTCGATTGATTCAAGGTTGAAACGCCAATCGCTGCCGACCTTGAAGGCGGGCAACTGCTTTTTTTTAAGTAGCCGGTAGATCGTGGATGGATGTACCCGAAGGTAGCTGGCCACTTCCTCCAGCGTCAGAACTCTCGCCATCGCCGCCCCCCTTTTAGGTGGCTATGAACACCTTTAAACCTACGCGTTACACGCTAACAAGTTGTCAGCAGATTGACAACTACGGGTTAGCGCAGAATTCCGCCGGAGCCACCGCGTGGGCAAATCGCGCCGCGTAATTGCCCCGCCGAGGCCGTCCGGCACGAGCTGCTCACAACGATAGCGGCGGGGCCACCGAGCCTCAACGATATTTCTTTTGGCACGGCCGACGGCCCGGCTAGCCTTCGAGCTATGGAAAAGCGATGGATTTAATCTGGTGATCCCAGCGGGAGTCGAACCCGCGTTACCGACGTGAGAGGCCGGTGTCCTAACCACTAGACGATGGGACCGTCATCGGGCGACGCGCCGCCACGAAGGCGGAGTTGGCTGAGGAGGGAGGACTCGAACCTCCAATCCCCTGATCCAGAGTCAGGTGCCTTGCCAGTTTGGCCACTCCTCAGCGCAGCTCATACTTATAACGATCCGGCCGCGCCGTTCCAAGGGGCCGTGCGACGGATCGATCGTGCGGCGCTGAAAAGATCCGGGCGCCCGTCGGTTCCGTCGCGGCGGGAGATGTCAGCCGGGCCAAGCTGTTTTCGTCGCGGCGAAAGCGGTAATAATATGAAGACTACCGAGAAGGCGAGACGGAGATGCCACAGAAACCCGAGCCGGTGAAGAAAGGCCCGAACAAGGACGAGGGCCGATAACCCGGTTGCCGCGCGCGAGTCACAGCCGGCAAAGCGTTAGCAGGTAGCCGGCTGCGTATACCGCGACGCCGACGGCGATCGCTACGAACGGCATCAGCTTGAGCGCCCGCATCGCGCGTTCGACGTGACCGGTGGCTTGTAGCAGGAAGCGCCGGTTTTCATTGATTTGCTCCTGATAGATCTTCGCTTGAGCGAGATGGGCCACAGCGAGCGCGCCGCCCAGATCGGCCGGAGAGTTCCAGCGATCCAGATAGTTGCCGGCGACGTTGAAGTTCATCGGGCGCACGGCGTTGATCGCGTTCCACAAGCCGACGATCAGAATCCCGCTGCCGCTGAAGGCGGCCAGCGCCAGCGCCGCCGTGACCAGCGATAAGCCCCTTGTCAGCAGGAGCGTGATACCGCCGGCGGCCAGTGCCGTGGTTGCTCCCGCCAGCATCCCCGCCAGCGACAGCGCCCGCGCGTCGGCCGCGATGGCGAAGCGAATCGTGCCGTCAAGGTAGAGCTCGGAGAGGCGGATGACTTCGCGGATATTGTCGGCCCTGACGCCGGGCGGATTTTCCGCTATTGGCGCGTAATCGTCACGCCGGAGATTCGCTTTGAGCCATCCGCACATCGATGCGCGACTGGGTGCTCTCGTCCCGGCAAAATTCGTGGGCGCGGGCGGCGGGTTAATGCGGGGCGGCGGCCGCGCGCAGCGTCGCGGCGTGATGATCGACCAGTGCGTCGCATCGCTGAAGCAGCGCGGAGTCCTGGCAGTGCTGCTCGATCATGTAGCTCAGTTCGCCGAGGTCATGCACCAGCAGGCGCTGGCAGCGCTCGTATTCGCCACGCTCCTGGAGGGCCTTGAGCAGATCGCCGACCAGGTCCTCGAGTTCGGTCTCTTCGATTTCGACCGCGATGCCGAGGGCGCGCGGCAATTCGAACGCGGCGTCGGGTTCGGCGAGGTAGCGCTCGAGCAGTTCGCGCAGATGGCCGATGGCGGCGGCGTCAATCGCGACCGGGCTCGGCAGATCGAGCACGGCTTCGAGTTCGAGCACGGCCGCGACCAAGTCGAGCGCGCCGACGTGGCGGGCTTCGTCGCGGGCCATCCCGAACCAGAATTCGTGCAGCGCCGGATCGCCAGTAAAGATTTTGGCGAAGCGCGCGTAGAGCGCCATGCTGCGTTTTTCGAGCGCGATGGTAATCGCGAGGACTTCGCGGGTGGTCGGCACGAGGCGGATATTAGCGTCTGGGCGCGGCCTTGGTAAAGCGCCGGCGGAAGGGGCCGCGCGCCGCGTGGCGCCTACCCGTTCCGCCGGCTCGACAGTATTTTCAGCGCGCGAGTTCGGTCGCGCGGGTCTCGCGGATGACGGTCACCCGAATCTGTCCGGGATAGGTCATGTCGGCTTCGATTTTGCGCGCGACGTCGCGCGCCAGCATCGTCGCGTCCTCGTCGGAGACCTGGTTGGGCTCGACGATTACGCGCATCTCGCGGCCGGCCTGCACGGCGAAGCATTTATCGACGCCCTTGAACGACTTGGCGATGGTCTCGAGGTCTTCGAGGCGCTTGACGTAGCTCTCGAGCACTTCGCGCCGGGCGCCGGGCCGCGCGCCCGAGAGCGCGTCGGCGGCGTCGACCAGCGGCGCTAGGATGGTCTCGGCCTTGACCTCCTCGTGATGGGCCGCGATCGCGTTGACGATCTTGGCCGACTCGCCGTATTTGCGCGCCAGCTCGCCGCCGATCAACGCGTGCGAACCCTCGACCTCATGGGTGAGCGCCTTGCCGATATCGTGGAGGAGCGCCGCGCGGCGCGCCTGCTTTTCGTTGAGGCCGAGCTCGGCCGCCATCGCGCCGCAGATGAAGGCCGCCTCGATCGAATGCATCAGAACGTTCTGCGCGTATGAGTAGCGGTACTTGAGCATGCCGAGCAGCTTGGTCAGCTCGGGATGCACGCCGTGGACGCCGACCTCGATGAGCGCGCGCTGGCCAGCCTCCTTGATCGATTCCTCGACATCTTGCTCGGCCTTGCGCACGACCTCCTCGATGCGGCCCGGATGGATCCGGCCGTCGGAGATCAGGCGCTCGAGGGCGACCCGCGCAATCTCGCGCCGAATCGGGTTGTGGCACGAGATGACGACCGCCTCGGGGGTGTCGTCGATGATGATATCGACGCCGGTGGCGGCTTCGATCGCGCGGATATTGCGGCCCTCGCGGCCGATGATCCGCCCCTTCATCTCGTCGGAGGGCAGCGCCAGCACGGAGACTGTGCGCTCGGCGACGAACTCTCCGGCGAGCCGTTCGATGGCGATCGAGATGATCCGTTTGGCGCGGCGGTCGGCCTCCTCGCGGGCCTCCTCTTCGACCACGCGGATATGGCGCGCGGATTCGTGGCGGGCCTGCGCGACCATCTCGTCGATCAGCGTGCGCTTGGCCTCTTCGCGGGTGAGGCCGGCGACCGCTTCGAGGCGCATGCGCGCTTCGTCGATCAGCGCCTGATGCTCGGCCTCCTTGTCGGCGATGGCCTTTTCGCGGGTGCGCGTGGCCTGGTCGCGGCGGTTGAGTTCGACCTCGCGCCGCTCAAAGGCCTCCTGCCGTTTCTCGAAGGTCTCCTCGCGCGATTCGAGCTTGGTCTCGATTGCGGCGAGTTCGCGGCGGCGTTCGCGCTGTTCACGCTCGGCGTCGGCGCGCGCGCCGACCAGCAGGTCCTTGGCCTTGAGTTCCGCCTCCTTGAACAGCAATTCGCCGCGGGTTTTGGCCTCTTCGATTATCCGTGCGGCGTCACCGGCCGCGTCGGCGGCGGCGACGGCTTCATTGCGGTCACGCGTCTGGCTGCGGAAATAAAAGACGACGCCGCTCAGTCCAATCCCCAGGAGCAGCAATCCAACATCCATCAACACCTGGCTATACCTCCTTGGTCCGCATGGGCGGGCGTGGACGGGCGCGGGCCCGCCGGCGCCTGCACGGCGAACTCTGTGACGATTAGGCCGAGCCGCCGATCGTGCGGCGACTGCGGCAGCCGGTCGAGCATCTGGAACGCATAGGCCAGACCGGCCGTGACCACCTGCGGCGCGAGGGCGGCGATCAGACGATCGTAGTAGCCGCCGCCGCGGCCGAGGCGCTGTCCGGCAGGACCGAAGGCCACGCCGGGAACACAGATCAGCGCGCGCACCAAGTCGTGCGGCCGCGCGAGCTCTGCCCCCGTGGGTTCGTCGATGCCGAAGGCGCCCGGCTTGAGTTCCGCCCGGTCACCAACGCGAAGCAATAGGAGGTCGTGACGTTCCGGATCGACGCGCGGAAAGAAGACGCGCCGCCCGGATGCGAGCGCGTCGGCCATGATCAGGTCGGTGGCAACTTCATTGCGCTGCGCGGCGTAAAGCACGATCGCCGCCGCTTCA
Organism: Candidatus Binataceae bacterium; assembly: GCA_015478645.1. Classification (GTDB taxonomy): domain Bacteria; phylum Desulfobacterota; class Binatia; order Binatales; family Binataceae; genus JADMIL01. The sequence goes on from JADMIL010000041.1 coordinate 13,764, forward strand.
TGGTAGGCCGAGGTCTCCAGCAGCCGGCGTTGAATCTGCCGCGAGCGGGACTCAACCCAGGCCGCCGGCAGCGCGCCGCGGCATTCGGATAAAATCCGCCGGAGAATTTTTTTGTCGTCCGCCACGCCCTCATGCGAGGGCGGGTGCGGGGTCTAAATCGGTGACTCAGGCGCCATGCCGGAAATCCGCTCGCCGGTTATCTAGATTGCGCAATATCTGTTGATCTGCGCGTGATCCGCGCACGCCGTCCGATCTGCGCAAGCCGCTCCGCTGGGCCGCGCGGCGCCGTCGCCGGGCCGCCGGCGGTGATCCCGCCGCAATGCGTCGTGGAAAAATATCGCACCGTTCATTATCTCCGCGAGCGCTCAACTCTCCGCGCGCGTCATCATGCGCCACCGTCTCGCCCCACTAATCCCCGCCCCTCGTCTACCTCAGGTTATCGTCCACGCGCCCGCCCCGTACGCGGCCGTCATTCGAGGCCGTCGATCGCCGCCGAGAGCCGCTGGTTGAGCAGCTCCAGATGGGCGATCAACGCCTGGTGTTCCCGGCGCAGGCGCTCAAGCTCGTCGGCGAAATTGAGCGCGGCCAGAATCGCCAGGTTGATCGAATTGACGGTCGCGCTGGCAGCGCGAATATGCTTGATCCTCTCGTCCACCGTCGCGGCCAGAGCCTGCGCCCAGGCGTCGCCCTGGTCGCTGGCGACGGTCAGGCTCTGGCCCATGATTTCGACGATGACGCCCTTCATCGCTAGCCCAGATCGAGGCCGTCGAAGCGGGTCAGGATTTTCTCGATGCGATGCTTGATCTCGTCGCGCGCGCTCTCGTGATCGTGCAACTGTGCGGTCGCCTGCAGGCAACGCTGCTCGCTTTCGGCGAGTTGGCGGGCCAACTGTTCGTTTTCGCGCTGAAGTTGCTGAATCCGGGTGACCGAAGCCTGTATCCGTTCGTCCAGTTGCTTGAGGACGTCAATCGCCATTTCCACCAATTTTCCACCTTCACTTTAATTTTCACTCAGCGCGGCTGTCAAGCCGCATACGAACCGCTGGCTGCGGCGTCGGTGCCGTCGCCCTCGGCAAACAGCGCGGCGGCAAACTCGCGCGCGTCGAACGGCCGCAGATCCTCCAGGTTTTCGCCCAGCCCGACGTAGCGCACCGGCAGCTTCAGGCGCTCGGCGATCCCGATGATTACGCCGCCCTTGGCGGTGCTGTCGAGCTTGGCCAGGATCACCCCGGTCAGCGCCACCGCCTCGCCGAACAGCTTGGCCTGGCTGAGCGCGTTTTGCCCGGTGGTGGCGTCGAGCACCAGCCAGGTCTCATGCGGCGCGCCGGGCAGTTCGCGGCCGACCACGCGCGCAATCTTCTTGAGCTCCTCCATCAGGTTGACCTTGGTCTGGAGACGCCCGGCGGTGTCGATGAGCACGGTGGCGGCGTGGCGCGCGACCGCGGCACGCACCGCGTCGAAGGCCACCGCGGCCGGGTCGGAGCCGGGATTCTGCCGGATCAGCTCGACCCCGACGCGATCGCACCAGACCTGGAGCTGATCGATCGCCGCGGCGCGAAAGGTATCGGCCGCCGCCACCAGCACGGCTCCCCCGTCGCGCTTGAGCAGCGCGGCGAGCTTGGCCACGGTCGTGGTCTTGCCGACGCCGTTGACCCCGGCCATCAGGATGACCCGCGGGGCGCCGGCGCTGTCGGCCAGCGGACGCTCGGCGGCGACCAGCACACGCTCGATCTCGTCCTTGAGTGCGTCGCGGATAACCTCGGGGCGTGCGTCGTTCTTGAGTTTTGCGCGCACCGCCTCGACCAGCTTGAGGCTGCTGTCGACGCCGACGTCGGCACCTATCAGCGCCTCTTCGAGCCCTTCATATATTTCGTCGGCGCGCGCGCTGCCGCTGATCGCGGCGCGAATCCGCGCGAGAAACGATTCGCGGGTTTTGCGCAGGCCGACGCCGATCCGGACCGGCGCGCGTGGCGATTCGGGCTCGGCGCTGATCGGTGCAGGCGGCGGCTGTTCCAAGATCGGCGCATCGGCGACCGGCGCATCGGCAACGGGCGGCGCGACTTCCGCGTCAAGCGGCGCCGGTTCAACCGGAGCTTCGCGGCTGGGCGCCTCGGCGACGCGTAATTCGGCAGCCGTCGCTGCGGCCAGCAGCTCGACGTTCGACGCAATCGCGGGCGCCTCGGCCGGTTCTTCGATCGCTTCGACTTCCGGCTCCGCGAACTCCGCGACGGCTTCGTCGGGCGCAGCCACTTCGCGCGCGCGGCGCTTTTTGCGCTGACTGAACTCGGTCAGCATCGCGAGCACGCCGACCGGAATTTGCATCGCGATCGCGATCAGAATGGTTAATTGCAGCGTCGACACGGCCAGGAGCCTCGATTGAACCAGGGTCTCGATTGAATCAGATCGCGCGGATGCGCCGCCGCGGGCCTAGCATCTATGCCGCGGACGCTTGCGCGCGCCCCGCACGATAGCAGTTTCGCTGCAAATCTTACACGCCACGGCGTGCGCGATCGAAGGCTGCCGCCGCGTCCGCATGCGAGCGCGCGGATCAGGCCGCCTGCGGAATCTTGAGCGAGATGATCCGCGAGACGCCCGGCCGCTCCATGGTGACGCCGTGAATATGGTCGGCGCTCTGCATGGTGCGCTGGTTGTGGGTAATCACGATGAACTGCGAACGCAGCTTGAGCTCGCGCACCAGGCCGGTGAAGGCGGCGAGACTGAATTCGTCGAGCGGCGCGTCGACCTCGTCCATCACGCAAAACGGGCTCGGGTTGAGCAGGAACAGCGAAAAGATCAGGGCCATCGCGGAGAGCGCCTTCTCGCCGCCCGAGAGCAGGCCAAGCTCCTTGACCTTTTTGCCGGCCGGCTGGACGAGGATATTGACACCCGCGTCGAGCACGTCGTCGGGGCCGTTGAGTTCGAGGCGCCCCTTGCCGCCGCGCAACAGCTTGGGGAACAGCTCGGCGAAATTTTTGGCCGCGCCCGCGAAGGTCTCGGCGAAGCGTTTGCGCGCCTCGCGATTGAGCTTGTGAATCGTGTGGGTGAGATCGTTGACGGCGGCCTGCAGGTCGGCGCGTTCGGTGGTGAGCAGGCCGGCGCGCTCTTCGAGTTCGCGTACTTCGCTTTCGGCGGCCAGATTGACCTCGCCGATTTTTTCCGCGCGCGCGCGCAATTCAAGCAGCCGGGCGTCGTCTTGCGCGTGATCGCGGCCGGCCGTCGCGGCGGCGAGATCGTCGGCCGCGGCGGCGAAAGCGATCGCGAATTTTTCCGCGAAGGTGCGCTCCAGTTCCTCGATCAGCGCGTTGGCGCGCTCGCGCTTGAGGCTGCATTCGAGCGCCGCGCTTTCGAGCTCGGCCAGCCGGAGGCGTACGGCCTTGAGCGCCGCGCGGGCGCTTTCAAGATCGGTCTCGGCGGTGGCCGCGCGCGCGGCGAGCGCCGCGACGGCTTCCTCGAGTTCACCGCGGCGGGCCGTGCCGGCGTCGTCCTGCGCGGCGAGGTTCGCGCTCTCGCGCTGGAACTCGACGCGCTCGGCCGCGGCTCGCGCGAGCTGTGCGCGATGCTGTCCGATCTGCGCTTCGAGTTCGTCGGCCAGGCGCGCGAGATGGCGCAGCTCCTGTTCGAGCGTGGCGCGCGCCGCCTTGTGCGCTTCGACCCGAGCGCCCGCGGCGAGCATCGCCTCGCCCAGCCGGCCGGTCGCGGCCTTGCGCGCGGCGAGACCGCCGGCGACTTCGTTAAGCCGGGCGCGCGCCGTCTGCTCAAGGATCGCGAGCGCTTCGAGCCGTTCGTTGGCGGCTAGCAAGGCGGCCGCGAGTTCGCCGATCCGGCGTTCGGAGTTGCCGCGATGCGCGTCGGCGAGGGCGAGGCGCTGCTCGGCCCGTGCGATCGCGGCGCGCGCCGTCACGCCCTCAGCCTCGGCCGCATTGACGCGCGCGCGGGCGGCGGTGAACGCCTCGTCGGCGGCGCGATTGGCGGCGCGCAGAGCCTCGAGCGTGCGCGCGAGCACCGCGTGATCCGCGTCGGCGGCGACCAGCGCCTGCTCGGCGGCGGCGACCGAGCGGGCCCCGCTATGCCAATCGAGCACCGCGCCGTCGGCCACGCCGGCGCCGCTGCCGCCCGCGATCATCCGGTCCGGGGCGAGCAGGTCGCCCTCGCGCGTGACGAAGACCGTGCCGTAGCCGTTGAGGTTGGCGGCGGCCAGCGCCGCGCGCAGATCGTCGGCGACGATCACGTGGCCCATCACCGCTTCGGCCAGGCCGGCGAAGCGCGGCTCGACCTCGATCATGTCGAGCAGGCGGCCGGCGATACCGGGCGCTTCGATCGGCTGATGGGCGGGGCCGCGGGCAATCGCCTCGGGGATAAAGCTGAGCCGTCCGGCGCTCTGTTCCTTCAGCACTTCGATCGCGCGCAAGGCGAACAGCGGCGAGTCGACGATCACCGCGTCGAGCTGCTCGCCGAGCACCGCGCGCAGCGCCGGCTCAAGCGCGGGCGGCGCCTTGACCACCTCGAGCAGCATCGCGGGGTCGGCCGGCGGCCGGTCGCCGTTGAGCGATTCGAGCACGGCGCGCAGCCGCGCGCCGGCGCCGTTGGGCATGATGCGTTGCGCGCGGGCGGTCGCCGCGGCAAGTTCCGTGCGTGCGCCTTCGCGCCGTGACGCCTGATGCTCGAGTGCGGCGCGCGCCTCGATTTCGCGATCGCCGGCGGCGCGCCGCGCGGTCTCCAGATGCGCCGCCTCCTCGCGTGCCGTCCCGAGCGCCGCCGCGGCCCGCGCCAGATCGTCCTGCGCGGCGGCGAGTGCGTCGCGCGCGGCGGGAGTCTCGGCGCCGAGCGTGGCCATCCGCGCTTCGAGGTCGCTGCGCTCGCCCGACAGATCGCCCAGGCGCCCGCGCAGCACCGCGGCCTCGCGGATCAGCTCGGAGAGGTCATCCTTGCATTCCTCGCTAACCCGTTCCTCCTCGCGCAGCGCCTGCTCGGCCGCGCGATGCTCGTCGCGCAGGGCGGCCAGCATGGCGACGCTCGCGCCGTCGTCACCGTTGATTTCGCGGGCCAGACGGGCATTGGCCTCGGCGCGTGCGGCGCGAGCTGCGGTCGCGCGGATTTCCAGTTCGGCGAGCCGCGCCGTGAGGTCCGGTTCGAGGCCGGCGATCGCGTCGAGGCGGCGGGCGAGAAAGGCTCGCGAGCGGGCGCGCTCGTCGAAGGCGGCGCGCAGATTGTCGAGTTCGCGGCGCGCGGCGGCGAGCTCGTCGCGCGCGATCGCCAAGGCCGTCGCGCTCGTGTCGGCGTTGGCCTGGGCGTCGGTGCTCGCGATCGCGGCGGCCGCCGATTCGTTGCGCAGGTCGAGTTCGCGGGCCGATTGGGCGCCGAGTTCCGCATGCAGTTCGATCAGCCGGCGCCCGGCGGCGAGCCGTTCGAGCTCGCCGAGCTCGGCACGAATCAGTTTGTAGGCCTCGGCCTTTTTCGCCTGGCGGCGGGCGAAGTTGAGCTGGCGCTCGATTTCGGCCAGCACGTCGTCGACCCGCGCCAGGTTCTCCTTGACCCGTTCGAGCTTGCGTTCGCTGATTTCGCGCCGGCCCTTGAACAGCGAGAGCCCGGCCGCCTCTTCGACCATCGTGCGCAGTTCGGCCGGCTTGGCCTGGATAATCTCCTCGATGCGGCCCTGTTCGATCAGCGCGTAGCCGCGGCTGTGAATCTGCGCGGCCATGAAAAATTCCGTGATGTCCTTGAGCCGGCAGGGAATCTTGTTGAGCAGGTATTCGGATTCGCCCGAGCGGTAGACCCGGCGGGTCACCGCGACCTCGGCCAGCGTGGCGTATGGTTCGGGCAGGATGGCCGACTCCTCGGCCTCGAGCAGCAGCGTGACCTCGGCCATCCCGGCGGCCGGATTCGAGTCGTTGCCGGCGTAGATCAGATCCTCGGCGCTCTTGCCGCGCAGGCGCGTCGGGGCCTGTTCGCCGAGCACCCAGCGGATCGCATCGACCACGTTGGACTTGCCGCAGCCATTGGGGCCGACCACGGCGGTCACCCCGGGGCTGAAGCCGATCAGGGTCGGTTCCAGGAATGACTTGAAGCCGACTAATTCAAGGCTCTTGAGCCGCATGCTGCCATCGCCTCCACCACCTCACCGCCCATCCGAGGATATCCCACGACCCCGCAGGGTGGTCAAGACTTATCCAACCAGTCGTAGGCCACAGGCTTCCACAGGCCCCTCATAATGTGGTCGCGAGACCTGTGGAACAAAATTCGTATTTTCTTTGCCGGATCGATCCGCAAGCTCCGGCCCGGCGGCCAGCGATCACCTGCGCTCGGATGCGCGTGGGGCGGTCCTCAGGCGACGCGAGACGCGCGCACCGGCCGTCAATCCGGCAGCAGTTCAGTGTTCCAGTAAGCGGTATCGACGGTGGTCAGGAACGGCATCCATTCGCGATAGCGCTTGAGGCTGAACATCTCGGTGCTGAACGGAGTCCATTGCGGGCGTTGCGGCTTGCGCACCAGCGGCATCCCGGCTTCGTCGGGATTACGGCCGCCCTTGCGCCGGTTGCAGCTATGGCACGAGCAGACGACGTTCTCCCAGGTCGACATACCGCCACGCGAGCGCGGAATGACGTGGTCGAGGTTGAGGTCGGTGCGCGGCAGGCGCCGGCCGCAGTATTGGCAGGTATTGTTATCGCGCGCATAAATGTTGAAGCGCGAAAAGCGCACGTGGCGCTTGGGCACCCGCTCATAGGCCGTCAACAGGAGCACCCGCGGCACCCGGATAACGCCGCCGATCACCCCGACCCGCTCATGATGATGCTCGAGCGCAAGGTCGCGCCAGCTATCGAAGTCGAAGATCCGGTACTGTTCGTCGACCGCCCGGGCGACTCCCTGGTAGAGCAGGGCGAAGGCGCGCTTGACCGAAGTGACGTGGACCGGGAGGTACGAACGGTTGAGCACCAGGACCTTGCTGTTGAGCAGGTTGGCGCCCGCCGGATGCGCCATCAGGTTTTCTCCTGACGCTAACATACTCAGACAATCAACGGCATGCGGGGGCTCAAGTCAAGGCGGTCACGCCCACTTAACGAATGCGGACCGCACCGCGCCCGGCCTCGCCTTGCGGAAAATGCACCTGCTCCGTATGATCAGATAAACGCGGGCCGACCCCACCGCGGCTCGGAGCAGACTCCACTTGGAACGCCGTCAACCTTTGCCGCCCGACTTTCCGCCGCATCGCCGCGGAGTCATCGGGATACGCCGCAATCGCGCGCGATCGGCCTGGGGCGCCGTGGCCCGCAGGACAAGCGCATCTTGAAACGCGAAATCATCATCAATGCCGCCACGGTCGAGACGCGCGTCGCGCTGCTCGAAGACGGCATCCTGACCGAGTTCTACCTCGAACGCGGTGAGCGCCGCGGCCTCGTAGGAAATATCTACAAGGGCAAGGTCACCCGCGTGCTGCCCGGGATGCAGGCGGCGTTCGTCGATATCGGACTCGAGAAGGCGGGCTTCCTGCACGTCTCGGATTTTTACGACGACGTCGAAGGTCTCGGTTCGGCCGCCGAAGTGATCGGTGAAGAGGACGTCGAGACCGAACCGCATGACGGCGAACCGCTGATGACGGTCGAGTTCGACGACGCCGAGGCCGAGGGCGCCGACGGCGCGAGCGCCGACGACGAGAGCGGCGGTGCCGGTGAGCCGGGCGCGGAGCCGGCCGGACGTCCGCAGCGCGGCGGCCGCGGGCGTGGGCGCGGACGGCGTCCCGAGCGGCGCGTGCGCCTGCCGATCGAGCAGCAGCTCAAGCGGGGCCAGGAAATTCTCGTCCAGATCGCCAAGGAGCCGCTCGGGACCAAGGGCGCGCGGCTGACTTCATTTGTTTCGATTCCGGGGCGCCATCTGGTCTATACGCCGACCAGCAACCATATCGGCATCTCGCGCCGCATCGAGAGCGCGCAGGAGCGCGCGCGGCTGCGCGCGGCGGTCGCCGAAGTGCGGCCGGCGCAGGGCGGCCTGATCGTGCGCACGGTCTGCGAGGGCGTGAGCAAACGCGACATCCAGCGCGACTGCGCCTTCCTCACCAAGCTGTGGTCCTCGATCGTCAAGCTGGCCGAGACCAGTCCGCCGGCCTCGCTGCTCTACAACGACCTCGACGTCGCGTTGCGCATCATGCGTGACCTGTTCTCAAGCGAGGTCGATCGGCTGTGGTGCGACGAACCGGCGACCTACGAGCGGATCGTTGAGTTCATGCAGAACTACATGCCGCGGCTGCGCTCGCGCATCGCGCTGTACGAGGCCGAGGAGCCGATCTTCGACCACTTCCACCATCTCGAGCAGCAGATCGAACGCGCCCTCGAGCGCAAGGTCTGGCTCAAGTCGGGCGGCTACCTGGTCTTCGATCAGACCGAGGCGCTGATCGCGATCGACGTTAACACCGGGCGCTTCGTGGGCAAGCGCAACCAGGACGAGACCGTGCTGCGCACCAACCTCGAGGCGGCCGAAGAGGTCGTGCGGCAACTGCGCCTGCGCAATATCGGCGGCATCATCATCATCGATTTCATCGACATGACGCGCGACGCCGATCGCAAGCGCGTCACCGAGGTCCTGGGGCAAGCGCTCAAACGCGACAAGGCGCGCAGCTCGATGCTGAAAATTTCCGAGCTCGGGCTGGTCCAGATGACGCGCAAGCGCACGCGCGAAAGCCTCGAGGAGCTGCTCACCGAGCAATGTCCGAAATGCAGCGGACGGCGGGTGGTCAAATCGGTGGCGACGCTGGCCGCCGACGTCCTGCGCGGCATCCATCGCGCCGCCGGCCGCCATCCGCGCAGCGACCTGCTGGTGATCAAGGTCAACCCGGGAGTGGCGCGCTATCTCTACGACGTCGGCGCCAAGGACCTCGAGGTGCTCGAGGGGCGTCTCGGCATCAAGATCGTGCTGCGCTCGACCGAGTCGATCGAGGCGGGCGCTTTCGAGCTGGTGCAGGCGACCGTCGCCGCGTGACCTTGCGGGCAGTAGTCATTCGGCTGCCGCCGGGAAGTTGCTTATTCTCTACAATTGGTATTGCCAGATTTCGCCACCTGCGAAATCTGGTTCGGCATCGAGCGAATCCTCGACGTGCGTCGTGAAAGCGATGCGGTCAAAACCTACCTGAACTATATCAACGATCTCCGCAAAGTTGCGAAACGCTATCGTTTTGAGCGCGTCGCCGACGCAGATATAGCGCTCTGGGTCCTCCATGAACGTTGCCTCGGCAGTGCTCCGGACGCCGCTATGCTAAAGGAGTACGAGGGGGATCGGTTCATCCGCAGGTTGCGCGCCGAGAACCTGATGAAACGTTTCTTGAACGATTCCACTTACGCACAGCTCGCGCACTCGCTATTGCGAACGGACCATGTGCTGGCAGGACAGCTTGGGGGCATCGAGTTTGAGCAAATGGTTCGTCGTCGCGTGCCGCCAGGCAGGAACCGGGACGACATTGACCTAAAGGTCATCATTAACGAGCTCCGCAGCGAGGGGACTATAGATACCCACATGCAGGTAAGGTGGCATCGCGCGCGGATTACGCGTAACCAAGCGATTCACATGAATCCGCCGCCAGATCCTTCAGAAGTGGAACAGATGATCGGCCTCCTCGATTTAGCCGCGCGCGACCCTGCACCGACGAAGCGCTGAGCGCGCGCCGGAATAGCGCGTAGGCATTCAGCTAAAAAGCGCGCAGCGTTCGCGACGAGCAAGCCCGCCCGGAATCATCCGCCATGTTCGGACAACCACAGTGCAGCTGCTCGCCGATTGCAAGGCCTTTCATCGGGACTTCGTGGCAGCCGAGCTCAATAAGAGCCGGCGCAAGGAACTCACGATATTTCTCGCCTGCCAAAAACACGACCGAGGTTCCAGCCGAACAGTGCGGGCGCAATTCCTGAACGACCTTCCTTGACCACTCTCTGCGTTCCTCTACGGACTTCTCCTTGAGCGTCTCATGGTACGGCTCGATCACTTGATTTGGTTCGACGAGCCCGTACCTTGCGGAGAGAATCAGCCACTCTCCTGTTTGCCTCTCCACGAAGGCGCGAGCTTTTTTGAACCACGTGGAAGAGTAGAGTTCGCGCGCAGGCATTGGCTGAGCGAGTTTTTCGGAAACGCAAGAGACGAGGTACACCGTCTTCCGGTGCGGAACGATATCCAACTCCTCCGCTCGCTGAATGGCCGTTTTCCTAAATTCCTTCAGCCGCACGCAGAAAGGATGCTTTGCGTTCCCTTGGATGTTGAGCGGCAGACTCAGCGCTTTGAGAAGATGGTCTTCGAGTACCCAGGGTTTCGGCGTTTCGATCCATGCGATACGCGCATTGTCAGCCATCCATCCGCTCAGAGCGCTTTCCTTCTCGACGAATGTCTGAGTTTTGCCGGAATTGACACGCCTCAAGATTGTTCCTAACTCCACTTCGAGCAGGCAGCCCAAGGTGGTACGTAGCGTGGAGAATTCCGCGACTCCTTCGAAGTGAGACCAGAGGCGGTCTTGGAGAGTTCCCTTGGTTTTGTCATTTTTTGGCGATATACCAACATACAGAAGGGTCGATTCATCTCGGACGACGCATGAATCGACGGGCACTGTTGGCGGCACGCGTTCGAAAAACCATGCGTAGACGCCCGGCGAACGCGGGGGAAGGGTTGGATTGTTCTTCAACTCACTCCACCGGTAAAGGCGGGACGAGTACACAAGCTTCTGTCCGAGCTCTGCGATTTCCTTCGACGACAGGTCACTAACCACCAGCGGCGGAGTGGAACGCGTTCCTTCCTTGTCATCCCGAGCAGACTGTTGGCCAGTTCGAATGACAGAAAAGCCCAGCCGCAACAGAAATTGCTCGGCTTCTGTCGTAATGAATGCGGCACTAGCAGGGTGCGGAAAAACGCCGGATGGTCACGAGTTTCTCAGTACTGATGGAGTGATATCGG
>JADMIL010000042.1 GCA_015478645.1 Candidatus Binataceae bacterium
GGACCCATGCGCTGCGCTCAGGGTGACAGCAGTGCCTTGTGCAGAGGTTCCCTAGATGCGCCCGGCCGCCGCTAACGCAGCTTTAGGTTAAACGCCTGCGGTCCCTTGTCGCCCGGACGCACCTCGAACTGCACCTCCGCGCCCTCGCGCAGATCCTCGAAGTAGACCTTCGGGGCGAGCCGCGAGCGATGAAAAAAGATCTCGTCGCTGCCGTCGTCGGGATTAATAAAGCCGAAGCCCTTATCCTTGATGATCTTCTTGATCGTACCGTACATCGTGACCCCTCCGCATTGCGCCGCTCAACTCTCATATTGAGCTTAGGCTCTGCGAGGTTTATGTAAAGAGGCGGCACGGGAGCGCAGGGCGATGCTCAAGGCGGTCGGTCTCAAGGAAATCGAGGCGATTTTTTCCATCACCGATGCGCTCGGCATCTCGCGCGAGGCGCTGGTCATTCCGCTGCGCACCGAAGTGCCGGGCCGGCTCAAGCTGCTCGGCGACGGCAAGCTCGAGATTGTGGTCGATCGCGACGCCGCCTTCGACCAATGGCTCACGCACCTGGAGGATCGGATTCGCGCGCTGATGGATCTGCCGGCGCCCGACTGAATTCGATCAGCACCGCGCCGTGATCGACCATCGCGCCCGCCGCCGCGCGAATTGACTTCACCACTGCCGCGCCCTCGGCGTAGAGCGTGGTCTCCATCTTCATCGCTTCGAGCACCAGCAGCGGCTGGCCCGCCGCCACCGCGTCGCCCTCGGCCACCAGGATGCGCAAGAGCTTGCCGGGCATCGGTGCGGCCACTTCCGCCGCCGCCAGACCGCCGCGCGCGCGGCCGGCGCGCCCCTCGACCGCGACGAACTCCCAGGCGGCCGGTCCCGCCGCGACGAAGATCGCATTGCGCGTGCGCATGCCGTAAATGCGCACGTGGCGCCCGCCAATCCGCAGGGTCGCGCCGCCGTCGGCCGCCGCCTCGAGCTCGGCCGCGATCTCCTCGCCATCGATCCGCAGGCGCAGCGCGGCGCCTTCGCGGGCGACGATCTCGACCTCGAACTCGCGCGCGTCGCCGGCCCGCTTGAGCTTCATCGGCGGCCCCACAATTCAAATTCGCCAAGCGTGGTCCACGGCGAATGCGCCGCGGCGCCGTCCGCTGCCGACGCGCCGCGATTCGTGCCGCCGTCGGCCGCCGCCGCGCCACCGAGCATCCCGTTTGCGGCCAGCGCGGCCGCGATCAGCGCGTCGTGCAGATCGCGATCGGCGGGGCTCCAGCGCGGGAAATGCTCTTCGATAAACCGGGTCGAAAGGTCGGCGCGCGCAAACGGCTCGCTTGCAATGATCTCGCGCACAAAGGCCGCCGTATTGCGCACGCCCAGCAGCATGAATTCGCCCAGCGCCGCCGCCATCCGCGCGCGCGCCTGCTCGCGCCCGCCGCCATGGCAGATGAGCTTGGCGATCAGGCTGTCGTAGTACGGCGCGACTTCGGCCCCCGCTTCGAGCTGCGTATCGACGCGCACGCCCGGGCCGGCCGGTAGCGCGAGCTTGATCACGCGGCCGGTCGCCGGGCGAAAATCCTGCGCGGGGTCTTCGGCATTGATGCGGCATTCGATCGCGCATCCGCGCGCCGCCGGTGGCTCGGCCACCCGCTCACCCATCGCGATTCGCAACTGCTCGACGACCAGGTCGCAGCCGAAAATCAGTTCGGTCACCGGATGCTCGACCTGGAGCCGCGCGTTGACTTCGAGAAAATAGAAGTTGTCGCCATCGACCAGGAACTCGGCGGTGCCCGCCCCGCGATAGCCGGCCGCGCGCGCCAGGGTCAGCGCCGCCGCGGCCATCCGCTCGCGCAGGACCGGCTCGAGGCCGGGCGCCGGCGCCTCCTCGATCAACTTCTGATGGCGCCGCTGAATCGAGCAGTCGCGATCGCCCAACGCGACCACCGTGCCATGTTGGTCGCCGAGCAACTGGACTTCGACGTGGCGCGGACGCGCGAGGTATTTCTCGAGAAAGATGCGCCCGTCGCCGAACGCGGCCTGCGCCTCGCGCGCGGCCGCTTCCAGAGCCGTAGCGAGTCCCGCCGCTTCACCGACCACGCGCATCCCGCGGCCGCCGCCGCCGGCCGCCGCCTTGACCAGGATCGGATAGCCGGCGGACGCGGCGAACTGGCGCGCCGCCTCGAGGTCGCCCGCGTCGCTGCCCGGCACCACTGGCACGCCCGCGCTGATCGCGATATGCCGCGCGGCGACCTTGTCACCGAGCGCCGCCATGACCTCGGCCGGCGGCCCGATAAAGATGATGCCGCGCTGTTCGACGGCGCGCGCAAATTCCGGCCGCTCGGAGAGAAAGCCATAGCCCGGATGGATCGCGTCGGCGCCGGCCGCGTGCGCCGCCTCGAGTATCGCCGCGATATTCAGATAACTCGCGGCTGGCTCGGCCGCGCCGATCGGACGCGCATCGTCGGCCGCCGCGACGTGGGCCGCCGCCGCGTCGGCCGCCGAGTAGACGGCGACGGTCTCGATACCCATCACGCGCGCGCTACGAATTATGCGCAGGGCGATCTCGCCGCGATTGGCGATTAGCAGGCGTTTGATTTTTCGGGGCTTCACGCTGTCCCGTAACCTAACATAAGAACCGTCCGCGGCCATCCGCGCGGCGGCCGTGGCGCACGGCGCGATTGCAAGCGCGCGCGGCTTGGATTAAGTGCGTGGCGAGGCGGCGCGTCGCGGTGGCGGTCATGGGTAATCCACGCGCGCACGATCGATCCACGTGATCGATCGACGTGATCAATTCGTGCGGCAGACATAAAGGACACGCATCAAGATGAGCAACTACTTCGAGGATTTCAAACCCGGCCAGACCTTCAAGCATTGGCCCGGCCGCACCCTGACCGATTTCGACAATACCTGGTTCACCCTGATGACCATGAATACCAACCCGATCCATTTTGACGCCGCCTACGCGGCCAAGAGCCAGCATGGGCGATGCCTCGTCAACGGCCTGCTGGTGATCGCGACGGTCGTCGGCATGAGCGTCAAGGATATCAGCGAGACCGCCATCGCCAATCTCGAATACGAGACGATTCGCCATACCGCGCCCAGCTTTGGCGGCGACACGCTTTACGCCGAAACCACCGTGCTCGAGGTGACGCCGTCAAAGAGCAAGTCCGACCGCGGCATCGTCTATGTGGAGACGCGCGGGATCAATCAGCATGGCGAACAGGTGCTCCATCTGCGCCGCCGGGTGCTGGTGCCGCGCCGCCCCGCGGCCTGAATTAGGTTCCCGGCGGACCGGACGGCGCGGTCGCCGCAAAATAATTGTCGATATCCGGTCCCGCGGCGAGAAATAAGATTGATCGCCGCTCGAAAATCATTATCTTGATTGCCTGATCATCGAAGCCGTGTCCGGCGCGCCGGGCGCGAGGAGACAAAGGTATATCCGCATGAGGGAGCGTTAGCGTAGGAAATGGAAAACTCATCCGCCGTTCGCACTGTTTACGACTTCCCGGTCGCCGGACATCTCTGCACCGATGGCGCTGTGCGCTACACCCGGTTGGCGCGTCGCCCCGGTAGCGTCCAGACGCAGGGCGAATGCCCGCACTGCCACATCACATTTCAATACCGCAAGCCGCTGCGCTCAAACGTCCGCCACTTCGGCGAGCACGGCGCGACGCTGTCTTAACTCCCGCGCCGGCGGATTTTCCGCCGGTCCATTACATAGGCTCGATGCGCTAACCGGTTGACCCGCCCCGCTCTCGCGATCGCCGCAGGCTCGATTCGTGGCGCGTTCCGCCGCTCAAGGCGGCGTGGAGGCCGCAGGCGGCGCCGGCGTCGCGGCGGGCGCTACGGTCGGCAGCGCCGCATCGCCCGGCGCGGCGGTGATCACCGCGTCCTTGTGATGCGCGCGCACCATCATGAGCTTGATGCCTTTGTAGTAGCGCGAGGTTGAACCGCCGACGAAATACCAGTCGTCGGCCGGGTCGAACCACGCGCGAATCTCGGGCAGGAAGGGTGCGACGATCAGGTTGAGCCAGCCGAAATCGGGCTTGACGTCGGTCTGCACCAGGCCGCCCGGATAATACGGCCACGGCGCCACGGGCTGCGGGTTGGCCGACACGGCCAGCACCTTGGGTCCGGGCACGCAGTTGAAATCGTGGAACTCGATTTTCCCGGTTTCGCCATCCTTGAGCGCCTGGCGCAACGGGATTACGACTGCTGCGCCCGAGAAAGTATCGGCCGGAAAGTTGAGGTGCGCGCTGGACACCTGCGCCTGCCCGTTGACGTAGGTGGTGCAGGTGCCGATGCCCGCCGCGATGTCGGCACGGCCCTCACGGTCGCGCGAACCGTCGGCGTTGAAATAGGCATGGTCGGACTTCACCAGTTGCGGCAGTTTGGCTCCCGCAAGCACCCGAACGGTGTCTTCCTCGATATCCGATTCGCCGTTGTCGTAGCGGTACGCGCCGCGGATTCGCCATTGGTCATGGCCAAGCGCGGTGACGCTGAAATGGGCCCGGCCGATGACGTCCTGGCCGTCGTCGCTGCGCAGTACGTAGTCGGTCGGTGCGAAGTCCAGTTCAGCCGCGCCGGCCGGCGCCGCCCCGAGGCATTGCCCGAGCGCCGCGGACATCGCGAGGCCGGCCGCCATCCGGGCGAGGCCGGCCGCCATCCGTTGGGCCGCTGCGCTCCATGCTCGAATCATCGTTAGTCCCGGAAGATCGGTTCCCTTGGAAGTTTTCCGCCGCGCGCGCGGCAATCAATCGGCGCGCTTGAAGAGCTTCATCAGCGCTTCGAAGGTGGCCGGTGGCTGGGCCGCCGCGGCGAGATTGTGGGCGACGTGCGCCGCCGATTTCATGCCGACCAGCGCGCTATCGACGCCCGGTGTCGAGCGGGCGAACTGCAGCGCGCGCTGCGCGTCCGAGGCGAAGCCCGGGAACGCCTCGGCGAGCATCGCCGGCATCCCGCGCGTCAGCCGCCCCTGCATCAGCGACGCACTGGCGCATACCGCTATGCCGGCCGCGTCGGCGGCGGCCAGCGTGTTGCCGGTGGTGCCGTCGGGCAGCGGCTGATTGCGCGAGGTAAAGGCCTCGGGCATCGCGAGGTTATAGGGCAGTTGAATCATGCGGAAATGATGGTCGCGTCCGCCGACCTGCTCCGCAATCCGGACCAGATCGAGCAGCGCCAGATGGCCCGCGTCATGCGGCGCCGCGCGCAGGCCGTTCCAGGTCGCGGCGCCGTAACACGCGATCCGGTTTTCGGCCACCTTCAGCTCGAGCAGCTCGAACGCGCGCTGGATGCGCGCGTTGAATTCGTCGCGATCGACCGCGCCGAGCTGGGTCTCGGGGTTATGCAGATAGTAGACGTCGATGGTCTCGACGCCCAGGTTCGCGCGGCTCAGTTCGATCATCGCGTCGAGCCAGCGCGGCGTCATGCAATGCGATCCCTCGACCATGTCCGACGGGCGCACGATGCCGGTCTTGACGAATTCCTCGTCGAACCATTCGCGTGGATCGGCCGGCACGCCGCCGTCGAAGGTGATGTAGCCGCCCTTGGTCGCGACGACGATCTCTTCGCGCCGCACAGCTTGCGATCGGACGAGCTCGGCGATTACCTCGCCGGCGACGCGCTCGCTGCGCTGAAAGCGATAATTGACCGCTGTATCGATCAGGTTGATGCCGCCGAGAATCGCCGCGCGAATCGCCGCCGCGTAGGCCGCGTCGGTCGGCTCGTCGGGCTCGCCCAGGTAGGTGCCGATGCCGATCGACGAGACCGCCAGTCCGAGCGTCTCGCGGTAGTTGCCGGGCAAGCCGGCGAAGCGTCCGGCGTATGCCGCCGTGGCCTCGGCTGTGGCGCGATCCCTGAGCATCGAAATCTCCCTTAAGGGGTCATTGATAGCGCCGACGGCGCGGCGTTCAGCCCCGTTCGCGGACCAGGTTGAGCGGACTTATCGACGGCTCGTAGAGCAGTTGGATCACGTTGCCGTCGGGGTCGTTCAGGTAAAACGACACCGATCCGTCGCGATGATGCTTGAGCGGATTGACGATCGCCAGGCCGTTGGCCTGCGCCCACGCATAGCCGCTCTCGACCTCCGCAATCGTCGCCGCGATAAACCCGAGATGGTCGAGCGCCTGCGCGCCGCGATCGCCGACCGTGCCGCGATGCAGCGCCAGGTTGTCGCATCCCGAACTCAGGTACGCATTGTCGGCGTCGGGCTGCCATACCAGTTTCATCCCGAAGACCCGCTGGTAGAAGTCCGATGCGCGCGCGACGTCGGCCACCTTGAGCGCCAGATGTCGTAGTCCGCGATTAGTGATCACTTTCCCGCTACCGTCCGCCGATGCGACCTCGGCGATCAAACTTGGGCTATCATAGCGGCGCATCGAGGATCGTCGCCACTATTCAATCGCGGCTCGTGCGCACGCTGACGCGGGGGCGTCTCATGCCGGCCGCGCGGAAATCCGGTAGCCGACCACCGCCCAGACCGGATCCGACGGCGGATCGCCCACCGCGCTGCGATCGATCGACTCGATCTTGGTAAAGGCGCCGCACTCGCTGAAGTATTTCATCACGAGCGCGACGCGCTGCTGGGCGTTCGTGCCATGCCACAGGGCGACCGCCTTGCTCGGGAACATCCGGTTAGAAAACGTTACGATAAAAGGCGCGTCGGGCCGGAGCACCCGTCCGACTTCGGCAAACAACTCGAGCGGCCGGGTCACGTACTGGATCGACACGGTCATCACGGCGCCGTCGAACGCGGCGTCGGCAAAGGGCAGGCGCGGATCCCGATTCAGGTTATGCACGATCGCTTCAGTGAGCGCGGGATTGTCTTGCATCTCGGCCAGATTGAGCCCCAGCCCGACCAGCCGCCGCGGCTGTATCGCCGCCGGGAGATGCGATCGCCAACTGCTCATCAGGTCGAGCAGTTCGGCGTCGGGCGGAATCCGACTGGCGTAGATTTCGCCGACCTTGGCGATCGCGCCGTCGTCGATATGCACGACAAAACGAGGTGCGCGATAGAACAGCTCGTCGTCGCTCTCATCCATCCGGCGAAAGAATTCAGGCTTCGAGGTTTGCGCCATAGCGTCTCAACGATGCGTTCAATGTGAAATTTATGCAATGAAAGCAGGGTCTTAGACGAACCCGACGCGCGCGATCGAATGCGTTGACATTATTTGTCCCGGCCGTCTAAAATAAAACAGTTTTCCAATCCTTCCTCATTCACCTGTGAATGGACTTCTGACGGACTGACGGAGAACCGGAATCGATGGTGCGGCGCGACAAGACAAACTACGTTATTCAATCGGTTGCGCATTCGCTCGATGTGGTTGAACAGTTCTTCGGCGATGTCGATGAACTCGGTGTTACTGAACTATCCAAACGGCTCAAGCTGCACAAGAACAACGTCTTTCGTCTGCTCGCCACGCTCGAAGCGCGCGGCTATATCGAGCAGAACAAGGCGACCGAGAATTATCGTCTCGGGATTAAATGCCTCCATCTTGGACGCCGTTATATTCATCATATGGGCCTGGTGCGGCAAGCGCGTCCGATCCTGGCCGACGTCGCCAAGAAATGCCGCGAGAGCGCCTTCGTCGCGATCGCCCGGCGCGATGGTGTGGTGTTGCTCGAAGCCGCCGAGCCCGACGACCGCGCGGTGCGGATCTCGCCGCCGATCGGCCAGACCCTGCCGCTGCATTGCACGGCAATCGGCAAAGCGCATCTGGCCTTCGACGTTGAGGAGCAACTGCGATCGACGCTGCCCGAGCACCTCGAACGATACACCGAGAGCACGATCGTCGATCGCGAGGCGCTGCTCGGGCAACTTCACGCGGTCGCGCGTGACGGCTATTCGGTCGATTGCGGCGAGTTCCTCGAGGACGTGACCTCGGTCGCGGTGCCGATTCGCGACTACACCCGATCGGTCGTCGGATCGCTCGCGGTGGCCGGACCGGCCTATCGGATTCCGGGCTCGCGGATCGATGCCGAGCTGGCGCCGCTAATCGTCGAGGCCGGCCGCGAATTGTCGCATCGCCTCGGCTTCAACGAATAGTCCCCGGCCCCAACCGCAATTCCGTTCGCCGCCGGATGCCGATGGCGTGCGATGGCGTCCGGGCGGAGCGTCGGGTCGGACCCCGGTGCCGGGTATCAGGATCGTGAGGGCGCGGTTTGACTGTCCGTTTCTCGATTGTTACGGTCGGATGGTTCCGGATTTTATTCCCGAGCCAGCTATCGAATTTGCGACGCCGGCCGCCATTGGCGGCCCGTTCGGAGTGACATCGCCGTGAAGATTCTAGTTCCCGTCAAACGCGTTCCCGACCCCGCGACAACCATCCGCGTGCTGCCGGACGGCTCGGGTATCGCCACCGACAACGTGAAATGGGTGATCAACCCGTTCGACGAAATTGCGATCGAAGAGGCGCTCAGGATCAAGGAGAAGCAGGGCGCCGGCCAGGTCATCCTGATCTCGATCGGGCAACAGGCGTGGCAGGAGCAGTTGCGCACCGGGCTGGCGATGGGTGCCGACCGCGCGATCCTGGTGCGCACCGAGACGCCGCTCGACCCGCTGGCGATTGCCCGCGTGATCGCCAAGGTCGCCAGCGACGAACAGCCGGGCCTGGTGATTATTGGCAAGCAGGCGATCGACGACGACTCGAACCAGGTCGGCCAGATGATCGCGGAATTCCTTGGTTGGCCGCAGGCGACCTTTGCCTCCAAGCTCGAGCTCGCGGGCGAGAAATGCACCGTGGTGCGTGAGGCGGACGGCGGCCTCGAGACCGTCGCGTTTGCGCTGCCCGCCGTGATCACGACCGATCTGCGGCTCAACGAGCCGCGCTACGCGTCGCTGCCGGGCATCATGAAGGCGCGCAAGAAGCCGCTGCTGGATATCACGGCCGAGAGCCTGGGCGTCGATCTGGCGCCAAAACTCAAGATCAGGAAATTGACCGCACCGGCGAAACGGCAGGCCGGACGCAAAGTCGCCTCGGTCGAGGAGTTGGTCGCGGTCCTGCATACCGAGGCCAAAGTTATCTGACGGCGCGGACTTCCATCATGCGCCTCAATCGGAATGTATTGGCGCGGCGCTACGGCGCGGCGGGCAGGTGCCGGAGTTAATACCAATGGGTGACGTAATCGTTTTCGTTGAGCATCGGGGCGGACATTTCCCCAAGACCACGCTGATCGGGATCAACGCGGGCCTCGAACTGGCGGCCAAGCGCGGCGGGAGTTGCAGCGCCGTGGTGGCGGGCGAAGGCGCCGACACCGTGGCGGCCGAGGTCGCCAAGTACGGCGTCGCGAAAGTGATCGTGCTTGAAGAGCCGCGCCTGGCGCATTACTTGGCCGACGCGGCGGCGCAGGCGCTTGCCGTGCTGGTCAAGAGCACCGGCGCCGAGACCGTGCTGGCGACGGCGACCGCGCTGGGCAAAGATCTGATGCCGCGGCTGGCGGCGCGGCTCAACGTGCCGATGGCGTCGGAGATTATCGCGATCAACGACGACGGCACCTTCGTGCGTCCGATGTATGCCGGCAACGTGCTGGCGACGGTCGAACTCGAGGGTCCGGTGCGGATCGTGACGGTGCGTGGCACAGCCTTCGACGCGGCCAAGCCGGCGGCGGCGGTCGCGCCGATCGAGAGGGTGGCGGCGACGCTCGATCCGGCCGGGCTCAAGATGGAGTTCGTCGCCTTCAACGAGATCAAGAGCGATCGCCCCGAGCTGACCGAGGCGCGGATTGTGGTCTCAGGCGGGCGCGGACTCAAGTCGGGCGAAAACTTCAAAAGCGTGCTCGAGCCGCTGGTCGATGAGATGGGCGCCGCGATGGGCGCGAGCCGCGCGGCGGTCGATGCGGGGTTCGTGCCGAACGATCTGCAGGTCGGACAGACCGGCAAGGTGGTCGCGCCGGAGCTCTACGTGGCGGTCGGAATTTCGGGCGCGATTCAGCATCTGGCGGGCATGAAGGACTCCAAGACCATCGTCGCGATTAATAAGGATGAAGAGGCGCCGATCTTCAGCGTTGCCGATTTCGGGCTGGTCGCCGATCTGTTCAAGGCGGTGCCCGAGATGGTCGAGGCGATGAAAAAGGTCAAGCACTAACCAAGGCCCGTCCAGCACGGACTTCACCGCGATTACGCCCTTCTCGCCTGCGCGGCGCGGAGTTTTGTTCAGACGACCGAGGCTCACGCTCCGTTCAAGTAACCGAGGCGATTGCCCAGTTCCGAGCGTCGGACCCAGGCTCATAACGCATGATGTTCTGCGCGGGATTGCGATTGACCAACGGCCGCAGGTAGAGCGGATGCTTCATGCTGCGCACCTCGTGTTCGATCGTAAACAGTACTTTGCCGGTATCGGGATCGACGACGTCCTGAAAACGATACTGATGCGGGTCGCTCTCCTGCGTGATCAACCCCTTCGCCAGCAGGCGCCGATGAGGTCCGGAGAAGTCGTTGATATAGATCTGGATATGATGTTGGTCATACGCGGGAAGCGGACGGTCGGTCTCACGGAAGAACAGGTTCTGCCCGTTGCCGGCCGTGATGCAGGCAAAACGCCCCTCACGATCTTCCAGCGCAGCCGCCTGGGCACCCATGATTTCCGAGTAGAAGCGCGTTATTCCGTCGACACTGCCCTCGGGCACGTCGAATTCAACGTAGGGAATTCCAAGCGACATCGGACCGAAGCGCTTATTCGGCGTATAGCACCGAATGCGATTGCCCCACGGGCAGACCGCCTCAATGAATCCGTCGCCCTCACGGCACTCGAAGCGCGTCCCGGCCAGCGCCTCGCGCACGGTGCCCAGGCGTTGCCGCAATGAATCGGCGTCCGGCATCACGACACCAACGTGGCCGCGCAAAACTTGCGGTTTGCCGCTCGGCAGATGGAATTGGCTGCGTCCCGCGTTGACCCACATATTGGCGGGGCCGGTCATCATATAAGGGTCGCGGGTCAGACCCAGCCCGTTGATATAGAACAAAGTCGCTTTTTCCTGGTCCGGAACGGTGATGTTGACATGTTCCAGGGCAACGATATTGCCAAGGTCCTCCGCCGACCGGTCATAGCGCTTGCCCCCCTTCATCGCCTTGCCCAATGCCCCGCTGTCGATGCTCGCGTCTCCGGTCACACTCCTGATCCGCGGGGTTCGCGGCTGGGCCGCGGCGGTAGCGCCGTTCCCGTTCGGACCAGCGCCCAACTCCGCCATCTCCTTGGCCAGGAGTTCCTCGGAAATGATGCCAATCCGATAGGCCCTGAATAGTTGCTGCGCTTCGAATTCTTTGCTCGCCATAACCTTACGCGCCTCCGACGGGCCCTTGGGAATGCTTGCGGACGTGCCCCTAGTGCCCTGTTAGCAGAAAATGGCCGCAGGCTCCATCGGTCGCCGCGGCCGGCGACGAGAACTGATCCAGTTTTGCTGCGATGCTGGACGCTAGAACAGCGACTGCTGTAACGCGACCGGAGCAAGCTCCGTCAGCGTGAAGGAGAATACCGAGCACTACGAGCCTTCCATGGCGCGCTTCTGATCGCACGTCATCCCAAGTCCGCACGCTACAGCGTGGTGATGGAGCCGGCACATTATGCAGGCTTGTCGCGAGCCGGTGGCCGACCGTCGCCTGGTTCCCCACTGCGATTCGATCCTTACTACGACGGCTTCGGCGAAGTGATGGTGCGCGATCTCGCCCTCTACGAGGCGACTATAATAGCCGCGATCCGCTCTGCGAAGAAGGCATCTTCAGGGCTCTGTATCAGGGCTCCGGGTGACTTTGTCGATGATTTCCATCACGTCGAGGGTCTGGACCTTCTCCTCCAGCTGTTTGGCCTTGATGCCGTCGCCGAGCATCGTCATACAGAACGGGCAGGAGACGGCGATGACCTCCGGATCAGTCTGAAGGGCCTGCTCGGTACGGAGCAGATTCACCCGTTTATCCGGATCTTCCTCGAGCCACATCCGCCCTCCGCCAGCACCGCAGCACATGCCGAACTTACGGTGACGTTCCATCTCTTGAACTTGAGCTCCCGCGCCGCTGAGCAACATCCGAGGCTCGTCATATACGTCGTTGTAACGGCCGTAGTAACAAGAGTCGTGGTAAACGGTCCGCTTCGGGAA
This sequence comes from Candidatus Binataceae bacterium, assembly GCA_015478645.1. Lineage (GTDB taxonomy): Bacteria > Desulfobacterota > Binatia > Binatales > Binataceae > JADMIL01. The sequence continues at coordinate 12,076 of JADMIL010000042.1, forward strand.
TTCCTCAGATATCTTGAGACGCCCCGAAGTGATCAATTGCCGCACGAAATCGGCGGCATGAATAACTTCGTACGAACCACCGAATTGCGGAAACTCGTTTTTGATCGTGTTGAAGCAGTGGGGACAGTTCACGATGATCTTACGAACTTTATGGTTGTTGAGGGTTTCGATCAGCATTTGGGCCATCGTCTGGTAAAGGTACTCATTGCCGAGCCGACGGGCCGTTTCGCCGTTGCAAGATTCCTCCCGCGCGAGGCAGGCAAAGTCCACGCCTGCTTTCTGCAATACGCGGACGAAGGCTTGCGTGGTCTTCTTGTTGCGATCATCGAAGGCGCCGGCGCAGCCGACGTAGTAGAGATACTCGGCGTCGGGCTTGTCGGCGACGGTGGGGACGTTCATCCGTTCAGCCCACTCGAACCGCTGCTCGGAATCGAGCCCCCACGGATTGGACTGCGTCTCCATGTTCTTGAAGGTGCGGGTAAGCTCCTTGGGGAAACGGGCCTCCTCTTGCACCAGATGACGGCGCATGTCGACGATCTTGTCGACGTACTCGATCATCGGAGGACAAGCCTCCTCACAGGCTCGGCAGGTGTTACAAGCCCAGAGTGTGTCGTCGTGGATAACGGAACCGACAATGTTTTCGCCGACCTCGGCGGGTTCCGTGCCATCCTCATTGACTGGGCGGCTCCTCTTTTCAATGATCTCGTCCTGATGCTGGTAGAGGTAGTCCCGCAGATCGAGTAGCAATTGACGGGGAGCCAAGGGCTTCTTGGTTGCCGTGGCGGGGCAATTCGCGGAGCAACGGCCACACTCCGTGCAACTGAACATGTCCAGCACTTGCTTCCACGTGAACTGATCGATGTGAGAGGTGCCGAAGCGCGTATCATTTTCGAGGTCCTGCTTCGAGAGTTGCCCCTTGGGCTCGAGTTTCGTGAAAAAAATATTCGGGATTGCGGTGATAATATGGAAGTGTTTCGAGGGTGGCAGTAAGTTCAAAAAGACCAGAATGACGAGGTTGTGCACCCACCAGGCGACGTTGCTCGCGTGCAGGGCGAAGCTCGTGCCCAACATCGCCAGGCCAAGACCTACGAGGTGTGAGAACGGCTCCCACCGCGCCTCCCGAATGAACTGCAGGTTGTTCGGGTGAGAAACGATTCGTCCACCGTCATAGACGAGGCCTGTCAACATGACTGTCGCGATCAAAAGCAGGATCGTATAGGCCTCCCAGTGCGTTTGCTCGCGCAAGCGACGCTCGGGCGGAAGAAAGCCGTAAAGTCGAGGCGCGTGTATGATCCCCCATCGCACAAGCGCTATCCCAACCCCAAGCAGGACAGCCACCTCCATGAGGTCGCGGAGCAATAAATACGGGCCGCCGAGGAGATGCAGGCTAAACCCGGGGACGACGAATGAGTCCGAGTAGCCACGGCCGAACATAGTGATGATCTGGATTCCGAGGACGCAAAAACCCCAAAAAATGAAAAAGTGCATCCACCCGGCGGACCGCTCGGCTCCCGGATTCCTGCGCACGAATTTCCTCTGCCCAAAGGCGTAAACCAGTACGGCGCGAACGCGTTCGGGAATGCGATCGAAGCGGGACACGGGGACCGCGCTCCGTAGTAGCTGAAAGCGGCGCCAGAGCTGGTAGAAAAGACCGCCCAGGGAAACAAAAATGCAGAGACTGAAGATGATCTCCGTTGTCATCGAAACTCCATCATGGCGAGCAGTAATAGGCCGGATGCAACCCCGCGCCGAATCAGCGAAACGCCAGCGGGATCTTGTGTTTTTGTCCGGTTTGCGGCGTTCTAAGCGCGTTATTCGCCAAATAGCGCGCACTTGATCAGGAATTCTCCTTTGATTTCGGAGCCAGACTGCCACCAATACCACGCGGTTGGCAAACGGCAAGCCAGCGCTAAATCTTTATAAGCCCGGATATCGTAGAAGAATTGTTCCGTCCCAATCCTTTGGCCGATTTGAGCAAGAACCGCACGTTTTGCTGCGGCGGGGGCGGTGGATGCTCCTGGAAAGAAGAAAAGGGCGGCACGCGGATTAATCAGACGCGCTTCGATCAGATCAACCAGGCCAAGCCCGAAACGATGGCGGTGGGCTGCCCGTTCTGCATGACGCAGATGGAAGACGCGCTTAAGTCGCGATCGCTCGAGGACCAGATGCGGGTGCGCGACCTGGCGGAGTTGATCGCGGACGCGACCGGCACCCCGTCGAAGTAGCCGCAAAAATTCGCGCGGCGCTCGATCGCGCGCGCGGGCGCCGGTATGGTTATGGCGCGGCCGGATCGGCAATGCAAAAAGAGACTCGCCAGGGAGAGTGTTCGAGATGATCGAAAAGGGATTGATCGCCACGCTGGATGCGATGATTGCGGAACGCCATCTGCTGGCGCATCCGTTCTACCAGGATTGGAGCGCCGGGCGTTTGTCGCGCGAAACCCTGCGCGCGTATGCCGCGCAGTACTATCGCCACGTCGAGGCGTTTCCGCGTTATCTGAGCGCGATCCATTCGCGCTGTGACGACCTGGGCACGCGGCAGGCGATCCTCGAAAATCTGATCGATGAGGAACGCGGCGCCGACAATCATCCGGAGCTTTGGCTGCGCTTTGGCGAGGGACTGGGTATCCCGCGCGAACAGGTGATCGCGACCGCGCCGGCGGCCGAAACGCGCAACCTTGTCGCTACGTTCAAGCGGCTGGCGATCGACGCGCCGGTCGCGGCCGGACTGGCCGCGCTCTACGTCTACGAAGCGCAGATTCCGGCGGTCGCCGCAACCAAGATCGACGGCCTCAAGCGATATTACGGCATCAGCGACGCGCGCACGATCGAGTTCTTCACGGCGCATCAGGAGACCGACGTCTACCATGCGCGCGTCGGCGCGGAGTTGATCGAGCGATTGTCACCCGACGCGGCGAGCGCGGACGTGGTGATCCAGGCGGCGGACGCGGCGCTGGCGGCGCTATGGGCGATGCTCTACGGCGTGCAGGCGCGCGCGGCGGCTGGGTCGATACAGGCGACGGCGTAGGGGCGGCGTTGCGCGTCGATCGCTTTGATCAGCTTTTGCGCGGGGGCAGGAAGGCGTCGTCGATGATCTCGTCGATCGTCCAGGGCGGCATTTCGGGAATCGCGGCGTCGGGAAGCCGCAGCGCCTTCATGGTTTCGATTCGGGCGGACCGATACGCGCTGATGAATAGACCTTCGAGTTGAGGTCGAAGACCGGGGTTTTCCTCGAGGCGTTCGCGAAAGGCCTCGCGGGCATTTCGCGCGCTCAGCTCCCATCCGCGGGCGTTGTTCTCGAACATCCGTTCACGGGCGTGAGCGAATTTCAGCAGGTGTTCGAGCAACGTTACCAGGCGACTGCGCAGCGCCCGCCTCTCGCTTTTGCCCAAGTCCTCGATCTCCTCGGCGACGTTGGCCCAATCGACCTCATCGAGTCGATGATCGCGGAGCGCGCGCGCCTGCGCCTGCGTCCAGGTGTAGTAGTCCTGATCGTAGAGATCGGCGGGCGGCAGTGCGGCCGAAGAGATTTTGAGCGCCTTCGCCATAGGATTTCGAGCATACGACGCCGCGATCGAGGACAAAAGCCCGCGCCGCGGCGTCGTCAGGCGGGCGCGAGTTACTTAGCCGTCACCTTCCATTGCACGAGCGTGGCGTCGGGATGGTCCTCGAAGACCGCCTCGACGGCGGAGTCGAAGGGCGGATTCTGATGCGGGTCGCCGAGCAGATTGCCAACCATGCGGATGTTGCCGGCGTCGGGCAGTTCGACCACCGCGACGATATACGGGCAGGCGTCCTTGAGGGCGGGGTGGACTGGATTCCAGCATCGCACCCAGCTATAGAGCCGGCCGCGGCCCGCGACCTTCTGCCAGCCCATCTCGAACGAATGACATTGATGGCAGAGCACTTCGGGACCCCATTGGAAGGCGCCGCAGGAGTTGCATTTCTGCACCACCAGTTCGTGCCGTTTGGTCGCGTCCCAATATTCCTTGTCGACGCCGGTGCGCGCGGCGCGCGGCGCAGGCAGGCCCTCGGGAAGATAGTATTTTTTAATTTCGGATTTTGAATCTTGAGCCATGGCGGCGACTCCCTTCAAATGCTGTGAACGATCAGATCGGTGACCGGCGAGACCATCGGGCCCGACGCGACCAGCGAGATTTTGGCGCCGGGCACCTGGCAGGTCGAATCGCCGCGCACCTGGCGCACCGCCTCGTTCACCAGTTCGAGTCCGTGCATGTAGCATTCGGCGATATTGCCGCCGCTGGTGTTGATCGGGAGCTTGCCCTTGGGCGCGATGATATTTTCGTAAGTGACGAAGTCCATCACCTCCTCGGGCTTGCAGAAGCCGTGCTCGACCAGGGAGATCATCACGGCGCCGCTGAAGTGCTCGTAGATTTGCGCGCAGTCGACATCCTTGGGCGTGATACCAGCCATCTCGAACAGGCGCGGCGCGAGCGTCTTGAAGTTGGACGACGCGTAGTCGGCCGAGTTCTCGACGGTCGCGTTATGGCGGTAGTTCGAGCCCTGCGCGGCGGCCATCAGGTAGGCGGGCTTCTGTTTGGCGTCGCGCGCGCGGTCGGCGGTGGTCAGGATCAGGGCGGCGGAGCCGTCGTTCTCCATGCAGCAATCGTAGAGATGGAACGGCTCGACGATCCAGCGCGACTTGTCGTACTCGGCGCGGGTCAGCGGCCGGCCGTACATCACGGCGCGGGGATTGAACTGCGCGTGGTAATAATCGGCCATCGCGACGGCGGCCAGCGGCTCCTGGTTGATGCCGTACTGATGCATGAAGCGGCGCGTGCGCAGCGCGACCCATTGCGCCGGGACATAGAGGCCGTACGGGGCGGTGAAGGCGGGCGCGCCGGAGACCGAATTGGTCACAGGGGCCTGACCGAAGCGGCCGAACTGGCCCTGGGCGAGCGCGCGAAACACGACGACATATTTGGCATAGCCGGCGACCAGCGCCGCCGCCGCGTTGCCGACTGCGCCCGAGCCGCCGCCACCGCCGCCACCCCAGACCATCCCGGCGAAGCCGAGATGCTTGAGGCCGAGCGCAGTCGCCAGGCGCGACGCGTCGTTGCGATCGTCGGCGTAGCCCGAGATGCCGTCGATGTCCTTCACATCGATGCCGGCGTCGTCGGCGGCCTTGATGATCGCCTCGCAGGCGAGGCGGAATTCGCTGACGGGGGCCTGCGCGCGCTTGTAATATGTCGTCTCGCCGACGCCGATCACGGCGACTTTATCTTTGATCGTGTATTCGCTCATCGACACCTCGCGGTTGCCGTGGTTTAGGGTTCATCGGACCCCGCGGCCACAGTCGGGGAAATAGCCGCGGACGCCCGCATTCGCTACGGACGCCCGTCGGCGGGATTATGCGGGCCCATCGCTGCGCGCAGAGACCTCTAGGCGTGGGCGGCGGCGACGCCGTTGGACTTGCGGTCCTCGAAATGCGGCATCACTTCCTCGGCCATCAGGCGCATCGATTTGAACCAGGGCGCCGGATTGTCGGCGTAGTCGAAGCCGAAATGCAACAGCGTGCCGAAGCCGCCGACCTCGTCGCTCATCTCGCCGAGCTTGCGTCTGACGGTTGCGGGCGAGCCCACCAGCCATCCGTGATGCGCGAGATATTCGGGCGTGACGTCGGCGTCGGCGATGCTCTCGTCGTGCTTGAGATACTTGGTGAACTGGAATTCGTGAAAGAGCGGCAGCAGGTACTCGCGCATCATACGGCCCATCCCGCTTTGCACGCAGCCCTGGTAGGCCTCGTCGTCGGTATCGGCGACAAAGATTTCGCGCACGATGCGCCAATCAGAGCGGTCGGGCGTGCGGCCCGAGCGCTTCGCGCCTTCGGTCACGGCGTCCCAATGCGACGCGATGTAGGAGTTGCTCAGGTTCAGGCTGAGCGGGATGAAGCCGCGCTCGCCGGCCAGCTTGAGCGTATCGGAATTGGGGCTGAAGCCGGCGATACCGATCGGCGGATGGGGCTTCTGCAGGGGCTTGATGTGATGCTTGAGCGTGCCGAGCATCGGCTTGGGCACGTTGACGTCCCAGTATTTCCCGTGATGCTCGTAGCCGCCGTCCGACGCCCAGATCTTGAGCATGATGTCGAGCGACTCGCGCGTCATCTCGCGGGTTTCGCCGCCCACGCCGTCAACGCAAAACAATTGCCAGTCGCTTGGCAGGCCGCTCGCGCCGATGCCGAGCATGTAGCGCCCCTCGGCCAGATGGTCCATGAAGGCGACGCGGCAGGCCAGTTCGGCCGGATGATGATAGGGCAGCAGATGCGCGCCGGGGGCGAGCTTGATCCGGGTGGTCTGCATGAGAGCCTGCGCGATCAGGAGGTCAGGCGCCGGATTGGGCTCCCACGGCGCGGTGAAGTGCTCACCCATCCAGCATTCGGTATAGCCGAGGCGGTCGGCGTTGCGAATTACTTCGAGGTCCCATTCCTGGCCGGCCTTCAGGCCACGCTCTGGCGGATGCGACGGCATAAGGAACATTCCGAGTTTCATTGCGTACTCCTTTCCCGATCGGCGCGGCAGGCTAACGCGCCGCCGTCTCTTGTCTTACCACGGATGCCCCATGATCCGTCCAGCAGATGGCGCGGCGGATCAGGCTGGAAATCCGGGCCGGCCTGCGCCGCCGCTCGCGCTCCCCCGCTATTTTTTTTCGCGGGCGCCGGGCCACGATTGGCCCGCGCTCAATCCCTCGAGCGCCAGTCCGTAGCCGAGATTATCGAGCATCAGTTTCTTGAGCTGCTGGGTCAGGGCGACGCGCGCGTAGCGCACCGAAAGCGAGGGCTTGATCGTGATCTGGCGGGCGAGTTCCCAGGCCCGCGGCAGCAATTGGCTTTGCGGCATCACCTCGCTGACGACGCCGAGATCGAGCGATTCGCGCGCCGAGAGTTTTTGCCCGGTGAGCAGGAAGTAGCGGCCGCGATTGGGTCCGAGGACCAGCGGCCATACGATATGCACGCCGTCGCCGGGCACGATGCCGTTGGGAAAATGGGGCGCGTCCTGAAACGCGGCGGTGTCGGAGGCGAGCACGATGTCGCAGAGCACCGCGAGTTCGGCGTGGATCAGCGCCGGGCCGTTGACCGCGGCGATCATCGGCACCTCGATATTAAGATGGTTCATCAGCAGGTACTTGGCGTCATTGTAGATGTGGTCCCAGGTGGTGGCGCGGACGCCGGCCGGCTGCGGGGCGCCGTTGCCGGTGATCGGGACGCCGCGGCCCTTGCCGGCGTCGACCTCGGCGCAAAAGGCGTTGCCGGTGCCGGTGATAATCACGCAACGGTTGTCACGGTCGCGCGCGACATCATTGAAGGCGTAGGACAATTCCTCATGCGGACCCATGCCCCATTTGAGTTCGGCGCCGTCGGTATGCAGCGTCATCTGGAGGATGCCGTCGCGCCGTTCGATCTTGATATGGCGGTACTTGTTGGCGTAATCGTCGAGCGTGATCATAGCCATGGCCGGATTTCCCCTTGCGCCTCGCGCGTGGAATGAGTTCGGCCGGAGTCTACTAACCTCGCGGCGCATCCGCCAAACGCCGCGTGAACGATCGCCGCGGCGCTTGCCGCCGCACCGGCGTTCGCATCAGACTGGGACGGCCCCGCCCGCGCGGCATCCGGAGGAGCGTATTGGCGATGAACATGGAGCGGCGCGAACGCATAATCGATGAGACAGCGGCTGCGGCGTGGATCGAGAGCGGCATGACGATCGCGATCGGGCAGCCGACGCCGATGGCGCTGGTGCGCCAGATAATCCGCCGCGGTGTGAAGGATCTGACGGTAGTCGACGCGGGCTTTTCGCTCGACATGCTGGTTGCGGCGGGCGCGGTGAAAAAGGTCGTCAGCTACTACGCGGGTGGCGGCTTCGGCCATCCGGTAACGCCGGCGTTTCGCCGGGCGGCCGAGCGCGGCGAGATCGAAGTCTGGGAATGCGAAGAGGGAATTCTGTGCGCGGGCTTGCAGGCCGCCGCGCAGGCGCTGCCGTTCCTCCCGTGGCGCGGCGGCGTCGGCACGTCGATCCCCGAGGTCAACCCGGAGCTCAAGGTATTTAAGGATCCGCTGCGCGGCGAGACGCTGATTGCGGTGCCGCCAATCAAGCCCGACGTGGCGCTTCTGCACGCGGCGCATTCCGACGCCTACGGCAACGTGCAGCATCTGGGCGGTCCCGGATGGATCGATCTGTTCATGCAGCGCGCGGCCGATCGCACGATCGTGCAGGTCGAGCAGGTCGTCTCGAACGAGCAGGTGCGCGCCGATCCGTGGAAGACGACAATTGCCGCCGCCGATGCGATTGTGCGCGCGCCCTATGGCGCGCATCCGTTCTATTCGCGCGGCTTCTACGTGCAGGACAATGAAAATCTCAAGCTCTACAGCGCCGCCGCCGGGCAGGCCGCGGCGGGCGATCGCGCCGCGCTCGACGGATGGCTCGATCGCTATTGCCGCAAGCCCGCGACCAATGCCGATTATCTCGAGTTGATCGGAATCAAGCGGCTGCTGGCGCTGCATGAGTACTGAGTAATCGCGAGTATCGAGTAATTATGAGTATTGAGTATTCGCGATGAATAATTACGAGGAATGAGTATGACGCAGAACGTGCAAGCGGGCGGCAGTGCGGCTACCAACTTCGGCATGGTCGCATGGATTGTCTATGCCGTGCTGTCGGGCGGCGGCCATTGGATCGCTGGCTCGCTCGGCGGACTGGCGATCGCGCTGGCGATCGCCGGGCAGGAGTACCGGCGCCATGCCACTAAAATCATGAGTTGCACGACGGCCGCATTCTTCGTCTTTTCGCTGGTGACGACGATCGCCGCCGGGCCGATGCTTTTCAAGCATTACAATATATCTCTGACCTGGGCGGTATTCGCAATAGTCACCTGGGTCACGCTACTCATCGGCTTTCCGTTTACAATCCAGTATGCGCGCGAGCAGACACCGCCAGAAGTCTGGAAGGAGCCGCTGTTCATGCGCCTGAACGTAATCCTGACAGTGGTCTTCGGCGTAGTGTTCACGGTCAATGCCGGGCTGGGGGTTTTAGCTTTGAAGACGGGGCATTTGCTGACGCTCGGCCTGCTCTTGCCGTTATCGCTGCTGGCCGCCGCGATCGTTTTCAGCGCGCGCTACCCGAAAGGCTATGCGCAGCGCTTCGCGCCCGACTGGGCGGCACGGCAGACGGCCGGGGCGGGGCAAGCGAATGAGTAATCGGATCGCGCGAATAAGTAGATACTGCCCGGCGACTCGAGGCCGCTATGGAAAATGACTATTCGATCTCCGAGCTGATGGCGATTTATCTCTCGCGCCAGCTCAACGACGGCGAAGTGCTGCGCGTCGGCGTGGCGTCGCCGGTGCCGGAAGCGGCCGTGCGCCTGGCGCATCTGACGCACGGCCCCAACATGGATCTGGTGTTCCTGGGCGCGCGCATGAATGTCGCGCATCTCGAGACGATCCCGATGCCCGCCTACGGCTGGGATCGCCGCGTGGTGCGCTGGGCGGAATCGTTCAGCGACACGGGACATCGCTTTGACCGGGTCAAGGACTGGGGCAATCACGTCTTCTTTATCGGCGGCGTGCAGGTCGATGCGTTCGGCAACACCAATCTGATTGGCGTCGGCGCGGATTATCGGCGGCTCAAATTTCGCGGGCCGGGGTCGGTCGGCACGCCGTCACTGAGTACCCACGTCGGCCGATATTATATCGTGCTCAATAGCCATAACCCGCGCGTGCTAACCGCGAAATGCGACTATGTAAGCGCGTATGGATGGGGAACGGGAGGCGCGGACGCGCGTCGCAAACAGGGTATTCCAGGCGGCGGGCCAAGCCAATGCGTCACGCCGCTCTGCGTATTCGATTTTGACGACGAGACCAAGCGGATGCGGTTGCGTTCGGTTCATCCGGGGGTGACGGCCGCACAGGTGCTGCGGGAAACCGGCTTTGAATTCGTTTTGCCGGCAATGGTGCCGGTGACCGAAGCACCGTCGGCTGCGGAGATCAACGCGCTGCGCACGCGGGTCGATCGAGCGGGCCGCCTGCGCGCGTGAGGGCGATCAGTCGGGCACGTGGACGAACACGGTATGCCAGTAGGCGCGGAACCACGGGCTGCCGTCGCGCATGCCATAGACGTTGCCCGACACGTGCATCCCGTCGGGCTGGATATCGCATTGGAGCCGCGTGGTTTCATCGACTGGAAAAGTCGCGCCGCCGAAATAGTCACGGACATGGTATTCGTCGAAATGCAGAAAGGCCTGCATCGTCGCGTAGGTGCGGCCGTCGGTCGAGAGCGCGTGCATGACGCCCTGCGAATTGATGATTTTGCTGTTGTGCTGGATGCCCGCCTCGGTCAGGGTCAACTGGAACGGCCCGTTACCGTAGCGCTCGTAACATAGCCGATAGGTCTTGGGGGTCCACGGACCGATCTTGGCGGCGCCGGGCAGCCGCTCGATCGAATCGACCCACTCGACCTCACCCTGCCAGCAGCCGCGGAAAATCGCCGGGAGCATCGGTTGCATCGGCGCGACGGCTGCGGGTTCCGGCGGCGTCGCGGGCTCGGGCGCGATCACGGGTGGCGGGGTCGGCGCGACCTCGCTCGGCGGAGTCTCGAGGTTGTTTTGCGCGGGTAACGGCGGCGGCGCCGGCCGCGGGGTCGGCCGCGGTTTGTAGCGCATCGTCGGCGGCCCCTGTGAGGACGGCGCCGGCACGGTCAGCGTCGTTTGCGCGGAAGCGGACGTGGGGCACGACCCGATAAGGGCGATGGTCAACCCGAGAACCAGCAGAGCGGCTATGGATGAGAGCGGTTTCATTCGTGGAACTTCAATGTTATTGCCTTCGACATGCAAAGCGGCGGCGCACCATCGGCGCCCGGACTCGTTTCATTCGTGGAACTTCAATGTTATTGCCTTCGACGATGTAATTCGAGCATGAACGGTGCCACGCGCATCGCTATGCTCGATGGCGGGAGCGGCGGACGATTGGCGCCGCGCGCCGGTTGACCATGAAAAAGATTCATCTCAACGCGTTCAATCAATGCTCGGCCGCGCTGCAATCGTTTGGCCAGTATCGCAATCCGCGTGAGCGCACGTCGACCGGCTACACGCAGACCCATCATTGGGTCGATCTGGCGCAGTTGCTCGATCGCGGCGGGTTCGATTCGCTGTTCTTCGCCGATGTTCACGGCGCGTACGACGTCTATCGTGGCGGCGCCGAGGCCGGCATCCGCCACGCCGTGCAATTTCCCGGCAATGATCCGACCGTGCTGTTTCCCGCGATGGCCGCGGCAACCCGCCATCTGGGTTTCATTTCGACTTACAGCACGGCCTACTATCCGCCGTTCCACACGGCCAAATTATTTTCTTCGCTCGATCATTTTACCGGCGGCCGGGTCGGCTGGAATATCGTCACCTCCTATCTTGGCAGCGCCACGCGCAACGGCATGGGCGGCCTGCTCGCGCATGACCAGCGCTACGAGCGCGCCGAGGAATACATGGAGGTGGTCTACAAATTGTGGGAGGCGAGCTGGGAAGACGGTGCGATGGTGCGCGACGGGGCGCGCGACATGCACGTCGATCCGGCCAAGGTGCATCCGATAGATCATCGCGGCACCTACTTCGACGTCGCGGGGCCGCATATGTGCGAGCCGTCGCCGCAGCGCACGCCGACGCTGTTGCAGGCGGGGCAATCGGGCCGCGGCATCCGCTTTGGCGCGCGCCATGGCGAGGCGATTTTCGTCACCTATCCGACAGTCGAGGCGGCGCGGCCGCGCATCGCGCGGATCCGCGAGGCGGCGCGCGAGGAGGGCCGCGACCCGGCGCATATCAAGCTGCTGGCCGGCCTCGCGGTGGTCGTCGCGGAGACCGCGGAAGAGGCGCGGCTCAAGGAGCGGCGACTGCGATCGTACGCCAGTCCGGAGGGCGGCTTCGCGCTGTTCGGCGGATGGACCGGAATCGATCTGGCGAAGTTCAAGGACGACGACGTGCTCGACGGGCTGGACTCGGAAGGGATCAAGGCGGCGGCGCGCTGGTTCACCGCGGCGCATCCGGGGCGGATCGCGACACTGGCCGACGCGCGCGAGGAGATGAAGCTCGCGAGCCTCATTCCATTGATCACGGGCGACGCGGTGCAGGTCGCCCAGGAAATCGAGCGCTGGGCTGACGAGGCCGATATCGACGGCATCAATCTGGTGCCGATCTATCAGCCGGGCAGCTTCACCGACTTTATCGACCTGGTGGTGCCGGAACTGCGGCGGCGCGGACGCATACGGGGATCCGATGCGAGCATCTCGAGCGGTGGCGAGACGCTGCGCGAGCATCTGTTCGGCGCCGGCCACGCGCATCTGCTGCCCGATCATCCGGGATGGCGGATCGCGGGCGTCGATCCGCGCACGCGCCGTCCGCACTAGCTATTGCGCAAAGAGTATTCGCGATCGGACGCGAATACTCAGAATCGAATCCGGGAAATAGAAAACGGGGCCGCAGATGCCATGCCTGCGACCCCGTATGCGTACCAGGGAACCTCTGCACGTTAGGTTGTCATTCTGAGCGCAGCGAAGAATCCCGGATCCGGGACCCATGCGCT
>JADMIL010000043.1 GCA_015478645.1 Candidatus Binataceae bacterium
TGCCCCTGGGTATCAACGCCAAGCGCCCTACCCTCACCGTTCTTACGTCCGACGGTCCGAAGAATCCGCCTTGGGCGCCACGATCGGAGTGATGAAGGAGGCCGCGCGGCGGATGACGTGCATTAACTGCGGCGCGCAGTGCGGCCAACGTTAATCGCGTATCGATCTGACGACCCAGCGCGTAGCCCACCACTCGCCGCGACCACGCGTCGAGAATCACCGCCAGATAGAGCCAGCCTTGGGCGGTCCACAGATAGGTCATATCGGTCACCCAGGCGGTGTTGGGCTGGGCCACGGCGAAGCGCCGCGCCCGCAGCCCCTGGATGCGCATCAGCCGGGCGATCCGCTTGCGCCCGGTCCGCTGGCCGCGATCGCGCAGTTCCATCTGCACCCGCGGATTGCCGTATGCCCGTGGTTCTCCGCATAGATCGCGGCGACGGCCACCGCCAAGGTACTATCTTGGTGAGTTCGCCACGCCGCTGGCCGCCGGCGCCAGGCCTAGAAGCCGGCCCGCGATACCGCCAGTATCCGGCACATCAACGCCACCGGGAAACCGGCCTTCTCCGTTTCGATGAAAGCGCATCTCACACGCTCTCCCTGGCGAAGAAGGCCGGCGCTTTTTTAGGCTTTCGCGCTCCATACGCAGACGCTGATTCTCGCGCCGTAACTGCCCCAGTTCTTCCCGTTCGCCGGTCGTCAACGCCCCCGTCGGACCACCTCCGGCGTCGATCTCCCCTGCCGCACCCAGCGCCGCAACCGCGGCAAGTCCACTCCGGGGATCCGCAAAGACTCGGACAGTCGACCCATCAAAGTTGCCCGCGGGAATAAAGGCCAGTCCGGGAAAGTCCGTTCGATATACACGGCCAGCGAATCCACTGACAGCACTCAAAATGCGTTCAGGCCATTGCTCGATCGATGGCCATTCGATTCCGCAACCGTGCACAAAGGGGTTGGAATTTCGAAGACGTATCGCTATCAAAAATGCTCATCCGCCCGCGTTCGGCTGGATTCCGCGAGATTCCAGGATCGTACGAAAGGCTAGTGCGTCTCGCGAGCCGGCCGAAGCCGCGGACTGCCGAACTCAGACTGCCGCCGCAGGTCGTGCCGTTCGTGAGCAGGCGAACGCCAATCAAGTGCCGCCCAACGAACTGCGCGATGACCTGGTCGTCTGAATGATCGATCACGTCGCGGCGCAAAGATCGGCGCCTTTTGGAGATCTCGACCGACGACTCTGTGGCCTGTAACGTACATGGCAAGAGCGAAGATCGCGCCGATGGCGTGACCAAAAGCCGGCGCATCGGCGGGGACGTGCCCTGGACCGAAATCCAGCAAGCGTGGAGATGACCGGAAATCCCGCAGTTCGACTCGTATTCATTTCTTCAATCGCATAGCTAGTAAGGATTCGTTAATTATGGCCGGCTTTTCCCTACGCAATCCGCACACGATAATCGTTGGCGCGTTGATCATCACACTGCTCGGAATGACGGCGTTCGACCGAATGCCCATTGACGCCTTTCCGCGTCTGCATATTCCCGTGGTAGTGGTCGCTACCTTCTATCCGGGGATGCCTCCGCTGGATATCGAAGCCGACATTACTACTCGCTTCGAACGCTTCTTCACACTGGGCAGCGATATTGAGCATATCGAATCCCGATCGTTGCCCGGCGTGAGCGTAATCAAGGTATTCTATCATCCGGGCGTCGACCTCGACGCCGCCGCCGCCGAGCTCGGCGGTCTGGCGATGGCCGATCTGCGCCATTTACCCCCGGGCACCTTGCCTCCGCTGGTGCTGAAATCCGGAGCGTCATCGCTGCCCGTGACCCTCGTTACCGTCACCGGCAAGGGCTTCACCCAGACTCAACTTCACGATCAGGCGCAATACAACGTCCGCAATTGGCTCGCCACCGTATCGGGTACGTCTGTACCGCCGCCATTCGGCGGCAAGTATCGGCAGATAATGGTCTACGTTGATCAGCCGGCGCTGCAGTCGCGCGGCCTGACGCTGATGGACGTGGTGCATGCGCTCAACCGATCGAATCTTATTATACCGGCGGGTGACGCCAAAATCGGTGCGACTGACTATTTCGTTTACACCAACAGCATGATCGACAAGCCCGAACATGTGAACGACGTCCCGGTCAAGGTCGCCGGACCTGGCGCTCGTCCGGTGTTCGTCGGCGATATCGGCGAAGCTCAGGACGCAGCCCAGATCCAGCAGAATATTGTGCGGATTAATGGCCAGCGCTCGGTCTACGTGCCGATCCTCAAGCAGAGCGGTTCCAACACCCTGGAAATCGTCGATGGAATCGAACAGCTTCTGCCGACGATCACCGGACTGCCCAAGGGTATGCATTTGAAGGCAATCTTCAGCCAGGCCACATACGTCCGCAACGCGATCGATGCGCTCGAACACGAGGCGGTACTGGGCTCGGTGCTTGCCGCGCTGATGATCCTTATATTTCTCGGCAGCTTTCGTTCCACGTTCGCGATTTTCCTCTCGATTCCGCTGTCGATTCTGGCCGCCGCGTTTGGCCTCATGATGACCGGCGGGACCATCAACATCATGA
The DNA here is from genome assembly GCA_015478645.1 of Candidatus Binataceae bacterium. Classification (GTDB taxonomy): domain Bacteria; phylum Desulfobacterota; class Binatia; order Binatales; family Binataceae; genus JADMIL01. Next base: position 2,568 of record JADMIL010000043.1, read on the forward strand.
CGCTGGGCGGCTTCGCACTCGCAATCGGCCGCTTGGTCGACGACTCGACCGTCGTCCTGGAGAATATCAATCGTCATCTCGCCGAAGGCGAGGAACCGCGGGTCGCGGCGCAGCGCGGCGCGGACGAAGTCGCGTTGCCGGTGCTCGCTTCGACCATCACAACGATCATCGTTTTTTTCCCCGTGATGTTTCTGTTTGGCGTCGCGAAATTCCTTTTCAGTGCGCTCGCGCTCACCGTCGTCCTGGCGATGGTAGCCTCGTACATCGTCGCCATGACGGTCATCCCGATCTATTGTGCGCGCTTCCTCGATCAAGCGACCGCACGCGAGGAAGAGCACGGCCAGACGGGCATCTTCGGTGGATTCATTCGCGCATACGACAAGCTCGCCGTACGTTACGCACATTTTCTCGGCCGCGCCCTGGACCATAAGGCTGTGGTGATTGGCGGCGTCGCCGTATTGTTCGGCGTCACCATGCTTTTCTATCCGATGCTCGGGACGGAACTCTTTCCCACCACCGATGCGGGACAGTTCATTATTCAATACCGTGCACCCGTCGGTACGCGCATCGAGCTCACCGAGGCGGCGACCGTGCGTCTCGAGGATCTCGTACGCAAGGTGATTCTGCCGCGCGACCTGTCAACGATCGTGTCAAATATCGGTCTGGCGCCGGGCTTTTCCGCAATCTTCTCGTCCAACGCCGCGAGTGATTCCGGCTTCATGATGGTGGCTCTAAAAGCGGATCATAAGACCTCGACCTTCGCATATATCAGACAGTTGAGGCGCGACATCCCCCAGGAGATTCCGGAACTGCAGACGTTCTTCTCTTCGGGCAGCATCATCGATTCGGTATTGAACTTTGGTCTTGCGGCCCCCATCGACGTACAGGTCAGCGGCCCTTCCTACCCGGAACTCTATCCGGTGGCGCACCAGATCGAGTCCGCGATCGCGGGCCTGCCTGAAGTATCCAGTACATTTATTCCCGAGGAATCAAACTATCCAACGCTTAAGGTCGACGTCGATCGCGTCAAGGCCGCGCGCCTGGGCCTCGATCAGCGCGACGTCGTTACAAATCTGATAACCGCCTTAACCTCCAACGCGATGATCGCGCCCTCGATCTGGATCGAACCAAAGACCGGCAACGATTACTTTCTCACCGCTCAGTATAATGAAAGCGCGATCAACTCGCTCGAAACCATCAGGAACATCCCGGTGAGCGCATCTGATCCCAATAACGAGCGGAAAGATACGGTCTTGCTGCGCGATGTCGCCAACATTGCCAGGGAGCGCAATCCGGCCGAGGCGGACCATTACAATATCCAGCGCGTTGTCGACGTTCTGGTCGCGCCCAAAGGCGACGATCTCGGCGGTACGCAAGACCACGTTCAGCGCACCATCTCCCGTCTTAACCTTCCTGAAGACATCAGGATCAAGCTCAGGGGTTCGGTCTCCGCGATGCAGGCGTCGTTCTCCAGCTTCGGTTTTGGACTTGGAATGGCAGTCCTTCTGCTTTACCTCGTTATGGTCGCGCAGTTCCGATCCTTTCTTGACCCGTTCATCATTATGTTAGCGGTGCCGATGGGCCTCATTGGCGTCATCTGGACGCTCTACCTCACCGGGACGACCCTCAATATCGAATCGTTCATGGGAATCATCGTTATGGTCGGTATCGTCGTCTCGAACTCCATTCTCCTGGTTGACTTTGCCAACCGCCGGCGTGCCGACGGTGAAGACTTACGCACCGCCGTACTCGAATCCGCGCGGATCCGTATGCGTCCGATTCTCATGACCGCGCTTGCAACCGTGGTCGGACTGTTACCACTCGCCCTCAAGCTCGGCGCGGGTTCGGAAGCGTCGGCGCCCCTGGCCCGCGCCGCCGCCGGAGGCCTCGCGGTATCAACCATACTCACATTGATTCTCGTGCCGACTATCTATGAATTGGCGTATTCGCGCCGGGGAGTGCGGCGATGATGCGCTTGACTATATCTATCTTGGTGACGCTTTCGTCTTTAGCCCTGACGTCTTGCACCCCGGCGAAGAATGATCCGCCTGCACTCCCCCCGCGCGTGGCCGTGATCCATCCTAATCGCGGCCCCGTCGAACGGACGATCACGCTTCCCGGCGACTTGGCCGGCTACTATCAATCCGCTCTTTACTCGAAGGTTACCGGCTATCTTAAGAGCATCTCGGTCGACAAGGGCGACTTCGTCAAGAGCGGTCAGGTGCTCGCAATCATCGAAGTGCCGGAACTGGCGCAGCAGGTCGACCAGGCTCGCGCTTCACTCGAAATAGCCCGACTGACGTATGCGCGGCTGCAAAGCGTGTGGCATAGCGATCCCCGGCTGGTTGCTCGACAGGACGTCGATATCGCTAATGCCAAGTATCAGGAAGCGAAGGCCAGCCTCGACGAATTGCTCGCGATGAATAGTTATACTCAGATCACCGCGCCCTTCGACGGAGTAATCACCGAGCGCTTTGTCGATCCAGGCGCACTTATCCATGCTGGAGGTGAGCAGAACACGGTGGCCCCGATGCAGGGTTCGGCGCGCGCGGGAGGATCGGGCGCCCCGGTCGTCAGCCTGGCACGGCTCGATCGCCTGCGGATCTATCTATACGTGCCGCAAGATGAAGTCAGCGCCGTACGCCAGTCGATGCCTGCGACGGTTACGGTGCAGGGACTCGCTAAATCTCATTTTTCGGGCACGGTCGTCCGCTTTTCGCATTCATTGGATTTGGCGACGCGCACGATGCTGACCGAAGTTGATCTGGAAAACCCCGGTCGCACGCTCTATCCCGGAATGTACGCCAACGTGACGCTGGTACTCACTCGTCATCGCGACGCTATGCGCCTACCGGTGGCGGCCGTCGGCGGCGATGACGGTCAGCACATTTTAATCGTGCGCGACGGCCGGATCGCCGCCGCGCCAGTCACCGTAGGCATCCACGACGGTCCGTATCTCGAGATCACCTCCGGATTATCCGTTCATGACCTCGTCGTGAGGACCTACAGTAATTCATTGGAGCCCGGAGAAACGGTCACGGCTGACCTGCAACCACCTGCATTCGCGGCGGCTTCAGCATCTGGACATTAACCGCTCGCACAATCGAATAATCACGCCGTATCTGTTGAGTCAGGAAGGCTATCCCATGCGCTACTACTTTTCGCTCATTGCATACTTCATCGGTCTGCTATTGTTGTTTTCAATCTCGTCCGCGAATGCGGGCATGAATTCCGATACTCAGTCAGATGGACCATTACCGCTGCCGGCGGGCTCTCAGATCACCCTCAGGGACGCAATCACGATCGCATTGAAGTACCATCCTGAAGTGGCGGAAGCTAAGGCCGAATATGCCGCCGCCCGGGAGCAGGTGGGCGAGGCGCAATCGTATCTGGGACCGCAATTATCCGGCGTCGGCGGGTACCTGCGCAGCACCGATAACGGCATCGGCAATACCAGTTACTATAATCCGTACGGATCGCTGCCGCGGATGACCGGAAGGAATCACGATCTTCCTCCCAACGATACGTCCAACAGCTGGAATACATCGAATAATTTCGCCGCCGGCGTCGGACTATCGCAGTATCTGATCGATTTTGGACGGCGGAGAGGTTTCGTGGCCGAGCGCCGCTATGAAGCCTCGGCCACCGCACAAGCGGAGCAACTCGTCAATCTCGACCTGATCTTTGAAGTGTCGCAGCGCTATTTCGACGTGCTGCGCGCAAGACAGTTAGTCCGCGTGTTTGAAAAGGCGGTCGAGGAGCGGCGCTTTCATCTCCACGAGGCCCAGGTCAGATCCAGCGCGGGCCTCACTCCGGAACTCGACGTTTATGTGACCAAGGCCGAGGTCGAACGCGCGCAACTCCATCTGGTTGACGCGCGCAACGCCGAGGCCGATGCCACGGTCGCTTTCGATAATTCTCTGGGTTTGGGCGGACGCAGCCCCGACTACCATCTCGCTGACATTCTCACTTACACGAACATTGCCGATACGATGCCTGCGTTGCTGGACTCGGCTTTCAACACGCGTCCGGACTTCAAAGACCTGAAGGATCAAGCGCGCGCGATGGGCGCGCAGGTGACTGAAAGTCGCAGTGACTATTTTCCGACCGTTAACGCCGTGGGTGGCTATTCCGCCCTGGGTACCGGCCTGCCGGCGGCCAATAACTTCAATGTCGGCGTCCTCATCACGTGGCCCATATTCAATAGCTTCCTGACGTCACATCAGGTCGCCGAAGCGCAATATCGCCAGCGCGCCCTCCAGAGCCAGATCGAGGATCTCCGCCAGCACATCATACTTCAGGTCAAGACCGCGTTCCTCGACTGGCAGGCCTCCCTGCAACGTATCAATCGCGCAGAGCAGACGCTGGCCGCTTCGCGCGCAGAATTGGAACTGGCCGAAAAGCGCTACGGCGCGGGACTCGCCAATATCGTTGAACTCGAAGACGCGCAGCGCAACTACACCGGCGACGACGCCGCCTACGCCGACGCACTCTATGGCTATTCGGTCGCCAAGGCCACGGTCGACCACGCCACGGGCCGCTCGCTGGCAGGGCTCTAAAGACCGGGCGAGAATTTCGGGATGAAGCGTACGAATCTGAACTTCGCCGAGCACACAAGATTCAAGTCAGTCACCAGCTTCACGCCGTGCGGGTACGGGAAGTTGAAGAATCGGCGGCAATGCGACTGAGAGAAAGTCGTGAAGCCTGTATTTATCTAAAAAGTCGCGATTGCCATCTTTAATGCCATCATACGCTTGAGGTACTGCCAGGCAATCAAATATCGCGTGCATTAGCTTCGGCTTCGGCTTACTTTGAATGTGTGCCACTGCGCATAGTCGAATGCGAATGGCGTTCTCGACGGTCGACGGGTGTATCGGCGTCACGCTCATGCGGACGCGCCGATGAGCGGACGACCCGGCGCGGCAGGGATGTGGATGCAGAGGCGCTAGATGACGGGCAATGATGCACGGTTTCGTTGGCTGGTAACCGGAGGCGCCGGCTTCCTCGGCGTTCATCTGTGTCGCGGCCTGGTCGAGCACGGCCAGGACGTGATCGCATTCGACTCAGCGCCATTTCCTCGAGAAGAACAAATTAATGGGATTCGCTTCGTTCAGGGCGATATCCGCGATAGCGGCGCGGTGACGCGGGAGTTGTCCAGGGTCGATTTTGTGGTCCATGCAGCCGCGGCGCTGGCACTCGCTCCGCCGCCCGAGATCGACCAAGTGAACGCCGAGGGCACGCGCATCGTACTCGAGGCGTGCGCCCAGGCCCGCGTCAAACGCCTCATCTATATCGGCACGACGGCGGTTTACGGGATGCCGCGGCAACATCCGATTTACGAGGATGCGCCGCTCAATCCGATGGGCGATTACGGAATCGCCAAGGCCAAGGCCGAGACCTACTGCGTCAATGCGGCGGGGGTCGAGACCGTGCGCATCCGGCCCAAGAGTTTCATCGGGACCGGCCGGCTCGGTATTTTCCAGATCCTTTTCGACTGGATCGAGTCCGGAAAAAGAATCCCCGTGCTCGGCGACGGCAACAATCGCTTCCAGTTGCTGGACGTGCGCGACCTGGTCGAAGCGGTCTATCTGGCCGCGCAGAGGGGCCGCGACCAGGACGTCTACAACATCGGGGCGAGCAAGTTCGGCACGGTCAACGAAGACCTTGGCGCGCTGCTCGCATATGCGCGGACCGGCAGCCGTATTCTTCACGTGCCGTCGCGGCCGACCAAGATGATTCTCGGCGCGCTCTCGGCGACGCATCTGTCGCCGGTCTACCGCTGGGTCTATGACACGGCCGATCAGGATTCGTTCGTCAGTATCGAGAAAGCCCAACGAGATCTCGGATGGAATCCGCGCTTCAGCAACGTGGAGTCCATGATCAATACGTACGCGTGGTATTTGGGCGAGGGCAAGGAGATGGCCAAGCGCACCGGCACCAGCCATCGCGTAGCCTGGAAACAGGGCGTGCTGCGGCTGGCGAAGGCCGTGATGTAGGAGAGCGCTTGGCGACTGAACCTACGATCGCGGCGGGGCGCGGCCGATACCTGCCGGAAGCCGGCGCATTTCAAGCGCGGCTTCGACTGTCAGTCGCGGCGCCCGCGTACAATGAAGCCGAAGGGATAGGGCGTGTGGTGGAGAGCTGGCAACAATATCTGGCCTCCCGGGCGGATGTCGAAGCGTTCGAGATTATCGTCTGCGACGACGGCAGCCGCGACGCCACGGGCGCAATTCTCGACGCGATCGCGCGCGAGCATCATGAGGTGCGTCCGCTTCACTTCGTGCAAAATCAGGGAGCCGCGGCGGCGCTGACGGCGGCGATCGCGGCGACCCGCTTCGATTGGGTGCTGCTGACCGATTCCGACGGCCAGTTCCCGATCGAAAATCTCGAACCGGTCTGGGCCGCGATGCGGCGGCTTGGCGCGCCCGCCGGGATTGGCACGCGGCAGAAGAAAGATAGCCGGTTCGCGCGTTTCGGCACGTCGGCGAGCGGGATGATCTGCAACTGGTTCCATCGCAGCTCGCTGCGCGATTTCAATTCGGCGTTCAAGCTGGCCTGGGGACCGTTGCTGCGCGCGCTCAGCTTCGAGGCCAAGGGCATGAACTACTCGACCGAGGTGACGTCGCGGCTGTTGGAGTGCGGCGTACCGATCGCAGAGGTGGCAATCGAGCATCGGCCCCGCACCTCGGGCGCCAGCAGCATGCGGATGATCCGTGGCGCGACCCATCGGTTTTTGTTTGTCGGCTATGTCGGGATGCGTCAGCTGTTGTTCGGGATTGGCGTGTTGAGGCGGCCGCTGTCATGAATCCGGCGGCGCGATCCGGGGAACTATGATGCCCGTGAAAGTAGCCGTATTCTGTGGCGGCCGCGGCAGCGCGACGATTATTCGCGAATTGCTGAAATCCGCTGATGTTAATCTAGCCCTGCTGGTCAACGCCTACGACGACGGGCTCTCGACCGGCGCGCTGCGCAATTTCATCCCAGGGATGCTCGGGCCGTCGGACTTTCGCAAGAACTTTTCGTATCTTCTTGATCTCTATTCGGCCGAGCAGTACGCGCTCAAAAGCCTGGTCGAGTTTCGTCTGCCGATGACCTTTGGTCCGACTGAGGTTGCCGAACTGCGCAATTTCGCCCAGCGCGGCGAATCGCGCGCGTTGGCCGAGCCGCTCAGCGGACTGGTCGGCCGCTTGAGCAATTCCACCTCCGCCCAGGTGCGGCAATTACTCAGTGTGTTTCTTGATTACGCCGACGACTCGGGCCACGCGTTTGATTACCGCGACTGCGCGGTCGGCAATCTGCTCTTCGCCGGCGCCTACTTGCGGCAAGGCCATAATTTCAATGCGGCGGCCGAAGTGATGAGCCGGCTGGTGAGTTCGCAGGCGGTGCTGGCGAACGTCAGCAACGGCGAGAATCGCATCCTGGTCGCGCTCAAGGAGAACGGCGAACTGCTCGCGCACGAGGTTGAGATCGTCGGCAAGCAATCCCCGAGCCGCATCCGCGAGATCTTTTTCCTGCCCGAGCAGCTCGGCACCGAGGAATTGGCGCAGATTAACGATCGCAAGGTCAACGAGAAACACAAATGGCTGATGGAGCGGCAGTCGCTGCCGCTCCTGTCGGAAGAGGCGCGGCGCTTTCTTCACGGCGCCGACATCATCATCTATGGCCCCGGCACGCAGCATTCGTCGCTGCTGCCGAGCTACATGATCGCGGCGAACGCGCTCAAGACCTCGCGCGCGCCGATCAAGGCGATGGTCGTCAACCTGGGGCCGGATAACGATATCCAGGGATTCAGCGCCAGCGACCTGGTCGATCGGACGCTCGCCTGCATTGGCGATCGCGATAACACGCAGCGCACGATTACCCATGTCCTGCTGGATAATTCGCGGCCGGTCGAAGGCGTGATGCGTCTCGATCCGGGCCTGCTCGACGCCCATCCGACCTACAAGGGCGCAGCGGTCGTCTGCGGAGATTTCGAGAACAAGGTGCTTCCCGAATCGCACAACGGACGAGCGGTAGTTTCCAAGATCCTCAATCTGTGGGAGCACAACGGGGCGCACGAGGAGCATCCGTCGCTCGACATTTTCTATGACCTCTCGCGGCGGCCGGCCGCCGGTGCGGCATTGATCGAGGAATTTCTCGAGCTCGACTGGAGCGATACGTTTCGCCGGGTGGTGCTGCGCGTGCGCGGCGAAACGCCGCTACCCAGGACGCTTCCACCCGACCTCGCGATCGAACAATGGGGATCCGACGAACTATTTCCCGAGGTTGCGGTGACCGCGGATTGGCTGCGCGCCGGCGGCAGTGACTATCTGGCGACAATCACCGGCGACGGTGAGTACCGCCTGCGCGACATCGCCTTCGGCGTCACGGTGCTTGAGCGGAGTTCCTTCGGCACGGTCTTCGGATCGCGCAACCAGAGCCGCCGCCAATTCAATTCTTCAGTGCGTGCGGCGTATGGCGAACGCAGCGTGGCCTACCTGGTCAGCTTCACCGGAGCGTTTCTGCTAAGCATGCTCTTCGCGGTCCGCTTCGGCATGATTTTCTCCGACCCGATAAGCGGCTTCCGGATCTATCGGCGCGCGAAGCTCAACGCGCTTGAAACGCTGCTGCGGCCGAACGGCCAGACGACACCGACGACGATTACCAAGATGCTCGTGCGCAATCGGATCGAGATCGCCGAACTCCCGGTGCATTATCGGACCTTCGCGGGCTTCACCGATCCGAAATGGAGGATGCGCCGCGGACTGCGCAACCTGCTCGGAATGCTTCGCTGATCAAATCCCGTGAAACACTGTGCGCTGGCGAAATCTGCTTTTTGATTTTGACGGAACGCTGGTCGCTTCGGCGCCGCTCCATGCCGAAGCGTTTCGCGCGGCCCTGGCCGAAACCGATACGGCCGGCGCACGCACTTTCGACTACGCTCCGTTGCAAGGGCTGACCACGCGCGCGGCGTTCAGGCGTCTGGGTATCGTCGATGCGCCGGCACTTGAAGCATGCATTGCACGCAAGCAGACGCATTATCGCGACGCGGTGCGCGCGGGCCGGCTGACCCTCTATGCGGGCGGCCGCAGGCTGCTGCGTGCGGCGCTCGCGGCCGGCGGAGCGAATTTTCTGGTGACCTCGGGCAGCGCCGACTCGATTAATCTGGCGCTCGAGGTGTTGGACTTGAAGCGATTGTTCGCGGGCGTGATCACGGCCGACGACGCTCCGGCGGGCAAGCCGGCGCCTGATCCGTACCGGATATGTCTCGAGCGCTTCGGGCTCGAGCCGGAGGCCTCGCTCGCGATCGAAGACGCGCCATCGGGAGTAAGTGCGGCGCGCGCGGCTGGATTGCGCGTCGCCGGCGTGCATAACTCCGCGGTGGCGCAAATGGCGGATTTTTACGTTGCGACGCTGGCCGAATTGAGTATCGTCTTGCAACTGGATTTACCGGCCGAGACGCCGCAATGAGCGAGGTTTGATGTTAACCGCAACGCCTTCGCATGGCCGCTCACGCATCTTCTCGCGTGACCAATGATCGCGTGAAAAACGCTCCCACGAAAATATGCGCGGTCGTGCCGGCCGCCGGCCGCGCCACTCGACTCGGTGGCGGTTCGCCCAAACTGCTCGCGGACCTCGGCAACGGCGAAACCGTATGGAGCCATCTGAGCCGCAATCTTATCGCCGTCGCCGGGCATGTGAATGTGATCGTTTCGCCCGACGGCGAACCGGCGATCCGCGAGGCGATCGAGAGCGCGAAGCTGGCCGCCCAGGTTTCGTTGAGTATCCAGTCCGCGCCGACCGGAATGGGCGACGCGATCTTCTGCGGGTATCCGGTGTGGTCGCGCGCGGACGTGATACTGATCGTATGGGGCGACCAGGTTTTCGTTTCGCGGGAGACTCTGAGCAAGGCCTGCGCGCTTCACGGCGGCAACGCCCGCACCGTCGTCTTGCCGGTGGTCCGATTGCCTCAACCCTACGTTGAGTACGTCTTCGGTACAGATGGGCGCCTCGAGTCAGTAAGGCAAAGCCGCGAGGACGACGCCTGCGCGCCTGGCGGTTACGGCGATCTCGGGACGTTCGCACTTTCTGTCGCAGGCTTGCGCGACAGATGGACCAGCTATCTGGCTCAGGTGAAGCCCGGCAGCGCGACCGGCGAAACGAACTTCCTGCCCTTCCTGCCCCACCTGGCGGCGGGCGGATGGACCGTGGAGCGGATGGACGTCGCCGACGCGCGTGAGGCCCGTGGCATCAATACCCCCGATGATCTGGAATTTTTTCGCCAGACGCTCGCGCGCGAGCGCCAGCTCACGGGAAAAGGCACCCTATGAACGAGTTAGTATTGGTCACCGGCGGCGCCGGATTTATCGGTAGCAGCCTCGCCGAGCGGCTGCTCGCACGCGGTTATCGCGTCCGCGTGCTCGATAACCTGATCTACGGCAACGCCGAATGGGTACCATCGGCGGCCGAATTTATTCGCGGCGATATCACCGACCTGCCAACCTGCAAACGCGCGTGCACGGGCGTCAGCGGCGTTTTCCACGCCGCGGCGATGTCGCGGGCCGCGCCTTCGCTCGAGGCGATCGACACGTGCACGCAAAATAATATCGTGGGCACGCAGAACGTGCTCGAGGCAGCGCGCGCGGCCGGCGTACGCAAACTCGTCTACAGCGGATCTTCAACTTACTACGGTAATCAGCCCGGCCCACACATCGAGGATACGCGGCCCGACTTCCTGAACTTCTATGCGCTAAGTAAGTACGTCGGCGAGGAGTATTGCGGATTGTTCGATCGGGCACTCGGCTTCCCGACCATCGTCTTGCGCTATTTTAATGTTTACGGTCCGCGCCAGCCGGAGACCGGTGCATATGCACTGGTGCTCGGAGTGTTTCTGCGCCGATGGCGCGACGGACAACCGCTCGAGATCCACGGCGGCGGTGAGCAGCGGCGCGATTTCATTCACGTGCGCGATATCGCCGACTGTAACATCGCGGCCTTCGAGAGCTCGGTGCGCGGCACGGTGTTCAACGTCGGCAGCGGCACAAACATCTCGGTCAAGGAGCTTGCGGATCTCATTTCACCCAATCAGACGGCCGGGCCGCGGCGCGCCGGTGACGCCCAGGTGACGCTGGCCGACATCTCGCGGACCACGGCGACCCTGGGATGGCGTCCGCGTATCTCATTTGCCGAAGGTCTCGAAGAATTGAAGCGATTGATGAGAAACACGCCGGAATAATTCCGCTGCGACAATAGTTACATTAAAGGACCCAAGATGGAATACATGGACTGGCTATTGCTATTCGACTTTCGGCCGCAGCCACCGGACCGCGCCTCACGGCGATGATTTAACGGAGCGGTAAATGGAATTGAGATGCGTCGCGACGAGGGGCGCCGACCCCCTTGGCGCCGGCGCCTTCCTGATCTACCTGGCGGTCAGCGTGCTAACGCTCGGACGCTCTCTGATTGCGCAACCGGCCGCGCGCTATATTGGCAATGGCGTCGATCCGAGCCAGTTCATGTGGTACCTGCGCTGGTGGCCGTATGCGATTGCGCACGGCCTCAATCCGTTTCTGCCGCGCATCATCTGGCCGCCGGGCGGCGTCAATATTGCCTGGGCCGCATCGATACCCCTGCCGAGCATTCTCGCCTATCCGCTGACCGCGACGATTGGAATCGTCCCGACCTTCAACCTGCTCTGCCTGATATGTCCGGCGCTCGCCGGATGGGCGGCGTTCCTGGTCTGCCGGCTGGTCTCGCGATCGTACTGGCCGTCGCTTCTCGGCGGATTCATCTTTGGCTTCTCGGCGCACATGCTGGGAAAATCCTTCGGTAACCTCAACGACGCGATCGTCTTTCCGGTGCCGCTGGCCTTGTACCTGGCGATCCTCTGGTACGTCGAACGCATCGCGACGCGAACGTTTGTATTACTCCTGTCCGCACTCCTGATCATTCAGTTTCTCTGTTTCATCGAGACGTTCGCGACGATGAGCCTGTTCGGCGGACTGGCACTTATGCTTGCGCTCGGATTATACGAGGGCGACGAACGCAAGCGCCTGGTGGCGATGATCGCGCCGCTCGCGATGAGCTACGCATTCGCCATCATAGTCATCAGCCCGTATATCTACTTTCTTTTTGCGCATCGGATGCGCAGCGCAGAAATTATGCCGGCGTACGCATACTCGATTGACCCGGTCAATTTTTTGATTCCGAGCCCGTTGAATGAATTAGGCCGGATTTCCATGTTCGTGCATCTTTCCTCATTCTATGTCGGCGGGCTGATGGAGAGCGGCGGTTACCTCGGCCCGGCGCTGATCGTTATCGCTGTCCTTTTTGCCCGCCGCTACTGGCGCGAAAAGCGCGGACGGCTGATGGTCGACCTGCTGATTCTCATGCTGGTGTTTGCGATGGGACCGCGCCTGCATGTGCTCGACGACATCACGCAGGTCGCCTTGCCTTGGGCGCCATTTGTCGCGCTGCCATTTATCCAGAAGGCGTTGCCGGCCCGTTTTATGCTCTACGCCACGCTCGATCTCGCGATCATGGCGGCGCTATGGCTAAGTACGCTCGACGCGCGGCCGATCGCCAAAGTGACTATTGCCGCATTCACGGTATTCCTTTCATTGCCTAATCTCTCGGCGAACTACTGGACGGTCGAAACCGGCATCCCGCAATTCTTCTTGGCGGGACTCTACAGGCGCTATCTCACTCCGGGCGAAAACGTGATTATTATTCCGTACGGCGTCAACGGCGACGCGATGCTCTGGCAGGCGACCGCGAATATGTACTTCAAGATGGTCCAGGGGTGGACCGGCTTTCCCGAGGCTCCGGCCGAGTTCGAGAATTGGCCAATCATGGACGCGCTGCTCAGGAACGTCGAGATTCCCGACTTCGGAATACAGCTCAAGGCCTTTCTCGCCGCATATCACATCAGCACGGTTATCGTCGTGCAGGGCGGCATGTGCACATGGCAGTATCTGCCGACGCGCTTCGCGCCGCGGACCTGGAGCCGCGCGCCCATTTCAGAGCATGACTCCATGCTCTGGACTCGATGGCTCGCGACGCTCGGCGTGACGCCGATCCGGGTCGGCGGCGTGATGCTGTACCGGACGCCGGCGCAAATTCTCGCCTCGCACGATCACCCCGACGTCATCGCGCTTAAAGCATCGGAGGAGATGCAGCGGTTCCCGGTGATCCTGAAAGCGGCCGCGCGCTACCTCGATGAGGGACGCGATCTGAACGATCTAAGCCCGATGCATGCGATGGAGTTACACCTGCTTCCCCCGGATTGGATTAGTCAGGATGTACTCTATCCCAATCCGGAAAGTGCACCGCTTTTGAGTAATCTTCTGGTGGGATCCGCCGACAACGGAAAAATCGCGGTCGGCGTGGTGGCGCCGTACCAGGCGCTCGTTCCAGTCCTTGCGAAGTACGGTGCATCAGCGTCCGCGGTAACCTATCTCTCAATGGACACGCCCCACGTGGTCGTGAAAGATCCGGCCGCAACCTCGGAGCCGTTGCTGATGATCGTCACGTTCGACCGCAAATCCCTCCTCGCGGAAGCCGCGAACATCGATGCCCGTCAACCCGGTACCGCCACGGGCGCCCCCGCCGCGCTCGAAGATGCCGTGAGGAGGTAATGGTGAGGCGCGGGCGGGCTCGCGGCGCCGACGCGGGCCTGTGCATATACTGGCGCGCCGCTATGGCATGACGCTTCGGCGTCGAATAGCGTGCGAAGCCGTGGCTGAATCCGCACAAATCGACAAGGTCGCGATGCGCGCGGCGCGGGCCGCTGCGCGCGTCCATCTGAAATGGCTCAGCCGCACCAGCGTGACGCGCAAGAGCAACGCCATCGACCTGGTCACCGAAGCCGACCAGGAGGCCGAAGCGGCGGTGGTCGATATTCTGCAGCGCGCCTTTCCAACTCATGCCGTGCTGGCTGAAGAGGGCGGCGGCAGCCGCCATCCGAGCGAGCATCGATGGATTATCGATCCGCTCGACGGCACGACCAATTTCGCCCACGGCTTCCCGCAGTTCTGTGTCTCGATCGCTTACGAGCGGCGCGGCCGCACGCAGTACGCCGTGATCCTCGACGCCTTCAAGAAAGAATGTTTCGTCGCGCAGCGCGGCACCGGCGCGCGGCTCAACGGCAAGCCGATCCATGTGAGCCGCATCCCGACGCTCGATCTCGCCCTGCTCTCGACCGGCTTTCCCTACGACCGGCGCGAGCGGCGGCGCTATTACCTGGCCTTCTGGGAAGCCTTCATGATGCGCACGCAGGGCGTGCGGCGCACCGGATCGGCGGCGCTCGACCTGGTCTACACCGCGTGCGGACGCACCGACGGATTCTGGGAGTTCGGCCTCAAGCCGTGGGACGTGGCGGCGGGCGCCCTGATCGTCGAAGAGGCGGGCGGCCACGTGAGCAATATGGACGGCGCGCGCCTGGATGTCGCCGCCGGGCAGATCGTCGCGAGCAACGGCCGGCTGCATCAGCAGATTATCGAGCTGCTGGCCGAAGCGCGGCCCGAAGCGGAGCGGCGCCACGCCGAGATGGTCCGCGAAGACGGCGCGGCCGCCGCCGGCAACCATCGCTAGAAAACCTCTGCAAGTTAGGTTGTCATTCTGAGCGCAGCGAAGAATCCCGGATCCGGGACCCATGCGCTGCGCTCAGGGTGACAGCAGAGCCTTGTACAGAGGTTCCCTACCGCCCGCGCGAACGGCGCGCGGCGGACAGCACCAGCATTGGACAGTACGCCGCTGGCTGGACTAGAATCCGGCGCAACACAGGCGCATGCACGGCCGACGAACCGCGCGCCGCGATGCGCGCCGCCAACCTTCCCGCAGGAGATTAGCCATGGCGAAATACACCTTCGTAGTGCTCACCAATCCCACCGAGGGCAAAGAAGCCGAGTACAACCAATGGTACAATGGGCAGCATATTCCTGACGTGCTCAATGTCCCGGGCTTCGTCGCGGCGCAGCGCTTTAAGCTGGCCGACGCGCAGATGGGCAAGAACAACCCGTACAAGTATCTGGCGCTCTACGAGATCGAGAGTGACGATCTGGCCGGCGCACTCAAGACGCTGCAATCGCGCACCGGCACCGACGACATGATCATGAGCGACGCGATCGACTTGAAAAACGTCGGCGCCTATATCTTTTCGGCGGTCGCCGAAAAGGTCCAGGCCAAGGACGTGCTGCGTCCGCGCCGCGCCGCCTGAATTCCCGCACGATGCGCCGGGCGTGGCCGCCGCGCCGCGTCCGGCGTCGCCAATCGATCGCCATCGTCCGCTGATTCGACGTGCGCGCGCCAAGCCGGATCGCGGCGCCGGACAGCCGCACTCGGACGCCGCCACCGACCCCGTCGGGTCTATTTTGCGCCCCGCCGCTTTCGCCATTACGCAATTCCTGCTTTCCTGATGGCGGTAATCACAAATGAGTTCGACGACCATAGCCGCCATTCACGCGCGCGAGATTATCGACTCGCGCGGCAATCCAACGATCGAAGTCGACGTTCGCCTCGACGGCGGCGCGCGCGGACGCGCGGCCGTGCCTTCGGGCGCGTCGACCGGTGTGCATGAAGCGCTCGAGTTGCGCGATGCCGACCCCAAACGCTTCGGCGGCAAGGGCGTGCTCAAAGCGGTCGCCCACGTCAACGGCGAGATCGCGCAAAAACTCGCCGGAAGCGACGCCAGCGCCCAGGGCGCGCTCGACCAGGCGCTGATCGATCTCGACGGCACGCCAAACAAATCCCGGCTCGGCGCCAACGCGATGCTTGGCGTATCGCTCGCCGCCGCGCATGCCGCCGCGGCCGCCCACGGCCTACCGCTCTACCGCTATCTCAACGCCAACGCCCACGTGATGCCGGTGCCGATGATGAACGTGATCAACGGCGGCTCGCACGCCGACTCGAGCGTCGACATGCAGGAGTTCATGATCGTGCCGCACGGCGCGTCGACCATCGCCGAAGCGGTGCGGATGGGCGCGGAGGTCTTCCATGCGCTGGCCGCGGTGCTCAAAAAGCACGGCCAATCGACCAACGTCGGCGACGAGGGCGGCTTCGCTCCCAACCTGCGCAACAACGAGGAGCCGATCGAGGTGATTCTCGAAGCGGTGGTGCGCGCCGGCTACCAATGCGGCGGGCAGGTCTCGATCGCACTCGACCCCGCCTCGAGCGAATTTTACGACAACGGCGCCTATGTCTTCTCGCGCTCGGACAAAAAGGCGCGCAGCGCCGAAGAGATGGTCGGCTTCTACCGGCGGCTCATCGATCTCTACCCGATTGTCTCGATCGAAGACGGCCTCGCCGAGGACGATTGGGCTGGATGGAAACTGCTGACTAGCGAACTGGGCGGACGGATCCAGTTGGTCGGCGACGATCTCTTCGTCACCAATCCGGAGCGTCTGACGCGCGGCATCACCGAGCAGGTCGCCAACTCGATCCTGGTCAAGGTCAACCAGATCGGCACGCTGACCGAGACCCTCAGGGCGATCGAAGTCGCGCGTGCCGCCGGCTACAGCGCCGTCATCTCCCATCGCTCGGGCGAGACCGAGGACACGACCATCGCCGACCTCGCGGTCGCCACCGGCGTCGGCCAGATCAAGACCGGTTCGATGAGCCGCGGCGAGCGCACGGCCAAATACAATCGCCTAATGCGCATCGCGGAGGAGCTCGGCCCGCGGGCCGTCTACCCCGGCGCGAGCGTCTTCAAGCCCGGCGCGGGGCAGCCGCGATGAGTCGTCCGCCGGTTGCCGCGCTGATTATTTTCGACGGCTGGGGGCTGCGAGCCGCTCCCGAAGCCAACGCGATCTTAACGGCGCGCACGCCCGTGATGCATCGCCTGTGGGCCACCCAGGCCCATAGCGAGGTCGACGCCTCGGGCGAGGCGGTCGGTCTGGCGCCGGGCGTGATGGGCAATTCGGAAGTCGGCCATCTGACGATCGGCACCGGCCGCGTGATCTACCAGGACGTAATGCGCATAACCAAGGCGATCGAGACCGGTGCCCTGGCGCGCAACGAAGTAATCCTCGGCGCGATGCGCACCGCGGCGCGCAAGCAGCGCACGCTGCATCTGTGGGGCCTGCTGTCGGACGGCAGCGTGCACAGCCATATCGATCATCTAATCGCGATTCTCGAACTGGCCGCGCGCGAAGGCGTCGCGAGCATTGCCGTGCACGCGATCCTCGACGGGCGCGACAAGCCGCCGCGCTCCGCTCTCCCCTTCATCGATCGGGTCGCGGCCAAGCTCGGCGAACTTGGCCGCGGGCGGATTGCGACGGTGATCGGCCGTTACTTCGCGATGGATCGCGACAAGCGCTGGGATCGCGTCGAGCGCGCGTGGCGCGCGATCGTGCTCGGCGAAGGCCGTATCGCGGCCAGTGCGCGCGCCGCCGTCGAGGCGTCATACGCGGACGATAAGGGCGACGAATTCGTCGCGCCGACGATCATCGGCGGAGCGCATCCGATGGCCGACGGCGACCAGGTGATCTGCTACAACTTCCGTGCCGATCGCGCGCGCGAACTCACCACCGCGCTGACCCAGCCCGCTTTCGCCGGCTTCGCACGGCCGCGCATGCCGCAAATCGGCTACGTCTGCATGACCGAATACGAACGCGCGCTCGCGCTGCCGCTGGCCTTTGCGCCCGAGGATATCCGCGACACGCTGGCCGAAGTGCTGGCGCGCGCCGGCATCGCCAATCTGCGCGTCGCCGAGACCGAGAAATATGCCCACGTGACCTATTTTCTCAACGGCGGCGTCGAACAGCCCTTCGCGCATGAGGAGCGCGCGCTGATTCCGTCGTCCAAGGTCGCGACCTACGACCTCGAGCCCGCGATGCAGGCGATTGCGATCGCCGAGCGCGCCGCCGCCGCGATCGCGAGCGGGCGCTTCGGCGTGGTCGTGATGAACTTCGCCAATCCCGACATGGTCGGCCATACCGGCAACATGAACGCGACGGTCGCGGCGGTCGAAACCTCGGACACCGCACTCGGGATCGTGATCGACGCGCTGACCCGCGCGCACGGCGTCGCGCTAATCACCGCCGACCACGGCAACGCCGAGTTCATGGCCGATCCGGCGACCGGCCAGCCGCATACGGCGCATACCACCAACCCGGTGCCGCTGATTCTCTTCGACCCCGCGTTCAAGGGCGGACTGCGCGCCCATGGCACGCTCGGCGACGTGGCGCCGACGCTGCTCGCGATGATCGAGCTGGCCGCGCCCGCCGCGATGACCGGCCACGACCTGCGCGATCCCGCCCCGCGCTAGCGCGACGGCCTGGACGCCCGCGCCGCGGACGCCGCGCCGTCAGACCTCGAGCAGCGCGCGCGACTCGTCGGGCGTCGCGACCTCGTGGCCCATCGCGCGGATCGCCGCCGCGGCGCGCTCGGCCAATTGCGGATTACTGAGCTGCCCCGCGCGCGCGTACTGAAAATCCTCGAGCCCGATCCGCACATGTCCGCCGAGGCTCACGATCAGCGGCACCATCGGCAGGTTGTCGCCGCCCAGCGTCGCCGCGAACCAGTTGACGCGCACGCCCTTGATCATGTCGAGATAGGCTTCCAGGCTCTTGAGCGTCGGCGGCAAGCCAAACGGCAGCTCGGGCCCGCCGAAATAGAATTTCACCGTCAGCGGCTCGCTCAGCACGCCCTGGTCGAGAAAGATCAGCGCGGCGCGCAGAAAACTCGGGTCGAAGATTTGCAGCGTCGGACGCAGCCCCAGCTCGCGCGAAGTCTCCAGAAAGTAGCGAATTGTGGTGTAAGAGTTTTGATAGACCAGATCCTCGCCGTGGATCTTTTTGGCCGCCGCGTCGTAACCCGCCAGATTGACCGAGCCCATGTCGCCCGCACCGAAGTCGGGCCGGGTGGCTGGATCTTTCGCCAGCTCGACAAAATGGCTGAAGCGCTCGGCCGCGCTGCCGGCCAGCGGAAAGGTCGGCCACAGCAGCGCCTTGCACGCCGCCCGCGATCGGCGGAAGACCTCGGCATAGTACGGCACGTCATGAACCCATTTGCCGGTGGCCGTGTCGCGCACGTGGAAATGGATTATCGCCGCGCCGGCCCGGCAGGTGGCGATCGCGTCGTCGGCAATCTCAGCCGGACTGTACGCGATATGCGGGTTGAGCTTCTTCGCCGCGTTGCCGTTGATCGCGGCCTCGATCATCACCTTGGCCATCGCCGACTCCTGTCGCGGCGCCGCGGCTTCGCATCCGCGCGCCGTTTCCGTTCGCCGCCGCCGCGCGCGCCTACCAGCGAATCACCTGTTCGTAGATTTTCGGCAGCACCCGCGGCAGCGACATGATGTCCTCGATCACCAGGTAGCGCGACGGCGCGCACATCTGCCGCAGGTAGTCATGGCCGGTGCGGTCCACCGTGATGCAGAACGAGAGCACGCCGGCCAGCTCGAGTTCCTTGAGCGCGACCATCGTGTCCTGGATTCCGTAGGCGTTCGATCGCCGATCGTGGCCGTAGTCGAAGTCCTGCGGAAAGCCGTCGCTCAGCAGGATTACGTGCTTGGCGCGCGACGAGACGTCCTTGAATTTTTCGCGCACATGGCGAATCGCCGCGCCCATCCGGGTCGATCGCTTGGGTTCGACCGCGCCGACCCGCGCCTTCACGTCGTCGGACAACTGATGGTCGAATTCCTTGATCACGTAGAACTCGACATTGTCGCGGCCGTGGCCCGAGAAGCCCATGATCGCGTAAGAGTCGCCGATCTCCTCGAGCGCCTGCGCCATGATCACCAGCGCTTCCTTGTTGACGTCGATTATCCGCCGCGGACGCTGCGCGGTCTGCGGGCGCCGCTGCCAGGCCTTCATCCAGTCGTCGGTGGTGTCGTCCTCGCCCTCCGAGTATTTACGCGTCTCGCGATGGATCGGCTCGTCGGTGGAGGCCGACATGTCGAGCAGGAACAGCGTCGCCACGTCGCGCGATTCGCGCTTGCGCGCCATGTAAACGCGGCCGTCCGGGGTCTCGCCCATGCGCCGCGCGACGCGCGCCTCGACCGTGCGATCGACGTCGAGTTCGTCGCCATCCTCGAGTCCGCGCACCATCCGGTACGACGACGGCCGGATGCGCTGGAAGTGGCGGCGCACCTGCGGCAGCACGTCGGCGTAACGCTCGAGCGTCGCGGCGAAGAAGTCGCCATGGTCGCCGTCGAGCTGAATCTCGCGCAGCCGGCACCAGTTGCGCCGGTAATCGGCCGCCACGTAATCCCATTCGTCGTAGGCGTAATACGAATCCTGCGCGCGGTTGCGCCCGATCATCAGGCGCCCGCCGTGCGCCTGCGTGCCGATCTCGCCGAGCTGCTCGCGCAGCTCCTCGAGCTCCTTGGCGTCCTTGTCCAGCAGTTGGGTCAGGTACATGCCCTCGCCCTCGGCGCCGCCCTCGCCTTGCGCCGGCTTGATCTGCGCGCCGGCCGCGAGCAGGCGGCGAATCTCGTCGGGCGTGAGCGGCCGTCCGCCCTTGCCCTTCGCGTCCTTGCCCGAGGACTGCATGGAGATGTCCTGATCGGTTTCGCCGTCACCGCCGTCACTATCGCCCACGCCGTCGGCGCCCTGCTCGCCACCCTGCATCTGGCCGAGCAGCTCGTCGCGCATCGCGCGCGCGTCGGCGTCGAGCGCGCCGGCCCCGGCTTCGCGCGCCGCCGCGATCAGCGCCTGCAGCCACGCGTACATCGCGGCGGTCTGCCGTGCGCTGTCGGTGACGGTCGCGCCGGCGGCGCGCAGCGGGGCGAAATAATGGTCCGCCTGTTGAATAAAGCCGATCGCCGGGTCGTCTGCGCTGAACCTGAGATCGAGTGCCGCCTTGACCAGCATCGTGCTCAGCGCCTCGGGCCGCAAGCCCGCCGCCAGCGCGCGGTGCATCGCCGGCGCGCGCCGCGCCAGCCCGCGATACCGCCGCGCCAGCTCGGCGTCGACGCGCGCCGTCTCGCTCAGCCGCATCAGCGCACCGGCCAGCGCCGGATCGTCGAACGATGAGACGTAGCTGTCGATCGCCTCGACCCCGGTCTCGGCGCGCTCTTCAAAGCCCGCCAGGTCGCTCAGGCGCAAGGCGAAAGTACCGAACTCGTGGCGCCCCGCCATATGCGCCGCAGTCAGGACGTAGTAGTCGCGCGCCATTGCCGGGCCGCCGATACCGGCCACCGTCTCGGGCAGAAAAATCATTTCGCCGCCGACCAGCGGATAGTGGAACGGCAGGATCGCGCCCGGGTTCGGCAATGCATCGATGCGGAACTCGAGCGGAAAGAGCATGCGCATGAACTTGGTCAGCATGCCCTTGACCGCGTGCAGGGCCTGTTCGTCGGGCGGCGGCGTTGCGATCGTCATTGAGGCCATCGCGGCCATTGTGGCAAATCGCGCGCGTCCAAGGCAATTTGATTCCGCCGCTGCCCGGCGCGTGCTCTCCGTCACCCTTTCCCGGGCGGCGCCGCGCACGTGGCTGACGTTTTTGAACCTTGACTCTGCGGGAGTCGGCTGACTTAACTGGTTGAATACCTATGTCTATAAAAATGTTTTCCCGTCTCCGCCGGCTCGCGCCGATCGCCCTGCTCGCCGCCCTGCTTGCGCTCGGCGCCGCACCGGGCGCCCGCGCCGGCATCGCCGACGCCGTTAAATACGCCCGGCTGCCCAACGGCCTCCAGGTGATCGTGCTCGAGAACCACAAGGCCCCGGTCGCGACCTTCAACGTGTTCTTCCACGTCGGCTCGCGCAACGAGGTCTTCGGCGAGACCGGCATCTCGCATCTGTGCGAACATCTGATGTTCCGCGGGACCAAAAAGCTCGGCCCCGAGGAATTCTCCAACATCATCAGCGAGAACGGCGGCGAGGATAACGCCTTCACCACCGAGGATTACACCGACTATTTCGAGGTCATCAACC
>JADMIL010000044.1 GCA_015478645.1 Candidatus Binataceae bacterium
GGACTTGCCGCCGGACTTGCCGCCGGACTTGCCGCCGGACTTGCCGCCGGACTTGCCGCCGGACTTGGGTGTCGACGCCAACTCATCCGACAATCTTCGATGGCGACGCGGGCGGGCGGCCGGCGGCGGAGCCAGGGCGGTGGCCGGCGGCGCCACGCTGCCGGGCAAC
The DNA here is from genome assembly GCA_015478645.1 of Candidatus Binataceae bacterium. GTDB lineage: Bacteria > Desulfobacterota > Binatia > Binatales > Binataceae > JADMIL01. The sequence continues at coordinate 170 of JADMIL010000044.1, forward strand.
GCCGGAATCCCGAGGGCTGGCGGGGTCGCGGCGGCCACTGGACTCGGGGTTGGTGCGGCACTGGTTGCGTACTCGGGCGTTTCGTTGGGTCCGAGGCTCGCGAACTTGGTGTTGAGGTCGGCCTCCAGCGCGGCGACATCGCCGGGGCTCGTGGCAAAAATCACCGGATAGTCGACATCCACGGGCGTGCCGCCGGCCGGCGTGAACTTCCAGCCGCTGAGCGCACTGACTACCTCAGCGTCGAGACTCGGATTGGGTGCCGTCGAAACCATCACGCTGCCGCCGCTGACGCTGCCGTCGGGCATCACGTGGAGGCGCAGAACCATCCCGTCATGCAGGGTCGGGTCGCCCTCGAGGTCATGCTTGTAGGTATCGAGCAGGGCGTCGCGGTTGTCGTCGAAAACCTTACTCACGCTCGCGCGATCGCGCTGAAGGGCGGCGCTAAGGTCGGCGCTTTTAATCTGTATCTGCATGTTGGTGGCAAGCGCGACCAGCGGTCCGCCGATCCCCGGCGCGGCCGACGGCGAGGCCGCCGCGATCGGCGCATTGGGATGGCTGCCGCTCAAATAAATCGCCAGCCAGGCGCCCGCCGCCAAGGCTATAATCGCCGCGATCGCATAGCCCAACAGGCCGAAAATGCCGCGCCCGCCCGTGGTCTCGGTCTCGACCGGTTCCTCGACGTAGGGCGCGCCGTCGCCGCCGAATTGCGTGCCGCGGGCGCGCGATGGCACGAAATTCTCGGGGCTGGCGGCCGTCCGCTGCGACGACGGCGAGAGCCGCGCAGCCGGCGCCGGACGAGCCACGTCGGGCTGCAGCCGCGTACCGCAAAAATTACAGATAATCTCGCCCGGCTCGGCCCGTCCGCCGCAGGTTGGACATTCAATCGAACCAGCCTGCTCCGCCAGTTCGGGGGCACTTTCCGCAGGCGCGGGCCGCCCCGGCGGTGACGCTCCCGCGCCGGCCACTAGCGCGGTGCCATCGGTCTCGCAAAAGACGTCAGCGTCAGGATAAGTATTGCCGCATCGCGGACAGCTTTTCATCGCTCAGGCCGGCCTCCAGCCGTTGTCAGCCTCGATCATAAACGGCGGATCCACTGGAAACCAACCCCCGCGGAACGAATTGAACGCGAGGCCGCGATACGCGCCCGCTCAGGTTATCGGCCCGGCTTCAAGGCGAAAGCCGATCCGCAACTCGACCTGAAAGCTGGGTTTCCCGTCGTGCACCGAGCCGCGGATATTTCCTACCTCGAACCAATCGACGTTGCGCAGCGTCTGGTTGGCCTTGGTCAGCGCGTTGCGGACAGCCTGGTGAATGCTGTCGGTGGATACGCCCACGACTTCGACGATCTTGTAAGTATTGTCCGGCATGGCACTCTCCATCGGATGAGATGATGGTACAAGGCCGGTTTAGCGCCGGACCGGAGCGTTTAGCAAGGACTCCGCTCGATTATCACGGCTCGGGTAGCGCCACGGCGAGCATCGCCGGGTCCTCGATCGTGCGCAAATCGAGCTGGAACGCGCCCTCCGTGATACGCCCGATGACCGGCGGACGCGCGTTGCGGAACAGTGCCGCGATCCGGTCGGGTCCGCGCTCCGGATGGGTGATGCGCACGGCGCGCGACTCCTGTTGCTCGACCGGCAGCGCGCCCGAACCGATTTCCGAAGTCGAGGCGACCACCTCGAGCCGGTAGCCGGGCCCCAGCCGCTCGGCCAGGATTTCGCGCGCGCGTTCGCCGATCGCGGCCAATTCGCCGGGCGTGCGCCGGAGCATCCGAAGAGTAGGTAAATCCGACCAGATGTCGGCGCCACGCAGATACAGGCGCAGCGTCGCCTCGAGCGCCGCCAGCGTCAGCTTGTCGCAGCGCAGCGCACGCTTGAGCGGATTGGCCTTGAGCCGCGCCACCAGCGCGCGCCGGCCGACGATGATTCCGGCCTGCGGACCGCCCAGCAGCTTGTCGCCGGAAAAGGTCACCAGCCCGGCGCCGGCCGCGATACGCTCGGCGACCAGTGGCTCGCGCGGCAGGCCGTGGACGCTCAGATCGGTAAGCGCGCCCGCACCCAGGTCCTCCATCACGGGCAGGTTATGCGCCCGGCCGAGCTCAACCAGTTCGCTGAGTTCGACCGCCGCGGTGAAGCCGACGATGCGATAGTTCGATGGATGCACTTTGAGCAGCATCGCGGTGTCGGGTCCGATGGCGCCGGCGTAGTCGCTCAGATGAGTCCGGTTGGTGGTGCCGGCTTCCCGCAGGCGCGCGCCGCTGCGCGCCATCACGTCCGGGATCCGGAACGAACCGCCAATTTCGACCAGCTCGCCGCGCGAGACGATCACTTCGCGCCCGTCGGCGATCGAGTTGAGCGCAAGCAGCACGGCGGCGGCGTTATTGTTGACCACGGTGGCGGCTTCGGCGCCGGTCAGCGCGCACAATTCCTCTTCGACGATCGCGTCGCGATCGCCGCGGCCGCCGCGGTCGAGGTCGTATTCGAGATTGACCGGCGATCGCGCCGCCAGCACCATCGCGGCGATCGCGCTCTCGGCCATGATCGCCCGCCCCAAATTGGTATGCAGGACCACGCCGGTCGCGTTGACCACCGGCCGCAACGCCGGCTGGTCGGCCGCGATCGCGCCGCGAGCCATCCGCACGACCTCGGCCACCAGTTGCTCGCGCGTCCGAGTCAGGTCGCCGCGGCCACTCGCGATCAGCTCGCGCAGCGTGGCTTGCGCCTGGCGGATGACGAGCTTCAGATAGGCGTGGCCGAAGCCGGCCAGCGCGGGGTCGCGATGCGCCGCGCGCAGGCATTCGTCGACCGACGGCAGCATCCGCAGAACGCGCGCGGATCCATCGCCGGCGGGCACGTCAGGCTTTTTGCTTTTACTCCGTTCGGCCATGCGTCCCGATTATAGCTCGTGCGGCTGCCCGCGGCCCGCGCTCGCTTCGCCGCGGACGACGACGCATCAGACCGCGCGCGCAGCCCACCGGCAATCGCCGCTTTGACGCGCGCCGCCGCCGCCTCATGCGGTACGGATCGTTGACGCCGCTTCGGCCACGGCCTGCGCCTCGGCGAACAGCTTGAGCCGCGTGAGCAGCAGCACGGCGCAGGCCAGCGAGACCGCGCCGCAAGCGACCACCGCCGTCTGCGTGCTCAAATGCTCGCCGATATAACCGACCATCAGCGCGCCGATCGGCGCCATCCCGATGAACGACAGGGTGTAGAAACTCATGACGCGGCCGCGCAGTTCGTCGCTGACGAATAGCTGGAGCATGGTGTTGGTCGTCGCCATGTAGTTGATCAGGCCCGCGCCGATAAACATTTGCGTGGCCATTGAGACGACCATCGAGTTCGAGAGGCCGAAGGCGATGATCGCGATCGCCGTCATAAACAGGCCGAGCGTCAGATTTTGCCGTAGACCGCGTGCCGTGCCCGATCGCGCGGCCAGCGCGACCGCGCCGAGCACCGCACCGACGCCTTGCGCCGCCATCAACAGACCGTAGCCGCGCGCGCCGGAGTGCAGGATATTGCGCGCCACCACCGGCATCAGCACGCTGTATTGCACGCCGAAGCCGCTGTTGATCGCGACCAGAACCAACAGATAGTAGGTCGGGCGATGCTCCCAGACATAGGTCATCCCCTCGCCCAGGCGCTTGAGCATGCTGGCGCCGACCATCGCCGCGGTCTTGCGCGGCAGATCCATCGCGAACAGGCTCCAGATCACCGCGAGATAGCTCACGCCATTGAGGAAAAAGCAGGTCGCGGTGCCGACCAGCGCGATCAGGATGCCGGCGATCGCCGGCCCGATGGTGCGTGCGCCATTGAACATCATGGAGTTCAGCGCGATCGCGTTGGGCAGATCCTCCATCCCGACCATCTCGACCACGAAGGCCTGGCGCCCCGGCATATCGAATGACGAAACGACTCCGTTGAAGGCCGCCAGAATGATCACGTGCTCGACCCGCACCGCGCCGGTCCAGGTCAGCGCGGCGAGCACGAAGGCGCTGAGCATCAGCAGCACCTGCGCCACGATAATCAGGCGGCGGCGATCGACGTGATCGACAATCACGCCGGCGAACAACGCAACCAGCAGGATCGGCACGTAGTTGGCGAAGGTCACCACGCCGAGCATCAGCGGCGAGTTGGTCAACTTCAGCACCAGCCACGACTGCGCCACGGTCTGCATCCAGGTGCCGGTGAGCGAGGTGAGCTGGCCGACGAAAAACAGGCGGAAGTTGCGATGGCGCAGGGCGCGGAAGGCGGCGAGCCATCCGCGCGCGATCTCCCGGGGCGCTTCGACGGCGGCGGGCTGCGCGGCTTCGGCGTCGGGCGAGGTCTCGATTACTTCATCATGCATCGCGAACGGCTCAGTCTGGCAAACCCGGCGGCGCAGCGCGAGCGCCATCGATCGTGGTCGATCGCGATTGTCACGAATTCGCGCACCATCGATTCGAATTCGCGGCGGATTGCGGACGCGGCGGCGCGCTGCGGACGACTCCGCGCGCTTCGGCGGGTCGCGGCGGGACGGGCGCGCGGGCCGCGCGAGCGGCTTTGGCGACAATCCTAAACCTGTTCACGCGGCTGGCACTGCTGGGATACAATCGATTAGTTAAGAGGCTCCAATGTGCAGGGCCGGACGCCGCGATCGCGCGCGTCCGGTGCGAGGTCTATGCATCATGTTTGGTGAAATCGCGCCACGCACCCGCGCGCCACGGGTGCCGTTCGTTTCGATCGAAGAGGCGCTCGAGGAGACCCGCCGCGGCCGCATGGTCATCCTGATGGATGACGAGAACCGCGAAAACGAAGGCGATTTCTGCATGGCCGCGGAAAAGGCCACGCCCGAAGCGATCAACTTCATGGCCAAGCACGGCCGCGGACTGATCTGCCTGCCGATGTCGGGCGATCGCATCGATCAGCTCGGCCTCAACATGATGGTCGGGGACAACCAGGCGCCGCTCGGCACCGCTTTCACGATTCCGATCACCGCGCGCCGCGCCGCCGGCTCGGGCATTTCGGCCCACGACCGCGCGACCACCATCCTGCAGGCGGTCCGCGAAGACGCCACCGGCGCCGAGTTCATCACGCCGGGCTATGTCTATCCCTTGCGCGCGCGCGACGGCGGCGTGCTGGTGCGCACCGGCCAGACCGAGGGCGGCGTCGACCTCGCGCGCCTGGCGGGGCTCAAGCCGGCCAGCGTCATCTGCGAGATTCTCAAGGAAGACGGAACCATGGCGCGGCGCGACGATCTGGTCGAAGTCGCGCGTCTCCACGGACTCAAAATCGTCACCGTCGCCGACATCATCGAATACCGCCTGCGCAACGAGACCATGGTCCAGCGGATTGCCGAGGCGCGGCTGCCGACCGCCTTCGGCGAGTTTCGCGCCTGCGTTTACCGCAACCGCGTCGATCAGAGCGAACATCTGGTGATGGTCATGGGCACGATCGATCCGGAGGCGCCGATCCTGGTGCGCGCGCATCGCGAGTATCTGCCGGGCGACGTCTTTGGCTATACCAAGCGCAATACGCGCAGCCTCCTGCAGGCGGCGATGAAGCATATCGCGTCGGTCGGATGCGGCGTGATCCTCTACCTCAAGCGCGAGTCCGACACCATCGCCAACGATATCGACGGCGGTCCGCGCCGCGTCATCCGCCGCGCCAGCACGCGCTTCAACGCGCCCGAGGCCGACTTCCGCGACTACGGTATCGGCGCGCAGATTCTGCGCGACGTCGGCGTGCGCCGCATGATCCTGCTGACCGATCGGCCGCCGCGGCTCGCCAATCTGCCCGGCTACGGACTCGAAATCGTCGACAGCGCGCCGCTTTCGGTCAACGGTGAAGCCCCCCTCGACGGCTAGCCCGGCGGGCCCGCGCCAACTTCGCGCCTGCGCGCGCAACGCGTCGATACGCTGCGTCCGGCGCGCGCGCTTGGCCGCGATCGTCGTCGCGCTCGCGCTGCTCATCCGGGCGCCGCGCGCCGCAGCCGCGCCGCCCGATTCGGCCAGCGTGGTCACGCTCGAAGCGGCGACGCTCGATCATCCCTTGCACGCCGGCGCGTCCGCGCTGTTGCACGTCGGCGCGCGCATCGCCGACGGATGGCATATCAACTCCGACCGCCCGATCGGCGCCTACTACATCGCGACCCGGCTCAGCGTGACGCCGCCCACCAGCGTCACGGCGGGCGCGGTCAGCTATCCGCCGGCGCAACTCGTGACGCTCGCCTTCGCCGGCCATGACCAGCTTTCGGTCTTCACCGGCAAGGTCGCCTTCACGGTACCGATGGCGGCCGCGGCCGCCTGGCGCAGCGACGTCGGCGCGCCGGCCAAGATCACGCTTAAATTTCAGGCCTGCAACGATCAGCAATGCCTGCGGCCGGCGTCGCTCGCCGCGACAATCGATCTCGCCTCGGCCGCGACTATTGGCGCGGCGGCCGACGAGGCCGCATCGGACACCGCCGCGACGGTCGGCCGCGCGCCAGCGGCAGCGGGCGTCGCGTCGGCGCCGGACGACGACGCGATCGCGCGGGTCTTCGCCACGCATGGCTACGGCCTGGGCTTTCTGCTCGTGCTGCTCGGCGGGCTCGCGCTTAACCTGACGCCGTGCGTCTATCCGTTGATTGGCGTCACGATCGCGTATTTCGGCAACGAGGGCGGCGGACCGCGCAAGGTGGTCGCGCTCGCGATGGTCTACGTGCTCGGCATCGCGCTGATGTTCTCCGCCGTCGGTGTCGCGGTCGCGCTGGCGGGCGGGCTGTTCGGCGCGGCGCTGCAAAATCCTTACGTGCTGATGGCGATCGCCGCGATGCTGCTGACGCTGGCGGCGTCGAGCTTCGGCCTGTTCGCCTTGCAGCCGCCGCAATGGATCATGCGCCGAGCCGGAGTCGCGCGGCCGGGCTACGCCGGCTCGCTCGTGATGGGTCTCGGGATGGGCGTGGTCGCGGCACCGTGCATCGGGCCGATCGTGCTGGGGCTGCTCCTGATGGTCCAGCGCAGTGGCAGCGCGATCTTCGGCTTCGCGCTGTTCTTCACGCTGGCGATCGGAATGGGCCTGCCGTACGTCGGGCTGGCGCTCGCCGCCGGCAGTATCCGGCGGCTGCCGCGGTCGGGCGAATGGCTAGCGTGGATCGAGCAACTGTTCGGCTTCGTCCTGGTCGGTATGGCGCTCTATTTTCTCGATCCGCTCGTGCCGCATCGGCTGATCACCCGATCGCTGCCATTTTACGCCGCCGCGGTCGGCCTCTTCCTCGGCTTCGTCACGCGTGCCGGCCGCAACTGGCGGCCGTTCGTGATCTTCCGCACGGCGCTCGGCGTCGCCGCCGCCGTCGCCCTGATCTTACTCACAATGCAATTGCGCGCCGCGCCGCCTGCCGCGCTCGCCTTTGCGCCTTTCGATCCCACGCTGCTCCAGACGGCCCGCGCCGCGCATCGGCCGGTGGTCCTGGACTTCAGCGCCGACTGGTGCGTACCCTGCCGCGAGATGGAGCGGACGACGTTCGTCGATCCGGCGGTGATTCGCGCGGCGGCGGGGGTGACGCTGCTGCGCGCCAATCTGACCGCGGAGAATCCGGCCAACCAGGCGCTGATCAAAGAGTTCGATATCGCGGGCGTGCCGACGACCGTGTTTATCGATTCCACCGGTGCGATTCGCAAGCGCCGCGTCGGCTACGTGGGACCGGCCGAGTACCTCAAAGATCTGCGCCTCTACGAGTAGACGGGGGTGTCGAAGCGTTGCGGGCGCGCGGATTTCACGGCCGCGCCAGTCGCCGCGAATCGAGGCTAACTGCGAGCCGGGCGCACGCCGTCCGTAAACTCCAGTCAGTGTGACGATACATTGTTTTATTTAACCCGAGATTTATCTCTGTTTGCGGTCCCATTCGTGGGTAGATGTCGCAGTCGGATTAATAAGAGAAACTAGCTACTTTAATGCCTCTGTCGAGTTTTAATCAAATGATGTTTGATTTATCCATAAATCGGCTGACGCTTCCTTTACTCGATAGCTGAGCGAGGGTAGACTCTAGGTTGGTTCTATGGCGGATTCGGGGGGTCGGATCGGTTCTTTCCTCTTATGACAAACAAAGCATCTTCTGACGGGTACGGCGCCGATTCAATTCGCGTTCTCGAGGGGCTGGAGGCGGTGCGCAAACGCCCCGGCATGTATATCGGCGACACCTCGGAACGCGGGCTGCATCACCTGGTTTCTGAGATTGTCGACAACTCGGTCGATGAAGCGCTGGCGGGTTTCTGCACGACGATCGGAGTGGTCATCATGGCCGACGATCGAATTTCGGTCGAGGACAATGGCCGCGGCATCCCGGTCGGACCGCATCCGACGGAAAAGCGCGACACGCTCGAAGTGGTGCATACGGTGCTGCACGCCGGCGGCAAGTTCGATCGCGGCGCCTACAAGGTCTCGGGCGGACTGCACGGGGTCGGCGCGTCGGTGGTCAATGCGCTGAGCGAACAGTTCGAGGTCGAGGTCCACAAGAACGGGCGGATCTATTTTCAGAGCTACCAGCGCGGCGCGCCCAGGCACAATGTCGAGGAGCGCGGCGCGACCAAGAGCAGCGGCACGCGCACGGCGTTTTCGCCCGACCCGACGATTTTCAAAGAGGTGGTCTTCAAGTACGAGATTATCGCGCGCTATCTGCGCGAGATGGCCTACTTGAACGCGGGCCTGCGGATCACGCTGCGCGACGAGCGCATCGGCAAGAGCGAAGAGTTCCATTACGAAGGCGGCATCGCCGAGTTCGTCGAGTCGCTGAGCAAGGCCAACGAACCGCTGCACGACGTGATCTTCTTCAAGGGCGTGCGCGAGACCATCGATATCGAGGCGGCGCTGCAATGGACCGATGCCTACCACGAAACGATCGCCACGTACGCCAACAATATCCATACGATCGAGGGCGGCACCCATCTGACGGGCCTGCGGTCGGCGCTTACGCGCACGCTCAACAGCTACGCGGCGAAAAATAATCTGTTCGCCAAGAACAAGGATTTGCACCTCGAGGGCGACGACACGCGCGAGGGCCTGATCGCCATCATCAGCGTCAAGATTCCCGAGCCGCAATTCGAGGGCCAGACGAAGACCAAGCTCGGCAACTCCGAGGTCGAGGGACTGGTCTCGGGGCTGGTCAACGAAAAGCTCGGCGAGTATTTCGAGAAGAATCCGGGCGTTGCCAAGCGGATTATCGGCCGCGCGGTCGAGGCCGCCACGGCGCGCGAGGCGGCGCGCAAGGCCAAGGATCTCGTGCGGCGCAAGGGCGCGCTCGATTCCGGATCGCTGCCGGGCAAGCTGGCCGACTGCCAGGAGCGCGACCCTGCGCGCAGCGAACTGTTTATCGTCGAGGGCGATTCGGCCGGCGGCTCGGCCAAGCAGGGGCGCGACCGCCGGGTGCAAGCGATTCTGCCGCTGCGCGGCAAGATTCTCAACGTCGAACGCGCGCGCATCGACAAGGTGCTCTCATCCAACGAATTGCGCACGCTGATCACGGCGCTCGGGATGGGTATCGGCGAGGAAAAGGATCCGGCCAAGTTGCGCTACCACACGATCGTGATCATGACCGACGCGGACGTCGACGGGTCGCATATCCGCACGCTGCTGTTGACCTTCTTCTTCCGCCAGTTCCCGGAGATTATCGAGGGCGGCTATCTGCACGTCGCGCAGCCGCCGCTGTTTCGCGCAAAGAAGGGCAAGAGCGAGCGCTATCTCAAGGACGAGGCGGCGCTCGAGGACTATCTGACCGATCTCGGCGCCGAAGCGGTAACGCTCGAAGTCGGCAAAGCTGACAGTGCCAAAGCAGATAGCGGAAAGAATGACAGCGGCAAAAATGACAGTGGCAAAAATAAGGATGCGCGCGAGTACAAGGGCGCCGCGCTCAAGGCGCTGGTGCGCAAGGCGCTGCATCGCGAGCGGATGTTCGACAACCTGGTGCGGCGCTCCAAGGAGCACGCGATCGTCGCGGCGATTGTGGCGCTGGTCGCGCAAAAAACCATCAGCGCCGAGAGCCTGCGCGATCGGGCCGAGACCGAGGCGGCGGCCGAAGCCATCCGGCGCGAAGTAATCAAGGGTCAAACCGGGGCATCCAATCTGGTCTGCCGCATCGAGGCCGACGGCGACGCCGCCTGGCGCGCCATCTTCAGCCATACGAATAACGGCATGACGCCGCCGACGGTGGTCGACCTGACGCTGATCCAGTCGGGCGAGTTGCGCGAAATCCGCCGTCTCGACGCCGATCTTGAATCTTTCAAGGCGCCCTACAAGCTGCGCACCGGCGACGCCGAGCGCACGGTCGACTCGCTCAAGGCGGTCGCCGACGAGGTGCTGGCGGCGGGCCAGAAGGGCGTCGAAGTCCAGCGCTACAAAGGTCTCGGCGAGATGAATCCGGAGCAGTTGTGGGAGACCACGATGAATCCGGAGAAGCGATCGATGCTCAAGATGGAGGTCGGATCGCAGGAGGCGGCCGAGGAGATTTTCACGCGCCTGATGGGCGATCAGGTCGAGCCGCGCCGCCAGTTTATCGAGGAAAACGCGCTCAACGTCAAAAACCTCGACATCTGATGGACCGCAGCGGCTATGCGGCGGTTGTAGTGAAGGCGCACGGAGGCGAATTCGACCGACTCAGCGGAATTTCGGGCGCGCTACTATGAAAAAAAATTCAAAGGTCGTTCGGTTGCACGGAGAAGATATCGAACTACCGCTTGCGGACAATACTTCGGAGGCTCTTCAGATCTACCGCGCGGCGAATGAACGCTTCCGCGAAGCGCCGTGGCCGGCGCCGTTCAATTGCACGCGGCATGAGGTACGCCTCGGGGACGCCCGCGATCTCTCTTTCGTTCCAGACGAATCGATCCAACTGGTGGTCACGTCGCCGCCCTATTGGACACTGAAAGAATATCCCGGCGCGGACGCCCAGCTCGGCTCAATCGAGGACTATGAACTTTTTCTGGAGAGCCTCGATCGCGTGTGGAAAGAATGCGAACGAATACTGGTTCCCGGCGGACGCGTCTGCTGCGTCGTAGGTGACGTATGCCTGCGGCGGCGAGAAGCTGGCCGGCATTATGTAATGCCCCTTCATGCCGATATCCAGGTGCGCGCACGGCGAACGAGTCTTGATGTCCTTACACCGATTATCTGGCATAAAATCGCCAACGGTGTGACTGAGACACCGGGCAACGGGGCGGGTTTCTATGGAAAGCCATTTCAACCAAATGCAATAGTAAAGAACGATATCGAATACATACTATTCCTGCGCAAAGGCGGGGAATACAGATCGGTCAAGCCTTTGCAAAAGGTATTATCGATTCTAACCAAAGAGGAAATGCAAAGTTGGTGGCGATCGGTATGGACCGACGTGCGCGGCGCGTCGACCAAATCCGGCCACCCGGCGCCCTATCCACCGATTCTGGCGGAGCGGCTTATCAGGATGTTTTCATTTGCCGGGGACACCGTGCTCGATCCTTTCTGTGGTACGGGCAGCACGGCGATCGCGGCAATCACCGCTGGCAGAAACTCCGTCAGCGTCGATATTGAGCCGTCTTACGTCGATATAGCCAGACGCAATATTGACGGGGCAATTAGACAGGGGCGGATGTTCGGCGCGGTCGATGCGGTACTCGTCGATGCGGTACTCATGGAAGAAAGCCAGGGAAATGACCCTCGTCGAGTTCGGGGCCGGCATTGAAATACCGGTTGCTGGAGGCGTTTCGGCATCTCTTCGACGGACAACGGTATCTGCATCGGCGATCGAATCTCGGCGATCTCGTCGCGATGGAACTCTTCGAGGATATATATACTCTTGCCAGATCGAAAAGGTTCGTCGATCGAGTAGACAGCGGGCTGTCAGTAATGAACGTCGAGAATCGTCGTGTTGGCGTGAAGGCCAGGCGCGGTGACGGCAGCTTTGGCGAACTCGTCCCGAATGCGGAAGCGCGTTCGGATCGCGGCTTCGCGGTGCGGCGCGGCCCGATTGCGACGATCGAGCTGGGCGTCGAAGTGAAGATACTTTTCAAGGCAATGATCAAGCAGATCGACCGGGTGATAAATGACCTTCAGAAGCAGGTCGTTCATTTCACGTCGAAGCGTGGCAGAGCACTTTGCGTCGGAATCGTGGGCGTCAATTTTGCCGACCACTGTACCTCTTATGAAGGGCGGAGGGCGTTCCGAACCGATGGCAAGAAATACCAACATCCGATCCATGAAGCTGCGGAAGCCGAATCGCGGTTGATGAGCCTGGCGGCACCAGCCTTCGACGAATTTCTCGTGCTCGAATTTGAAGCGGCGAATGAGCGCCCGTACCAATTCAAATGGCGCGACGAGAGCGCCATCAAGATGAACTACGGAGCAATCCTCGCGCGACTGAGTCAACATTATGAAGAGCGCTCTTAACCGGCGGATGCGCGGCGTTTTCGCCCAGGAGACCTTCGCTTGGAAATCGACGACGAAGAGCTAGTGCGGCTGTTGCGCGAGATGCGCCGCGACCTCGACCAGCTCACCCGGGTCTCGGCGAAGGCCGGCCGCCGCAACCGGGCTTTTTTCGAGAGCTTCGAGCGCGGACGCTTCTGGCGCCGCGCGGTGGTCGCGCTGCTCGCGATTATCGCGATCATCATGGTCGTGCAGACCTTTATCATGCTGGGCTACGGGACCGGCGGCGGCGACAGCGGCAATTCCGAAACGACCCAACGAATTCATTTGCGTGGCTGAAATAGATGGCTGAGACCAACGGCAACGAACCCCTTCGCAACGAACCGGCGCGCCTGACGATCGAAGCCGATATGCGGCAGTCCTACCTGGACTACGCGATGTCGGTGAATATCGGGCGCGCCCTGCCCGACCTGCGCGACGGCCTCAAGCCGGTCCATCGCCGGATCCTCTACGCGATGTTCCGCGAGGGGCTGCTCTCGTCGCGGCGCTACTCGAAATGCGCCGGCGTGGTCGGCGAAGTGCTCAAGCGGTACCATCCGCACGGCGACAGCGCGGTCTATGACGCGCTGGTGCGGATGGCGCAGCCGTTCAACCTGCGCTACCCGCTGATCGACGGCCAGGGCAACTTCGGCTCGATCGACGGCGACTCGGCCGCCGCCTACCGCTACACCGAATGCCGCCTGACGCGGCTGGCCGAGCGGATGCTGGCCGATATCGACAAGGAGACGGTCGATTTCGCCGACAACTTCGACGGCTCGGACCAGGAGCCCGAGGTGCTGCCCTCGCAGATCCCCAACCTGCTGATCAACGGTTCGGACGGCATTGCGGTCGGCATGGCGACGAATATCCCGCCGCACAATCTGGGCGAAGTCTGCGACGCGCTGCTCAGGCTGATCGAGCATCCCGACCTCACGCTCGAGCAGGTGCTCGACATCATCCCGGGGCCGGACTTTCCGACCGGCGGCCAACTGCTCGGACGGGCCGCGGTGCGCCAAGCCTATCTGAGCGGGCGGGGCAGCCTGATCATGCGCGCGACGGCGCGCATCGAGACCGACAAGCGGAGCTCGCGCGCGTCGATTATCGTGAGCGAGATTCCGTACCAGGTAAACAAGACGCGGCTCATCGAGCGGATCGCCGAACTGGTCAACGACAAGCGCATCGAAGGGATTAGCGATCTGCGCGATGAATCCGATCGCGACGGCATGCGGATGGTGATCGAGCTCAAGCGCGACGCCGAGCCCAAGATCGTGCTCAACCAGCTCTACAAAATGTCGCAGATGCAGTTGAGCTTCGGGCTGAACATGCTGGCGATCCATGAGGGGCGGCCGCGCGAGATGAGCCTGCTCGAGATGCTGCGCGAGTTCCTGCGCCATCGCCAGCGCGTGATCATCCGGCGATCGCAGTTCGAGCTGCGCCAGGCCGAGGCGCGGCTGCATATCCTCGAAGGGCTGCTGATCGCGCTCAAGAATCTCGACGCCGTGATCCGGCTGATCCGGGCGTCGGAGGATGCCGAAGCCGCGCGCAGCGGGCTGATGCAGCGCTTTGCGCTGACCCAGGCGCAGGCCCAGGCGATCCTCGACTTGACGCTGCGCCGCCTGACCTCGCTCGAACGCGGCAAGATCGAGGCCGAATACGCCGAGACCCAGGCGACCATCACGCGGCTGCGCACGATCCTCGGCGACGAGCGCGAGCAGATGAAGATCATCGAGCAGGAGCTCAAGGAGATCCGCAAGGAATTCGCCGACGATCGGCGCACGCAGATTATCGAGGCCGAGGGTGACTTCTCGATCGAGGACCTGATCGTCGAGGAGGACGTGCTGGTGACAGTCACCCACGGCGGCTACATCAAACGCACGCCGCTGTCGCTCTATCGCACGCAGCGGCGCGGCGGCCGCGGCAAGATTGGCGCGAGCGCGAGCGCCGAGGACCTGGTCGAGCATCTGGTGGCGGTCGGCACGCACGACCGGCTGCTGTTCTTCACCAGCGCGGGCAAGGTCTACGAGAAAAAGGCCTACGAACTGCCCGAGGGCGGACGCGCCGCGCGTGGGCGATCGATCGCCAACCTGCTCAGCCTGGCGAGCGACGAAACGCTTTCGGCGTTTCTGCCGGTGCCCAAGGATATCGCGGGCAAGTACGTCTTCTTCGCGACGCGGCGCGGGCTGGTGAAAAAGACCGAGCTCGAGCAGTTCGCAAATATCCGCACGAACGGGATTATCGCGATCAATCTCGAAGACGGCGACCGGTTGATCGGCGTGCGCATCACCGACGGCGACCAGCATATCGTCCTGTCGACCCGCGAGGGCCAGGCGATCCGCTTCAAGGAGGAAGAGGCGCGTCCGATGGGCCGCGGCACCTACGGCGTGGTCGGCATGGAGCTCGAGTCGTATCCGATCAAGGACGGCAAGACCGTCACGCTGGTCAAGGACGAAGTGGTCTCGATCGCGGTATCGCGCCAGGACGAGACCCTGCTGACGGTCTCCGAGCGCGGCTTCGGCAAGCGCACCGAGGCGGCCGAGTATCGCCTGACGCATCGCGGCGGCAAGGGCGTCATCACGATGAACGTGACCGAGCGCACCGGCAAGGTGGTCAACGTGCGCCAGGTCGGATCGGACGACACGGTGGTCCTGATCACCGACCGCGGCCAGGTCATCCGGCTGGCGGCGAAACAGGTGCGAATCACCGGGCGCAACGCGCAGGGCGTGCATCTGGTCAGGCTCGAAGAGGGCGAGCGGGTGCGCGCGGTGGCGCGGCTGGCCGAAGCGGAGGAGATCGACGAGCCCAACGGCGACGGCGGGGCCGCGGACGCATAGCGGTCCGCAATTCATAGGAGCTGAATTCACACGCGTGTAGCTTTTGGCTACCACATGATACGTTAAGGCATCGCAATTTTGAGAACACAGGAGCATCCGAGATGGCCAGCGCAAAACCAAAAGATAGTCTTAGTAAGTCGATCAAACCGCCAGCACCCTCTGGCGTAAAGCCGCCGCTACCTCCGCCTAAGGTCTATCCCGGTCAAACCAAGGAGAATTTGGGCACAAAACCGAACAAATAATATCTCAGGCGCGCCCAATGCTCTCCGCAGGTGTTCGCCTCCACACGATAATAGGCAGGCATCCAGGTGATTCCGACAACCTACCAAGGTATCCAAATCCTGCTCGTTCTCTTGCCAGGTTTCTTCACGGCGCGAATCGTCGGCGCGCTGACCGTGCGGCCAAATCAGACGGACCTTGATAAGGCAATCGAGGCGTTATTTTACAGTTTTTTTGTCTACTTCATTTGCGTTGTTTTTCTCCGGGTAAATCCGCTCGTTGTCGACATTAAAGTGAATGCGAAGTCGGCGACTTTAGATATAAATCCAGATTCGCTTCGCAACTTCGTGTCATGGGCGTTTGTGGTGGCAGGATCGCTCGGGCTGGCGATTAGTTACCTTTCCACCAATGACCTTGTCACCGGATTTCTGCGGTGGATTAAGGTTACCAAGCGTTCGAGCAGAATCTCTGTCTGGAGCGACGTCTTCCATGATCTCGATGAATTTGTGGTGGTCGAATTCACCGATGGCCGGAGAGTACGCGGCTGGCCCAGGATGTTCTCGGATACGCCTGAGGAGGGAAGTCTCTTCCTGGAAAAGGCGTCCTGGATCCTCGACGACGAAACCCCGGTCGAAATACATGGCGCGGGTATTTTGATCACGAAGAATCTGCGCATTCAAAGCGTTTCCTTCATCGACAGCAAATAGCGCGGCGGTGGACCTTGGCCGGCGCACGGCGCTATTAGAGTAGGTCATGCCACTCGACGTATCGCTGGTTGGAACCGCGGCCGAGCCGCGCACGAACGAGATTGACGCGCGCTGGACGATGGCCTACGCGGCCGCGCTCGGCGACCTGCACGAATGCTATATCGACACGCGCCGCGCCGGCGACATCGCGGTGCACCCGCTGTTCCCGGTCTGCGTCGAATGGCCGTCGGCCCTCGACTTGCGCAGCCGCTATCGCCACATGCTCGCGCCGGCCGAAGCGGCGCGCGGCGTCCATGCGACCCATCACACGATTATCCATCGCGCGTTGCGTCCGCCCGAGCGGGTGACGACGCGCGCGGTGATCGAGGGAATCGAGGCGCGCAAGCCGGGCGCCTACGAGGTCACCAGATTCGACACCGCCGATGCGGCCGGCGCGCCGGTCTGCACAACTTACTACGGCACTATCTATCGCGAGGTCGCGATCACAGGGACGGCGCGGCCGGCGGCGACGCCCGAGGTCCCGACGCTCAAGGCGACGCCGGCGCGGGCGCGGACGGAAATGCGCGCCATCGTCACGGCGGGCGCGGCCCACGTCTACACCGAATGCGCGCGCATCTGGAACCCGATCCATACCGACGCCAAGGTCGCCGCGGCGGCCGGACTGCCGGCGATTATGCTGCATGGCACGGCGACGCTCGCGCTGGCGGTCTCGCGGATCATCGCGGCGGAAGCGGGCAACGATCCCGAACGGGTCGCGGAGATTTACGCGCGCTTCGGCGCGATGGTCTTCATGCCGTCCGAGATGATCGTGCGGATAATTGCCCGCGAGCCGCATCGCGGCGGCGGCGCGGCGATCTTTTTCGAAGCGCTGAGCGCCGAGGGCGGCCGCGCGGTGCGCGACGGCGCGATCATCCTGCGGCCGTAGCGCTTGCACCGCATGAATTGACGGACAACGGTCGCCAGGCTTGCGCTGCGGGGCGCGCCTCGCGATCATCGATAGGCACAATTCTCGGCAAAGGCGGGTGAGCGTGGAGTGAAAGTCCGGGCCGCGGTGGCGCAGCGCGCGGAAGCGCCGCTGGAAATTACCGAAGTCGATCTCGACGGACCCAAGGCGGGCGAGGCGCTGGTCGAAATCAAGGCGACCGGCATCTGCCATACCGACGCCTACACGCTCTCGGGCAAAGATCCCGAAGGGCTGTTCCCGGCGATCATGGGCCATGAGGGGGCGGGCGTGGTGGCCGAGATCGGGGCGGGCGTGACGACGCTGAAGCCAGGCGATCACGTGATCCCGCTCTACATCCCGGAATGCCGCAATTGTCCGTCGTGCCTGTCGGGGCGGACCAATCTGTGCACGGCGATTCGCGAGACCCAGGGGCGCGGCGTGATGCCCGACGGGACCAGCCGCTTCCGCCTCGGCGGCCATCCGATTCACCATTACATGGGCACCTCGACGTTTGCGAATTTCACGGTGGTGCCGGAGATTGCGCTGGCGAAAATCCGCGCCGACGCGCCGTTCGACAAGGTCTGCTACATCGGATGCGGCGTGACCACGGGGATCGGCGCGGTGATCAATACCGCCAAAGTGCAGGTCGGCGATCGCGTAGCGGTCTTCGGCCTGGGCGGGATCGGGCTCAACGTGGTGCAGGGCGCGCGGATGGCGGGCGCGGCGATGATCGTGGGCGTCGACCTGAATCCGGGACGGCGCGCGATGGCGGAAAAATTCGGCATGACGCATTACGTCAACCCGGCCGAGGTGCGCGGCGATCTGGTGCCGTGGATTGTCGATTTGACTAAGGGCGGCGCCGACTTCGCCTTTGAATGCGTGGGCAACGTGAAGCTGATGCGCCAGGCGCTCGAATGCTGCCAGCGCGGATGGGGCACGTGCGTGATCGTCGGGGTGGCCGGTGCGGGCGAGGAGATCGCGACGCGGCCGTTTCAGTTGATCACCGGGCGGACCTGGAAAGGTACGGCCTTTGGCGGCGCGAAGAGCCGGCGCGACGTGCCGAAAATCGTCGACTGGTACATGGAAGGACGCATCAATATCGACGACCTGATCACGCATACCATGCCGCTCCAGCGGATCAACGAGGCGTTTGAGCTGATGCATCAGGGGAAGTCGATCCGCAGCGTAGTGATCTACTGAGCGGCGCGCCGGGCGATGCGGCGGCGCAACTCACCCGCAAATAGCTAATTGATCGATCCGTCGACGCGGCCATAGAGTGATTCATACGATCGAGCCGAGGGTCGAGGCGGGCGGCGCGAACGGCGATCCGTTCCGCGGCGGAACCGGAGTGGCGGGATAAGATGCGGCGGAGCGGGAGACGGATGACCACGCAATACATTGCCGGCCCGACCGGCGTGGCACACGGCGCGCTGATCGCGATTATACTGATTGCGGTCGCGGCGGGCGCCAGCGGATGCTCGCTGTTCCATCACGAATCCCCGCAGCAGAAGTTCCTCGACGCACTCAACCGCGGCAACGCCGCGGAGGCGAGCCAGATGTGGCTGACGATGAGCCCGGAAAGTCGCGCCAACCTGTCGCACAGCCAGGGCCTGACGCCGAATCTGTCGCCCGAGGAGATCCAGGCCCAGGTGCTGCGGCATGAAAAGGAAAGGGCCGCCGCCGAGGGCGACGACACCGAATCCGCGATGGGCGACAGCGACGACGGCGATGTCACCGCGGAGCAGATCGAAACGCCGGCGCAAGACGACGATCGGTCCGACGGCAAGCTCTCGAATCTTCCCTCCTACAATCCTCCCGGGTCCACGGAAACGGCGCCGGAGAGCGACTCGCATTAGCCGCGCGTGAGGCTGGGCGCGGCACCATGGCGCGATGGCGGTGAGACGGCGATGGTTATCCGCGCTGACCCTCGGGTGGGCGTTGGCGATGCCGTGCGGTGCGGCGCGCGCGGCCGCCGCTGCGCCGGGACCGGCCGCGATTTGCGGACCGTTCGGTGACGCGCCGGCGCAACTGATCGCGAACGTCGTACCGCAATGCGTGGGCGGCGTGCGGATCGGCCCGTGGAAAGACTCCGCGAGCAACGATCGCTACGCCTGTCTGTATGAGCCGCCGCTGGCCGCGTCCGGCAAGCCACTGCCGCTGGTGGTGTATCTGCATCCATCGCTGGCCCGCGCCGGCAGCGTGAGCCAAATGACCAATCTGCTCGATTTTCTCAAGACCGCGAACGTCAGCGACGACCCGGCGCGGCCCGGCTTTATCCTGCTGGCGCCCGCGGGCCGCGACACCACGCATCACTACCCGCCGCCGGATCACAAGGGTACCGGATGGGACATCTGGTACCGGCAAATGAGCGCGGCCGGCGCGGTCAAAATCGGCGCGACGGTCTACCCGGAAAATGTCGACGCGGCGACGATCGATCATTTTATCGCGGCCGCGATCGCGACCCGCAAAGTCGATCCGCGGCGCGTCTATCTAACCGGATGGTCCAACGGCGGATCGTTCGCCTATCTCTACGGGCTGAACCGGCCCGCGATCGCGGCGGTCGGAGTCTATTCGTCGCCCGATCCGTTTCAGCTCGGCTACGATCCGTGCCCGCAAGTACCGGTCAGCGGCGCGCCTGCGAACGATCGGCAATTGCAAATTTTCAATCCTGGCGTGCCGACCTACCAGGTGCATAACAGTTGCGACATTGCGGGGACCTGCCCGAACGTGCAATTTTTTGTCGGCCAACTCGCCGGGATGGGCGCGGATGCGTCGGCCACGATCATCGATCGCGACGAGCGCGGGACGGCCAGTTGCACGGCGCTTTGCGGCACCGACCCCAATGGCGGCACACGCCATCCGCTCCTGGCGATGATCGGCGTGGCGCGTCATATACGCTGGCCGAAGCCGTGGACGGCGGCGATTCTGGATTTCTTCCGGCGTCATCCGCTCAAGGCACCTCCGGGCTAGCATCAACCGGTAGCGGAGAATTGCGATGGACTTCAGCTTCAACCCCGACCAGCAGATGCTGCGCGATACGCTCGCCGAATTCGCCCGGCGTGAACTCGCGCCGGCCTACGCCAGCCGCGACACGGACGAGGACTTGCCGCGCGACGTGGTGCGCCGGATCGGCGCGTTGGGGCTGCTGGCGCCGATGGTCGATCCGCGCCACGGCGGGCAGGCGCTCGATTACGTCGCGCTGGGTATCGCGTTCGAGGAGTTTGGGCGCCACGACTTCAACGCGGCGTATGTGCTGCTGCTCGCGGCGCTGGTCGGCGCGATCATCGATGCGCGTGGCGACGAGCGCCAGAAGAGCGCGTGGCTGCCGGCCATCTGCAGCGGCGCGGTGGTGCCGGCGCTGGGCGTGACCGAGCCGTCGGGCGGATCGGACGCGGCGCACGTCAAGCTGAGCGCGCGGCGCGACGGCGATCACTACATCCTGGATGGCGAGAAAAGCTCGATCTCGTTCGCCTCGTGGGCGGATTCAATCCTGGTGCTGGCGCGCACCGGCACGCTCGAACAGGGCGCGCACGGGGTCAGCGCTTTCTACGTCGATCTGCATTCGCCGGGGGTGAGCCGCGCGCGCTTTCGCGACCTCGGCACGCGCGCGATCGGGCGCGGCCAGTTGTTCTTCGACGGGGTGCGGGTGCCGGCCGACGCGCGGGTCAGCGCCGAGGGCGCGGGCTTCGTCCAGGTGATGCAGGGCTTCGACTTCAGCCGCTCGCTGATCGGCCTGATGTGTATCGGCGCGGCACAGCAGAGCGTCGACGAGACCTGCCAGTACGTATCCGAGCGACAGGCGTTTGGCGGCAGCCTGGCGCGCTTCGAGGGCGTGTCGTTTCCGCTGGCCGAGGCGGCGGTGCAACTGCGCGCGGCACGGCTCCTGTGCTACGAGGCGCTGTGGCTCAAGGATCGCGGCGAGCCGCACGGATGGCTGGCGGCGGGATGCAAGTGGTGGGCGCCCGAACTCGCCGTCAAGGTGATCCATCAGTGCCTGCTGCTGCACGGACATCTCGGCTTCAGCCTCGACCTACCGCATCAGCAGCGCATGCGCGACGTGATCGGTCTCGAGATTGGCGACGGCACCGCGCAGATCATGAAGCTGCTGGTGGCACGCGCACTGCTCGGCAACGCGGCGCGCGGCTACTGACGATCTGTCGGCGGGGCGTTGCGCTAGCGATGGCGCAATTGAATCGCCTCGGCGACGCAAGCTCACCGCGGCTGAATAGCGCTGCGCGCGGACGGCACTGCGGCGGCGTCAGTGTCAGTGCGGCCGATGCGCGGCGAAGCGCAGCCGGATGTAATCGCCGGTCCAGCGCTCCTGCTCGTCGCAGAGCACTGGCCGCAGCCTGGCGACCACTTCGGCGATCGCCGCGGCGCGATCGGTAGCCGGCAAACGCTTGAGCAGCGGCTGTCCGAACACCTCGATCCATCCGGCCATGTCGGTCGGCAGCGCCGTCGGGCGCGGAATCAGCTCGATATAATCGACGACCAAGCCGGCCCGCGTAAGCCGTGCGCGGTAGTCGCCGACGGTCGGGAAGTACCACGGAATGGCGGATGCCGCGTCGCCGATGCCACGGCGCTCGAGCGTCGCGACCATCGCGACCACGATCGCCGCGACGCATCCATGCCCGCCCATTTCGGCGACGAAGCGGCCGCCCGGCTTGAGCGCGCGCACCACGCCCGCGATCACCGCGTCGGGATCGCCTTTCATCCAATGCAGTGCGGCATTGGAAAAGACCGCGTCGAACTCGCCGGCGAACTCGAGTTGTGCGCCGTTCATCACGCGCGCCGCCAGGCCGCGCCGCTGCGCCGCCGCGATCATGTCGGGCGAGGCGTCGACGCCGATGACGGCCACGCCGGCCGCGGCGATTTTTTCCGTCAGCACGCCGTCGCCGCAGCCGAGGTCGAGGATGCGCTCGCCGGGACGCGGCTTGAGCAGTTCGAGCACCGGCTGGCCGAGCGTCGGCACGAAGTGCGCGTGATGGGCGTAGCGATCGGCCTGCCATTCCTGGGTCGGTTTTTCCTCTGCTGCCATTGACGCTCCGATATTCATGGTGTGACGTGGAGTAGAGAATGATTTATGCGCGCGAGGCGCCCGGCCGCAAGCGCGAATCGATCAATTTTGGTACTTGCGAAGCACCCGCGTGGACGATTATGGTGCGCTATTGCTTAACCGCACCCGCATAATTGCACGCTCTCCGCCGCGCGATCCGCATTGGGCTGGCGCCGACCGGCGCCATTGCGAAGCCGCGTCCAATCCACCGGCTGCCGCGCGCCGTATCTCAAGGTAGAGCCGGGTGCCGAACACTCCAGCCACGCAACCGTCCGACGAGGCGGTAATACTCGCCATCGCCAGCGGTGATCAGGGCGCGCTCCGCGTGCTCAATCAGCGCTATGGGCACGCGCTCGCCGCGGTGGCCGAGCGTATCGTGGGCGATCGGGGCGATGCCGAAGAGGTCGCCGCCGATGTTTTGTGGCAGGCGTGGCGCCAGGCCGTTGCCTTCGATCGCTCGCGCGGTTCGGTCGGCGCGTGGCTGATGATGCTGGTGCGCAGCCGCGCTATCGACCGGCTGCGCGCGCGCAAGGCCCGCGAGATCGTGCGCGAGCAGCCGCTCGAGCAGATCGATACGCCCGACGCGACCGCCGAGATCCATCTTGCGGAGCGCCGGCGCGTGGTCGAATCGGCCCTGGCAAAGTTGCAGGATAACGAGCGGAGCGTGCTCGAACTGGCCTATTTTTCCGATCTCTCGCAGTCGGCGATTGCGGAGCGCACAGGGTTGCCGCTGGGCACGGTCAAAAGCCGTATCCGCAGCGCCCTGATCAAAATGAAGGAGGGTCTCAAGGGACACGGCGACTAGGCGGCGATGGATCACGAAGAGCTAAAAGATCTGCTGCCGCTCGCGGCGCTCGGCCGCCTCGAGGGCGACGAGCAGCGCGCGCTGGATGCGCATCTCGCCACCGGCTGCGACGAGTGCGAGGCCGAGTTGCGCGACCTGCGCGAAACGCTGGCCGCGATGGCGATGAGCGAGGCCGGCGACGGGCCGGCCGACCGCATCTGGCGGCGGCTCGAGCAGCGGCTGGCCGGCGGCGAAGCCGATCAGCCCGAACGCGCGGAGATCGGCGACGCGCGACCCGCCAGCCATGCGGCCGATCGCGCGGCGCGCCCCGGGGTCGCGCGCGGATGGCGCGTGGCGACGGCGATCGCGACCGCCGCCGCGATCGTGCTCGCGGTGCTCACGGCAGATCTCGCCAACCGCCAGCAGATCGCGGAGAGCCGCATGGCCAGCCTCGAACAGCAATCGCGCACGCTGGTCGGTTTGCTCCGCGAGGGCAAGAACGAGGTGATCGCATTGCGCTCCCAGCTCGCCGCCCAGGGCCAATTGACCCGCGCCGTGCTCGCGCCCGACGCCCGCATGATTCGCCTCGGTCCGCTGGCGCCCGCGCCCAACGCGGCCGGGCTAGTCGCCGTCTCCGCGGCCGGCAATCACGCCGTGCTGCAGGTGGCCGGACTGCCGGCGCCGCCGCCGGGCAAGGAATATGAGCTCTGGTGGATCGGCGCGAAGAGCGGACCGGTCAAGGCGGCCCTGTTCGTCCCGGGCATCCAGGGCGCGGCGACTGTCGCCTCGACGCTGCCGCCGGCCGGCGAGCAATTGCTGGCCAGCGCAATCACGCTCGAACCGGCCGGCGGAGTCGATAAGCCGACCGGCGCGATGTATCTGAAGGGCGCGCCCTGAGCACCCCGTCGCGGCCCCGCTCGCACTAGGGAACCTCTGCACAAGGCTCTGCTGTCACCCTGAGCGCAGCGCATGGGTCC
>JADMIL010000045.1 GCA_015478645.1 Candidatus Binataceae bacterium
TGGCGCTCAGCCAGATCGAAAAGCAATTCGGCAAGGGCTCGATCATGAAGCTCGGCGAGCAGGCGATCGGCGCCGATATCGCCGTGATTCCGACCGGATCGCTCGGCCTCGATATCGCGCTGGGGGTCGGCGGATTGCCGCGCGGCCGGGTGGTCGAGATCTACGGCCCCGAATCCTCGGGCAAGACCACGCTGGCGCTCGAATGTATCGCCGAGGCGCAGAAGCTGGGCGGGATCGGCGCCTTTATCGACGCCGAGCACGCGCTCGACGCGAGCTACGCGCGCAAGCTCGGCGTGGTGGTCGAGGACCTGCTGATCTCGCAGCCCGACAACGGCGAGCAGGCGCTCGAGATCGTCGAGACGCTGGTGCAGTCGGGCGCGATCGACGTGCTGGTGATCGATTCGGTCGCCGCGCTGGTGCCGCGCGCCGAAATCGAAGGCGAGATGGGCGAGCCGCAGATGGGCTTGCAGGCGCGGCTGATGTCGCAGGCGCTGCGCAAGCTCACCTCGATCATCTCGCGCTCGCGCACGGTAGTGGTCTTCATCAACCAGATTCGCATGAAAATTGGCGTGATGTTCGGCAATCCGGAGACCACCACGGGCGGCAACGCGCTCAAATTCTACTCGTCGGTGCGCATCGATATCCGCCGTATCGGCACCATCAAGAGCGGCACCGACGTGATCGGCTCGCGGACCAAGGTCAAGGTGGTCAAGAACAAGGTCGCGCCGCCGTTTCGCGAGGCCGAGTTCGACATTTTGTACGGTTCGGGCATCTCCAAGGAGGGTGAGCTGGTCGATATGGCGGCCGAGCAAAACGTCATGGAAAAGCTCGGCGCATGGTATTCGTACAACGGCGAGCGGATCGGCCAGGGCCGCGAGAATGCGCGCGACCTGCTCAAGGCCAACCCGAAAATCGCCGACGAGATCGAGGCCAAGGTGCGCGCCAAGCTCGCCGCCAAACCGATTCCGCTGACTCCGGCCGACGCCGACGACGCGGGCCCCGACCCGGTCGAAGCGCCCGAGGCGCCGCCGCGGCGCAAGGGCTGAGCGCGCATGCGCACGCTCGGCGATAATTTACCGGCGCATGCTCGCGGGTGCGGGGAGCAGCATAGCGGAACAGCATCGATGACGCGTGAGAGCTATCGAGAATCGCGCATGAGGTCAGTCGCGATCGGCTGCGCAATCGTCCTGATGATTATCCTGGCGATCGTTGGCAGTCCGCTCGCGATCGGACGCGTGCACGCCGCAATCGATGGCATCGCCACCGCCGACGGCACCGCGGCCGTCGCGCCCGCCCCGGCGCCGCTCGCGCGCGCGATACGCCGCGTCGGCACGATCCAGTTGCCCGGGCCGGCCGGCGCTGTCGCGGCCCCGGCAGTCGCGGACTTGGTGATCGATCAGGCGGCCCACCTCACGGTCGGCAATCGGCGGATCCCGTCGCATCTGAGCGCCGCCGCGCGCGCCGCGATCGCGCGGACCGCCGCGCGCGCCGCGATCGCGCGGACCGCCGCGCTGACCGTCCCGCTAGTCGCGAGCGCGGCAATCGCCCGCGCGTCGTCGACGGGGATCAGCGGCTTCGCGGGGCTCAACGCGCTCGACAGCGCGATCGGCAACGGCCTGTCGCTCAGCAGCCCCGCCGCCGGCTCCGCGATCGAGCCACCCGATCAGGGGCTATGCGTGGGCGGCAGCGAAGTCGTCGAGATGACCAACCTGGAATTGTCGATTTACAACACCAGTGGCGCGGTGCAGAGCGGACCGACCACCCTCAGCACCATCTTCGGCGTGTCGCCGGCGGACTTCCTCTCGGACCCGAAATGCTACTACGACGCGCCGACCAATACCTTTTACATGACCGTGACCGACCTGCAGGATATCAGTACGCTCAATCATTCGTCGCTGCTGATCGCGGTCATGATGGCCGGCTCAACGACCGTCACGGACTACGCGATCGACACGACCAACGACGGCACCAACGGCACGCCGACCCATCCCGGATGCCCGTGCTACGGCGATCAGCCGCTGCTCGGCGCCGATCAGAACGGCATCTATGTGACGACTAACGAGTTTGCCTTGGCGGTGATCAACGACCCAACCTCGACGGTCTTCAACGGATCGCAGATATATGCGATCAGCAAGGCCGACCTGGCGGCGGCGGCGATCCAGATTGGCTATTACTACCTGCAAGGGCCGCTGCCGTTGTTGAACGGAATCGCGGCCTCGATGCAGCCGGCGGCGCCGCCCGACGGCGCGTTCGATACCGCCAACGGCGGCTCCGAGTTCTTCATGAACTCGCTCGATTTCGGCGGCACCGGCGACAACCGGATGGCGGTGTGGGCGATGGTCAACACCTGCGCGATCCCCTCGACCACCACCACGGCGTGTGGCGGCGGTATCGCCATCACGCTCTCGCCGCCAATCCTCAGGGTGCGCAACTATGTCGATCCGCCGCCGGCCATGCAGGCGATCGGATCGATTCCCTATGGCAGTTCGCTCGCGCAGAGCGAAGAACAGATCGACACCGGCGACGATCGGCTACACCAACTGGTCTACGCCAACGGCAAGCTCTACGCTGGCCTCAACACCGAGGTGCGCGTGCACGCCGCGCCGCAGGCCGGGATCGAATACTTCATGGTCAAACCGACCTTCGTGACGCGGATCCAGCACGGTCAGCCGATCCTGCTGTTCCACGTCAGGCTGCTGCGCAATGGCTTTGTGGCGCATAGCCGAGACGATCTGTATTACCCGTCGATTGGCGTAACCACCACCGGCCGCGCCCTGATGGTCTTCTCGCTTTCCGGACCGACACTGTTCCCGAGCGCCGCCTATTTTCCGCTCGCGATGGGCGGCCCGAGGAAAATTCATATCCTTCAGGCGGGCGCCGGTCCCGACGACGGCTTCAGCGGTTATCCAATAATATCGGGGATCAATGTCGCACGCTGGGGTGACTATAGCGCAGCGGTCGCGCAGGGCACTGCGGTCTGGATGGCGACCGAATATATCCCGGCGGCCTGCACCACGACGCTCTATGCAACCGATCCGCTGTGCGGGATGACGCGCGCGCCCGAGTCCAACTGGGGCACCTATATCAGTGTGTCTAATCCCCCAAGCTGAGGCTGTGGCCCGTGCGTCCCACATTGCCAATACGGGCGCGCGCAGCGGTTCGAGCGGGTGTCGCGCTAGAGACGCCGCGGCGCAACCCCGCGAACGCGAGACAACGCCGGCCACCCGCGGCGCGGGCGGGCCGATTGCTTATCTAACGTCCGCCATGTAATTTGTTAATTAAGACGTTTTTATGATTGACCCGCGCGCCGAACTCTGCGAGCGCATTCAACTCACAACCATACTCAGCGGTGCGGCACAGTTGCCGCCCGCAATACCACATCTCCCCACATAGGATACTATTGTCGTTTTCCGCCTTCACACTCACTCCCGAGATTCATCGCTCGATCCGTGACCGTGGCCATCACGAGCCCACTCCGATTCAATGGGGCGCGATTCCGGTTATCCTCGAGGGCCACGATATCGTCGCCACCGCCGAAACCGGCAGCGGCAAGACCGCGGCCTTTTTAATCCCGCTGATCGATCGGCTGCATCGCGAGAAGCCTGCGGGCCCCGCCGCGCTGATCATCGAGCCGACGCGCGAACTAGCGGCGCAGGTCGAGCGCGAGTTCATGCTGCTCGCCCGCCATACCAAGCTGCGCTCGGCGCTGATCGTCGGCGGCGAGTCGATGCGCAAGCAGTTCGACGATCTCGAAAAGGGCGCGCAAGTCCTGATCGTCTGCCCGGGCCGCCTGATCGATCACACCGAGCGCGGCAGCGCTTCGCTCGCCCACGTCAAGGTCGTGGTGATCGACGAGGCCGACCGCCTGCTCGACATGGGCTTCATGCCGCAGTTGCGCCGGATTATGAAAATGCTTCCGCGCAAGCGGCAGACCCTGATGTTCTCGGCGACCATGGAGAGTGCGGCCGAGCGGATGGCGCGCGAGTTCCTGGATAATCCCGAGCGCATCAGTATCGGCGAAAAGGCCGCGCCGCCGTCGAGCATCCGCCAGTCGATCTGTCCGGTGACCACCGGGCAGAAGGGCGACGTGCTGCTGGCGCTGGTCAGCCGCCCGGAGGTCGACAGTGCGATCGTCTTTACCCGCACGCGCGACCGTACCGATCGAGTGGCCAAGATGCTCGCGCGGGCCGGCGTCCGCGCGGTGCCGATTCACGGCGACCGCTCGCAGGGCCAGCGCAACGCGGCGTTGGCCGGCTTTCGCAAGGGCACTTACCGCGTGATGGTCGCGACCGACGTGGCGGCGCGCGGACTGGATATCCAGGGCGTCTCGCACGTAATCAATTTCGACCTCCCGGACGAGCCCGAGAACTATATCCATCGTATCGGCCGCACCGCCCGGATGGGCCGCGACGGCTGCGCGATAAGCCTGGTGACGGCCGAGGAGCGCGCCGGTCTCGGGCGGATCGAGCGGCTGCTCGGGATTACCTTCGAGCGCGAAATGGTCGAGGGCTTCGAGCAGCCGGAGATCACGGCGCCGAAACCGATCAAGGTGTTTCGTTCGGGCGGCGCGCGCTCGCCGCGCAATCGCGCCCGCTCCCGCTGGGCGTAGCCTCGGGCGGCCGCGCGCCGGGCAGCGGATCATCGCACAATGAACAAGGGCTCGCGCCGCAACGCGAGCCCTTGTTCATTTCCTCAAGCGGCCACCAGCATTGGCAACCGCGCCCGCCTTTATGCGGCGGGGGCGGGACGCTGCGCAATCTCGATAAAATTGCCGTCGGGATCCTGCACGAACGAAATCCGTGCGACGGTGCCGAAGTTGACCGGCGCCAGCGCCGGCGACGCGCCCGCCGCAGTCAGCGCCGTAAACGTCGCGTCGCAATCCTTCACACCCAGCGTGACGTAGCGGATACCCGGCGCGGCCATCGCCTTAATCAGGCTGAGCGGGTCGGCAAAGGACGGCGAACTGACCTTATGCATCCCGCGCTCGTGATAGAGGCCGAAAATCGTATCGCCGATGCGGTAGCGATCGCCGCCGATCGGTGTGGCGCCGAGCGCCTTCGTATAGAAGGTCTCGTAGGCGTTGAGATCGACTACGCCAATGCGCACTTCGATCTGGGTGACGTCGTCGGCCCCCGGCGCGACCAGCAGAATCGCGTTATCGTCGGGATCGGCCAGGGTCTGCGTGACCTTGACCTTGGGCGACGCGATCATGATCGTTTCATAGCCGCCCGGATGGCGCCGCGGCAACGGCTCCGTCGTATGCATCAGCTTGATCACCGAACCGTTGGCGAGATAGCGGTACTGCTTGATGCCGCCGCCGACCGGCATTACGGATTCGAATTCCAGGCCGAGTTTCTGGCCGTAAAAGGCCTGCATCCCTTCAAGATTGTTGGTGAACAGACCAACATCGACACCCTGCTTCGCCAGCTCCATCGAAATCGCCTCCAGCGGCCTTGAGCCGCACCTGTTGCCTCGCTCATTTAGCAAATCCGGGCCGCGATGCACAACGAATCGTGCAGGCGCCGCGCCGCCCGCGATCGCCGCCGCGACCCGCGCGCTGTGCTCTCCCACCATGCTGGATTATCCCGCGGCTTCGGACTAGAACTGGCGGGGTATCCAAAACCGTGAGGAATTGAATGGATTTCGCATTGTCGCCCAAGGTCCAGGAGCTGCAAAAGAAAATCTCCGCCGTGATGCGGGAGATGGTCTACCCGATCGAACATCAGGTGGAGCAGGAGATGAGCGTCCCCGGCAAGGAACACACCGAACCGCCGGTGCTCAAGGAGGTCCGCAAAAAGACCCGGGCGGCCGGCCTGTGGAACCTGTTCCTGCCCGACGAAGAGCACGGCAAGGGCCTCAACGTCTCGGAGTATGCGCCGCTGTGCGAGATCATGGGCCGCAGCCCGATCGGTGCGCGCGCCTTCAACTGTATGGCGCCCGACACCGGCAACATGGAAATCCTGACCGACTTCGCCACACCGGCGCAGAAAAAGGCCTGGCTGCAACCCTGCCTCGATGGCGACATGCGCACCTGCTTCTCGATGACCGAGCCCGAGACGCCCGGCTCCGATCCGACCCAGTTGGCCACCCGCGCCGTGCGCGACGGCGACGATTACGTGATCAACGGCCACAAGTGGTTCACCTCCAACGGCATCGGCTCGAGCTTCGCGATCACGATGGTGGTGACGGACCCCAAGGCCGAGGCACACAAGCGCGCCAGCATGATTATCGTTCCCGCCGACACTCCCGGCTTCAATATCATCCGCGCGGTGCCGGTGATGGGCCATGCGGGCGGCGGCGGCCATTGCGAGATTGTCTATAAGGATTGCCGCGTGCCGGTGACCAATTTGCTCGGCCTCGAGGGCGACGGCTTCAAGATCGCGCAGGCCCGGCTCGGCCCCGGCCGCATCCACCATTGCATGCGCAATATCGGCGTGGCCGAGCGCGCGCTCGAACTGATGTGCAAGCGGGCCAATACGCGCTGGGCGCATGGCAGCCTGCTCGCCGACAAGGCCAACGTGCAGCAATGGATCGCCGACTCGCGCATCGAGATCGACGCGACGCGGCTGGCGGTGATGCATGCGGCGTGGAAAATCGACACCGTCGGCAAGCGTGAGGCGCGCCAGGAAATCGCCATGATCAAGGTCCAGGCGGCCAACATGGTGATGACCGTGCTCGACCGCGCGATCCAGTTGCACGGCGCGCTGGGGATGAGCGACGATACGCCGATCGCGCGCTTCTGGCGCGAGAACCGCGCGATGCGCATTGTCGACGGCCCCGACGAAGTCCATCGCATGACGATCGCGCGGCGCGAATGCCGCAAGTGGGCGCAGTAACCGGGCGCCGCCCGCGCGCCCGCCGCAAATGTCAGGTCGCGTGATGAGCGAACATCTCGAAGAGACTAACCAGCCGCAGCCCGAGTACGGCGAGGTGCGCGACGAAGAGCAGCTCGACTGGCCCAAGCTGGTCGCGTATCTGCGCGAGCATCATACGCCCGGCGCCGACCACGGGCCGCTCGAGGTCAAGCAGTTTCGCGGCGGCCATTCCAATCTGACCTACCTGCTGCGCTTCGGCGATCAGGAATGGGTCGTCAGGCGGCCGCCGTTCGGACCGTTGCCGCCCTCGGCCCACGATATGGGGCGCGAGCATCGCGTGCTCTCACGCATCTGGGCGGCCTATCCGCCGGCGCCGCGGGCGATCGTGATGTGCGACGATCCGTCGATTATCGGCGCGCCGTTTTTCGTCATGGAGCGGCGCAGCGGCTTCGTGGTGCCTAACCGCAGTCCGCTGCCGTCCGGCATCCGCCAGACCCCCGCGGTCTTCCGCGCGATGTCCGAGGGTTTCATCGACGCGCTCGCCGATCTACATTCGGTGGATTACGCCAAGCTCGATCTGGTTGGCTTGGGCCGGCCCGACGGCTTCGTGCGCCGGCAAATCACCGGCTGGATGGATCGCTGGGAGAAAGCCAAGACCATCGAAGTGCCGCTGATGAACAAGCTCGGCGCATGGTTCCTTGAGCATATGCCGCCGGCGCAGACGCCGGCGATTCTGCACAACGATTTTTTTCTGCACAACGTGATGTTCGCGCCGGATAATTCCGGCCAGGTCGTCGGCGTCTTCGATTGGGAGATGTCAACGCTCGGCGATCCGATGATCGATCTCGGCACCTCGCTCAACTACTGGCGCGAGGCCAACGACCCCGAGGAGTTCATCGAGATGGCCGAGGGCTTCGCGCATACGACGCGCCCCGGCTTCATGAAGCGCGACGAACTGGTCGAGCGTTACGCCCGGCGCAGCGGCCGCGACGTGAGCCACGCCGCCTACTATCGCGCGTGGGGCAACTGGAAGACCGCCACCGTGCTCCAGCAGATCTACGTGCGCTTCGTGCGCGGCCAGACCACCGACCCGCGCTTCGAGCGGATGGGCACGCATCCGCCGATCCTGGCGCGGGCGGCGGCGCGGATCGTTGCGCCGCTGGGCTTTGCGGAGTAAGTGGAAAGTTAGAATCCATCGCGGCGCCGTCGCGCGCCAAACCTTGATATTCGGGTGGTCTTTTCGCCCGCCATTGCGCTACAGTGCGCCTTTGACCATGACCCGGCGGCTGACCGGCCGCCGCACGCGGAGGAATTGCGGCCTTGCACGCGATTAATTACGAGTCCCCTAAAACTATCGATGAGGCGGTAAAACTGCTTGCCGCACATGGCGAAAAAGCGCGTCCGCTGAGCGGCGGCACCGACTTGCTGATCCAGTTGCGCGCCGGCACCCGCCGCCCCGACTTCGTCGTCGACATCAAGCATATCGCCGACCTGTGCAAAATCTCCTTCAGCGCGCAGCACGGGCTGAGTCTGGGCGCGGCTGTGCCGTGCCTCGAGATTCACGAGAACCCGCACCTGCGCCGGCATTATCCGGGCTTGACCGAGGCGGCTCATCTAATCGGCTCGCTGCAGATCCAGAGCCGCGCCACGGTCGGCGGCAATCTGTGCAACGGATCGCCCGCGGCCGACACCACGCCGGCGCTGATTGCACTGGGCGCCATGGCCCGTATCGCCGGCCCGGGCGGCGAGCGCACCGTCCCGGTCGAGGGTTTTTGCCTGAGCCCCGGGCGCACCGTGCTCAAGCCCGGCGAGTTGCTGGTGGAATTTCAGATACCGGCACCCGCGAAATATTCGTCGGACGCCTATCTGCGCTTTATCCCGCGCAATGAAATGGATATCGCGGTGGTCGGCGTCGGCGTCGCGCTGACCCTCGACCCGGCCAACGATCACGTTGTCGCGGCGCGCATCGCGCTCGGCGCGGTCGGCCCCACGCCGATCTTCGCGACCCAGGCGGTGCAGGCGCTGGTCGGCAAAAAGCTCGACGACGCGGCGATCGCCAACGCGGGCACGCTGGCAATCGCGGCCGCCACCCCGATCGACGACATGCGCGGCACCGCCGAATATCGCCGCCACGTGGTCGGCGTGCTCACCCGGCGCGCCCTGGCGATCGCGGCGACCCGCGCCAAGGCCAGCGCCTGACGCGAATCGCGGAG
Source organism: Candidatus Binataceae bacterium (assembly GCA_015478645.1). Classification (GTDB taxonomy): domain Bacteria; phylum Desulfobacterota; class Binatia; order Binatales; family Binataceae; genus JADMIL01. The sequence goes on from JADMIL010000045.1 coordinate 9,029, forward strand.
TAGCGTAATCGCGGAGTATAAAAGTAATCGCGAAGTATAGAAGTATAAGTGACCGGCTGGCTTCAGCCTTCGCCTCACGCAACTAACGATCGAAACGGCACGGATCATGGTACATAAAGTAATTGTCGAAACCACTATCAACGGCGACCCGGTCGAACTGCTGTGCGAGCCGCGCCAGAGCCTGCTCGAGGTTCTGCGCGACGAGCTCGATCTGACCGGCAGCAAGGAAGGATGCCTCACCGGCGATTGCGGCGCATGCACCGTGATCGTCGACGGGCGCGCGGTCTGCTCGTGCCTGATGCTCGGCGCGGAAGCGGCCGGCAAGCACATCACGACCGTCGAGGGACTCGCCAACGGCGCAACGCTGCATGTGCTACAGCAGAAGTTCCTCGAGCATGCGAGCCTGCAATGCGGCATCTGCACGCCGGGCTTCCTGATGTCGGCCAAGGCGCTGCTCGATCACAACCCCAACCCGACCGAGGGCGAGATTCGCTACGCGCTGGCGGGCAATCTGTGCCGATGCACGGGCTATGACAAGATTGTCAAGGCGGTCGTCGACGCGGCCCGGCACGGCGTGGGCGCGAGCCAGCACGGCAAGGTTCCCACGGAGTCGACGGCGGAAGTGACCCGCGACATCCTCGAAAGGGAGAAGAGGTAAAGTAAGATGGCAGCTTCAACCAACGGCACCGAATACAAAATCATCGGCACCCGCCCGATTCGCCATGACGGCGTTGATAAGGTCACCGGCCGCGCCAAGTACGGCGCCGACTATACCTTTCCCGGGATGCTCTTCGGCAAGGTGTTGCGCAGCCCGCATGCCCACGCCCTGATCAAGTCGATCAACACCGAAAAGGCGCGCGCGCTGCCCGGCGTCAAGGCGATCGTGACTTCGGCCGATCTGCCGAAACTCGCCGACAAGATGGAAGCGGCGGGCGAGCAGGCGATCAACCTCAATCACCTGTCGATGAACATCCTGGCGCGCGGCAAGGTGCTCTACGACGGCCATGCGGTGGCGGCGGTTGCCGCGACCAGCGGCCATATCGCCGACGAGGCGCTGCGGCTAATCGAAGTCGAGTACGAAGTACTGCCGCCGGTGATGCTGGTCGATGACGCGATGAAGCCCGGCGCGCCGATCCTGCTCGACTCGCTGCGCAACAAGGAAGACGGCCCCGACCAGCAGACCAACGTCGCCGCGCACATGCAGTTCAAGCGGGGCGACGTCAACGAAGGCTTCAAGCAGGCCGACTATATAATCGAGCGCGAATTCAAAACCGCGATGGTCCATCAGGGCTACATCGAGCCGCACAACGCGGTCGGTATCTACAACGCCGACGGCCATGCGACGATCTATTGCTCGACCCAGGGCACCTTCGTCGTGCGCTCGCTCACCGCGGCGGTGCTGGGAATTTCCGAGGGCAAGATCAAAGTCGTCCCGGCCGAGATCGGCGGCGGCTTCGGCGGCAAGACCACGGTCTATCTCGAACCGCTCTCAGTGCTGCTCTCCAAGCTCACCGGCAGTCCGGTCAAGCTCACCATGACGCGGGCCGAGGTGCTGCGCGCCACCGGGCCGACCTCCGGCTCGACGATTCGCTGCAAGATGGGCGCGACCAAAGACGGCATGCTGGTCGCCGGCCAATGCTGGCTGGCTTACGAGGCGGGCGCCTTTCCCGGTTCGCCGGTCGGCGCGGGCGCGATGACGATTCTCTCGCCGTACAACATTCCAAACATCCTGGTCGACGCCTACGACGTGGTCGTCAACCGGCCCAAGACTGCGGCCTATCGCGCGCCGGGCGCGAGCAATGCCGCGATGGCGTCCGAGACCGTGGTCGACGAGCTGGCGGAAAAATGCGGCCTCGATCCGATCGAATTTCGCCTCAAGAACGCTTCGCACGACGGCACGCCGCAGACCGTCGGACCTCCGTTCAAGAAGATCGGCATGATCGAGACGCTCGAGGCGATCAAGAACAGCGAGCATTACAAATCGAAGCTCACGGGGCCCAATCGCGGCCGCGGCGTCGCCTCGGGCTTCTGGTTCAACGTCGGACTGCAATCGTCGGCGACGATCAACGTCCATACCGACGGCACCGTCAGCGTGGTCATCGGCTCGGTGGATATCGGCGGCACGCGCGCGGCGCAGGCGATGATCGCGGCCGAAGTGCTCGGCGTCGACATCAATGACGTGCGTCCGGTGGTCGCCGATACCGACTCGATCGGCCATACCGACGTAACTGGCGGCAGCCGCACCTGCTTCGCCACCGGATGGGCGGTGTACGAAGCCGCGCAGGACATCGTGCGGCAGCTCAAGGAGCGCGCCGCCAAGCTGTGGGAGAAGAAGCCCGAAGAGGTGGTCTTCGCCAACGGCATGCTCAGCCCGGCTTCGGGCAACGGCGTCAAGCCGATGTCGCTCAAGGAACTCGCGCCGCGCCTGGCCCGCACCGGCGGACCGATCGTCGGCCGCGCCACGATCAACGCCCGCGGCGTCGGTCCGGCCTTCGCTACCACGCTGGTCGACCTCGAAGTCGACCCCGACACCGGCAAAGTGCAGATCCTGCGCGTGACTGTCGCCCAGGATGTCGGCAAGGCCATCCATCCCGCCTACGTCGAGGGCCAGATGCAGGGCGGCACCGCGCAGGGCATCGGCTGGGCGCTCAACGAGGAATACTTCTACGACGACAAGGGCATCCTGCGTAACACCGGATTGCTCGACTACCGGATGCCGACCTGCCTCGACCTGCCCGCGATGGAGACCATCATGGTCGAGGTGCCGACCCCCGGCCATCCGCTGGGCGTCCGCGGCGTCGGCGAAGTGCCGATCGTGCCGCCGCCGGCCGCGGTCGCCAACGCGATCTATCGCGCGACCGGCGTGCGCATGCTCGAACTGCCGATGTCGCCGCCGCGCCTGCTCAAGGCGATGCTCAAGAAACGCGCGGCCAGCGACTCGCAGGCCGCCGCCGCCGACTGAGGCCGCGCCGGCTGACTGCGGCGCGCAATGCGCGTCTCGTCGCGCATGCTCGACGATTAATCCGGGCCGGACCTCCGCGGAGGTCCGGCCCCTTGTTCTGCAAATGGCAACCATTGTAATCCCCGCTCTACTGCGCAAACTGACCGACGGCAAGGAACGCGTAACCGTCGCGGGCCGCAACGTCGGCCAGGTGGTCGCCGACCTCAACCGGCAATTCCCCGGCATCAGCGAAAATCTCATCGAAGACGGCGAGATCAAGCCGTCGATTGCGGTCTCGGTCGACGGCGAGATGGCCACTGGCGGGGTGCTCGAACCGGTCGGCGAGAGCAGCGAAGTCTTCTTCATTCCGGCGATCGGCGGCGGCTGACGCGCCGCGCCTTCCGTCCGCCACCGGCGCGCGTGCGGCGCGCCATACTGGTCAGCGCACCCGCATCGGCGCTAAGAACATGACAACGATTACAACGAACTAACGACGGTAACGGCGGGCGTGTCGCCCGCCGCTTCGATCGCGCGGCTCGCGCGGAGGTCGGCCGATGACGCAATCCACGATCAAATCCGAATTCACGGTTATCGGCACCCGGCCGATACGCCATGACGGTATCGACAAGGTCACCGGTCGCGCGCGTTACGGCGCCGATATTGCGCTGCCCGGGATGCTGCACGGCGCGGTGCTGCGCAGCCCGCATGCCCACGCCCGGATCCGCTCGATCGATATGGCAAAGGCGCGCCGCCATCCGGGCGTCAAGGCGGTCGTCACCGGCGCCGATTTTCCCGAAGTCAAAGGCGTGATGGCGCAAGTCGGCGAGCTGATCGTCAACACGCATTATCTTTCGCTCAACGTGATGGCGCGCGGCAAGGTACTCTACGACGGTCACGCCGTCGCGGCGGTCGCGGCGACCAGCCGGCACGTCGCGCTCGAGGCGCTCGAACTGATCGAAGTTGACTACGAAGTGCTCACGCCGGTGATGACCGCCGAGGAGGCGATGAAGCCCGACGCGCCGGTGCTGCTCGAGGAATTGCGCACCAAACTGATGGCGCATCGCACCGACCCGGGTTCGGCCGAGGGGCCCGATCGGCCGACCAACGTCCCCGGCCATATCCGTTTCGAGCGCGGCGATCTCGCGGCTGGCTTTCGCGCCGCGGCGCATATCGTCGAGCGCGAATTCGTCACCGCCGCGGTCCATCAGGGCTATATCGAACCGCAAAACGCACTCGCCATCTACGGCGCCGACGGCCACGTCACCATCCATTGCTCGACGCAAGGATCGTTCAACGTGCGCACGCTCACCTCGAGCGTCCTTGGCATACCCGAGGGGAGTATCCGCGTGGTGCCGGCCGAGATCGGCGGGGGCTTCGGCGGCAAGACCACCGTCTATCTCGAGCCGGTGGCGACGATTCTGTCGAAGTTAAGCGGGCGGCCGGTCAAAATGGTCATGTCGCGGGCCGACGTGCTGCGCGCCACCGGACCGACCTCGGGCACCAAGATGAAGGTGCGGATGGGTGCCGCGCGCGACGGCACGATCACCGCCGCCGAAGTCTGGCTCGCCTACGAGGCCGGCGCGTTTCCCGGATCGCCCTTCGCGCCCGGCGCGATGTGCACGATGGCGCCGTACAACGTCGCCAACCTGCGTATCGATTCGTTCGACGTGGTCGTCAACCGGCCCAAGGTCGCCGCCTATCGCGCACCCGGATCGCCGGCCTCGGCCTTTGCCTGCGAGACCGTGATCGACGAACTCGCGACTCTATGCGGAATCGATCCGCTCGACTTCCGCATCTTGAACGGCGTGCGCGAGGGGATGCCGCAGCCGGCCGGGCCGCCCTACAAGCGTATCGGCTTTATCGAAACCTGCACGGCGATGCGCGAGAGCGCGCACTACCAGGCCCGGCTCGAAGGTCCCAATCGCGGCCGCGGCGTGGCGGCGGGCTTCTGGTTCAACGGCGGCTTGCAGTCGTCGGCGACGGTCAATATCCATGGCGACGGCAGCGTCAGCGTGGTCACCGGATCGGTCGATATCGGCGGCTCGCGCACCACCCAGGCCATGATCGCCGCCGAAGTCCTGGGCGCCGATATCAACGACGTGCGCCCGGTCGTCACCGACACCGATTCGATCGGCCATACCGACGTGACCGGCGGCAGCCGCGTCGCGCTCGCCACCGGCATGGCGGTCTATGAGGCCGCGCACGACGCGCTCGCGCAATTGAAGGCGCGCGCCGCGAAATTATGGGAGAAGCCGATCGCCGAGGTGCGGTTTGCGGCCGGAACCTTCAGCGCCGCCGGCAACGGCGTCCCGCCGATGACGCTCAAGCAACTGGCCACGCGCCTCGCCCGTACCGGCGGTCCGATCGTCGGCCGCGCCACGCTCAACGCCGGCGCGGTCGGCGCCGTCGGCAACGCCTTCGCGGTCGCCTGCGTCGACGTCGAAATCGATCCGGAGACCGCCAAGGTGCGCATCCTGCGCTGCTCGATCGCGCAGGACGTCGGCCGCGCACTCCATCCCGGCTACGTCGAAGGCCAGATGCAGGGCGCGCTGGCGCAGGGTATCGGATGGGCGCTTAGCGAAGAATATTTTTACGATCGCAACGGTCTCCTGCGGAACGCGGGGCTGCTCGATTACCGTATGCCGACCTGCCTCGATCTGCCGATGATCGAAACGGTAATTGTCGAGGTGCCCAATCCCCATCATCCGCTGGGCGTGCGCGGCGTTGGCGAAGTCGGCATCGTGCCGCCGATGGCGGCGGTCGCCAACGCGATTTACCAGGCGATCGGCGTGCGCATGACCGAATTGCCGATGTCGCCGCCGCACCTGCTCAAGGCGATTGGCCAGCGCGGCGGCGTGACCCTCGATAGTCACGCGGCGGCGGCCGATTAAGGCCTCGATTTGGGGGTGAAAAAGTGAATTTTATCGCGCTAAAGAAGTGAAAATGGCAAGATAAGCCAAGGACGCGCATGAAGGCCATTAGCTTTCGTCACGAAACCTATTGCAAGTCACGTAAAGTTGCGTACAATAGGACTTGCTAGCCGGGGTTTGCCCCCCCTTTTCCCGGTTGGCGGAGGGTCGAGCGGAGCAATCCGTTCGGCCCTTTATTCTTTTTGGCTGATCGACGACGACGATATACGCGCGCGGCGCGTCTGTGCGGACGCCGTCGGAGCAACTTGCGTGGCTATGCGAAGTGATCCCGCCGGGAGGCCAACGGACCGATGCGGCTTCATCGCGATGCGCGATGAACCGGCGAACAAGCTTCCGGTTGAAGCGAACGAGCGGCGCGAAGAATTAGCGGTCGCGGCCCGATCCGTATCCGCCGCCGCCACCCCCGCCGCCGCCACCAGTACGCGCCTGTGCTTCGTTGACGCGAATCGGACGACCCTTGATATCGCGGCCGTTGAGCTTCTTGACGGCGGCGTCGGCGGCCTCGTCATTGGCCATCTCGACAAAGCCGAACCCGCGCGAGCGGTTAGTCGCGCGATCCATAATCACCTGCGAGCTATCGACTTGGCCCGCCTCTGAAAAGGCGTCGTGCAGATCCTGATCAGTGACCGTCCAAGCCAGATTCCCGACGTACAACCTGCGACCCATGAACCATTCCTCCAAGGCCCCGGATGCGCGGCTTTTGCCAGTGCCGAGCCCCATGGCCGATGCGATCGATGGGCCGAAGCAAAGCGGTCGTCAGACGATGAGAATTACTCAGAACGTCCGGCATTCGACCCCTAATATACGGGTGCTTATAGCATCACTGCATGAGATTGCATAGCGTCGAACTACTTGGCGTCAGGTAGCAGCTATCATCATTCGGCATACGCTATAGCGTTTCAATGGCGTATCCTCGCCCCTTCCAATTCATTCTCAGACCGCATTTTGACCCCCTCCTCCGATTGAATTGGCCGACTAGGGAACCTCTGCACAAGTTAGGTTGTCATTCTGAGCGCAGCGAAGAATCCCGGATCCGGGACCCATGCGCTGCGCTCAGGGTGACAGCAGAGCCTGGTGCAGAGGTTCCCCTAGCTGTCGGCTCGTGTGTCCACGCGGTAAGCGGTAAATCGACTTCGGATGGGCATATTTTGCGCCGTCAATCTCAGTAGAAAACATCCGTGGCATTGCGTATGCCCCGGAGGGCGATCGGCTGGGCCGCGTGATTGGCATCGCCACAAGATCGCGAATCCGTGCGACGACGCGAATCCCCGCGCGCCCGGTTGTTCGGCCCTGGCGGTCCGGGTGACAGAAGATCTGGCGCGGACATTTGCCTCAGGTTCTGAGAACGATTCGGGCCGCTGGCTAATGCCGCATACCATCGCTCAAATCGCACCCACTATCGCGCCTTGTGACTAACCGCAGGCTTTCAAAATGGGACTTCCAAAGGTATCTTCATAGCACCATCGTAGACTTTGATTAGTCCTGTACAGCATTAGGCGTCGTGGCGAAATGGGCTTGCTAAAGACGCCAGCTTCCACGCGGAGTCCATTTAGGTAATCGAGAGGCGCTCGGCAGGCCGCTCTCGCACGCTCATAAAACTGTAGTCGGATGACGGAACTGGTTGATCGGGTGCGCTGTGAATAGTTCGAATCCCTGTCCGGCGCGGCGCGTTCATGAAGGTCGCGGATCGCACTTGCGGACGATCGATTATCGAGAACATCGGGCAATATATACTGCCTTGCGCGGCAGGGTATTCACTTCGTCGCCAGGCACAGATGTACTTGAAATATAGAATTCAATTGTGTAGCGTACCTGATTAGTCTGCACGTTGTGCAAGGAGAGTATTGATGCCCCGCAGAAAGAATACCGTTGGAATGGCCTCGGCCTTCCATCAGGTGCAATCCCAGGCGCGCAGCTTGATGGCCACTCTGCAAAAGCAGATTCGTGACAAGGAAGCGGAACTGAAGCAACTCAAGGACGAAGCCGCGAGCCTCAGTCAGATTGCCGGCGGTGGCGGCAAAGCCCCAAGCGTCGCCGCGCCACGCGCCGTGGCGGTGCGCGAGGGCGGCAAGCGCGGCCGTATCGATTGGCGCGCGATACTGACTGAGCTACCCAAGCAGTTCAAGGCCGCCGATATTCGCACGGTCCGCGGCGTAAAGGGCAAGCGCCCCTCCGAGATCTTCGCCGCGATTACCCGCTGGATCGAAGCCGGCACGGTCAAGCGCAAGGCGCGCGGAGTCTACGAGCGCGTCTAAGCCTCCGGGTTCCGGCACTGTATGTTTGCGCGCGGGTCAACTACCTAAAGGCCGCGGCGCCGCAAGTCGTAACGCCCCAGTCGGCCTCTGGATCCGATATCCATTAGTCCTATACTTCGTGCTACGCGTCCGCCGCGCGATGATCATCGCCGGCGGCGCAAGCATGATTTGGAGAAGCTTGACCGGTGGCCGTAAAGACCATTGAATGGCGCGCGGACCGCGTGCGCATGATCGATCAGCGCCTGCTGCCCAGCCGCGAAGTGATACGCACTTACGCTGACTATCGCGGCGTGGCCGAAGCTATACGCACGATGGTGATTCGCGGCGCGCCGGCGATCGGCGTGGCGGCCGCGATGGGCGTGGCGCTGGGCCTCAAAGGCTATGCCGGCAAGCGCGCGCAGATTCGCTTCGCACGGGTCGCGGCGGCGCTCAAGGCGACGCGGCCAACCGCGGTCAATCTCGCCTGGGCGGTCGATCGGATGGGCGCGGTGCTCGAATCAAATCTCGCGCTTGATGAGGCGGCGCTGTTTCGCCGGATACGCGGCGAGGCGATCGCAATCTACACGGGCGACCTCGCCGCCAACCGCGCACTGGGACGCCACGGCGCGGAGTTGCTCGGCGCCAAAGCGACGATACTCACTCATTGCAACGCCGGTGCGCTGGCTACCGCGGGCTACGGCACCGCGCTCGGCGTGGTGCGCGCGGCGTGCGAGGCGGGCAAGGCGATCAGCGTATTCGCCGACGAGACGCGGCCCTTCCTGCAGGGCGCGCGGCTGACGGCGTGGGAGCTGCACAAGGATCATATTCCGGTAACTGTAATCGCCGACAACATGGCGGGCAGCGTGCTGCGCGGCGGAACCATCGACTGTGTAATCGTCGGCACCGATCGCACGGCGGCCAATGGCGATGTGGCTAACAAAATCGGCACCTATCCGCTGGCCGTGATGGCGCGCCGCCACGGCGTGCCGTTTTATGTTGCCGCCCCACTCTCCTCGATCGATCTGGAATGCCCCAACGGCGCGGCGATTCCGATCGAACAGCGCGCGGCGAGTGAGATTAACGAATTCGCCGGCGTGCGGATTACACCCAAGGGCGTCGCCGTCTTCAACCCGGCCTTCGACGTCACCCCGGCCGAACTGGTCAGTGCGATTATCACCGAGCGCGGGGTGGCGCGGGCACCCTATCGGCGCAGCCTGGCGGCGCTCAAACGCGATCGCTGAGCGCGGCCCGAATCGCTTCAGCGGCGGCGCCCGATCAGTTGCGCCAGGCCGTCGCCGAGCAGATTGAAGCCGAGCACCGAGAGTCCAATCGCGACGCCGGGCGCGGTCGTCAGATGCGGCGCGACCAGGATAAAGGCCTGGCCGGCCTCGAGCATATTGCCCCAGGTCGGCGCCGGCGGACGCGCGCCGAGCCCCAGAAACGAGAGCGCGGCTTCCGCGATAATGATTCCGCCGACGCCAAAGGTCGCCTGCACGGCGACCGGTCCCGCAATGCCCGGCAGCAGATGTCGGATCAGCAGCCGCGACGGCCGCGCCCCGAGCGCGCGCGCCGCCTCGACGTATTCGCGCTCGCGCAGCGACAGAATCTCGCCGCGCACCAGGCGCGCGTAGCCGGTCCAGCCCATCGCGGTCAGCGCGACGACCAGGTCGGCCAGCCCGGGGCCCAATATCGCGGCCAGCGCAATCGCCAGCAGAAATCCCGGAAACGCGAGCACCACGTCGATCGCCCGCATCACCAGGTTGTCGACTCGGCCGCCGGCCAGGGCGGCGCCGCCGCCGATCAGCGTGCCAATCGAAAGCGAAATCGCGGCGACCGCCGTCGCCACGCCGAGCGAGAGCCGCGCCCCCCAGACAATCCGTGCGAGCATGTCGCGGCCGAGCGAATCGCATCCGAGCCAATGGCGCGCGCCCGGTCCGGCCAGCGCATGGGGCAGATCGATCGCGTCGGGATTTGCGCGCACCAGCAGCGGGCCGAAGATTGCGATCGCGGCGAGCAGGGCGACCAGCGTGCCGCCGGCCGCCAGCGAGGGATTGCGCCGGATCGAATTCATTCGAGCCGGATCCGCGGGTCGGCCGCGCGGTACAGGAAATCGGTCACCAGGTTGACGATCACGTAACTCAGCGCAAAGGTCAGCACGCAGCCCTCGACCAGCGGATAGTCGCGGTTGTTGATCGCGGTGATCAGCAGGCGGCCCAGCCCGGGCCACGAAAAAATCATCTCGGTGATAATCGAACCGGTGAGCAGGGCGCCCGCCTCCAGCCCAATCAGCGTGATCACCGGCGTGAGCGCGTTGCGCAGGCCGTGGCGAATCAGCGCCGCGCGCCGGCTCAAGCCCTTGCTGCGCGCCGTGCGCATGTAGTCGGCGCCAACCACCTGCACGAGGCTCTGGCGCAGCATCCGCGCGACGATCGCGGCGAGCGCCGTGCCCAGCGTGATCGCCGGCAGCACCAGATGCGCCAGGCCGCCGCGCCCGGTCAGCGGGAGCCATCCGAGGTCGAGCGAGAAGACGATCATCAGCAGCGGACCGAGGTACAGATGGGGCACCGAGATGCCCAGGATCGCGAAGCCCATCGCACCGAGATCGCCCGCACCGCCGGGATTGGCGCCGGCGATCAGGCCGAGCGGAAAGGCGATCAGCAGGGCGGCGAGCAGCCCCGCCGCGGTGAGCTCGAGGGTCGCGGGAAAGCGCTCGCTAATCAGCCGCGCGACCGGCTCGTGCTGGGAGATCGATTGCCCCAGATCGCCATGCGCCAAACCGTAGAGAAATCCTATATATTGTTGCCCGATGGGCCGGTCGAGCCCGAGCGCGTGGCGCATCTGCGCGACGTCGGCCGGCGCCGCGTAATCGCCGAGCATCGCGCTCACCGGATCGCCCGGCACCAGATGGATCAGCGCGAAGGTCAGCGTGACGACGCCGAGTGCGACCGGCACGAGCGCCAGCAGGCGGCGTGCGAGATAGCGAATCACTGCGCCGATCGCCGCGGGCCGCGCGGCGCGTGGTACGCCGCCGTGGCCAGCGAGAGCAGGCTGCCGTTGGGATAGGGCGCGAACCCCGCGAGCCGGCGGTTGTACGCCGCGACGTTATCGATCCACCACAGCGACACGTAGGGCAGGTCGTCCGCCGCAAGCTGCTGGACCGCGCCGTAGATCGCGCGGCGCGCGGCCGGATCGAGCGTCGCGTCGCCCTGCTCGGCCAATTGGTCCATGCGCGGATTGGCGTAGTCGCCGCGATTGTTGCCGCCGTGCGCCGGCGTCATCCGCGAGTCGAAGATCGCGTAGTACTGATGCGGGTCGCCGACGCCGACCCATTGGCTCGCCGCGAGGTCGAAATTGCCGTTGCGCAAGTCGCTATAGAAGGTTGCGAACTCGTTGATATGAATATCGACCGCGACGCCCACCCGCCGCAGCATCGCCTGAATCGCCTGGGCCAGCCGGCTGCCCTCGGGCGTGGTCTTGTAGACCAGCCGCAGCGGACGCGCGCGCGCGTCGTAGCCGGCCGCCTCGAGCAGCGCGCGGGCCCTGTCCGGATCGTACGGATAGCGCGTCACGGCGCCGTCGTAGGCCCAATCCTCTGGCGCGAGCATCCCGGTCGCCACGCGGGCATTGCCGCGCAGGAGCGACGCGACGATCGCCTCGCGGTCGATCGCGTAGGCGATCGCCTGGCGCACGCGCGGGTCGCGCAGGCGCGCGTCACGGAAATTGAAGATCAGGTACTGATAGGTGGTGCCCGGCGATTTGACGATCGTCAGATCGGGCTTCGCGGCGAGATATGGAATTAGCTCCGGCTGCACGCCGTCGTTTTCGGTGAAGTCGCAGATCCCTTCGGCCAACTCGAGCGCGCGCACGGTCGCGTTGGGCACGATCTTGAAAACGATCCCGGGCACGCCGCCGGCGGGGTACGCATTAAAGACGTTGCGCGCCAGCGTGACCGTCTCGTCGCGGCGAAAATCCGCAAGCGCAAACGGGCCGCTGCCGGCCGGCGCGATCGCCGCCCCGGCGCCGGGCGCGGGCGTATTCGCCGGAACGACGCCGAGCATCGCCATTGCGAGCGCCGGCGCATAAGGCCGCCGGGTGGTCATGACGATCGTATAGTCGTCGGCCGCGCGCAGCGTGGCGAGTTCGACCAAGCCGGCCCGCTTGATCGATTGGATGGCCGGATCGAGCACCGAATCGTAAGTGTACTTGACGTCGCGCGCGGTCAGCGGACGGCCGTCGCTGAAGCGCACGCCGTGGCGCAGATGGAAGATGATTTCGACCGGCGACGGCCGTTCGATAGACGCGGCGAGGTCGCCGTAGAAATTGCCGTCGCGGCCGATGCGCACCAGCGAATCATAAATCAGTTCGGCAACCCGCTCGGAGATGGCGTCGGCGGCGATGCGCGGATCGAGCGCGGCTGGCGACGTATTGATATCGACCTGGAGATAGCCCGATGGCGTCGCGGGCGCCGGTTTCACGCAGGCGCCGCAAGTAATCGCACACCATGCGGCGAGCGCCGCGCGCGCGCATGCCCGCCTGCGCGCGGCTTGCCGGCCTCCTCCCGCTACCGTCTCCATCGACCTCCTTGGGCTGGTCCGTGCCGAGGCGAATAATAGCAGAACGATCGGTGATGCTCACTGAATTTCGCGGCCATCTGCGCGCCGTATCGTCGCTTCGGATCGTCGCGATCGTGCTATTTGAGCCGGCGCTCGCGGTCTTCGCGCGCACGCTCGCGGCGAGGGAGGACTGAGGCGACGTTCGCGGCCGCGATCAATGCATCGCGGAGGCGCCGCCGGGTTGCGCGCCGCGCGCGCGGTTGAACAGCAGGAATGACGGGATCATCAGGACCGTCATCGCGGTGAGGACGCGGTAGATATCGTTGAAGGCGAGGATCGCGGACTGCTGCTGGATCATCCCGTAGACCATCCCGAGGCCCTGTTTCTGGCCGCTGACGATCTCCGGCAGATACCGGAAAATCGGCGCGCCCGGCGATCGCACACCCATCCCGCTCATCCGCCACGCGTCGAAGACCGAGAAATGCTGCACAAGGTACGCCTGATGAATCTGCTGATTGCGCAGCAGCATATTGGTCATATAGGCGATGCCGACCGCGGCGCCGGTATTGCGCATCATGTTGTAGAGGCTCGCCGCATAGCCCATCCGCTCGCGCTCGACGCACGACAGCGCCGCCGCCGAGAGAATCGGAAAGCACAGGCCAAGGCCCAGGCCGAGCACCACGCCGGGCCAGATGATCTCGACCATGCCGACGTCGAGATTCCAGTGCGCCATCATCCACAGACCGATCGTCATCAGGGTGAAGCTCACCCCGATCAGGCGCTTGTTGTCGTAGCCGGCGCGGGCGACCTGTCCCGCGATCATCATCGAGGTCATCGCGGCCAGCGCGCGCGGCGCCATCACCAGGCCGGCGCGCCACGCCGTGTAGCCCATGAATTCCTGCAGAAAAATCGGATTCAGCAGGCCCGTGCCAAACAGCACGAAGCTCAACACGACCACCAGACCGATCGCGATCGTGAACTGCCGGATGCGCAGGATGCGCAGGTCGAGGATCGGGTCGCTGAAGTGCAACTCATGGTAGATCAGCAGGACCATCGCGATGGCCGACGCGGCCGACGCCCACACCACCCATTGCGAATGGAACCAGTCGGCGCGCTGGCCGCGATCAAGCACGATCTGCAGCAGGCCGAGAAAGACGGCGAGCGACGCGATGCCGAAGTAATCGACGCGGCGGCCGGCGGGGCGATTACGCATGTAGTCGGGATCGTGCACGAAGACCGAGACCATCGCGAAGGCGATCGCGCCGACCGGCAGGTTGATATAGAAGTTCCAGCGCCAGTCCCAGTTGTCGGTGATCCATCCGCCGAGTGTCGGGCCGAGGATCGGCGCGCACATCAGGCCGACGCCCCACATCGCCATCGCAAGTTGCTGCTCCTCGGGCGGAAACGTCTCCATCAGGATCGCCTGTGACGAGGGCAGCATCGCCGCACCCGCGGCGCCCTGCATCAGGCGAAACATGACGATCTGGGTGAGCGATTGCGCGGCGCCGCACAGGCCCGAAGCGACCACGAAAACAAATACCGAAGTGAGAAAATAGCGCTTGCGGCCGAAGCGCGACGAGATCCATCCGGTCATCGGAATCATGATGCCGTTGGCCACCAGGTAGCTCGTCAGGACCCAGGCGATCTCGTCGACGCTCGCGGAAAAGGTGCCCTGCATATGGGGCAGCGAGACGTTGACGATTGAGCTGTCGAGTACCTCGAGCGTCGTGCCGAGCATCACGGCGACGGCGATTAACCACTTGTGGGTGGGTTTCGCCGCGTCGACCGTGCTATGCGCGGCGAGCGAAGCCGCTTCCATGTCTCCCCCGCCACGGCGCGATTCCCGCACGCCGATGCGCGTATTGTAGCGGGACCGGGGCTAATGTGAAGGATAATTCTTATCGGCTGCGATCGGCCCTATGCGACGCCGGTCTAAAGGCGTCCGCGGCGTGCTACATGATGGCAATTTTTTTGCGCCGCGGACGATTCCCTAGCGAACCTCTGCACAAGGCTCTGCTGTCACCCTGAGCGCAGCGCATGGGTC
>JADMIL010000046.1 GCA_015478645.1 Candidatus Binataceae bacterium
TGACCACTTTCAGCCAATCTTTCAGCACAACCACCTGTGCAGAGGTTCCCTAGGGAACCTCTGCACAGGTTAGGTTGTCATTCTGAGCGCAGCGAAGAATCCCGGATCCGGGACCCATGCGCTGCGCTCAGGGTGACAGCAGAGCCTGGTGCAGAGGTTCGCTAGCCAGAGCCTGGTGCAGAGGTTCGCTAGCCGCTCTTTTCCCAGCGCAGAAGCGGCCGGCGTGCCGCCGTGACTTCGTCGATGCGCCCCAGGCGCAGGGTCCGCGGCGCGCGCTTGACGCTCGCTGGATCGGCGATCGCCTCGTCGTAAATCTGCTCCATCGCGGCGATAAAGCGATCGAGCGTCTCGCGGCTTTCGGTTTCGGTCGGTTCGATCATCAGTGCGCCCGGCACGACCAGCGGAAAGTAAATCGTCGGCGGATGAAAGCCGAAGTCGAGCAGGCGCTTGGCGATATCCAGCGTGCTCACGCCGGTGCGCTGTTCGAGATCGTGGATCAGCACGCATTCGTGCATCGCGGGCTCGGCCGACGCGCTCGGATAGCGCTCGGCCAGGCGCTGGCGCACGTAGGCCGCGCCCAGGATCGCGAGCCGGCTCGCCTCGGCCAGTCCGTCACCGCCCATCGCGATAATATAGGTATAGGCCCGCACCAGCATCCCGAAGTTGCCGTAGAACGATCGCAGCCGGCCGATCGAATCGGGGCGATCGGAGTCGAAGTCCCACACGTCGTCGCGCCGCACAATCCGCGGCGCGGGCAGGAACGGCTCCAGATGCCGCTTGACCGCCACCGGACCGGCGCCCGGACCGCCGCCGCCGTGTGGCGTCGAGAAGGTTTTGTGCAGGTTGATATGGACGATGTCGGCGCCCATATCGCCCGGTTTGGCGACGCCCAGCAGCGCGTTGAGATTGGCGCCGTCGAGATAGAGCTGGGCGCCGCGCGCATGCAGCGCCGCCGCAATCTCCTCGATCTCCGGCTCGAAGATGCCCATAGTGTTCGGATTCGTGACCATCAGCGCGGCGGTGTCGTCGTCCAGCAGGCGCTGGATTTCGCGCGCCTCGAGGTAGCCGCGCCGGTTCGATTTCGCGACCACCACCGTGAAGCCGGCCAGCGCGCAACTCGCCGGATTGGTGCCGTGCGCGGTATCCGGAATGATCACCTTGCGCCGCACGCCGCCGCGCCGCGCCTCCCACGCGCGAATCATCAGCAGCCCGGCCAGTTCGCCCTGCGCGCCCGCCGCCGGCTGCAGCGAGACCGCGTCCATCCCGGAGATTTCCGCCAGCGCCGCCTCGAGCCGCACCATCAGTTCGAGCGCGCCCTGCGCCATCGCGGTGGGCGTCAGCGGATGGAGCGTGGCGAAGCCGGGCAGCGCCGCCAGCTCGTCATTGAGCACCGGGTTGTACTTCATGGTGCAGGAGCCGAGCGGATAGAACTGCATCGCCTGGCCGAAGTTCAATTGCGACAGGCGCAGGAAATGGCGCAGTGCCTGCGGCTCGCTCACTTCGGGAAAACCCGCGAGATCGTCGCGGCACAAATCCGCGCCCAGGATCGCGGCCGCGTGCTCGGCACTGGCCGCGCCGCCACGCAGGTCGACGCCGCGCCGGCCCGGCGCCGACTCCTCGAAGATCAGCGGGACCGCGGCGCTATCGGGGCTCGCGATCGGTGTCTCCGATGCCCCTGCGTGCGTTTCCGGCGCGCCCGCCGGCGTCAGCTTCTCCGCCGGTGCCATCAGCGTGCCCCCGCGAGAGTTGCGCACAGCCGGTCGAGATCGCTTCGCGAATTAAGCTCCGTCACCGCGATCAGAATCCCGTCGCCCAGCTCGGGATAGTCGCGCCCGAGCGCCCATCCGGCGAGCACGCCACGCGCGGCGGCGGCGGCCAGCACGCGCGCCGGATCGTCGTGCGCGATCGTGAACTCGTTGAAGAATGCGCCGCTGAAGCGCCGCCGCAGCCCCGCCGCCTCGAGCAGCGTCAGCGCGTCATGCGCCAATTCGACGTTGCGCCCGGCCAGCTCGCGCAGTCCGCGCCGGCCCATCAGCGACAGATACGCGGTCGCCGCCAAGGCGCACAGCGAATGGTTCGTGCAGATGTTCGAGGTCGCCCGTTCGCGCCGGATATGCTGCTCGCGCGTGGCCAGCGTCAAGCAAAAGGCGCGCCGCCCCGCGCTGTCGCGGGTCTGTCCGACCAGCCGCCCCGGCATCTGCCGCATCTGCGCCGCGCGCGCCGCCAGAAATCCGACGCCCGGCCCGCCGAATTGCACCGGCATCCCGAAGCTCTGACCCTCGCCGACGGCGATATCCGCGCCGAGCGTGCCCGGCGCCTTGAGCAGCCCGAGGGCGAGCGGTTCGGCGGTGACCGCGATCGCCAACGCGCCCGCGCGATGCGCCATCGCGGCGATTGCTCCAAGTGGCTCGATCACGCCGAACGCGTTGGGATAGCCGGTGACCGTGCATAGCAGCCGATCGCCGCAGCTCCGCTCGAGCGCATCGAGGTCGGTCGCTCCGGTGGCCGTGTCGATCGGTAATTCGATCAGTTCGAGATCCCCGAGCGCGCTGAGGTAGGTGCGAATCGTCGCGCGGTAGTCGGGCCATAGCGCGCGCGAGACCGCCGCGACGGCGCGTTTGGGCAGCACCCGATGCGCCATCAGAACCGCCTCGGCCGCCGCCGATGCGCCGTCGTACATGCTCGCGTTGGCGACTTCGAGTCCGGTCAGTTGCGTGATCAGCGTCTGGAACTCGAAGATCGCCTGCGTGGTGCCCTGGCTCGCCTCGGGTTGATAGGGCGTGTAGCTGGTGGCGAATTCGGCGCGCGCGGTGATCGCGCGGACCGCGGCCGGCACGTAATGGCGATAGTAGCCGCCGCCCAAAAAACTCACGCATTCGCCGGCGGTGCGATTTTGCCCGGCCAGCGCGATCAGTTCCGCCGCGACTTCGGCCTCGGTGCGGCCGGCCTCGAGCCGGATCGCCGCGCGCGCGCGCAGCCCGGCCGGTACGTGCGCGATGAGGTCGTCGAGGTGCGCCACGCCGACCGCCGCCAGCATCGCCGCAACGTCGGTCTCCGTGTGGGGAAGAAATCTCATGTAATTCAGCTTTCCTCGTACTTTAATTCGCGCACGCCGATCGGCTCAGGCGCCCGCTGGTCGACGGTAGAATGGCAGGGCGACGACCTCCGCCGCGACCATCCGCGTGCGAATCGCGACCTCGACCGTCGCGCCCGCGGGCAGTTCGGCGGCGCTGTCGAGATAGGCCATCGCGAGCGGCCGGGCGAAACTCGGCGCAAAGGTTCCGCTGGTGATTACGCCGACCGCGCGGCCGCCGTGATGGATCGTGTAGCCCTGGCGCGCGATACTGCGGCCATCGGTCGTGCGGATCCCAACCAGGCGCTTGCCGGCCGCGCCGTCGCGCTGCGCGGCCAGCGCCGGCTCGCCGATAAAATCGCGGCCGAACCTGATGAAGCTCTTGAGGCCCGCCTGAAGCGGCGAGGTCGCCCGGTCGAGTTCGTGGCCGTAGAGCGGTAGCCCGGCTTCCATCCGCAGCGTGTCGCGCGCACCCAGTCCGCACGGCACGATACCGTCGCCCGTGCCGGCCTCGAGCGCGGCGGCGAACAGCCGCTCGGCGTCGCCCGCCGCGCAGAACAGTTCAAAGCCGTCCTCGCCGGTATAGCCAGTGCGCGCCATCAGGCACTCGACGCCCGCGACCATGCCGCGCCCGGTGCGAAAGCGTCCGATCGCGGCGACCGGATGAGCCGTCAGGCGCGCCAGAATCGCCACGGCCCGCGGTCCCTGGATTGCCACCAGCGCGGTCTCGTCGCTGCGATCGATCAACTCCGCGCCGACCCGGTTAAGGCTCGTGAGCCACGCCCAGTCGGCCGCGATATTCGACGCATTGACGCACAGCAGGTAGCGCTCGGGGGCGCGGCGGTAAACGATCAGGTCGTCGATCGTGCCGCCGTCGGGCGCGCACATGATGGTGTATTGGGCCTGCCCGTCGGCCATCCGCGCGGCCGAATTGGTCAGCGCCCGTTCCAGCAGGGCGAGGGCATGAGGCCCGTTGAGCTCGAATTCGCCCATGTGGCTTAGATCGAACAGGCCGGCCGCCGCGCGCACCGCCCGATGCTCCTCGAGAATGCCGGCGTAACTCAGCGGCATCTCGTAGCCGCCAAACTCCGTCATGCGAGCGCCGAGCCGTTCGTGCAAATTGCAAATCGGAGTATGCTTGACCGGTTCCATCAGCCCATCTAATTTTACCAGAGCCGAAGCTGGTCAACGAACTCAGTCTGGCGTTTTTCAGATATTAAACTTGCTCTCGGCCTCGCGCGTCTCGTTCAGACCACTATTCGCCGCCTAATCATGCCAGCCACGATCATGGACGGCCGCGAGGTCAGTGATTTTCTGAAACCGTATCTGCGCCGCCACGCGCAGGATCTGATCGCGCGCAATGGCGTGGCGCCGGCGCTCACCGCCATCCTGATCGGCGGCGACCCGGCCTCGACCCAGTACGTGCGCAACAAGCGCCGCCTGGCCGAAGAGTTGGGCTTTACCAGCACGATCGCCGCGATCGCGCCGGCCCAGGCCTCGACAGAATTCCTGCGCGCGACGATTGCGCAGCTCAACGGCGATCCCCAGGTCACCGGCATCCTGCTGCAATTGCCGGTGCCGGAGGCCGTCGACACCTTTCGCCTGTTCGACGAAATCGATCCAGCCAAGGACGTCGACGCGGTCGGCGCCGCCAGCGTCAGCGGATTTTATCGCGGGCAATGGGGCCGCTTTATCCCGTGTACACCGCGCGGCGTGTTGACCCTGCTCGATTACTACAAGGTGCCGATCGACGGGCGGCGCGCGGCGGTGATCGGCCGCAGCGATATCGCGGGCAAGCCGATGGCGATGATTATCGGCGGCCGGATGCGCAATGCGACCGTCACCTGGTGCCATCGCCATACGCGCGATCTCGAGGTGATTTGCCGCGAATCCGATCTCGTGATTTCATGCGCCGGCGTCACGCCGCCTGAGCGTCCTTTCCTCGTCACCGCCGACATGATCAAGCCGGGCGCCTGCGTTATCGATGTGGGCTTTCGCCGCGTCGGGCCCGGACGTTTTGCCGGCGACGTCGATTTCGACGGGGTTAAAGCGGTCGCCGGATGGCTCACGCCGAACCCCGGCGGCACCGGTCCGATGACCGTAATTGCCCTGATGCAGAATTTGATCGACGCCGCGCGCTATCGGCTGGGCCTGGCCCGCGCGGAATATCCCTTATGAATCACGCGCTGGCCCTCTCGCCTCGCGCGATGATCCAATTCAGACTGTCCGCAGGCGGAGTCCTGTAACCATCTATGGCCTCAGAAGGCGACCACAGCACGAAAGTTGAGCACGGTCCGAACGGCGAGAAGCGGACTTTAGGCCGGATCCTGATCGGACCGGCGCGCGACGTAAAAGATCCCGAGACCTTCCATCAGCTCTCGCTGGTCGCGTTTCTGGCCTGGGTCGGCCTCGGCTCCGACGGGCTCAGTTCCTCCTGCTACGGACCCGAGGAGGCCTTTCTGGCGCTCGGCCCGCATCAGTACATGGCGGTCTTCCTGGCCATGCTGATGGCGCTGACGGTCTTCATCATCTCGGCCTCCTACTCGCAGACCATCGACGAATTCCCCACCGGCGGCGGCGGCTACCTGGTCGCGACCAAGTTGCTCGGGCGCTATCCGGGTGTGATTTCGGGTTCGGCGCTGGTCATCGATTACGTGCTGACCATTTCGATTTCGATCGCCAGCGGCGCCGACGCGATCTTCAGCTTTATGCCCGCCACCTGGCTGGTCTACAAATTCTGGGTCTGCATCCTGGTGGTGATCGTCCTGATCGGGATGAACCTGCGCGGGGTCAAGGAGTCGGTGCTTTCGCTGCTGCCGATCTTCATCGCCTTCGTCATCACCCACGTATGGCTGATCAGCTACGCGCTGATCGAGCGCGCCCCGGTGATTCCGGCCGCGATGCATTCCGCGATGCGCGACACCGGCGCGAGCATCCATAGCATCGGGTTCTTTGCGCTGGCGGTGATTTTCCTGCGCGCCTACAGCCTCGGCGGCGGCACCTACACGGGAATCGAAGCGGTCAGCAACGGCCTGCCGATCCTGCGCGAGCCGCGCACGGTTACCGGCAAGCGCACGATGCTCTATATGTCGGTGTCGCTGGCATTTGTCGCCGGCGGCATCCTCTTCAGCTACATGCTCTTCAACGTCGGGCCGCACGCCGGGCAGACGCTCAACGCCGTGCTGTTCGAAAAGATGGCGTCGCACTGGACGCTGTTCGGCCTGCCGCTGGGCCAGCCGATCGTCACCTTCACGCTGCTGACCGAGGGTGCGCTGCTCTTCGTCGCCGCGCAGACCGGGTTCGTCGACGGGCCGCGCGTGCTCGCCACCATGGCGTCCGATCGCTGGCTGCCGCGGCGCTTCTCCAACCTGAGCGCCCGCCTGGTCACGCAGGACGGCGTGCTC
This sequence comes from Candidatus Binataceae bacterium, assembly GCA_015478645.1. Classification (GTDB taxonomy): domain Bacteria; phylum Desulfobacterota; class Binatia; order Binatales; family Binataceae; genus JADMIL01. The sequence goes on from JADMIL010000046.1 coordinate 6,478, forward strand.
GCGATGGGCTTGGCGGCCGGCGTCATCCTGATAGGCACGCATGCGAGCGTCGACCTGCTGGTGGTGCTCTACGCGATTAACGTCTTCGTGACTTTCACGCTTTCGCAACTCGGGATGACGGTGCATTGGTGGCAGGCGCGGCACGTCGAGCCTAAATGGATCCGCAAGCTCGCCATCAACGGTATCGGCTGCACCTTCACGGCGCTCATCCTGGTGCTGACGGTGACCCTGAAATTCGACCAGGGCGGATGGGTTACGGTGGCGATGACCGGCGGCATGGTCGCCATCTGCATGATCGTCCACGCCCACTATGAGTACGTGCGCAAGGCGATCGAGCAACTTGAAGCCGACGTGCTGCCCGAGATCTTCGCCGCCGATGAAAAAGCGCCCGCCGATCGCGATCCGGCCGCGCCGACCGCCGTGCTGCTGGTCAACGGCTTCAACGGGCTCGGCCTGGCGACGCTCACCACGATCCAGCGGCTCTTCGGCCAGCATTTCCGCAACGTGGTCTTCGTCGGCGTCGGCGAGGTCGATTCCGCCCTGATGAAAGGTCCCGAAGAGGTCAGGCTGCTCGAGCAGCAGGTCGCCGACGATATGGTCGAGTACTGCCGCTTCGCCGCCGACCTGGGCTTTCATCCCGAACTGCGTACCGGCATCGGTCCCGACGTGGTGTTCGAACTGCATCGCCTGTGCCTCGAGGTCGCGCACGAATTTCCCCAATCGGTCTTCTTTGCCGGCAAGCTCATCTTCACCGACGAGCTCGACGGCTTCGTCAGCCGCTTCCTGCACAACCACACCGCGCTCGAAGTCCAGAACTGGCTCCAGGTGCATGGCTTCAGCATGGTCATACTGCCCGTGCGGGTGGGCCGCGCGCCGACCCGCACGGCGCCGGGCAAAGCCGCCCCGGCCGACGACGAACCATCGGTCGCCCTACCCAGGTAGCGCGGACCCGGCGCGCGGTTGACAGCCGCGCCGCCGCCCGATCAAGCTGAACGCGTGGCGCTATCCCCAGCGGACCATCGCGCGCGGCGCTCCGCGCGCGGCATCGCCGCCGACCTCGACGGTCTGCGGCCGCCGCTCAAATGGGCCGGCGGCAAGCGCTGGCTGGTGCCGCATCTGCTGCGCCTGTGGGAACCGCATCGCCGGCGCCGATTGGTCGAGCCGCTATGCGGCGGGCTCGCGGTTGCGATCGGCCTCAAGCCGGCGCACGCCCTGCTCAACGACATCAGTCCGCATGCCGCCAACTTTTATCGCTGGCTGCGGGTGGGCCTGTGCATCGACCTCGAGATGCGCAACGACGCGGCGCTCTACTATCGCCATCGCGCGCGCTTCAACCGGCTCATCGCCGGCGGCGGCGCCGCCACCGCGCAGGCGGCGGGGCTGTTCTATTTCCTCAATCGCACCTGTTACAACGGGCTGTGCCGCTTCAACAGCCGCGGCGAGTTCAACGTGCCCTTCGGCCGCTATGCGACGATCAACTACCGGACCGACTTCTCGGCCTACCGTGCGGCCTTTGCGCGATGGACATTCGCGTGCGGAGATTTTGCCGCCGTAGCGCTGCGGCCCGGCGACTTCGTTTATGCCGATCCGCCCTACGACGTCGAGTTCACGCGCTACGCGCAGCAGGATTTCGGCTGGGACGATCAGGTGCGGCTGGCGCGATGGCTCGCGCGTCATCGCGGACCGGTCGCGCTCTCCAATCAGGCGACCGAACGGATCGTCGAGCTCTACACCGCGACCGGCTTTGCGCTGACCTATCTGGACGCGCCGCGCCGGATCAGTTGCAAGACGCGCACGCCCGCGCGCGAGGTTCTCGCCACGCGCAACCTGTAATCAGATCGCGGCGGTATCGGCCGGCTCGTCGATCACACGATTTTCGATCGTGCCGACCCGTTCGATTTCGATTTTCACCACGTCGCCCGCGACCAGGTAGCGCGGCGGCTTCATCGCAAAGGCGACGCCCGCCGGCGTCCCGGTCGAGACGATCATGCCCGGCGTCAGCGTGAAGACGGTCGACAGCGTCGCGACCTGCGCGTAGCAGTCGAAGACCAGATGTTTGGTGTTGGAATGCTGGCGCAACTCGCCATTGACCCAGGTCTTGAGCTCGAGCGTATGCGGATCGCCGACCTCGTCGGGCGTCACGATCCACGGTCCGATCGGCCCGTGCGTGTCGAACGATTTGCCCAGCGTCATGGTCTGCGCCTTGAATTGCCAGTCGCGCACGCTCACGTCGTTGACCACGACGTAGCCAGCGATCACCTCGCGCGCGCGATCGCGCGGCACGTGGCGGCAGCGCCGGCCGATCACGAAGCCCAGTTCGCCTTCGTAATCGAGCGCGGTCGAGACGCGCGGCAGATGAATCGGGTCATGCGGGCCGTTGACGCAGCTCGCCTGCTTGTTGAAGAACAGCGGGAACTTGGGCTGCTCCATCCGCGACTCGGCGATATGGTCGGCGTAGTTCAGCCCGATCGCCAGAAACTCCGGCGGATGCGCGATCGGCGCTTCGAGCTTGACCTGCTTCAGGTCAATCCGATGCGTGCTGCCGGCCGCATTCCGCGCGCGTTCCAGCGCCGGCGCTCCCGCCGCCAGAAAGGCCGTCATCTCGCGCGGCAGGTCGGGCGCCGCCGCCGCCAAATCGACCATCGCGTCACCCGCCACCACGCCGATGCGCGTCACTCCGCCATGCGTAAAGGTCGCCAGCTTCATCACTAATTCTCCTGCGGCGCGATTTCTCCCGCAGCGCGAACGCTGCCGCGGCGCTATTCGCCCAGCCGCGCCAGGCTCGCGCGATTGAAACCCTTGGCCGCGTCGTACTTCGTCAGTTCGGCGTCCGGCTCGCCCGCATGATAGCGGCGCGCCAGATCGTCCGGATCGAAGTCCACGCCGATCGGGTTGTTGGCAAAATCGGTGCTGCGAAAGAAATCCCGCATGCGCTCCATGCTGGCGAAATTATCGATCTGCAATTCGACCTTGCCGCCGTCCGGATCGCGATAGTACATCGAGGTCGTTATGCCGTGGTTGATCGTCACCGCGGGCGTGACACCCGCCGCCTTGAGCCGTTCGTAGGTCGCGATCAGATCGCCCAGGCTGGCGTAGGTATAGGCAAGATGGTCGAGCCCGGCGGCGCGCGGTGGCCGCTCGTTGAGCCCCGGAAACGCGGCAATCGCGATCCGGTGATGCTCGTCGTCGTAGGTCATGAAGGCGAGAAAGTCGTTCTGGTAGACGACCTTGGCGCCCAGCACCAGGCAATACCAGTCGGTCATTTCCTTGAAGCGGGTGGTGCGCAGCACCGCGTGCGCGAATTTTGCCGGCGAGATCCGCCGCTCGTCGCCATTGGTGCTTTTCGATTCTCCGGCCATCGAGGTTCCTCCTGCGCGGGCGCGTGATCGAGTCGGCGCCGCCGCGCGGCTCCAACTTCCGCGACCATAGCAAACATCGCGGACAAATATCATCCGCCGCATCCGCCGCCCGCTCCCGCGCGATCGCGGATTTGCCTTGCGGAATCGCCGATACACTTGCTACAGCACGAAAGGTGTCGTGACGGCCGCGCGCGGGGACGCGGGCGGCTGCCACACCAGCCCCGTGCTGGCGACCGACGCTCAGGAGGTTTCGCAATGGCTGCTGCTTCACCTAGGCACGTACTCGACGGCATCAAGGCGCTCGACTTCACCCAGTTCGTCGCCGGACCCACGGTGACCAAGCTGATGGCCGAGATGGGCGCCGAGGTGATCAAGGTCGAGATCGCGCCGGGCGGCGATCGCTCGCGCGGCGTGCCCTACATGAAGAACGATCGCAGCGGCTATTTCGTCCAGCAAAACCGCGGCAAGCTGAGCCTCTGCCTCGACACCACCAAACCGGCCAGCCGCGAAATCATCGCCGGGCTGATTCCCAAGGTCGACGTGGTGGTGGAAAATTTCGCCCCCGGCGTCATCGCACGGATGGGCTTCGGCTACGAGACGGTCAAAAAACTCAACCCCAAAATCATCATGTGCTCGGTCTCGACCTTCGGCCAGACCGGCCCGCTGGCCCAGGATCCCGGCTACGATTTCGTCGGCCAGGCCTATGCCGGTGTGACTTCGCTGAGCGGCGAGGAGGGCGGGCCGCCCTATCCGCCGATGCTCGCGATTGGCGACGTCTCGACCGGCGTGCATGCGCTGGCCGCGGTCGCCTGCGCGCTCTTTTACCGCGACCGCACGGGCCTCGGCCAGTACCTCGATATTTCGCTGCTCGATTGTTATTTCCACTACCACGACTGGGGCGTGCAGACGATCAGCGCGAGCGGCGGCAAGCAGAAGGCGCTGCGCACCGGGCAGCACTATCCATCGCTCTGTCCGGCCGGGATGTTCAAGGGCAAGAACACCTATATCTTCGTCTTCGCCTGGCTCGATCATCATTGGATCAAGCTGTGCGAGATCATGGGACGGCCCGAACTCGGCCGCGATCCGCGCTATGCCGACAACCCCTCACGCCTGGCGCGGCGCAACGAGATCATCCCGATCATCGAGCAATGGCTTGCCTCGATGCCGAGCGACGAAGCGTCGGTCGAGGCGCTGCGCGCCGCGCGCATTCCGCAGGCGCCGGTGCTGACGCTCGAGCAGGCGATGGCCCATCCGCATCTGCGCGAGCGGCGCACCGTGCGCAAAATTCATGATCGCGTGATGGGTGATTTCGAGGTGCCGGGCTTTCCGCTGCGCTTCTCGGAATTTCCCGGCGAGCTCGAACTCGACGCGCCGCTGCTCGGCGAGCATAACGCGCGCATCCTGGCGCAATACCTGGGCTACGCGCCGGCTGATATTGGCCGGCTCGAACGCGAAGGCGTGCTCCACCAGTTGCCGCGCTGACCGCTGCGCCGCTTCAGGCGCACCCGGCCTGCCGCAGCAGTTCGCGCACGCCCACTTCGGTCTCGACCTCGGGCGTCCAGCCGAGCGCCGCGCGCGCGGCCGTCAGATCGGCGAGCGTGTCGCGCGCGTCGCCCGGCCGCCCCGCGACATAGATCACCGGTCCGCCGACCAACCCCGCGATTTCGTTGACGCTGAGACCCTGGCCGCGTCCGATATTGAGCGCGCGCCCATCGGCCGCCGGCGCTTCGATCGCCGCCAGGTTGGCCCGCACCACATCGCATATATGGGTGAAGTCGCGGGTCTGCCGGCCGTCGCCGTGAATCGTCAGCGGCCGGCCGGCCATCCGCTCGCGGATAAACAGGCCGATCACGGTGACGTACGCGCCCTCGGTCGCCATGCGCGGACCATAGACGTTGAAATAGCGCAGCGTTAGCGTCTCCATCGCGAACAGCCGATTGAACATCCGCGTGTATTGCTCGCCGGCGAGCTTTTGCAGAGCGTAGGGATTGAGCGGATTCGGTGGCATCGATTCGCTCAGCGGCAGCGTCGGCTGGCTGCCGTACACGGATGATGATCCCGAATAGATGAAGCGGCGCACACCCGCGTCGCGCGCCGCGATCAAGGCATTGAGCGTGCCGACGACGTTGGTCAGATGAGTCTCGACCGGCCGTTCGATCGAGAGCATCACGCGTGGCAGCGCGGCCGCGTGAAAGACGCAATCGACGCCGTCGAAGGCGTCGCGGATCGAATCGATATTGCGCACGTCGCCGACCACGACCTCGGCCGCCGGATGCAGATTCTCGCGCACGCCGTTGGCGAAATTATCCACCACCCGCACCGTGTCGCCGCGCTCGATCAGCGCGTCCACCAGATGCGAGCCGATAAAGCCGGCGCCGCCCGTGACCAGCATCAGGCGGCGCCCCTTGTTCAATAACGCAGGCGCCATCGCTCGAAATGCTATCGTGCGCGGCCGCAAAAGGCGATGCGCCACATGCGCCGAAGCCCGCTGCGGTCAGAACGCGATGCCAAAACCGCCGCCGCCAAAGCCGAACCCGCCGCCGCCGAAACCGAGTCCCGGCTGGCCGAAGCCCCCCGGCCCCATCATTTGCTGGCGCTGCTGCGCCTCGACCGCCTCGCGATCGCGCACGGCCATCTGGTTTTCCAGCTTGATCGTCTGATAGCGCTGGTAGGCCGCCTCATCGCCGTGAAACAGGCACTTGCAGTAGTCCGGATCGGCCAACCAATAGTTCGACGCGCCCTTCTCGTCGAGGTAGTAGCCAAGCTTCAGCGGTGGCAGCGTCTTGAGCTGGGTGGCTTGACCGGGCGTCGCGGCCGGCAATGCGGCAAAGCCCGCCGCCTGGAGCATCGGTTCGACCTCCTGGGCCTGCTCCTGCGGCGACGGCTGCGTCGCGAACGGATTGCCAATCGCGCCTGAGCCGGCCGAACATCCGGCGATCGCGCCGAGGATCATCGCCACGGCGATACCGCGCGCGGTTGCGCGTGGCCGGCTGGAGGACGGGCGGAAAAATCTCGAGAGCGGGCCGGCCTGTGCCGCCATACATTTCACCTGGAAATTCAGGCTGACACTTCCCAATTCGCCTCGCAACCGACGATCGCCGGCCTCCGCGGATCCGCTGCGCCGCCGGTCTACTTCGCCGCGGGCGCCGGCGCCGCGATCGGAGTCGCGTCCAGTGGCGACGCGATCGGCGCGCCGCCGGCCAGCATCTCGCGGATGCGCTCGGCGATCAGCGTGCCGGCCACGCGATGGCCTATGACGTTCCAATGGCCAGTGCCGGGCGTCGTGTTCGGGAAGCCGTGCAGATAGACCTTGTGCGCCTGCGCGTAAACCTGCATCGGCTTGGGCAGATTGAGCACCGCGAAGCCGTCGGCCGCGCCTAGCGCCGCGATCCGCTCGTCGGGATAGAACAGGTCGGTCGAGCCCACCATCGCCATATACTTGGCGCGAAACTCCGCATGCGGATCGTCCTGAACACCGGTGGCGAGCGTGGCCACCAGGAAGATCGCGCCATGCGCCTGCACCTCGCGATTCATCATCTCGATCTCGCCGTTGGTCACGCGCCAGGCTTCGCGCCACGTGTCATTGATCGGCGGCGCGTAGATCAGGTCGCTCAGCCCGAGTTCGCTGCCGGGCAGCGGATGCCCACGAACGCGATGCGCGCGCGGCTTGGCGACGGCGCGGTGAAGCAGACGGTTCAGTTGGCTGCGGCCGTCGCCCAGCAGGTTCAGCACCTGCGAATGGCGCGATTCCATGCGCAGCATGCAATGCAGGCGAAACGACCAGGAATCGTCGAACGGTCCGCCCAGTACGAGTTGGCCGCCGCGCGCGACGTAAAACGGCCGGCACTTGTCGCCCTCGAGCACCACCGAGTTGTTGCGCACGTCGTTGCCGCTGAAGAAGCCGAGCACCACGATATCGGGCGAGTAGCGCCACACCCAATGCTCGAGCGTAATCAGTTCCTGCGCCGTGCCGTAGCCGTCGCAGCCGAAGTTGATCACTTCGACATTGGTGTAGACCTGCGGCGGCCGCCCCGCGATGCTGGTCTCCAGGGGACAGTCGGCTTGCAGTTCGCGCTGCGCCACCGCGCAGAAGGTGTCGTCGAAATTGACGTGCTGGGCCTCGGTAAAGGAGTCGCCGAGGACCGCGATGCGCAGCGTGCCGGGCGGCTTGGCGAAGGAATAGTCGGGGCCGCGAAAGCCATCCTGATTGACCGTGATATAGGCGTTGCCCTCGTGCGTCTGCCATCCGGTCGTGCCCGCCTTGAGCTTCCAGCCGACGTAAGGATCGTAGGTGTAGAACTCGACCGGCGCGAGATTGAACAGCCGGATGCAGACCTCGCCGATCGCGAAGGCGATTAGCATCCCGGTCAGAATCAAAGCGAGTCTTTGGAGTATCGGTTTAAGCATCTTCCATTTCGGACGCGGAGCGCCGCGCGGTCGGCTGGCGCGCGGGACCGTCGCCTCGCGATCGATCGCAGCGGTCGCGCGTGCGGACTAAAACAGTGTGTAGATAAAGGGTGCGACGGCCGAGAACTGCGCCAGCGCGATCAGCAGACTCAACAGCACCAACGTTCCGATCAGCGGGATCAGCCAGTACTTCTTGCGCTCGCGCGCAAAGCCCCACAAATCCTTGAGCAGGTCGAACATCAGAATGGACGCTCCATATCCTTCCCGGCGCGGCTGCGCGAGGCCACCCGATAGCTGGGGCGATCGCGTTCGAGCTTGCGCGCCATTCGATCGCGCCCGCAGATCCGCATCGCTACGCCGACCGGCACAATCGCAATCGCGTACAGCAGCGTCAAGATCACCCGCGTGTTGACCCATCCGAGCGCGAGCCCGAGCCGCGTCCAGCCCCGATAAAGGTAGCCGAGCGCGGTGGGCCTGATCAAAGCCGCCAGCCATAATACCGCCGCCAGGATCCACGGCCAGATCGGCGCGCCATGATGGCGCACGATCGGCACCAGGCCGAAAAACAATCCGAACAGCGCCCCCAGGAGCAGACCAAAATTCCTGAGTTCCCGCGCGCTGGCCTGACCCGCGCTCGCTTCCATCCGGATTAATCCAGCTCGAACTGCTGCCGCCACGTTTCATCCTGCGCCCGCACCGGCTGAAAAGTCTTGGCCAGCAGATGGTTGCCGACCACCAGATAGTCCATCTCCGTGCGCATGAAACAGCGATAGGCGTCTTCAGGCGTGCACACGATCGGCTCGCCGCGCACGTTGAACGAGGTGTTGACGACCACGGCGCATCCGGTCAGCGCCGCGAAGCGCCGGATCAATTCGTGGTAGCGCGGATTGGTCGCGCGATGCACCGTCTGGATGCGCGCCGAGTAGTCGACGTGCGTCACCGCCGGAATTTTCGACCGCGGGATATTGAGCTTCTCGATTCCGAACAGCCCCGCCTGCTCCGCCGTCATTGGCGTGCGCAACTCCTCGCGCACCGCCGCGACCATCGCCATGTACGGGCTCGGCCGATCGAGGTCGAAGTAATCGGCCACGCGCTCGGCCAGCACCGACGGCGCAAAGGGCCGGAAGGATTCGCGGTATTTGATCTTGAGATTCATCACCGATTGCATCCGCGCGTCGCGCGGGTCGCCGATAATCGAGCGGCTGCCGAGCGCGCGCGGCCCGAACTCCATCCGCCCGTCGAACCATCCGACCACCGCGCCCTGGCTCAGCACCTCGGCAACCCGGTCGAGCAGGTCGTCGTCGGCCAGCCGTTCGTAGACCGCGCCAGCCGCATTGAGCGCGCCGGCCACCTGGTCGTCGTCGAAATGCGGGCCGAGAAATCCGCCGCGCATCCGATCGGCGCCGTCGGCCGTGCGCGCGCCGCCCGCATACAGATGCCATCCGGCGAGCGCCGCGCCGAGCGCGCCGCCCGCGTCGCCGGCCGCCGGCTGCACCCAGATATCGCGAAATATCCCCTCGCGCAAAAGCTTGCCGTTGGCCACGCAATTAAGCGCGACGCCGCCCGCTAGGCACAGATACTCCGCGTCGAGTTCGCGCCGCGCGGTCTGTGCCAGCCGCGCCACGACCGTCTCGGTTACCTGCTGAATCGAGGCCGCGAGGTCCATCTCGCGCTGCGTTAACGGCGATTCGGGCGCGCGCGGCGGTCCGCCGAACAGGCCGTCGAACTTCGCGTTGGTCATCGTCAGGCCGGTCGTATAGTTGAAATAGTCGAGCGCCAGGCGAAAGGTGCCGTCGGGCTTCAGATCGATCAGATGCTCGAGGATCGCCGCGGCGTATTTGGGCTCGCCATAGGGCGCCAGCCCCATCAGCTTGTACTCGCCCGAGTTGACCTTGAAGCCGGTGTAGTAAGTGAAGGCCGAATAGAGCAGGCCGAGCGAATGGGGGAAATCGATCTGCCATTGCGCGGTCAGCCGATTACCCTCGCCGAGCCACAGCGAGGTCGTCGCCCATTCGCCGACCCCGTCGAGGCACAGCACCGCGGCGCGCTCGAACGGACTCGGAAAAAAGGCCGACGCCGCATGTGCCTGATGATGCTCGGTGAAGAGCAGCGGCGGCAGTTCGCGCGCGGTGCATTCGCCCACCGCCATCAGTTCGCGCCGCAGCAGCGACTTGAGATTGAGCTTTTCTCTGAGCCACACCGGCATCGCGGTCAGGAACGAGCCGAGGCCTTTGGGCGCAAAGCCGATATAGGTCTCGAGCAGCCGTTCGAACTTGATCCACGGCTTGTCGTAAAAGACCACCTGATCGATCTGCGGGAGCCGGCTCCCGGCGGCGCGCAGGCAATAGGCGATCGCATGGCGGGGAAATTCCGCGTCATGCTTGCGGCGGGTAAAGCGCTCCTCCTGGGCCGCGGCGACGATCTCGCCGTCTTCGACCAGGGCTGCGGCGCTGTCGTGATAGTAGGCTGAAATTCCGAGAATTCTCATCGATCGTGTCGCATTTTATAGCATAGATAACGGCTGCGCTCGCGACTCCGTGCACGCCGGCTCAAGCGGACGGCGGCCGGTCGGCCGCGGGCCCCGCCGCCGATGCCGCGTGTGGTGAGCGGCGGGCGGGTTGCCATCAAGCGTGCGCATCCTTAGATTGTAAGGGTAACTGTTACGGCCGCGCATGGGCGCGGCCATCGCTCGATGGGGGCGAATTGGGTTCGACGGAGTCATGAAGGTTTTGGTCGCACGCCGGGGTGCTGTTGGCCCGTAAAACAAACAGTACTGCGAAATTTACCCGCAGATAATAACGGTTACGCTCTGGCGGCCTAAGGGCCGCTAGCGTCTCGCCGCAGTTCGCCCATGGCTGCGGGTCGAGGCGTCATTTAGTGGGCTGGGGCGCCGTAGTTCGCCGATTGGACGGTGGCCCGAGATTACAATTGGCTGGCTGCGCGGAAGCCTGTCCGTGGGCGCCCGGGCGGCGAGCTCAAGTTCGCGGGATAAGCGTGTAGTGGCCAGTTCCGGAAGGTCTTCGGACGGGGGTTCAATTCCCCCCGCCTCCACCAAAGTTTTCTAGGAAATTCGGGCCTTTTTTCCGAAACCTCCTTGGGGGGTCCGGTCAGGGGTCCGGTTTTTCCCCCAACCGCTGGTTCGAGGAGACTCTCCGGACGCGCGCCGATAAGCGGTCCGAGGAAGTCCTTGCGCATGAACCTTCCGTAGCTCTGCTCGACCATCTGAACGGACGTTCCGCAGTATTCCGCGAGCCCCTTAAGGTTCGCTCCTTCGGATAACGCCCAGGCGATGAACGTGTGCCGAGTACTGTAGAACTTCCGCGGCCTGATCCCGCAGCTTCTCAGACACCTGAACCAGATGCCCTTCGAATCTTCGTCCTGCGGGTGCCGCGCAGATCCCCGCTTCGGCCACCAATGTTGCTCGAACCACGCCAGGATCGCTTTCGCGCTCCTCGGGTCGAAGGAGTCCGGCTTCGCGCGATGCGCACGCGGCCAATCGAGCCGTGGGAACGGACCTGAACACCCTTCGCGTTCCGCGTCGCGCCACTCCTCCACCTCGGCGACCTTCAGCCCATGACGCCGGGCGGCCTCAGCGGCCGTCGTCTCACCCTTGAGCAAGCTGATTACCAGGGCTGCACGACGCTTGGCCGTCCAACGCTGCACTTCTTCTGGCCGTTGATCCTCTGCCATTTGCCACCTCGCAGGTCATTCGACCTTGTACTATTGGTGGCTCAATTTCCAAAGGGAGCAGGATCGTGCCCTGTCACAATTCTTGGGCAGTTAAAACAGGATCATAAATCTGATTCACGCTCCGTCGGCGAAACATATTACGCTTGAAGTCGAGCCCTGAGGAAGTCCCAATAAGGTGTGGTCTTCATGGGGTTTTCGATAGCATTCTCGTCAATCTTGTCGTCACGTACTGGGAGCGGCACAGCCACTCGATCGAGCTTTTCTTTGTAACACTTTTCGATAATAAGAAAATTCCCAACGCTCCCGATTGAGCATTATCTGAATGAATAAAAGCGTTGGGAGCTTTAGATGACCTTCGGGAAACAAACGGCAACGTCATCTTTAGCAGCGAATTCGTAAGGATGGTACTTCTCGCGGACAGCGTGCTGCCATTGAACGCTATTGTCATTTTATCTCGGTACACACGTTCAACTCCGAAATATACACAAACGCCATGGTCGAGATCGCCGCAGGAGACGCGAAATCCTCGACGAGCAGATTGCGCAAAAGCTCGTCTGATTAGCTACTCGAACATTGCCGGCTCCTGCCGGTTGAGCAGCACCAGCCCGCGCCACGCGTATTGCATCCCCGACAGCGCCGTCGCCGCCAGCGTCAGGTAGAGCAGCGCCGACCAGTATTCCGGCCACTTGATACTCGCCCGCGCCAGCGCTCCGATTACGCAGAAGAGCTGCATGAACGTGCTCATCTTGCCGAGCAGGCTCGGCCGCACCGGAATCCGCTGGCTGGTGAAGAACGACACCATCAGGTAGCCGGCGACGATCACCACGTCGCGGATAATCACCACGCCGAGCAGCCACGGCGGAATGTCGTTTTCGATCGTCAGCACCACGAAGGCGCTGACCAGCAGCAGCTTGTCGGCAAACGGATCGAGAAACGCGCCCAGTTCCGTGCGCGAGTTGCACCAGCGCGCCACCGCGCCGTCGAGCGCGTCGGTCAGCGCCGAAAAGCCAAACACGTAGAGCGCGTCGGTGTAGCGATGCTTGGTCAGCAGCGCCAGGAACACCGGGATCGAGAAGATGCGCAGCAGGGTCAGGAAGTTGGGCAGGTTGAGTAGTTGGCCGAACCTGATCCGCGACGCGGAGGTGGCGGAGGTGGCGGGGAAGGGTGAAGGATTAGCCATCGCGATGATCGTCCGCGTTGCGTCCCCGTGCCGCTGGTCAGGCCGGCGCGACCGCCGCCTTGCGCAGCCGTCCGGCCACCGGCGCGCTGACCCGTGCGCGCATCGCGACCACGCCGTCGCGGTATTCCTCGCTCAGCACCTCGCCGTCGCGCCGGGCCATCGCGATCAGGTCGCCGCGATCGGCCGCCAGCGTCACCGCGACCTCTTCGCGCAGGTTCGCAAAGGTCCGCCCGACCGCCGCGCGCAGCCGCTCGAGCCCCTCGCCGCGCAGCGCCGAGACCGTCACCGTCTCGAAATTGTTGGTCACCCGCGGCGGAAACTCGAGCAGGTCGGCCTTGTTCAGCACCATCATCCGCGGCGTCGCCCCCGCGCCGATCTCCTCGAGCACCCGATCGACGATCTCCATATGCTCGACCGCCAGCGGCGAGCTCGCGTCGAGCACATGCAGCAGAAAGTCCGCCGTGCGCACCTCTTCCAGCGTCGCCTTGAAGGCCTCCACCAGCAGATGCGGCAGGCGATGGATAAAGCCGACCGTGTCGGCCAGCATCACCGTGATCTTGCCGGGCAGATCGAGCCGCCGAATCGTCGGGTCGAGCGTCGAAAACGGCCGGTCGGCCGCCTCGACCCCGGCGCCCGTCAGCGCGTTCATCAGTGTCGATTTGCCGGAGTTGGTATAGCCCACCAGTGCGACCGTGGGGTAGGGCACCGCCAGCCGCCGCTGGCGCTGGATCGTCCGCGTGCGCTCGACCTCGCCCAGCCGCGACTTCAGCCGCGTCAGGCGCTCGCGTACGCGGCGCCGATCGACCTCGAGCTGGGTCTCGCCGGGTCCGCGCGTGCCGATTCGTCCGCCGCCCGCGCCCGATCCGCCGGTCTGGCGCGACAGATGGCCCCATTGGCGCGTCAGCCGCGGCTGCAGGTAGCTCAACTGCGCGATCTCGACCTGCAGCTTACCCTCCAGCGTGCGCGCGCGCTGGGCAAAGATGTCCAGGATTAGCTGGCTGCGATCGACCACCCGGAGCTTGAGCTCACGCTCCAGATTGCGCGCCTGCGCCGGGCTCAGCGCATCGTCGAAAATCGCCAGCGTGGCGCCTTCGCGATTCGCCAGCTCGCGCACCTCGCCGGTCTTGCCGCGCCCGATAAAGGTGCGCGGGTCGATATTTTTAAGTCTCTGCTGGATTCGGCCGGCCACTTCGGCGCCGGCGCTCGCCGCCAGCGCGCCCAGTTCGGCGATCGAATCGTCGCTCGCGATCGCGTTGGGCAGGCCCAATTCCACGCCCACCAGGATCGCGCGTTCGGCATACTCAAAAGCGGGGCTCTGCGTAAAGGCCAGCGGCTGGTTCTCCTCACCCGTATCCGGGTTACGCCCCATCCTAACAGAACCGCCATAATCGTCTAAGCGATCGCTTAGCGCCATTGGAGACGCCATCGGTCGTAAAATCTCAAGTCAGCCGCGCTCCCGAAGGACACGAAGCAGGCGCGACAGCAATTCGGCCTCGCCGCATTTGCGAACCGTGCATTCCCAGATCTGCGCGACTTTCCATCCCTTGGATCGAAGCCGGCGGATGTTCCTCTTGTCGCGCGCCCTGTTGCTGAGTATTTTCTCTTTCCAGTATTTGCGATTATCTGCGGGAATCCTTCCCTTGAGGCACCGATGGCCGTGCCAGAAACAGCCCTGAACTAAGATTATTCTGCGCGTCGATGGGAAAACCAAATCAGGCTTTCCCGGCAGATCTGCGCGGTGCAATCGAAACCGTAACCCAGCGCTATGGATTGCCCTGCGCACTCGCATTTCTGGCTGAGTATCTTTGGCGCGGATACCCGCCATCATGCGGCTGCGTGTCGCGCGATCAACCGTATCTGCCACTGGCAGCGCCTTATGAATGCGGGTCAGTTGAAGCCTTGCGGCTGAACTTGCTCGATAGCCAGTCGAGCGCGGCTTGCTGGTCATCGATCGTGGCGCGCCGGATCTGCTTGAGAAGTTCGATCCTGCTTGGCTTGGGCAGCGACGTATTCTGCAATCCTTCGTTACAGTTGGAGCACTCCGCCCTTAAATTCGCAAAAGTATCAAGTCCACCCTTCGATTTGTCGCGAATATGTCCCATCGTCAGCCTGATTGTCCGGGTCGGATGGAAGGGGTCGGGGTCTCCGGCGCCAGCACCGCACATTTGGCAGGTGAAACCGTTGCGTTCCAGCACGCGCGCGCGTAATTCCTTTGAAATTCCTCCCCTCATCGCCGGTATGCGCTTCGACGTAAGCAACAGGTACTGCCCGGGCTTCAAGTCTGCGCGGTCTTTATGCGTTAATACCTGGTAGCCCTCCCGGTCGCGCAACTCCCGCGTCCGCCGAGCCCATTCCGAAACATTACCGCTCGCCTCGCGCAATTCCTGACCGTCTATCACACGGCCGATATTTGCCAATAGAAAATCCAGAATCCGCTGTTTTGATCCGGTTCCAACACTTGCGGTGCGCATCAGAAAGTACCTATGCGAAGAGCCGCAATTGCCGCCGTCGAGGACGTTCTTCGGCGAATCCGAGAGCCGCCCCAATTGCCGCTCCAACGGCGTGTGCGACCGGGGGTGGCAGTGCGTTGCCAACCTGCCGGTACGCTGCCGTTTTCTTTCCGGCAAAATTCCAGTCGTCAGGAAATCCTTGGATGCGCGCCGCCATCCTGACCGTCAATCGCGGCATACCTCTGACAGGAAAACTGGATGTGGGCGGAAAATCGGCAATACCCAAACCGTCGACACCAAGTCTCGCCCACTGTTCGCGGGCGCGTGTCGGTCCCAAATCAGGTCCTCCATGCTTTTTTGATCCGCCGACGATCGTAGGCGCAATACTATTTGCTCTGGCTGCCCAGGCACGCGCTCCGGGCCATCCGGCAGACGCCATCAGGTCAAAGAGTGTCTCTCCGACGCTCAAGCTAATGCTCTGCTCCGTGGGCCAGACGAATTGCCCTGCGTATTTATCAGGCATGGCGACGATTATGAAGCGGGGCCGCAATTGTGGGACTCCGAAATCTCGCGCGTTGAGCACGCGCCACTCAACGGCGTAGCCGAGCCGCTTGAACCGAGTTGCCAGTCGCCGGCGATATGCGATGAATCTATCGGAGGCGAGACCTGGGACATTTTCTAACAACACGGCGCGAGGATGCGCCTGCTCGACCAGATGCAACGCCGCCGGAAAGGTGTCGCGTTCATCGAGGTCGCCCAGTTGTTTGCCAGCGATTGAGAATGGCGGACACGGTACCCCGCCAGCCAGCAAATCGATCCCTCGAAAATCGCGTCCGTCAACATTCCTGACGTCGTCCTCGATTACTTTCCAGTGCGCGCGGTTGCGCCTTAAGGTCTGACACGCAAAGGAATCAATCTCGACGGCCGCCGCGCAATCGAAACCGGCTCGTTCTAGACCCAACGCCTGACCGCCTGCTCCAGCGCATATCTCGAGAACGCTCAAGCCCATAGTTGTTTAGTATTCACCGAGCGAGATGCGTTGCAACTGAATCTCACCCTGATCTCTACCTTAACACCACCGAGCCGGCGGCGAGCAGGCCCTCCACCTCCGCGACGAACGTCTCGGTCGGCGCCACCCGATACCCGTCGCCGAGCAGGAACACCGCCTCGTGCCCCTCGGCGAAACCCAGATGCAGGTACGTAATCGACGTCCCGCGATGGCGCCGCAGCAGCTCCTTTAACTGCTCCATCTCGCCGTTCTCCAGCCGCGCCCGCGGCGCCCGGATGCGCACCTCGCGCACCGCCTCGAGCAGCGCCGCCGCGATCGGTTTCAGCTCGTCGAGAATGATCTGCGCGCGCTCGTCGTCGACGTCGAGCTTGCCCTTGGCCACCACCGGCTCGTCGCCCATGATCACCGCCTCATACTTCTGATAGGTCTCCGGCCACACGATACATTCGACCACGCCGTCGCGGTCCTCGAGCGAGAACGTCGCATAGCGCTTGCCCGACTTGTTGTTCTTGAGCTTCACCGCCTGGACCACGCCGGCAATTCGCACCTGGCTGCCGTCGGGCGCCGCGGGCAGATCGGCCGTGGTCAGCTTGCCGATTCGCCGGAGCTCGCGATCGTACTTGTCCAGCGGATGCGCCGTGATGTAGAAGCCGAGCGTCTCCTTCTCGAACTTGAGCATCTCCTTCTGCGCGATCTCGGCCACCGCCTCGCGCAGAGCGAGAGTCGGGGTCTCGCCGCTCTTGCCAAAGAGCCCGATCTGATTGCGCGCCGCGTCGCTCTCGGCCCGCTGCGTCAGCTTTAGCGCGTCTTCGACCATCGCCATCAGGGGCGCCCGCCCGAGACCCGTGAAATCCATTGCGCCGCACTTGATCAGCGCCTCGAGCACCCGCCGGTTGACGATCTGGGTACCCACGCGCATGCAGAAGTCGGCGAGATTTTTGAACTCGCCGCTCGCCTCGCGCACCGCGATAATCTCCTCGCCGCTCTTTTGCCCGACGCCGCGGATCGCGCCCAGGCCGAAGCGGATCGCCGCGCCGCTCACCGTGAATTTCACCCGGCTCTGGTTCACGTCGGGCGGCAGGATCGCGATCCGCATCTCGCGCAGCGCCGCGATATTCTTGT
>JADMIL010000081.1 GCA_015478645.1 Candidatus Binataceae bacterium
TGGCGGGTCCGTGGCTGCGCGACCATCTGGACCCCGTGCTGGCGAAATATCTCGGCTTTCTGCCGCTGTTCCAGGGACCGCAGGTCGCGGTCAGCATGCTGACCGCGAGCGTGATTCTGGCGATCATGGTGCTGCCGTATATCTCGGCCGTCTGCACCGACGTCTTCCGCGCGGTTCCGCGCACCCAGCGCGAGGCGGCGCTGGCGCTCGGCGCGACCAAGTGGGAGATGGTGCGGATTGCGGTGCTGCCGTTCGGCGTCTCCGGAATTATCGGCGCGGTGATCCTTGGGCTGGGGCGGGCGCTCGGCGAGACGATCGCGGTGGCGATGGTGATCGGCAACAGCCCGCAGATTTCCGCCTCGCTGTTCATGCCGTCGGCGACGCTGGCGAGCGTGATCGCCAACGAATTCGTCGAGGCGACCTCGAATCTGAATCTGGCGGCGCTGGTCGAGCTCGGGCTGGTGCTGCTGGTGCTCGGGCTGATCCTCAATATCGCCGCGCGCCTGCTGGTCTACGGCGCGACCCAGCGGCGTTTCCAGGAAACGGCATGACGGTTTCGCTTTCCGCGCCGCGCCGCCGGCAATTTATCCGCAAGCTCAAGAGCGACCTGATGGTCGGTCTGACCGTGCTGGCGACGGCGGTGGCGCTCGTGCCGCTGTTTCTGGTGCTGGGCTATCTGGCCAGCAAGGGAGCGGCCAGCGTCAATTGGGATTTCTTCACGAAGATGCCGGCGCCGGTGGGCCAGACGGGCGGCGGGATGGCCAACGCGATCCTCGGCACCTTCGAGCTGGTGGGCGTCGCCTGCCTGATCGGTGTGCCGATCGGGGTCGCCGCCGGAATCTATCTCGCCGAAAATCGCGGCGGCGCGCTGGCCCATACGATTCGCTTCGCCGCCGACGTGATGATGGGCGTGCCGACGATCGTGGTGGGGATTTTCTGCTACGCGATCGTGGTCAAGCCGTTCGGCGGCTTTTCCGCCCTGGCCGGCGCGATCGCGCTCGCCGTGATCATGATTCCGCTGGTCACGCGCACCGCCGAGGAGATGATCCTGCTGGTGCCGCATGAGCTGCGCGAGGCCGCCCTCGCGCTCGGCGTGCCGCGCTGGCGCACCACCCTGATGGTGGTGGCGCGCACGGCGGTAAGCGGAATCGCGACCGGCGTGATTCTCGCGATCGCGCGTGTGGCGGGCGAAACCGCGCCGCTCCTGTTCACCGCCTTCGGCAATCGCTTCTGGTCGGTCTCGCCCTTCCAGCCGATTTCGTCGCTGACCATGCAGGTCTACACCTACGCGATTTCGCCGTTCGCCGACTGGCAGCGGCAAGCCTGGGCGGGCGCGCTGGTGCTGACCGCGATCGTGCTTGCGCTCGAACTCGGCGTGCGCTGGCTGACGCGGGGCGCGGCGCGGGTCGCCAGGTAGTCTATGGCCGAGAAAATGGTCGTGCGCGAGCTGCGCGCGTTTTTCCACAAGCTCGAAGCGCTCCACGGCGTCAGCCTGAACTTCGCCGAAAATCGCGTCACCGCGATTATCGGACCGTCGGGATGCGGTAAATCGACGCTGGTGCGATGCCTCAACCGGATGCACGAGGTAGTTCCCGGCGCGACCTGCACCGGCCAGGTGCTGCTCGACGGCGAGGATATCTACGCCCCCTCGGTGGATCCGGTGCAGGTGCGGCGGCGGGTCGGGATGGTTTTTCAGAAGCCGACGCCGTTTCCCACGATGTCGATCGAGGACAACGTCGCGGCCGGCCTGAAACTCAACGGGATCGCGCTTTCGCGCGCCGAACGCGATAGAATAGTCGAGCAAAGTCTGAAGCGCGCGGCCCTGTGGGAAGAGGTCAAGGATCGCCTCAACCGGCCCGGCGCGAGTCTCTCGGGCGGTCAGCAGCAGCGGCTATGCGTCGCGCGGGCGCTCGCGGTCGAGCCGGAGGTGCTGCTGATGGACGAGCCGTGCTCGGCGCTCGATCCGATCTCCACCGCGCGAATCGAGGAGCTGCTGCTGGAGCTCAAGGAAAACTTCACGATCATTATCGTCACCCATAACATGCAGCAGGCGGCGCGCTGCTCCGATTATACCGCCTTCATGTACGCCGGCGATCTGATCGAATTCGGCGAGACGCGCCAGATCTTCACCACTCCCACCAGGCGCGAGACCGAGGACTATATCACCGGACGCTTCGGTTGAGCATGGAGGCGAAGGCCATGGACAATTCCCCGCCGCAACATACCAATCGCCAGTACGAGGAAGAGCTGCGCGGCCTGCGCTCGGGCCTGCTCAAGATGGGCGGCGTGGTCGAACGGCAAATCGCCGACGCGATCGAATCGCTGGTCGAACGCAACACCGGCCAGGCGCGCGAGACGATCGAACGCGACGCCGAAGTCAACCGGATGGACACCGAGATGGACGAGCGCTGTATCCGCCTGCTCGCGCTCCATCAGCCGGCCGCGAGCGATCTGCGCTTTATCACCACCGGACTCAAGATCACGACCGATCTCGAACGGATCGGCGACAACGCGGTCAATATCTGCGAGCGCGCGATCGAACTCAACGAGGAGCCGCAACTCAAGCCCTATATCGATATCCCGCGGATGGCCGAGATCGCCCAGTCGATGGTCAAGGACAGTCTCGACG
>JADMIL010000047.1 GCA_015478645.1 Candidatus Binataceae bacterium
AACTGCATACGCCGCCGATGCGGCTGCAGTTCGGCCCGTCGCATCCGGCGACCCACGGCACGGTCAAAATCACCCTCGACCTCGAAGGCGAGCGCGTGGTCTGGTCCGACGTCGAGGTCGGCTACCTGCATCGCGGCTTCGAGAAGGAGTGCGAGACCGGCTACTACTACCAGAACATCCCGTACACCGACCGGCTCAACTACAGCTCGCCGATTCTCAACAATATCGGCTATTGCATGGCGGTCGAGAAATTATTTGGCATCGAGACGCCGCCGCGATGCAACTATATCCGCGTGATCGCCGGTGAACTCTCGCGGATGGCCGATCACATGCTCTGTATCGGCGCGTCCGCGATGGAACTGGCGGCGTTCACGCCGATGCTCTACCTGATCGAGGGGCGCGAGCTGATGCTCGACCTCATCGACTCGCTGTGCGGCGCGCGCGTCACCACCAATTACATTCGCATCGGCGGCCTCTCGGCCGATATGCCGGAGAATTTCCGCGACTTCGCCGTCGAGCGTATCGAGCAGGCGCTGAAGCTGGTCGCCGACGCCGACAAACTGCTCACCGACAATCCGGTCTTCCGCCGCCGTATGGAGGGTACCGGCTATCTCTCGCCGCAGGATCTCGTCGCTTGGGGCGTCACCGGTCCGATGCTGCGTGCGGGCGGCGTGCCCTACGACATCCGCCGCGTGCATCCCTACCTGGTCTACGGCGATCTCGATTTCGAGGTGCCGGTCGGCGAGCATAGCGACAACTTCGATCGCTACCTGGTGCGGATGGCCGAGTTCGCGCAATGCCGCACGATGATCCGCCAATGCTTCGACAAGCTGCCCCCAGGTCCGGTCGACGCGCACGATCCGCGCGTGCGCTGGCCGGCCAAGGGCCGCGTCTTCAACCGCATGGAAGAGCTGATCGATCAGTTCAAGCTGGTCACCGAAGGCGGGATGGCGCCGGCCGGGGAGGTCTATCACGCGGTCGAGGCGGCCAACGGCGAGTTGGGTTTTTATATCGTCAGCGACGGCACCGGCAAGCCCTGGAAATGCCGCTGCCGCGCGCCAAGTTTCTCCAACATCTCTCCGCTCTCGAAGATGATTACGGGTGGGCAGCTCGCCGACGTTGTGCCGACCTTCGGAATGATCAACATGATCGGCGGCGAATGCGATCGGTGACCTGATGATCCTGTCGGCTGCGACTCACGAAAAGATCCGCGAGGAGATCTCGCATTACCCCAACGCGCGCGGCGCGTTGCTGTTTGCGCTGCATGCCGCGCGCGACGAGACCGGCGCATTGGGCCGCGATCTGTTCGCCGAGGTCGGCCAATACTTCGGGATGCGCGCGGGCGAGGTGGCCGAAGTCGCCTCGTTCTACTCGCTCTTCAACCAACCGGCCGCCGCCGCCTCGATCCAGATCTGCACGGGATTGCCCTGCTGCCTTAACGGCGCGCGTGGCCTGGTCCGCGAGGCCGAGCGCTGCCTCGGCACGCCCGCCGGCACCGCGACGCCCGACGGCCGCTTCGCCATCGTCGAGGTCGAATGCCTGGGCTCGTGCGGCACCGCGCCGGTCGTCCAGGTCAATCGCAATGTCTACCTCGAACGGATGACGCCCGAAGCGCTGGCCGCCGTGCTGGCTTCGCCGGCCGCCGCGATCGCCGCGAATCCGCCGCCGCCCGAAATCTCGCAGATTCCCGACGGCGTCGAGGGCTACGTGCTCCCGCCCAACGGCGTCAAGCGCCTGACGGTAGACGAATATAAACAGGCGGGTGGGTACGAAGCGGTGGTCAAGGCCGGCGCGATGGAGCCCAAGGATATCGCCGCCACGGTCAAAGACGCCGGCCTGCGCGGCCGCGGCGGCGCAGGTTTCGCCACCGGCCTCAAATGGACCTTCATGCCGCCGCCCGACGGCGGTCCGCGCTACCTCGCCGTCAATTGCGACGAGAGCGAGCCCGGCACCTTCAAGGACCGCCAGATCATGGAGCGCAATCCCCACCTCGTGCTCGAGGGCGTGATGATCGCCTCGATGGCGATCCAGGCGAGTGCCGCCTTCATCTATATCCGCGGCGAATACGTCGAAGCCTACCGCGTGATGCGCGCGGCGATCCGCGAGGCCTACGCCACCGGCATCCTCGGCGAACAGGCGCTCGGCTTCAATCGCCGCTTCGACATCCATATCCAGCCTGGCGCCGGCGCGTATATCTGCGGCGAAGAGAGCGGGATGCTCGAATCGATGGAGGGCAAGAAGGGCCAGCCGCGCAAGCGCCCGCCCTTTCCCGCGCAGCGCGGCCTGTGGCAGCGGCCGACCACCGTCGACAATTGCGAGACCTGCGCGCAGGTCCCGGCGATCATCAATCGCGGCGCCGAATGGTTCAAAAAAATCGGCATGCCCAACAGCTCCGGCAACACGCTCTTCGGCATCAGCGGCCACGTGCTGCGCCCCGGCATCTACGAGATGCCGCTCGGCGTCAAGCTGCGCGACCTGATCTACAAGTTCGGCGGCGGCCTCGCCGACGGGCGCACCGTCAAGGCGGTAATTCCCGGCGGGCTGTCGATGCCGGTGCTGCGCGGCGATCAGATCGACGTCGCGGTCGATCACGAATCGCTCAAGACCGTCAACTCGCTGCTCGGCACCGCCGGCGCAATCGTGATGGACGATCGCTCGTGCATGGTCCGCGCGGCGCTGGTCATCGCGCGCTTCTTCGAGCACGAATCCTGCGGCCAATGTACCCAATGCCGCGAGGGCACTGGCTGGACCTATCGCACGCTCAAACGGATCGAGAGCGGCGACGGACGCGCCGAGGACCTCGACACCCTCGCCGACACCTTCAACTTCATGGACGGCAAATGCATCTGCGCGCTGGCCGACGGCGCTTCATGGGCGTCGCGCGCGTTCCTGAAACAGTTTCGCGCCGACTACGAGGCGCATATCGAACAGCACAAATGTCCGTTTCCGGAGAGCTTCGAGGTATGAGCGATCACGTCATGCGCAACGCCGTGGTCGCGCTGCTGGGCACGCCCGATCGGACCGAGGGCAGCCTCAACAGCCCGGTCGAGCGTGAGGAACACGGCCTCGTTTACAACGAGAAGTGGAGCTACACCCACCTGGTGAGCGATCCGGCGGGCGTGCCGATGCGCATGGTCTACTGGCATCGCTACGACTTCGTCGCGACGATCGTGCGCGGCGGCCCCAATGAAGCATGGCGCACCGACACGCAGCTCGCGGAGAAGGCTACCAGCGTGCCCGATCGCCTCGCGCCCCTCAACGATCGCCACGCTTCGATCACTCCGTCGGGCCTCTACCATCCCGCCTCGGACGTGCAGGATGCGCAGGATCTGGGCGGCTACATCATGGGCCAGAAGAAATCCTAGTCAGCGAACGCGGTGCGGAGGGCGGCGCCGGCGTCAGCGATCGCGCGGCGCGACTGCTCGAGAATCGACGGCATCCCGAAGAAGCCGTGCGTCACGCCCTCGTAGCGCTTGAGCACGGTCAGCATGCCGTCGGCCTCCAGCCGCCTGGCGTAGTCCTCGCCCTCGTCGCGCAGCGGATCGAACTCCGCCGTCATAACCGTCGCGGGCGGCAATCCCTTGAGCGTCACGGCGCGCGCCGGGCAGGCGTAGGGATTCTTCGCGTCGGCCGCATCGGCGAGGTAGTGTTCCCAGAACCATTCCATATCGGCGCGCGACAGAACGTAGTAATTGCCCTCAGCAAACTCGAACTGCGACGGAGTATCCAGTTCGCGCCGGGTCGCCGGATAAATCAGTAATTGATAATCGATTCGTGGTCCGCCGCGATCGCGCGCCATCAGCGCCGCAACCGCCGCCAGCGTGCCGCCCGCGCTACTGCCGGCGACCGCGATGCGCGGTGCGGCGCCCAGCGCCGCAGTGTTGGCCGCGGTCCACTTCACCGCGGCATAGCAATCCTCGGGCGCGGCCGGAAACTTATGCTCAGGCGCCAGCCGGTAGTCGACCGAGACCGTCACGCAGCGCGACGCATTAGCCAGTATCCGGCACGGCTGGTCGACCATGTCGAGGCTGCCAACGACCCATCCGCCGCCGTGAAAATAGACCAGCGCGCCGATCGGCGCGCCGCCAATCGGCGTGTAGATACGCACCGGCAGATCGCCGCCGGGGCCCGCGATTGCGCGATTTTCGACGCGCGCGACCGCGGCCGGCTCGCCCTTGGCGGTCTGCCGCGCCATCTGCGCCCGTGCGGCGGCCGGCGTGCTCTGGTAGAAGGCGGGCGCCTTGGCCGCCGCCTTGGCCGCCGCCATCTGGTCGAGGATCGTCTTCATCTGCGGATCGAGCGGCATTATATATATCCTTGCGGTACGAACTGAGTATTGCCAAATTCACGGGATGCGGGCACCGGGCTCGCGCTTCATTAGCCAGTACAGGATCTGCCGCCGGATCTTAAAACGATCCGCCACGCCGGCAGTCGAATCCGCGATCCAGTCTATATATAGAGCGACGCGATACGCTCGAGCTCAGCCGCATAATTGTCGTCGTTCAGCCGATTGGCGATCATCATCACGACGAAGCGATGGATTCCCAGCTCCGCGTACTGGCGCAGCCCCTCCTGCACCTCGGCGCGATTGCCGCGCAGCGCGCGCATGATCGTCAGGTCGAGCCGATCGTAGCTGGTGCCAGCTTTCGTACATTCCTCGCGCAGCTTGCCAAGATGAGTTTTCATTTCGGCGGGCGAATAGAGTATCGGACACCAGCCGTCGCCCCATTGCGCGACCCAGCGCAGCGCGTTTTTGTCCTTGCTCCCGATCAGCACCGGTGGTCCGCCCTTGCGCGCGGGCTTGGGATAGAGCCGCACCAGCGGGAAGTTGACGTACTTGCCGGCGAACGACGCTTCCTCTTTGGTCCACAACTCGCGCATCGCCGCAATATACTCTTTGGTCTGCGTCCAGCGATGCGGGAAGTCGGCGCCGAGCATCTCGGATTCTTCCTTGAGCCAGCCCGCGCCGATCCCGAAGAGCACACGCCCCTTGGAGAATGCATCGAGCGTGGCGACTTCGTTCGCCGTGATGATCGGGTTGCGCTCGGGCACCAGGCATACGCCCGTCGCGACCATCAGTTTTGTCGTAGCCGCAGCCGCCATCGACATCGCGATGAACGGGTCGCACATGTGTGAGTAATGGTCGGGGATTTCGCCTTTGCCCGGCGGCGTCTCGGGCAGCGGCGTGGTGGTATGCACTGGCATCACCGGATGGTCCGGCAGCCAGAGCGACTCGAAGCCGAGCGCCTCGGCCTTGCGGGCGAGATTGGCGGGGCCGACGCTGTGTTCATTGACTACCGCGAGGATGCCGATCTTCATTGTCATGCCTTTGCGATCATACTGAGTATTGCCTGCCGCCCGCGCCGACGGCGCGTGGCGATGCGTTCAATCCGCCGCTATGCTTTCGGCTTCTTCGGTTCGGTGACCTCGCGGAATGCGCGCATCGCCTCGACCGCGGTGGGCACGCCGCTGTACTGCGAGAGATGGAAGATCATTTCCTTGAGTTCGGTGTGCGTGATGCCGAGGTTGAGCGCGCCGCGCATGTGGACGCGCAGTTCGGGTCCGCGCCCGAGCGCCATCAGCGCCGCCATTGTGATCATCGAGCGGGTTTTGGTTTCGAGGCCGGGCCGGGTCCAGATGCCGCCGAAGAGCTGTTCGTTGAGGAAGTTGGCAAAGTCCTCGTCGAACTCCTTCAGGTATTCGTGGCCGGCCGCGGCGGCCTTGGCGCCGAATAGTTTGGTGCGCAGTTCCATGCCTTTTTTCGCCAGATCGTCCGCCATGTGAGTAACTACCTCCGCAAATATTCAGTAGTGAATAGATTGGCTAATGCGATGACTACGGCCGCGGACGGCCGCCGTTATCGCATTAGCCAGTTACGAACGTGTCTTCAGTTGCGCACCTTGATGCCCGCGCGATCTTCCTGCACCGTGACCACCGCGGTCATATCCTTGTCGCCGAGTCCGTGAGCCAGCGCGGTCAGGAAATCCTGTTCGACGGTGGTGGCGATGGGCATCGCGACGTTGACCTCGCGGCCGACTTCGGTGGCCAGCGCGAGGTCCTTGCGCGCAAGCTTGAGCGCGAAGGTCACGCGATCGAAATTGCCCCGCATGACCATCTTGGGCAGCGCGCCTTTTAAGATCATGCCCTGTCCGTACGCGCCGTCCTGCACCGCCTTGAGCAGGGCGTCGGCCGGCACGCCGGCCTTCATGCCCATCGTGAACGCCTCGACCAGCAGTTGCGTCGAGCAGATCGCGACCATGTTATGCACCAGCTTGGCCACTGCGCCGGCGCCGGAGTCGCCGATGAACGAGACCTTGTCGCCGATCGCGTCGAGTGCCGGTTTGATCTTTTCGTAGACCGCCTGGTCGCCGCCGACCATCACCGACAGCGTTGCGCTGCGCGCCCCCGGGATGCCGCCGCTGACCGGCGCGTCGAGCATCGCGATGCCCTTGGCCTTGAAGACGGCGTGGATGCGCCGGATGACGCTCGGCGAATTGGTCGACAGGTCGGCGTAGACGGAGCCCTGCGGGATGCCGCTCAGGATGCCGTTTTCGCCCAGCGCCACCGCCTCGACCTCTTTCGGTCCCGGCAGCGACGTGAACACCAGTTCGCTCTTCGCCGCGACGGCGGCGGCGGTGTCGGCCCATTGCGCACCGCCCGCAATTTGCGGTTCGGCCATTTCGCGCCGCACGTCGTTGACCACCAGGCTGTGGCCCGCCTTGATGAGATTGAGTGACATGGGGCCGCCCATATTACCCAGACCGATAAATCCGATTCGCATGTTAGATCTCCCTGATGATGTGAGCCGGCAGCCGCGAGCGCTGGTGCGCCGCGATCAGCTGGTGCGCCGTATGTAGCTGCGACAGGAGCGCCGCGTCGTCCATGCGCTGCATCAGCTGGTGCGCCGCGATCAGCTGGTGCGCCGTATGTAGCCGGTGCGCGCTACGCGATCGGCCCCGCGCGTGCCCCAAAGTCCGCATCCGCTGGCTAATCGCGCCGTCGCATCCGCCCGCGACCGCGGCCGGCTGCGCGAAAATAATTTGTTCCGCTGCCTTTCTTAAAGCACCCGTTTCCGATTCCCGCAAGGCAAACCGCGCCGCTCAGTCGGGGCTGGTGACTTCCTTGAAGGCGCGAATCGCCTCGACCGCCGTAGGCACGCCGCCGTACTGCGACAGGTGGATGATCAACTCCTTGATCTCGGCGGGCGTGATGCCCAAATTGAGCGCCCCGCGCATATGCGTGCGCAACTCCGGTCCGCGCGCCAGCACCATCAGGGCGGCCATCGTGATCATCGATCGCGTCTTGATCGGCAGCCCCGGCCGCGTCCAGATCTTCGCGAAGACCTCTTCGTTGACGAAGTTGGCGAAGTCTTCGTCGAAGCCCTTAAAGTTTTCATGCCGTTCGCGCGCCGCCTGGTCGCCCCACAATTGCGCGCGCAGCTTCAGCCCCTTTTCCTGCAGATCGTTGGCCATGGTCAGGCTTACCTCCTGTCGGATGCGAGCAGACGCCTCGCGCGCGGCGCAACGATCCGGTGTGCGGCGTGGTGCGAGCGCGCGTCGCCCGCTCATGCTTCCTAAAGCATCGGCGACCGAATTCCGCAAGCCGCGCGGCCGCCTGACCATCCGGTCGGGCGATTGACATGCGCGCCAACCTGTAGCACCCTGACTATCAGAGTACGGCCTTATCCAGAGCGGCGGAGGGACTGGCCCTATGATGCCGCAGCAACCGGCCCGTAAAGGGTGCTGGTGCTAAGTCCTGCGGGGCTCCCGTCGATGCGGGGACCTTGTGCAGATAAGGCGAGAGTAGAACTACCCTCGTCTTATCGCCAGACGGGGGTTTTTTGATCCCCGCCATTTCGCCGGACGCCACGCATCACGCCAAGCTGGAAGATGGCCGCACCGCTGTACGAATCGGCGGATCGCCCGGTGGATCGGTGGATGGACATTTGAAGTGTCGGCGGACAATCACAACTCGCGCATCCTGATTGCCGGCCTCGGCGGCCTCGGCGTGCCGGCCGCGACCGTGCTGATCCGCGCCGGTTTCGATCGGCTCACGCTAATCGATCCCGACACGGTCGAATTGTCCAATCTGCCGCGCCAGGTATTGTTCGGGGCCTCCGATATCGGCGCGCCCAAGGTGATTGCTGCGGCGCGCCGCCTTGGCGAATTACGTAGCGGCGCGCCGCCAATCGCGGAAGTTGCGATCGAGGCGCACGTCGCGCGGCTGGATCATTCCAACGCCGCTGAATTGATCGGCGCCGCCGCCTTCGTGATCGACGCGACTGACGATCCGGTGACTAAATTTCTGATCAACGACGTCTGCGTCGCGCTGCGACGGCCCTTCGTCTATGGCGGCGTGCTCGGTCTGGCCGGCCAGGCGATGACGGTGATTCCCGGCGTGACCGCCTGTCTGCGCTGCCTATTCGAGGAGCCGCCCGGCCCCGACGACGCCGCCAATTGCCGCGAGGCCGGGATTATCGGCCCGATCGCGGGCGCGATCGGCGCGGCGCAAGCGTCCGAGGCGATGCGCATGCTGGGCGGCCGAATGCCCGCGCTGGCGGGCACGATATTGACGCTTGACGATAGCCTGACGGGGCGGATTCGCCTCACCCATATTGCGCCGCGCGCCGGATGCGGATGCGGCGCGGCGAGTATCAATGACGAGGCCGGCGCGATCGCGCCGGCGGCCCGCTAACGAGGATCCGATGAGCTACGTGACCAATCTCAAGTGCCGCGAATGCGGCCAGGAATATCCGATCAGCCCGCTCCACGTCTGCGAGACCTGCTTCGGTCCGCTCGAAGTCGGCTACGACTACGCGAAAATCCGCGCCGCCGTCTCGCGCGCGGCGATCGAGCGCCGGCCGCATAACCTGTGGCGCTACCGCGAATTGCTGCCGGTCGAGGGCGAGCCGCAAATCGGCCCGTGCTCGGGCTTTACGCCGCTGGTGCGAGCCGAACGGCTGGGCGCCGAACTCGGAATCAAGAAGCTCTACATCAAGGACGACACGGTCAATCATCCAACGCTGTCGTACAAAGACCGCGTGGTCGCGGTCGCGATCAGCAAGGCGCGTGAATTCGGCTTCACTACGGTGTCGTGCGCGTCGACCGGTAATCTCGCGACGGCGGTCGCCGCCCACGCCGCGCGCGCCGGCCTCAACTGCGTCATCTTTATGCCCGAGGGCGTTGAGATGGGCAAAATCGTCGGCTCGACGATCTATGGCGCGCGGGTGATTACGATTCGCGGCAACTACGACGACGTCAACCGCCTGTGCAGCGAGATCGCCGACAAGTACGGCTGGGCCTTCGTCAATATCAACCTGCGGCCGTACTATACCGAGGGCGCCAAGACCTTCGGCTACGAGGTCGCCGAGCAGCTCGGCTGGCGTGTGCCCGACCATATCGTGGTGCCGACGGCGGGCGGCACGATCCTGCCCAAGATTGCCAAGGGCTTCAAGGAACTGCGCGAGGTCGGCCTGCTGCGCGACGGCGAATTCAAAATCCATTGCGCGCAGGCGGCCGGCGCGGCGCCGGTGATTCACGCCCTGCACAAGGGCACCGACCTGATCACGCCGGTCAAGCCCGATACCATCGCCAAGTCGATCGCGATCGGCAATCCGGCCGACGGCTACTACGTGCTGCGCGCCGTGCGCGAGTCCGGCGGATGGGGCGACGTGGCGACCGACCCCGAGATCATCGACGCGATCAAGCTGCTCGCCGCCACCGAGGGCATCTTCACCGAGCCGGCCGGCGGCACCACGCTCGCCGTGACGATCAAGCTGATCGAACAGAAACGCATCAAGGCC
The DNA here is from genome assembly GCA_015478645.1 of Candidatus Binataceae bacterium. Taxonomy (GTDB): domain Bacteria; phylum Desulfobacterota; class Binatia; order Binatales; family Binataceae; genus JADMIL01. The sequence goes on from JADMIL010000047.1 coordinate 9,803, forward strand.
GACGAGACAGTGGTGGTGGCGATCACCGGCAACGGCTACAAGACGGTCGAAGCGGTCGCCCAGTCGATCGAGCAGCCGTACATAATCGAGGCGCGCCTCAAGGAGTTCGACGCGCTGTTCGCCCGGCTCGACGGCACCCGCCGCGCGCTCGCCGGTGCGGCCTGAGCCTTGCGGGAGCGCCGCCCAAAGCATAAGCATCGAAGTTCGCGTTAGCGCAATTTTGCGGAGGATTAACTCATCACCATGCCAATCAGGGTTCGCGTTCCCACACCGCTGCGCCGCTTCACGGCGGGCGTCGACGAAGTCTCGGCCGAAGGCGATTCGGTGAAGGCCGTTATCGAGGATCTCGAGCGCCGCCATCCCGGCATCAGCGAGCGCCTGCTCGACGGCGGCGGCGAGCTGCGCCGCTTCGTCAACGTCTACTTGAACGGCGACGACATCCGCTTCCTCAACCAGCTCAGCTCCAAGGTCAAGGATGGCGACGACATCTCAATCGTCCCGGCAATCGCTGGCGGACGTTAGCCGCGAGACCGTGCCGACCGCGCGCGCGCTCAGCGTGCTCGATCTGATCGGCAATACCCCGCTGCTCGAGATCACGCGCCTGACCGAGGGGCTGCTGCGTCCCGGCGTGCGCATCTACGCCAAGCTCGAGGGCTTCAACCCCGGCGGGTCGGTCAAGGATCGCGCCGCGCGCAAGATGATCGAGATCGGCCTGGCGCGCGGCGAACTGCGCCCCGGCAAGGTGATTCTCGATTCGACTTCGGGCAACACCGGAATCGCGCTCGCGATGGTCGGGGCGGCGCTCGGCTATCCGGTCGAGCTGGTGATGGCCGCCAACGTCAGCCAGGAGCGCAAGAAGATCATCGAGGCCTTTGGCGCCAAGCCGATCTACTCCGATCCGCTCGAGGGATCGGACGGCGCGATCGTCGCCTGCCGCAAACTGATCGACGCCAATCCCGATCGCTACTTCAAGCCCGATCAGTATAACAACGAGGCCAATCCGCTCGCCCATTTCGAGTCGACCGGACCCGAAATCTGGCATCAGACGCAGGGCGCGATCACCCATTTCGTCGCCGGTATCGGCACCGGCGGCACCGTGATGGGCACCGGGCGCTACCTCAAGTCGCGCAACCCCGCCGTCCAGGTCATCGCGGTCGAGCCCGACGACGCGATGCACGGGCTCGAGGGGCTCAAGCACATGGCCTCGTCGATCGTCCCGGGCATCTACCACGAGCGCGAACTCGACGGCAAAATCGCCGTCAGCACCGAAGACGCCTACGAGATGGTCTACGCGCTCGGCCAGTATGAGGGTATGCTGGTCGGGCAATCGTCGGGCGCCGCGATGGTCGCCGCGCTTCAGCTCGCCGGATCGTTGCGTGAAGGCACGGTGGTCACCGTCTTCAGCGACTTCGGCGATAAATATCTCTCCACCAATCTCTGGATCGGATGGCAGGAATGGCGCCGCGAACGCTTACAGCGCATGGTCCGCAAATGGAACGTATCCGCGAGCGCTACTACCTGAGCTACCCCCGGGCCCTCATCCGCGAGCCGATCCTGTATCAGCTCGTGAAGAAGTTCGACCTCGTGTTCAATATCCGCGGGGCGAGCGTCTCGGAGGATATGGGCCTGGTCGCGGTCGAGTTCGAAGGCACCAACGAACAGATCGAGCGCGCGATCGCGTGGCTGCGGATCACCGGCGTGACCGTCGAGCCGATCGAGAAAAACGTCATCGAATAGCGCGCGCCGGCGCAGCGCTCGCGCCACGCCGCCGGGCGCCACGAAATTATTTCGCCGGATATCGCTACCGTGGCGCTGACCAACGATCAAATCGAAAGATACAGCCGGCAGATTATCGCGCCCGGCTTCGGCGGCGCCGCCCAGCAGCGGATGCTCGGTGCGCGCGTCCTGCTCGCGGCCGATAGTGCCGTCGCCGGGTCGATGCTCGCCTATCTGGTCGGCGCGGGCGTCGGCACAATCGATCTGATGGTCGAGGGCGACGCCCCGGCACTCGGCTTGATCGTTGGGCGCATGCGCGATCTCAATTCCGACGTCGCCGTGCGCATCGTCGACACGCCGCCCGCGCGCTTCGACCTCGCGCTGATCGTGGCGACGACGGCGCGCATGCTCGAGCGCGCCGCCGCGATCGCCGCATTCGGCGACGGTTCGCCGGCGTGGGCGACGGTCTTCGTGCGGCTCGACCGGCCGGCCCGGATCGCGGTGATCGCGGCGCGTCCGCCCTGTCTGCGCTGCGCGGACGCCGGCGCACTGCTCGCGCCGCTCGAGGAGCCGGCCGAAGAGATCGACTTCGTCGCGAGCGTCGCCGCCGCCGAAGCGATCAAGCTGCTCGCCGGTTATGGTACGCCGCCACCACCCACGATTATCGAGTTTCGCGGCTACGCGGCGACCGCGCGCCCGCTCGCCGCCGCCGCGCCGGCCGCATCGACGGGGTCGGCTACCTCAACCGCATCGACCGCCGCCTGCCGATGCGCCGCGCTCACGATGTGCCCCGCGTGATCCGCGTCACATTGCGTCCAGACTCCGCGGCTTCACGCCCCGTTGAATGAGATGATAACGCCGAATTCCGACGCGTCGGTCTGGCTCTTCGATTTCGATAACACGCTCGCCGCGCTCGAGCGCGAGGTCGATTGGCCGGCGGCCCGCCGCGAGCTTGAGGCCGCGCTGCGCGCGATGGGCGTCGCGGCGAAGATCTTCGCCGCGATTCCGGTCGGCAACCTGCCGCTCTATGCGGCGCTGCATGCGCGATGGCTCGGTGCGGACGCAAGTTTGCCGCTGGTCGGCGACGGCGTAGCGGCGGCCGATCGCGGGCCGTCCGATCATGCGGCGGCCGAGGCGATATTGGCGCGCGCCTCGGCGATTATCGAGAGCTACGAACTGGCCGGCGTCGATCGCGCCGCGCCCACCGCCGGCGCGATCGATCTGCTCACGGCGCTCGCCGCGCGGGGCAATGCGATCGGGGTCGTCACCTCGAATTCCTCGCGCACCGTCGTGCGCTGGCTCGAACGCAATCGCGCCATCGGCTTGATCCGCGCGATCGTCGGACGCGACTCGGGACTCGCGCTCAAGCCGTCGCCCGCGATGGTCGGCCGGGCGCTCGAACTATGCGCCGCGACGCCTGCCGCCGCGGTCTTCGTCGGTGATAGCGAGGCCGATTGGGGTGCGGCCTGCGCCGCCGGCGTGGGCTTCTATGGCGTGGCCGCGAGCCCGGCGGCGCGCGATCGGCTGCTCGCGGCCGGCGCCAGCGCGATCTTCGCCGCGCCCGCCGCCCTGCATATTGGCCTCAACCTGCCGGCTGCGGCGATCGATCCGGAGGCTGGCGAAGCGAATTAGGCGGGCGCATGCTTGCCACGACGCGCAGATATATATAACTTATACGACTCGTAAAGTAATCTATCTCGGAGCGACACGCGCACACCATGAACGAAGGCTTCACACTCTGGTTCACCGGCCTCTCGGGCGCCGGCAAATCGACCCTGGCCAATCTGCTCGCCGACGAGCTGCGCCTTCGCGGCCATCGCGTCGAAATCCTCGACGGCGACGAGGTCCGCACCAACCTCTCCAAGGGGCTCGGCTTCTCCAAGGAGGATCGCGACACCAACATCCGGCGCATCGGATGGGTCTGCCGGCTGCTCGCGCGCAATGGCGTAATCGCGATCTCGGCGGCGATTTCGCCCTACCGTGAGATCCGCGACGAAGTGCGCGCGATGCATGACAATTTCTTCGAGGTTTTCGTCAAATGCCCGGTCAGTACGCTGGCCGAGCGCGACGTCAAGGGACTCTACAAAAAGGCCCTGGCCGGCGAGATCAAGAACTTCACCGGAGTCTCCGATCCGTATGAAGAGCCGCTCAAGCCTGAACTGATCGTCGAGACCGACCGCGAGACCCAGGCCCAGAGCTTCGCCCGCCTGCTCGCCTCGCTCGAAGATAAAAAAATGATCAACCGCAAGGGAGCCGCACGATGAGCGCGCTTACCGGTGATATCACCCTCGATCCGATAACCGCGCATGGCAACGGCGACCTGGTCGACCTGAAGGCGCCCGCCGCTGAACGGGCGGGGCTGCGCGCGTATGCCGATAAGCTCCCGGTCGTGGCGCTCGGTGCGCGCGAGCTGGCCGACCTCGAGATGCTCGCGTCGGGCGCGTTCTCGCCGCTGACCGGCTTCATGGGCGAAGCCGACTACGTCAAAAGCCGCGACGACCTGCGCCTCGCCTCGGGGATCCCGTGGTCGATTCCGATTACGCTCGGCGTCGACGAGCCGGCCGCGCGCGCGCTCGGCCCCGGCCAGGACGTTGCGCTCAGCGCCGGCGGCAACCGGCTGGCGATCCTCAAGCTCGCCGAGATCTACAAAGTCGATCGCACGCGCGAGGCCACCGCGGTCTTCGGCACCGCCGAAGATGCCCATCCCGGCGCCAAAAACGTCACCTCGACGCCGCCGTATTGCCTGGCCGGCCGGGTCGTCCTGATCGACGACATCCCCGGCCGCACCTTCATGCAGTACCGGCTCGAGCCGCGCGCCACGCGGGCCAAATTCCGGGAGCTCGGATGGCGCAAGATCGTCGCCTTCCAGACCCGCAACCCGACCCATCGCGCGCACGAGTATATCCAGAAGGCCGCGCTCGAAATCTGCGACGGCCTGCTGCTCCATCCGCTGGTCGGCGAGACCAAGGGCGACGACGTGCCCGCCGCGGTCCGCATGGATACCTACGAAGTGTTACTCGAACTCTACTATCCGAAGGGTCGCGCGATGCTCTCGGTGATGCCCGCGCATATGCGCTACGGCGGCCCGCGCGAGGCGATTCTCCACGCGATCATCCGCCGCAATTACGGCTGCACGCATTTCATTGTGGGCCGCGATCACGCCGGCGTCGGCAGTTACTACGGCACCTACGACGCGCAGAAAATCTTCGATCGCTACGCGCCGGGCGAGATCGGCATCGTCACGCTCAATTTCGAGAATACCTTTTACTGCGCGAAATGCGGCGGGATGGCGTCGTTCAAGACCTGTCCGCATACCGACACCGATCGCCTGCTGCTCTCCGGCACCAAGGTACGCGAGATGCTCCGCGCAGGTGAGGCCCCGCCGCCGGAATATACGCGCCCCGAGATCGCTGCGATTCTGGCCCGCGCCATGCGCGTCACCAGTTAGGCGACTCTTACTTTCGGCTTTGCGCGGCGGATGCGGCAACGGCTGTGCCCGCCGCGCTTTTTTGGCTGCAACCGCCCCGCTACCCCACGCCTAATCCTCCGGATGGGCCGCGCCGCTACTGGATCGGCGGCTCGTCGTCGGGCGGTGCCATCACCGGCGACCCATGATGAATCAGCATCAGCCACGCGCCGTCGACCCGCTCGAAGACGTTGGTCGCCAGCACTTGCGAGCGCGACGCGCCGTCATAGCCGCGCTGAGTCAGGTTCTCCTCGATCAGCACCACCGCCAAGTCCCCGCTGACCGTGACGTTGGGGTCGCCCAGCTCAAAGCGCATCTCGAACGCGCTTTGGAAGATGCGCTCCCAGCTGGTCATGATCGGGCCCCATCCGGTCAGCCGGCGCCATCCCGGATGCACGCACGCAATGCGCTGGTCGCGCCGCCACACGCGCTCCATCCGCGCCACTTCCAGGCTCTCGAAGGCGCTATAGAAGGCGCGGTTGGCGGCGAGCACGGCTTCTCGATCAGACATCTTGGTTCCTCAGGGAACGTTCCTTAAAGTGTGCCGCTCAGCGCGCGCGGCACGCTGCCGACGGCTTAGAAGACTACCGCCCGCCTTGCCGATACGCCAGAGCTTCGCGGTTCGCGCTTCAATTACCGGCGTGGCGGCTGTTGACGCGATCGAAAAACGCCCTCGGATCCTGCTCTCGATCCTGCGCGAAAGTCACGGTCCCCGCGGCAATTGAAATCGCGATCGCCGCGATCAGCATCGGCCTGAATTTCATGGTGTGGAGCATCCTCCGGAATCGGTCACCGGCAAATACGCCGGCGGCGGCGCGCGGTTTCGCGCGAGGGCATCGCACGGTGACGCGCGGAGCGGGAAAGCGGCCAGCGCGGGCGCCGTTTCAATACTTGATATATCTTGATTAATATGAATATATCTTGATTCTGATCGAGCGACGAACCTTACGACCATTCACTCCGCAGCGGCGATTTTCCCGGAGGACACCATGACCAGCCCCGCCAACGTTGTTCATCTCGATGCGATCGGGTGGGTCGATTCCGCCCAGGGCCGCTTCCGCAGCCGCCGCAAAGCGCTCGGCGCGGCGGCCGGCTCCCGCATGCTCGGCGCGAGCGTGTATGAGATCCCGCCCGGCGCGGCCGCCTGGCCCTATCACTTCCATTGCGCCAATGAGGAGGCGATCTACGTGCTCGAGGGCGCGGGCACGCTGCGCCTGGGCGACGCCGAAATCGCGCTGCGCGCGGGCCATTTTGTCGCGCTGCCGGCCGGCCGCGCCAACGCCCATCGGCTCGACAACACCTCGGCGGCGCCGCTGCGCTATCTGTGCGTCTCGACGATGATCGAGCCGGAGGTTTCGTTCTACCCGGATTCGGACAAGTTCGGCGTGATGGCCGGCGCGCCGCCGGGCGGCGACAAAGCGCGGCGCACCTTCTCCGGCGTTTTCCGGATCGGCCCCGCGGTCGGCTACTTCGATGGCGAACCCGACGCCTGACGCGCGCGATCGCGCCGCGCGCATGCCGCCGCGAAATCGACTAGCCTCGGCCGGGCGAGAGGTGCGGCATGCGCGAAGCGAGTTGGGGCGCGAGCGAAATCATCACCAATCTGTTCGTCGGCGATCTGCAGGACGCGGATCGCTTCGACGGCATGATCATCTCGGTGCTGCCCGAGCGCTTGGCGGCCGAGCCGGCACGCGCCGTGATGCTGCCGTTTTTGCAAAACGGCAGCGCCACGCTCGACGCCACCGCCGCCCTGATCGATGCGGCGCTGGCGCTCGATCTCAGCGTCCTGGTGCATTGCGAAGAGGGCTGCGAGCGCGCGCCGCTGACCGTCGCCTGGTTTCTGCATACGCGGCGCGCGATGTCGATCGACGCGGCCTACGCGCTGCTCAAGCGCCGCCGCCCGATCGTCGAGGATCGCCGCCGCTGGCTCGGCATCTACAACCGCTGAGCCGCGCGCGCTCCGGCGGCTTCAGAACGCCGCTTCGAGCAGCGAGACGATCTCCTCGCGATTGACCGGCCGATCGACCACCTTCGAATGCTCGATCTCGGACAGCACCGGCGTGGCGATCTCGGGGATTTCGTCGCGCTTGACGCCCGCCTCTTTGAGCGAATGCGGCACGTCGAACTGCGCGATAAATTGCTGCACGCGATCGGCGCATTCGAGCGCTCCGGCGCGCGCGTTGCCCGCATCGAATTTCACGCCGAGGCCCTCCGCGATCGGGCCGAAACGCTGCGGCGCAATCTCGGCCATGAAGCGCATCACGTGCGGCATCGTGATGCACGAGGTTACGCCGTGCGGCACGTCCCACTTGGGGCCAATCTGATGTCCGAGCGCGTGCGAGATGCCGAAGCGGGTATTCATCCCGCCGAAGATCGAGAGCCACGCCGCCATCTGGCAGTTGCCGCGATGGGCGAGCGAGTCCGCGCCGGCGCTCTTGATCGAGGCCGGCAGATGTTCGACCAGCAGGGCGATCGATTTGGCCGCCAGCGTATCGGTCAACATCTGATGGCGCATCGAGTAGATCGCTTCGACCGCATGGTCGAGCGCGCGCATCCCGGTCGCAATCCAAAGCCATGCGGGAGTTTCGACGGTCAGCGCGGGGTCGTTGATCACGGTGCGCGCCTGCAGCCGCGGATCGATTACGCCGCCCTTGATCAGCGTGTCCTCATTGGTCACGCCGCCGACCGGCGTGTACTCGCCGGCCGAGAGCGTGGTCGGCACGGCGATATGGATCAGGTCGCGGCCGTCGGTGGCCTTATTGGCGCCGGAAAAATCCAGCCCGGTGGCCTGAGCGGTCGCGTCGTGGCCGGTCAGGATCGAGGCTGCGGCAACCTTCGCCGTATCGATCGGGCTGCCGCCGCCGAAACTGATCACCGCGTCGGCGTCGACCCGCTTCATCTCGGCCGTCAGTTCACGCACGGTCGAAGCCGGCACGTGCTGGGCGGCGCCCTTGTAGACGGCGGCGCAGCGCGTGCCCATCGCGGCCGTCACCGCCGTGAGCAGACTGGATTTGCCCAGCGACTTGCCGGTGACCACCACCGCGCGCTTGAGTCCGCGCCGCTCGAGCTCCTTGCCCAGGCTCGCCACCGTGCCGGGTCCGAAGATGACCTTCTCGAGCCGCGTGAAATTAAATTCGCCTACCGGTGCGTCCATGTCTGAATCCTCCCGCGCAGTGGACGCCCGCTAGCCGCGCGCCCGTTTCGCTAGGGCTTGATTATCACGAGAGTGCCGATCGGCAGAAGCGCCGCGATCTCGCCGATCGCCGCGTTGTCAACCGAGATGCATCCTGTCGTCCAGTCGACGTTGCCGAGATTGAGGATCGGCTCGTCGGTGCCGTGGATCCCCACGTTGCCGCCCTCGCGCATGCTGCGCGGCACGTCGCCCGCGGCTTTCATCCGCGCGAATTCGGCGTGATCGATCGCGTTGGGATAATTGAGCTTGAGGAACCAGCGGAAGCGCGCGCTGCGATGCTTCGAGATGATCAGGTAGTCGCCCTCGGGGGTGCGCCGGTCGCCTTCCCATTGCTTGGGTCCCGCCCAGCGGCTGCGGCCAAAGACCGCGTGATAGGTCTCGTACAGATGGGTGCGGTAATAGACGTCGAGTTCATGGCGCGACTTCCACGCTGTCACCGACCAGTTGAGCGGATTCGCGGTGGCCGAGCGCGGGTCGTCGAGGTACATGCGCAGGCCGTCGAGCGGCCGGCGCGCCAGATTTGCCGACGGTACGGCGGCGGCCGCGGGCGTCGGGCTTGAGGTGGGCGCATTCGTGGGCGTCGCCGCAAAGGTCGGTGTCGTCGTGGGCGTCACCGTCGCGGCCGGCGTGGCCGATGGAGCGGCGGTCGGAGTCGCGGTCGGCATGGCCTTCGCCGTGACCGAGGGACTCGAGTGCGCGAGTCCGGGCGATGGCCTGGTGGGCGGCGCGGGCGGCGCCGCTACTTGCGCGGGCACCGGCGGCAAAATCGTGCCCGGCGCGCCGATCGGCGTCGGGCTCACGGTCGCGGCGGGCGGCGCTGGTGTCGCGGGCGACGGACTGGCGGTGGCGGCGGGCGTGGCGCTCGCACCGATCGGCATCGCGGCCTGCGCGATTGCGCGCGCACTGGCTATCACTATCGCGGCGGTTACGATCAATGCGGATACGAACGCGCGGGCTTTACCCATTTCCTCCACCACCGGCCTTGGCCACCGGTTCATTGTGGAAAGGGTTGGCCGCCCGGTCAATTGCTATTACGCTTTTGATTGACTTTATTTGCGCGAGGCGGATGCGATGGAAAGTTCTGTGGCGCAGGCGTTTGCCAATCTCACCACCGGAATCTACGTGCTGACGGTCGCCGACGGCGCGCAGCATCACGGCATGTCGTCCTCATGGGTGACGCAGGTCTCGGGCGCGCCGCCGCTGTTCAGCGCGGCGGTCGACAATAAACATTTTTCCCGCGCGATTATCGCCCGCACGGGAGTCTTCGGGATGAACATTGTCGGGCGCCGCGGCCAGAGCCTCGAGGACTATTTCTACTCGGCCGGCGCGCGCCGGGCCGACAATCTGGCCGGACTCGACTACCAATTGTCGCCCGTGCTCAAGGTGCCATGGCTGGCACAGGCGCGCGCCTCGATCGAGGCGCGGGTGACCGCCAGCATGCTGGCCGGCGACCATACGATATTCGTCGCCGAGCCGGTCGGCGTGCGGCTGGGCGCGGGCGATCGGCCGCTCACGTCGCTCGAGCTCGATTACGTTTACGTCGGCGGCCAACAGGTCATCGCGCGCGACCGCGCCGGATGGAGCTGAAGGGCTAACGTGGACTTGTGGGTCAATTGAATGTAATTGACGCCCGCCAAAAGCCTTTGCTAGCATCCGCCCGCGGGAGCCGAGCGGGGGACGTAAGTATGCCGATTGAGAAAAACGAATTACGCCGCGTAATGGGCCATTTTGCGACCGGTGTGACAATTATCACCACGGTCAATAAGGAAGGCCAGATTCACGGTTTTACGGCCAACGCCTTCACCTCGGTCTCGCTCGAACCGCCCCTGCTGCTAATCTCGGTCGACAAGAAAGCGGAAAGCTGGCCCGCCTTTGAGGAAAGCCGCATTTTCACCGTCAACATCCTGGCCGATTCCCAGGAGGCGCTGTCGCGCAAGTTCGCGGTCAGCGGCGGCAACAAGTTCGAAGGCGTCGCCTACCGCATCGGGGCCAATCGCGCGCCGATTATCGAGGGCGCGCTGGCCTACATCGAATGCACCCTGTGGGCGGTCTATGATGGCGGCGACCATACGGTTTTCCTGGGCGAAATCCAGCAGGCCGAAGTCCGCGAAGAACGGCCGCTGCTATTCTTCCGCGGAGGCTATCGCGCGCTGGGCGACTGATATAGTATCCTCAGTTCCTAAACCGATCTGATTCCATTCCCGCTATTCCTACTGTGGCTGTTACACGAACCGAGCTTTCCGCGACCGACTTCGACACGCCTGAACCCGACGGCGGCGCCGTTGCGCCCATGCCGGCGATCGGAGCCCAGGGCGCCCGCGGCGCCGCGATGCGCCCGGTGACGATGCCGGCGCGGCTGGCGGGGCTGACGGTCTTCCTGCCCTCGCATAACGAAGAGGGCAACGTCGAGCGCGTGGTCAGCAGCTTTCTGGCCGAGTTGCCCAAGGTCGCCGAGGTCTTCGAAGTGGTCGTCATCGATGACGGCAGCGTCGACCGCACCGGCGAAATCGCCGACCGTATCGCGGCCGACGACACCCGCGTCCGGGTGGTGCATCATGCCGTCAATCGGGGCTACGGCGCCGCAGTCGCGACCGGCCTCAAGACGGCGCGCCAGCCCTTTATTCTGCTCTGCGATGGCGACGGGCAGTTCGATCCGGCCGACATGGAACGGCTGGCCGCCCGCATCGGCGACCACGACGTGGTCATTGGCCGCCGCGCGCGGCGCGCGGACCATCTGATGCGCCGGATCAACGGCAAGGCCTGGACGACGCTCTCGCGTATCCTGTTCGGCCTGCGCATTACTGACATGGATTGCGGCTTCAAGTTGTTTCGGCGCTCGGCGGTCGAGAACCTCGAACTGCATTCGAGCGGCGCGATGGTGACCACCGAATTGATGGCGCGGCTGGCCGGCCGCAACGCCCGCATCTGCACGGTCAATGTGACCCATCTGCCGCGCGTTTCCGGCGAGCAGACCGGCAACAGCCCGAGCGTGATTATCGGCGCGTTCAGGGACCTGTTTGCGCTTTACCGAGAGCTGAAAAAGGCGCGCAAGGGCGTGGCGGCGCAACTCTGACGCAGCGCTCGACGTGAAAGCGGCGCGCCGCTCCGGCCCGCGCGAAGTCCGCTCCAGTTGAGCGCGCGGGGTCAGGGCGGGTTTTAGCGGGATGAGCGATTACGAGCGGCCCGTCGGAATCAAAAGAGGTGATGGCAGCGCAAAACGTGCACGGTTCGACAAATTGAGCCCTCGCGACGCTGGCGGCGATCGAAAATTTCCCGTATTTTGTTGGAGTTTTGGCCGTGACCAATAGTGGCACGGTATTGGCACTTGAAAAGAGTTCGGAGCGATCCGAAAAGGATCGTCAGGCACCGAAAAAAGGAGAGAGACATGAAGCGTACCGTTTCCATGCTGACTGCGGCGTTGTTTGTGAGCGCTTTGGCAGTGCCCGCGTTCGCGCAGTCACCGGCGGCCGAGGCCTCCCCGGCGATGGCGGCCCCGAGCAGCGAGACCTCGCCAGAGATGGCGGCCCCGATGCACAAGTCGCACAAGCATCACTGGGTTCGCCACCACCATCACCACAAGGCGATGATGGCCCCCAGCCCCGAAGCGTCGCCTGAGGCGTCGCCGAGCGCGTCCTAAACCGCGCGCGCAATCAGGAGCAATCCCTGGTAAAGAGCGCCCGATCAGGCCGCGCGACAACCAGCGTTAGCTGGTAAGTCGCGGCCTGACGGGCGTTTTGCGCATGAAGCGGCCGCCGCGCGGCGAGTTCGTGCGAAAGCGGCTTTTGCATCCCGGCGCATTGCGGTAATATCCCCATGTTTCCGCACGCCTCTCAGCGTCGGCGGAATCGTTTACGCAATTGTCGCCAAGCCGCGGTATCCGCACGCTCATTGCAATGGCCGTCGCCATCGTAACCCTATGGGTTGCGG
>JADMIL010000082.1 GCA_015478645.1 Candidatus Binataceae bacterium
CATCGTCGTCAACAACGCCGGCATCCTGCGCGATCGCATGATCTTCAACATGAGCGAAGAGGATTTCGACGCGGTCCTGGCGGTTCATCTCAAGGGCACCTTCAACCTCGCCCGCCACGCGTCATCCTATTGGCGTGAGCAACACAAGAACGGCAATCAGCTCAACGGCCGCCTGATCAACACCAGTTCCGATTCGGGACTGCTCGGCAACGCCGGCCAGGCCAATTACGGCACCGCCAAGGCCGCCGTCGCGACCTTTGCGATTATCGTCGACCGCGAGATGGCGCGCTACGGCGTCACCGCCAACGCGATCGCGCCGGTCGCGCGCACCCGCCTGACGATCGACGCCACGCCGCAGACCGCGGCCACGATGCCCACGCCCAAAGGCGGCGAGGTCGACCGTTTCAGCCCCGCGCATGTCGCGCCGCTGGTCGCCTGGCTCGGCAGCGATGACGCCAAGGACGTGCACGGCGAGGTGTTCCGCGTCGGCATGGGCACGGTCTGGCTGATGAAGGGCTGGCACACCGCGACCCGCGTATCGCAGACCGGACCGCTCAAGTATTGGGACCCGGCCGAACTCGGCGCCCAGGTCAAAGAGCAGTTGGCCAAGGGTCTGACCAAAAAGGAAGGCCTGGCCGAGGTGCTTACCGGCAAGGTCTGAGCTGGTGAGCGCGGCCAACGATTCCTCGAGCGCGGCCCGCAATGGGCCGCGCTTTCGTTCCGTCCTGCTGATCTGCGCGGCCAACACCGCGCGCAGCGTGATGGCGGAACATCTGATGGTGCGCGAGTTGCGCACGCGCGGCGCGCTGGAGTCGGTCCGCGTGCGCTCGGCCGGCATCGCACCCTACGCCCGCGACGGCGCCCTGATCTCGCTCGACACGCGCATGACGTTGCGCGACGTCGGCATCGATCTGGGCGACGAGGCGACCTCGATCGACCTGAAACGCCATCCGGAACTGATCGAGCAGGCCGACCTCGTCATCGCGATGACCGCGCAGCAGGCGCGCGAACTGCGCGAACGCTTCACCCTGGCCGACACTCTGCCGGTGCATACGCTGCGATCGTTTGCCGGCGAGGCGGGCGATATCGACGATCCTTTCGATCAGGGCGATAGCGCCTTCACCCAGTGCCGCATCGAAATTGGCCGGCTGATCCCGCGGGTGGTCGATCGGCTGATTGCTGAGTCCGCACCGACTTGCGAGGCGCCCATGGACTTCATGAACCCAACCGACGATCAGATTCGCGCCATCCTCTCGCGCCCGACCACGGTGGCGGTCGTCGGATGCTCCGACAACCCCGATCGCGACAGCCTCACGATCGCGATGCTGCTCAAGCGCAAAGGCTTTCGCGTGATTCCGGTCAATCCGCAGCTCGCGCCCGACGCGCTGAGGGGCGCCCTCGGCGAGCGCTGCTATCCCGACCTTGCGGCGATTCCCGAGCCGGTTGAGATCGTCGACGTCTTCCGCCGCTCCGAACATGTCGCGGCAATCGCGCGCGAGGCGATTGCGCGCGGCGCGCGGGTGCTCTGGTGCCAGCTCGGCGTGATCGATCTCGAGGGGGCGCGCGCCGCCCGGCAGGCCGGCCTCACGGTCGTGATGGATCGCTGTCCGGCGATCGAGTATCGCCGGCTCTTCTGATTCCTCCGGATCATCCGATCACGCGAATCATCCGACCACGGCGGACCATCGCTGATTCCCGCCGCGACTGTCCGCAAGGGTCGCGAATGGACCATCGCGCGCGGGAGCGGGCGGTAGCCTCGCACCGGCAAACGCGCGAAAATCGGGCAGGTTCGCCTCGGTTGATCCGCGCCCGCGCACTCGGCCGCTGCACTTCACGCTGCCCGCATCGCATCAGGGAGGACTTCGCCCATTGAAGGCCCGCAAATGGCGCACGCTCGGGTCCGAGCGCGTCTATCAGACCCCGATCTTCAATCTGCATCGCCGCCGCGCCGCCCACCCGCATCGCGGCGAGCGCGATTTCTTCGTCATCGATCCGTCCGACTGGGTCAATATCATCCCGCTGACGCCGAAGCGTGAAGTCGTGATGGTGCGTCAGTTCCGCCACGGGATCGGCGATTTTACGCTGGAGATTCCGGGCGGGATGGTCGATCCCGAGGACCCCAATCCGGCGCACGCCGGCCGGCGTGAGATGCAGGAGGAATGCGGCTACGACACTGACGACGTGATCCCGCTTGGCCGGGTGCATCCGAATCCGGCGATTCAGCCGAACTTCTGCTACACGTTCCTGGCCCGTAACGTCAAAAAGGTGGACGAGCCGCATCCGAACCTCGACGGATCGGAGGAGACCGAGGTCGTGATCGTGCCACTGAAAAGCATCAAGGGATTGATCGCGAGCGGCGCGATCAGTCACGCCCTGGTGATCGCGGCGTTCGCCTTTTTCGATGTCTACAATCCGCCGCCGGCGGCGCGCTCACGCAAACGCTAGGCCGATCGCGATCGCGTTCCGCGCGCGACATTGCAGCTAGGGAACCTCTGCACAAGTTAGGTTGTCATTCTGAGCGCAGCGAAGAATCCCG
>JADMIL010000083.1 GCA_015478645.1 Candidatus Binataceae bacterium
TCCAAGGAGCACACGCATGAAATCTCTCGCCAGGGGCGTCTTCGGCGTCCTCGCCGTCGCTCTCGCCCTCTTCGCCAGCCCCGTTATTGCGCAAGTCGCCAAGCCCGACATCATCGAAGTCGTCGACCTCTCCGGCGAGATCGGCGAAGGCACGGCGGCGCAGATCAAGGAGCAGGTCGAGCGCATCCGCGCGAACCCGAGCGCGAAGGGCGTGCTGTTCATCCTCAACACCCCTGGCGGCGGCGTCTCCGCGAGCGCCACGATTCAAGGCGAACTCTCGAAGCTCAAAGTGCCCGTGGTCGCCTACTGCGAGACGATTTGCGCCTCCGGCGGCGTCTACTCCCTCACCGCGAAGAGCGTGAAGTTCGTCGCCGTGCGCGAAGACACGATCGGCGGCTCGGTCGGCGTCATCATGCACATGACGCGCTACAACCGGCTCCTCGATTGGGCCAAGGTCGATGCGGAGACGTTCAAGAGCGGTCTGCTGAAAGACTCGGGCAACCCGACGCGCGACATGAGCGCGGCCGACCGCGAGTACCTGCAGGGCATCGTCGATGAACTCGCCGTGCGCTTCTACCATCTCGTCGCCGCCGCGCGGCCGAAGATCAATGCCGAGCAGTGGAAGCAGATCAAGACCGCGCGCATCTTCATCGGCCCGCGCATCGTTGCCGCCGGCCTCGCCGACGCGGTCATGACGCGCGAAGAAGCCCTGGCGAAAGCGAAGGAACTCTCAGGCTCCAAGCTCGCGTTCACCCGCGAGGAGCTGAAGAAAATGTCGCATGCCGCGGATGACAGTATGGGGGTCAAGGCCCCGCTGGACGGCGCCGGCGACTCATTCCTGCGCGACGTTCACTTCCTCACCGAGACGATGCGCGAAGTCAAGCAGGGCGGCGCGGTGTCGTTCGAGTACAAGCTGCCCTACACGTTCTAGCCCGATGTTCTCCGCCCTCCTCTCTTTCCTTGGCGGCAGCGCGTTCCGGTTCGTGATCGGACGCGCGACCGACTGGCTCGAGAAGCGCCAGGAGTATCTGCAGGAGATCGCGCGCATCCGCGAGCAGGAGAAGCTAGACGCGGCCGCGCACGAGCGCCAGATGGCGATGATTCGCCTGCAGGCCGAGCTAAAGGTGAATGAGGTCAAGCTGGCCGGCGAGGCGGCCGTGAGCACCGCGGAGGCGCAAGCCTTCGTCGAGGCGATGAAGACCGCGAACGCGCCGATCGGCGTCAAGTGGGTCGACGCCTGGAACGGCCTGATCCGGCCGCTGTGCGCGACGATCTCGGTTCTCCTCTGGCTTCTCTCCATCGTCAAGGCGGCGCTGGTGTTGACCGAATGGGATAAGAACCTCGTCGCGTCGATCATCGGCTACTACTTTGCCGACCGCCACATCGGGAAGACGAAATGAGCGGGGCCGGCGTAGTCATCCGTGACGGGGCGGGCGATTCGATTGGTGATGGCTGGACCGACATGCCCGTCAAGCGCGGGTGAACCTTGAAACGCTGTATTGGCTTGTGCGGCAGTTCGAGGGCTGCCGCCTCGTGCCCTACCTGTGCCCGGCTGGAGTCTGGACGTGCGGGTGGGGATCTACCGGCCCCGACGTTTTCCCGGGCCGCGCGTGGACGCAAGAATACGCCGACTGGCGGCTCGAGCAAGACGCCCGAAAGTTCGCCTACGGCGCCCTGATCCTCTGCCCGAAGCTCCGCGGCGATGCGCTCTGCGCCATCGCCGATTTCGCGTACAACCTCGGCCTCGGCCGCCTCAAGACCTCCACCCTTCGCCGCCGGCTCAACGCCGGTGACATGCGCGGCGCGCGCATCGAACTCGCGAAGTGGGTGCGAGGCGGCGGCAAGATCCTCCCTGGCCTCGTCCGACGACGGGCCGCAGAAGCGGCATTTCTATGACCAAACGCAGCGGCAAAGCCTGGTTCAAGTTCAAGCTCTTCGGGCTCCCGTGGGAGGCGCGCGTCTACCCGTCGAATCACAAGGCGCTCGATCACGGCGACACGCTCGCCTTCTGCGACCACGAGAAGCGGCTGATGGGGTTCAGCGACGCCCTGACACCGGAGCAACAGCGCACGGCCTTCGTCCACGAGCTGCAGCATGCCATCGAAGACCATTCCGACGTCGACTACGAGCAGAAAGTGAGCCCGGACGTGGCCGATCGGCTGACCGACCAGGTCGCCCGCAGTTGGCTCTACGTGATCCGCGAGTGCCCGGAAATCCTCTCGTTCCTGCGCGCTGAATAGCTTGACAGTGGAAAGTTGGGGTGTACCGTGAAAACGGACACCCCTTCTTTTTCGCCTATGCTCTGCCCCCTCTGCGACCACCACGAAGTCCATCTCCTCGAGACGCGCGGCGAGCGCCGCCGCCGGGAATGCGGCCGCTGCGGCAACCGCTGGACGACCTACGAGGTCGCAGTGGAGCGGTTTGTGGGGAAACGTCCACTGATAGCGTTGACAGTGGAAACGAAAGAGAGTAGGTTGCGAATTA
>JADMIL010000048.1 GCA_015478645.1 Candidatus Binataceae bacterium
CACAAGTTAGGTTGTCATTCTGAGCGCAGCGAAGAATCCCGGATCCGGGACCCAGGCGCTGCGCTCAGGGTGACCGCAGAGCCTGGTGCAGAGGTTTTCTAGTTGCTGCTGTCGTCGGGCTGTTGGCTGCCGTCGTTCTGCTGATTGCCGTTGGCGTCGGAATTATCCTGATCGCCATTGTCGCCGTTGGGGTCGGGCTGAGCCTGCTGGTCGCTATTGTCGCCGTTATCCTGATTGGCGTTTTGATTATCGCCGTCCGAATTCTGGTCGTCGCCACTGGCGGAGTTATCCGAATTCTGGCTGTCCGAATTCTGGTTGTCGCTATTGGCGGAATTGTCCGAATTGTCGGGCTCGGTGTACGGCGGAGGCATCCCGTCGTTCATCTGGGCGAGCGTGATCGGCGGCGCGCTCGCGGCGCGGCGCGCAAGTCGCGCGAGGCCGCCGGGCGCATGCGCCGACAGCGCGAGCGCGAACGCCGTCACGATGGCGGCGGCGAGCGGTGGGTAGGGGCGTTTCATAAGCGGGCCATCTTTAGCTGCGGGCAAATCTCATTATTTTAACTGGCGGGCAAAAGCCGTTACCTGCGAACAAACACCTTCCTGTAAATCCCGGCAAATAGATCGGCCGGCCAGGTGCGGGAAGCGCGATCCCTTGTCGATCGAGTTCCTTGCTCCACGTTCCATCGCGATCGTCGTCGAGTCAATCCCCCCAGCATCGCGCGAGGTAGCCGCAGCGCAGCGCACGGCATTGCGCGGGCGCGGTCGGCCGGGCCGGCCATGCGCGGGTGCGATAGGCGCTGACGATCGCGCCGGTGAGTTCGGCCAGATGTGCGCGGATCGCGTCGGCGGCGGGCAATTCGATCGCGGCGGTCGCCGGGCCGTCGCGCAGGTAGACGATCTCGGCGCTGACGATGCGCGCCGGATGGGCGGTCGCGGCGGCCAGCGCATAGCATTCCATCGGCACCTGGTAGGTGGCGGTCGCGGCGGCGGCGCGGGCGTACTTGTAGTCGCGTACGAGCATCCGCGCGCCGTCGTCGATCAGCAGGTCGATCTGCCCGCGGACGAAGAGTTCGGCGCCGCCCGCGCGCCCGGCGGCGAGAAAGAACGGCAGCTCGCGAGCGATCGTCGCGCTGGCCGGCAATCGCGCCGACGGGCTGGCCGCATAGCGCGCGAGGTCGCGGACGATCGCGGCACGCGCGCCGTCGTCGAGGCCGTGGGCCGTGCCGATCGCGGCGGCCAGCTCGCCCAGCCGTCGTACCAGCGCCGGGCGAGGCAGCGTCAAGTCGAGCCGCTCGAGGATCGCATGGGCGGCAAGTCCGCGGGCGATCGGATCGGCGCCGCCCGCCGCGTCCGCGAGGGCCGCGCCTTCGGGCAGGTTGAGCTCGTGGCGGAAATAGTATTGCCGCGGGCAGCGCGCGAAGTCGGCAAGCGCGGTCGGGCTCATCACCAGATCGCCGCCGTCGGGCGCGGCGAAACCCAGGCGGCTGCGCGCGAGCTCGGCAAAGCGGGCGCGATCGGCCGCAGCGGGCGGCGCGGGCTCGAGCGGCGGCGCGTCGGCGGGCGAGGCGAGCGGCGGCTGGCGCAATTCGATTTGCACGTCGTCGAAGCCGCATTTGAGAAGCGGAGCACCGGCGGCGGCGAAGCCCGCCACGTCGATCTCCCGCGCGGCGAGCATTGTACGCACCTCGGACGCCCATCCGAGGACCGCACCGCGCGAGCTGGCGGCGCCTTCGCTCAAGATCAGCCGATCGCGCGCGCGGGTAATCGCGACGTAGAGCAGGCGGGCGGCCTCGGCCTCCTCCTGGTCGTGGAGTTCATCGCGATAGGCGGTGAGCGCGGCGTTGGGCAACTCTTCGCTGCCGCTACCGGTGGTGTCGCACAGCAACAGGCCGTCGGCGGGCGAGAGCACGATCGAATCGTACTCGCGGCGCGGGCGGCGACCGAGGTCGGCGACGAAGACGATCGGAAATTCGAGTCCCTTAGCCTGATGGATGGTCATCAGACGCACGACGTTATCGCCCTCGCCGAGGATTTGCGCCTGCGCCTCGTGCGGCTCGCTCTCGGTCAGGCCGCGCAGGTAGCCGATAAAATCGTGGAAGGTGAAGAAGTGGCGCGACTCGAAGGCGCGCGCGAATTCGAGCAGCTTGCGCAGGTTGGCGACGCGCTGGCGCCCCTGGTCGAGGCCGAGCAGCACCGCCTCGAACGCGGTAAGCTCGAGCGCGCGCTCGAGCAGCGTGACCAGCGGGGCGCGCGCGGCCAGCAGGCGCAGTTCGCGGAGCACGCGCCAGGCGGCGACGGGTGCCGCGCGCGCCGCGCCCAGGCAGGCGAAGCCGGGCTCGTCGGCGGCGGCGAAGAGCTGCGTGAGCGAGGCCGGACCGGCGCCGGCCGGGCGCGCGCGCAGATCGGTCGCGAGCGCCAGCAGGCAATCGTCGGAAAGCGCGAACAGCGGCGAGCGCAGCGTGGCGGCGAGCGCGATCGAATCGGCCGGGTCGTTGACCACGGTGAGCAGCTCGATCAGGTCGACAATCTCCTGGCAGCCGAAAAAGCCCCGCCCCTTGACTGTGTAGCAGGCGATTGCGGCGCGGCGCAGCGCGCGCTCGTAGATGGCGACGTCGGAGAAGGCGCGCAGCAGGATGGCGACGTCGCCAGGGCGCGCGGGGCGCTCGCCGTGCGTATCGGGATCTATGACCAGCGCGTCCGCGGCGATCAGCTCGCCGATACGCGTGGCGATCGCGGCGGCCTCGGCCGTGCGGCCTGCGGCCGTGTTGGCGCCGGCTACGGCCGCGATCAATTCGACGGGCGGGTTGAAGCCCGGCGGACGGACGGCGCTCAGATGATGGTCGGCGCTCCATGCGACCCACCAGCCGGGCGCGGGTTCGCGCGGCGCCATCAGATGGCCCCCCAGCGCGTTGACGAAGCCGAGAATGTTGGGCGCCGAGCGGCGATTCTCGCTGAGCGGGAGAACCTGCGGCGCGGCGCCGCGCGCGCGCTTGAAGACCGTCACGTCGGCGCCGCGGAAGCGGTAAATCGATTGCTTCTCGTCGCCCACGATAAACAGCTCGGGCGCCGGCGCGCCGCCGGCCGGGTCGGTCAGCCGATCGACGATCTCGTCCTGGATCGGATCGACGTCCTGGTATTCGTCGACCATCAGCGCGCCCAATGCCTCGCGGTAGCCTTGTGCTACATCGGGATTGTCGCGGAGCAGGTCGCGGGTGAGGGCGAGCAGATCGCCGAAGGTGACGACGCGATCGCGCCGGCGCGCGGCGTCGAGATCGGCGGCGGCGCGGGCCACGAAGCGCGCGATCTCGAGCGTCGGTGCGATCGCGCGGCAGGCCCCCCACGCGTCGATCAGCTTGCCGGATAGGCCGAGCTTGCCGTCGCCCGCCAGCAGATCGCGCAACTGCAAGACGATCTCCTTCGCGCCCTTGGCGCGGGCGTCGGGCCGCGCCGCGACAATTCGCCGCAGGGCGGCCAGTGCGGACGGCGGAGAATCGGCGTCGAAGGCGGCAAGCGCGGCGCTGAGTTGCGGCCAGAGGACGCGCAACTCCGCAATCTTCTCGGCGGCGGCGCCGCCCACCGCTTTGAGCGCGAGGAGCGCTTCGGTCAGTTCGCGCACGCGCGCCGCGTGATCCGCGGCCGCCGCGCGCAGCGCCGGGGCGTCCGCCGCGCGCGATTCGGCGCGCTCAATCAGCCATTGCGGCGGCCGGCCGAGTTGTTGCAATGCACCGATCAGCCGGATCGTGATCTCGATCGCGCCCTCGCGAAACGATCCGCCGCGCAGCCCGCGCGCACCGACTATCCGGCGGGCGCCAAAATCGCCGCGGCGCACGGCGTCGATCAGCGCGTGCTCGCCCTCGCGGTCGAGAAAGGCGGCGCTCTCGTATTCGTCGATCACCTCGAAGCCCGGATCGAGTCCCGCGGCGAGGGGATTTTCGCGCAGGATGCGCGCGCAGAACGCATGGATGGTCGAGATGCGCGCGAGAGGTAAGCGGCGCAGGGCGCGCTCCAAATGTTCGCGGACGGCGCCGGGCGGCGCGGCGTCGCGGCGCGCCTCGAGCACGCGGGCGAGACGCTCGCGCAGGTCATGCGCGGCCCGCTCGCCAAAGGTGATCGCGGCCAGGCGCTCAGGGTCGAGCGGATCGCGGCCGGGCAGATCGCCGGCGACGAGCGCGGCGAAGCGGCGGGCGAGCACCTCGGTCTTGCCCGAGCCGGCGCCGGCGCGGACCAGCAGATGGCCCGGCTCGCCGATCGCGCGGGCCTGCTCGGCGCTCGCGATAAATTCGCCGGTGGCCATTTCAGACCGCGGCCTTGCGATAGCGGCAGACCGGCCGAAACGCACAAAAATCATCGCATTTGAGCGGATCGACGTCGAAGCGGCCGGCGACCGCGTCGGCCGCCAGCGCGACGATGCGATCGGCGATCGGGGGCGGCGCGGGCGTACCGTCGGGCCGGGCGGAGGCAGCCGCCAAGGCCTCACGCGCGGCGGAATCGATCGTGAAGTCGGCCGCGGCGAGGTCGACGGCGATCTCTTTGTCGCGCTCGCGCAGCACCAGGTAGGCGCCCTCGAGGGTTACACCGGGGGCGAGGTCGGGGCGAAATTCCTCGATCGCGCCCATTGCGTAGACCGCAATCTGAAAATCGATCGTGGCGAATTTCTCGGGCTTGAGCAGTTCACGGTAGCGGTCGGCGCGCCGCGCATTTTTGTAATCGACCACCCGGATGTGCGTAATCCGCCGATCCGGGCCGCGGTATATTTCGAGCCGATCGACGATGCCGAAGAGCGGCAGATCGATGCGCTCGGGCGCGGCGACCGATCGTCGATCGGGCACCGCCAGGTGAATCTCGTGTTCGGCGAAAATCTCGCTGGCGCGCACGCTACCGCGAGCCAGGCGGTCCGCCTCATAGTCGACGAACTCTTCGACGATGCGTTCGGCGGTTTCCCATTCGATGGCGAAAAAGGCTTGGTCGCGCGCGGCGGGACGCTCGCGCGAACAGACCGCATGAAGCAGAGTGCGGGCCGCCGCATGCGCCGCCGCGCGGTCGGCGAAGTCGGGCTTGAGCGTGGTCAGATCGTGCATGATGCGATGCATCAGTGAGCCGCGCTCGAGCGCGCTCGATTCGTAGCCGGGCGCATCGGCTTCGCCGAGGTCGAGGATGCGGCCGGCGAAGTAGCGAAAGCCGCATTGGGCGAGATCGTTGAGGCGCGAGGGGCTGAAGGCGCGCGGCGTGCCGTCGGCGCTCTCGAGCACGAGGCGGCGCAGCGCGGGGCTGGCGGTGACCCGTCCGTCGAAGGGCCCGGCGAGTGCGAATTTCGCCGGATCGGCGGTCCCGTCGGGGCGATCCTCACGCGCCGGCATCGCCAGGTAGCGTTCGCGGGCGCGTTCGACCGCGATGCGCCGGGTGATTGCGCCGAGATCGCGCGTACCGGCGGCGGCCTGCGCGGCGCCGTCATCGAGGATCGCGGCGGCCGCGGCCCAGTTGAGGAATTCGTCGCGCGTGAAGCATTGGTCGAGCGGCGGCAGGAAATTCTGCGCCGGCACGCGGCGGATCAATTCGCGGTCGTCGCCGCCGAGCAGCTTCAGCACCTCGTCGACGAAGGGCGAACGCCGCAGCGGTGCGCCGCCTTCGTCGGCGATCGCGTAGGAGAGAATCACCCGCCGCGCGGGCATCGAGAGCGCCAGGAAAAACAGCAACCAGTCCTCGGCGTTGCGGTTGGCGCGGGTGCGCAGGATCGGTCCGGGCGCGGCGGCCGCCTGGGCGCCCAGCCGATCGCGCATCGCGCGCGCCAGCGGACGGTTGATCGCGCGGCGCGCGCTGTCGGGCACGATCGGATCGTCGGCGCGATAGGCGGGAAAGGTTTCGTCGTTGAGGCCCAAAATATAGACCTCGTCGAAATCGAGGCCGCGCGCCTCGAGCACCGGCAGGGCGGCGAGGCCGGCCCCCGCGCCGCGCGCCCCGGGCCGTTCGTAGACCGCCTCGGCAAAGGCCGACGCGGCGAGCGCGGCGAAGGCGTCCGCGTCGAGAATTGCGCCGGGGTCGACGGCCGCGCACGAAGCCGCGATCGCGTCGAGCGTGTCGTCGATCGCGCCGGCGACGGCAGCGTTGTCGGCGCCCGCGGGGTCGCGCGCGTGGGCCGCCGGATCGAAGCCGAGCGCCGCGAGCACCCGGCGCAGCCGCGCGACGTGGCGGGCGGCGGTGCCGGCCTGCTCGAGCGGCTCGAGGGCCGCGAGCAGGCGGGCGAAATTCGCGGCGGCGCGATCGTGGCGGGCGAGGGTCGCCCGCCGGCGGGCGTCGGCGGGCTCATCGCCGCTCGCGGCGACGATCGCGGCGCGGTGCGCGGCGAAGCGATCGCCGAGCGGGCTGGTCGCGCGATCGAGGTAACCGATTTCGGCGAGCAGGCCCACGTCGCGCGCGGCGGCGACGCGAAAGCAGACGGCATTGCACAGACCGGCCAAAGCCTCGCGCCGATAGCCATCGCCCGCAACGCGCAGCAGGTTGAGCACCGCGCGGGCGGGCGGCGCGGCCAGAATTGGCTGCGTGCCGCCGAGCCGGATCGGCAGCCCAAAGCGGCCCATCACGGTTTCGAGATGACCCGCGTAGGGCGTCAGGTCGCGCGCGACGATCGCGATCCGATCGAGCGCGATCGTGCCGGGCGCCGCCGCCTCGAATTTGCGCCGAATCGCGCGGGCGGTCTCCTCGACCTCGCCAAGGCGGGTCGGCGCCTCGCAAATCCTGACCGTATCGTCGGCCGGCGGCGGCTCGGGATAGTCGCCGACGAAGAGCTGTTCGAGCACGAAACCCAGGCGGCCGTCGCGTCCGCCGCGGCGGATAAAATGGGGCAGAACCTGGTCGGCGATCGATTCTTCACCGACGAAGCGGTTCCAGGTCAGTTCGGCAAAGCGCGTCGCGCTGGTCACGCGATGCTGTTCGGCCTGGATCGCGAGGTCGGCGCTGCCGATAATCCGGATCAGTGCGGCGGCGATCATGAACTGGAGCAGGCTCAGATCGTAAATTTCGGCGATCAGCAGATGGTCGACGCCGGCCAGCAGGCGCGGACGATCGCCGCGCGCCGCGGCGCTCAGCAGCGCGTCGAGCACCTGGCGCTCGCGGTCGTGACGGTCGGCGAGCCCGCGCGATCGGAGCAGTTCTTCGTAGGCCGCAAACATTGCGGTTATTTCGGCGAGATGGTTAGGCGCGGGTAGCGCGGCCGCCCGGATCGCCGTGCGCAGGTCGCCCGGGACGATCGCGGCGCCCTTGAGCTGGCGGATCAGGTTGAGCAGATGTTCGACCAGGCCAGGGCCGGGTGCGAGACCCGCAGCCAGCGGAGGGGAGCACTTGAGGGCGGCTTCGAGCGCGAGTCGTTCTCCGATCGGATCGAGCACCACGCCGCGCGGGTCGGCTTCGCGCCAGAGCGCGTCGACCAGTTGCGGGAAGGTCATGATCCGATGGCCCATCAGGCAGCTCTGGTCACGCGCCATCCGCTTGAGTTGATCGGTGGCCTTGAGCGCGGTTGGGTAGATAGCGAGCCGGGTAACCATTGGTGGAACGGGATTATAACGCGCGGGCGCGAGGAATCGCGATGTTGCAAGGGCGCAAAACGGGCGGTGGGCGATTTGGAACATGGCGGCAAATCCGTGACATACGGCTGTAATAAATTCTCGATCGCCGGTCTAAAAAGACCGCTAAATGACAATTAAGATTAAATAACAGATGGCCCGTTAGTTGCTTGAATATCCCTCAGCGTGTGCAATGCGCGACTTCGGTAGCAGGGAGCTTTGCGATAATGGCGATTCGAGTGTTGATGGTCGATGATTCGATATTTGTCCGCGATGTCCTACGACATCATCTGGAATGTCTCGGCTGTGAAGTGGTGGCGGAAGCGGAAAATACGCTGCAAGCACTCGACCTCTATCGCACGATCGCGCCGGACCTGGTAACGCTCGACGTGGCGGTGCCACGCACCGGCGGGATCGGCGCGCTGGGCCTGTTCCGCATCATGCGCAATGAGAATCCCGGCGTCTCGATCCTGGTGGTCAGCGCGATCGCGTTTCCGGAAATCCGCAAGGCCTTCCTGCGCGAGGGTGCGCTCGATTACATAATCAAGCCGTTCGAGTCTTCGAGCTTCGAGCAGGTCTGCAAACGGCTATCGACGATGTTTCCCGAATTGAACTACATGATGAAAGCCGGCACGGCGCTGCCGGACGCCGCCCGGCACGGCTAACCGCCGGGGGCGGTAGGACTGGTCGAATTCGACCGAGGATCGGGCCAGTCCATTCCGCCCACAGCTTCTCAAAGAAAGGGCAATTCACCGCCAGGTGAGTTGATTATTTACCCCGGCCACACCGGGTTCGCGCGCGGCCAATTTAGCGGCGTGCTGTGCGTCCTGGGCCGAATTGACTATCCCGCTCAGCAGGATTTTCCCGTGGTCACAATCGACCACCACCGGATGATCGGTAAACATTCCGTCGTTAGCCAGTGCTACCTTGACCTCGGTGATGAGCAGTGCGTCGTTGGCCCGACCGGCGGGAGATTGGTAATGGTGGTCGGCCGCCAGATGCGCACTTTCCTTGCTGGTGGTGATCGAGCTGGTCGTAGTCGGGTTTCCAGATTGATCCTGAGCATGCCCGGCGGGCACCTGGATTAGCATCAGGATACCCGCCGTCGCGACGGCCTGAATTAGTAGTGAGTACTTCGGTGAACTCTGATTTGGCATTGCGAGGCGCGCTCGATTCCTAGTTGCTGGGGTTAACCGTCGTCGACTCGCTATGATGACTACTGCTGCTATCGATAGTGCCCGAAGCCGGATCGGACGAGTTGGAAGTGGACGAATTGCTCGAGCGGTCGGCCGAAGTGCTGGTCGTCGTTGTCATCGGCGGTGGCGGAGGAACCGGAGCCGGTAAAGTCTGTACGGCGACCTGCGGCTGCGGTACCGGAACGTAGTTGGTGCTCGTTTCCCTGGTCGTGGAGGTGGTGCCGCAGGCACTGACGAGAATCGCGAGCGCGATGCCTAGTGTAGTGATTTTGACGGTGTGCATGGATTTCATATAGTCAATTCCTCTAGTCATACGCAGAGTCTAACACGGAGCAGAGTCGGCCAGACGCTTTAAGACCGCCGCGTTTGGTTACACCGGGAACGGGAAGATCGTATAGCCGCGGACCCGATCCGCTCAGGCCGGCAATTTCGCGATGCGCGCGAATCGCCAGGCCGAGATTGCAGTCCGGCAGCGCAGGCGACGCGTGGGATGCCCGATCGCGCGATAAATTACAGTTGGTGAGCGATGACTAAGGCTGGTGATCGACGACGACGCGCTCGATCCGGATCGGCTCGCCGGGCACGCAACTGACGCATGCGACCCATCCGGCGTCCGTACTCGCATAGAGCGGCGCCGGCGTGCCGCAATAGGCCGCCGTGGTCGTGCCGCGCGACACGTCACCAAAGACGTGGACGTGGCCGAGCGCGATATAGTTGTAGGCGCTCGCCTCGATTTCTGCCGCCGTGATCGGTGACGAACGGCCGTTGGCGCTGTCTTCGGTGAACAGCCCGTGGGCCAGCGCGATATTCCATTTGCCGGGCGCCGGCTCGGCCATCCCGCCGAGCGGCCGGTAATCCGGCGAATGCTCGACCAGCGCCTTGCCCCAGATTTGCACGGCGAGCTCGGGAAATTCGATCGTGCGCCCTTCGGGTTCGAGGATCAGGTGGAGATTGCGCGGCAGGTCGGCGGCGGCGAGGCCGGCGTAGATCGATCGCTCGTCGTGGGCGTCATGGTTGCCGGGGATCATCACGACCGGCATGCGCGCGCGTCCGATCTCGTCCATCGCAAAGCGCAGCGCGGTGTCCGGCACGCGGCTCGAATCGAACAGGTCGCCGACGATCAGCAGCAGGTCGCTCGCGCGATCGTTGGCCAGCGTGATCACGCCGCTGAAGGCCCGGCGCACGCGATCGCGAAAGGCGTCGCCCCGATCGCCGCTGCCGAAGGTGTCGCTCTCGAGGTGAACGTCCGAAGTGTGAATAAAGTTCAGGGGTCTTGCCGGCGTGAGTGCCACAGTCGTCTCCGTTGCCGCCACGGTCACCTCCGAGACGGCCACCGGGATCGTCGTTTGAACACGCCGGCGCCGCCGCATCGGGTTGATGCCGCGGGGTGGGCGCCGCGTCCGTACGCATTCGCCGCGCGGCCCCACGGCCCATACTAGGGCGCGCGCGCGCACGGTTCAATCTTGTTGCGCCGATGCGCCGGGGCTAACCTGAACCGATCTGGGGGTTACCCGCGTGATTGTTGTAATGAAAGCGCACGCCAGCGATGACGATATCGCCAACGTGGTGCGGATGGTCGAGGCGCTCGCCTACCGCGCCCATATTATCGCCGGCGTCGAGCGCACCGTGGTCGCCTGCGTGGGCGAGGAGCGCGGCGAGGCCCATTCGCTGCAGCATCTCGAGTCGGTCTCGGGCGTCGAGCGGGTGATGCCGGTGCTCCGATCGTTCAAGCTGGCCAGCCGCGAGGTGCGCCCTGAGGGCTCGCGGATTATCGTCGGCGGGGTCGAGATTGGCGGCCCGCGCCTCACGGTGATTGCTGGACCCTGCGCGGTCGAGAGCGCCGATCAGGTCAACGGCGCGGCCGACGGCGTCAAACTTGGCGGTGCCCATCTGCTGCGCGGCGGCGCCTACAAGCCGCGCACCTCGCCCTATTCGTTCCAGGGCATGGAAGACGAGGGTCTGATTCTGCTCGAAGAGGCGGGCCGGCGGGTCGGCCTGCCGGTGGTCACCGAGATCATGGACGCGCACGATATCGACGAGGTCGCCGAGCATGCCGATATGCTCCAGGTCGGCGCGCGCAATTCGCAGAACTTCTCGCTGCTGCGCCGGCTGGGCAAGTGCCGCAAGCCGATCCTGCTCAAGCGCGGGATGTCGACGCGGCTCGAGGAATTCCTGATGGCCGCCGAGTACATCCTGTCGGCCGGCAATCCCAACGTGGTGCTGTGCGAGCGTGGGATTCGCACCTTCGAGACCGCCACGCGCAACACGCTCGACTTGAACGCCGTGCCGCTGCTCAAGGAATGGACCCATCTGCCGGTGATCGTCGATCCGAGCCATGGCACCGGGATTTGGTCGCTGGTCGCGCCGATGGCGCTGGCGTCGATCGCGGCGGGCGCCGATGGTCTGCTGATCGAGGTGCATCCCGACCCCCGCGCGGCACTCTCCGACGGTCCGCAGCAGCTCAAGCCGGCGCGCTTCGCCCAACTGATGAAGTCGCTCGAGCCGCTCGCCGCAGCCGTCGGCCGCACGCTCTAGACCGGCGGTCGAGCGCGATTACCGCGCAGGCGATGCGGGCGGAGGCGTCGGCATCATCGCCTCCCAGTAGGCCGCCGGTTGACTCGCGACGTATTGTTCGAGCGAAGCAATCGCCGTCTGCATTCCGGAGCGGAACATTTCCGGATAGCCGAAATCCTGCCCGAAATTGTGATAAAGGCTTTCGGTCTTCTCGTAGTTCCCGCTGATAGTATAAGTCCACAGTGCCGCGCCATCGGATTGCCGCACCAGTTGCAGGTCAAGGTTCAGAGTGTCGTTAACGGAGCCAACTGGCAGGCCAAACACCCATAGTAAAGGCCCATAGGGCCCCAGTAGATAGCCATAGCGGGTTCCTTGCCACCTGGTATCCGTAATGGTTCCGTGGAGGATCAGTTGGGCGCCCGGATCCAAGCTGCGATCCGTCCCAAACACTTCATGGAAGATCGCGCTTTGCCGTAGCTCGGTTACCGCCGCGCTGGCCAGATCGGTGCTCGGGCGGAAGTTGTAGGCTCCGGCGGAGAGGAAGCCGTTGGCGGTATCGGGCCGATCATAATCGGCCGTGCAGTACGGGACGAGCGGAAGTATGCAGAGCCAGAAGTAAGTCGAATTTCGGTCTGAGCGCCGATCCTGAAAATTCTGGACCGCCAGCGTGAGCGGAAGATGCGTAGGCTGCGGATTCGCCTCACTTGGCTGGTAGCGCCATCCAGCGTTGCTGACGCATCCGGAGAGCGCCATCGCGAAAGCCAGTGCGGGAATCAGCGGTCTAGAGCGCCTGATCGAAAGCATTGCTGCTCCTCTCGAAATCCAGCGAATCCAGTGTCTTGGACTCGGCGATTACAATCCTTCGGATGCTGTAATCGCCAACAATGAGCTTTCGCGGGTGGCTGAGTCAAGACGAAATGGCTTGCACAATCGTCGGCGTGAAAATAATCCGAGGGCTGCGCCTGCTGGTCGCGAATCGGTCAGACCGAATCCTGGGTCGCGCAGGCGTTGGCCGGCAATCCGTCCAGAGGGCGACGACCACCGGTCGCACGAGCCGCTGTCGGTAGCATGGCGGCGCGGATTTGCGGTCGCAATCGCGATTCAACGCATCGATCGTGTTAAGCTGCGCGCTACGATTCCGTGAGCATCAATTTGAAAAAACCTCCGGCCCTGCGGCCAGGCGATATGATCGGCGTGGTCGCGCCGTCGTCGATCGTCGAACGCGACTACCTCGAGCGCGGCGTGCGCGTGCTCAACGCGATGGGCTATCGGGTGCGGATTTCGATCCATGCGCTCGATCGCGACGGTATCCTGGCGGGCGACGACGCCGTCCGCGCGAGCGAATTGCGCACGTTTTTTGCCGACGACGGGATTCGCGCAATCTTCGGCGCGCGCGGCGGCTACGGCTGCGGACGGCTGCTGCCGCTGATCGATTTTGCCGCGATAGCGCGCGCGCCGAAGATCTTTCTGGGCTTTTCGGACGCCACCTTTATGCTCAACGCGCTGGTCGAGCGCGCCGGGATCGTCGCCTTTCACGGTCCGATGGTCGCGATGGATTTCGCCAACGGCCTCTCGCGCCGATCGCTCGACCATCTGGCGCGCGTCCTGTCCGACGGCGCGCGCGGCTTTGAGCTCGAGGCGCGCGAGCTGCTGCGTCCGGGCGACGCCGAGGGCGAGCTGGTCGGCGGATGCCTGTCGGTGGTGGCTGCGGCGCTTGGCACGCCCTACGCCCCGCGCTTCGCCGGGCGCGTGCTGTTTCTCGAAGACACCGGCGAGAAGGCCTACCGCATCGACCGGATGCTTGTGCAGTTGCGCCAGGCGGGCGTCTTCGACCAGGTCGCCGGGATGGTCTTTGGCGCGATTCGGCCGGTCGACGGCAGCGAGCAGGAGCGCGCGCTGATCGCGACGTTTGTCGCCGCGCAGACCGCCGATCTGAAATGTCCGGTGCTGTTCGGCGTCGAAGCCGGCCACGGCACGGAAAATCTGACCTTGCCGTTTGGCGTGCGCGTGCGGCTCGACGGCGCGCGCCGGCGCATGGTCTTTACCGAGCCTGCGGTCAGTTAGCCGCGGGCGCGCCGGCCGGCGGGATTATTTTGGCGGGATTATCTCCTGCTGATTATCGGATGAAGCGGGCCGCGCGGATGAATCTCAACTAATTGCTGACGCGAGTGATAGCGCGCGGCACAGGGGCATAGCGGCGTGGGTTGGAGTGAAGTCGAACAGGCCTTTGCGGAGGCTGCCGAAAAGGGCGCGATTCCCGGCGCGACGGTGGTCGTGCGGGTCGGCGAGCAGATCGCCTACGAGGGCGCGTTCGGCGCGCGCTCGCTACTGCCGGATCGATCGCCGATGCGCCTCGATACGGTCTTCGACCTGTCGTCGCTGACCAAACCGCTGGCGACCACGGTCGCCGCGATGATGCTAGTGCGGGACGGCAAGCTGCGCCTCGATGATCGGCTGACGCGCTTTTTCCATAATTTCGGTGTGCACGGCAAGGGCTACGTGACCTTCCGCCATCTGCTGGCGCATTGTTCGGGGCTCGCCGCATGGCGCCCGTTCTATCAGCAGATTGCCGAAGTCGAACGGCGCGGCAAGGTCAATTTCATGGCCAGCCGCGGGGCCAAGGAGCTGGTCTACGAGGAGATCCATCGGGAGAAGGCGGAGGCGCCGCCGGGCACCCGCACGGTCTACTCGGACCTGAACTTCATGCTGCTCGGCGAGGCGATCGAACAGATCGGCGGAGCCGCGCTCAACCGCTTTTGCCGCGACAAGATATTCCGCCCGCTCGAGCTGCGCGCCACCGACTTCATCGATATCTCGCTGGTGCGCACGCGCCGCCTCGAGCCGGTGCCCGAGATGTTCGCGCCGACCTCGGTATGCGCGGTGCGCAAGCGCCTGCTGGTCGGCGAAGTCGACGACGAGAACGCCTTCGCGATGGGCGGGGTGGCGGGCCACGCCGGACTGTTCGCCCCGGTGCGCGAGGTCGATCGGATCGTGCTGGAATTGATCCGCGCGCATGCGGGGCGCTCGGAATTCCTGCCGCAAAAGACCGTCGCGCAATTCTGGACCCGCGATCCCGCCGTGCGCGGCTCGACCTGGGCGCTCGGATGGGATTCGCCGTCGCCCGAGTATTCGAGCTCGGGGCACTATTTTTCCGCTGCCGCCGTGGGCCATCTGGGCTTCACCGGCACCTCGATCTGGATCGAGCCCGCGCGCGAAATCGCCATCTCGCTGCTGACCAACCGGGTTCATCCGCGGCGCGACAACCAGGCGATCCGCGAGTTTCGCCCGAAAATCCACGATTTGATCATGCAGGCGCTCGGCGCCGCGGCCTGATCGCGCCGGCGCGAACTTCGCGCATCCGGAGCGCCGCTTGCCCCGAGTCTCGCCGGTGATTATACTCCCATATAGTATCAGCGATACTTCCCCGGAGTATTCTGGACCGGGGCTCGCGGAACCGGAGGATCCGGATCCGCATATCCGAAACGGAGCGTTTATCTTGGCCAAATCGATTGACGTAGCGGCTAACGGCGCCGGCCCCCCGCGCCATAAGGCGCGCCCGCGCGCAGCGGCGCTCGAACGTGACCTGGCCAACCGCCTGAGCCGCGCCGAAGGGCAGTTGCGCGGCCTCGGTCGGATGATCGGCGACGGCGCCTACTGTATCGACGTGCTGCAGCAGATTTCGGCGGCGCGCCGCGCCCTCGATAAAATCGCGCTCATCCTGGTGCGTGACCATCTCGAAACCTGCGTCGCCGACGCGATCGCCGAACGTGGTGGCCGAGCCAAAATCACCGAGCTGATCGGCGCACTCGATCGCTTTCTCAATTGAGCACCATGGAACATAAATGCGGCGCGCATCACGCGCATGATCAAGGGCACGACGGCCACGCTATGGAAGAGGCAGCCACGCCGGCGCAATCCGTGCGCGTGAAAGATCCGGTATGCGGGATGACGGTCGATCCGGCCACCGCGCGCTGGACCCATCGCCATGACGGCCGCGACTTCTACTTCTGCGGCCAGGGATGCATGAAGCGATTCGTGGCCGAGCCGGCCAAATATCTTGCGCCGAACGTGCCCGCGCCGAACGCGAGCACGCTCGCGAAGCCCGCGCCGGGCGGCGTTATCTACACCTGCCCGATGCATCTGGAGGTGCGTAGCGCGACGCCGGGGCCGTGTGCGATCTGCGGGATGGCGCTCGAGGCTCGCACGGTTGGGTTTGGCGGGTTTGGCGACGCGGCGATGGCGCCGGCCGACGCGCCGAATCCCGAACTGGCGGATTTCACCCGGCGCTTCTGGCTGAGCGCGGCACTCTCGCTCCCGCTGCTGATGCTCTCGATGTCGGAGCTGATTCCCGGCATGCCGGTGCAGCGCGCGCTCAGGATCCGGCTGATCGACTGGATCGAAATGTTGCTCGCGACGCCGGTGGTGATCTGGGGCGCGTGGCCGTTCTTTGTGCGCGGCGCGCGCTCGCTCATAACGCGCCACCTCAACATGTTCACGCTGATCGCGCTGGGCGTCGGTATCGCCTACCTCTACAGCCTCGCCGCGGTAATTTTTCCGGCGAGCTTTCCGCCCGCCGCCGACGCGCGCGGTGTGCCGCCGGTCTATTTCGAGGCCGCCGCCGTGATCACGACGCTGGTCCTGCTCGGCCAGTTGATCGAGTTGCGCGCACGCGGCCGCACCGCCGGCGCAATCCGGGAGTTGCTCGGGATGGCGCCGCGCAGTGCGCGGATCGTGCGCGCCGGCGGGGTTGAGGAAGACGTCGCGCTCGAGCGCGTGATGGCCGGCGATATCCTGCGCGTGCGGCCGGGCGAGAAGGTTCCGGCTGACGGCGTGATCGTTGAGGGCGCGAGCGCGATCGATGAATCGATGATCACGGGCGAGCCGCTGCCCGCCGCGCGGGGCACCGGCGATCGCGTGGTCGGCGCGACCGTCAACGGCACCGGATCGTTCCTGATGCGCGCCGATCGGGTCGGCGCCGACAGCGTGCTCGCGCAAATCGTCCAGATGGTCGGCGAGGCGCAGAGTAGCCGCGCGCCAATCCAGCGCCTGGCCGACAGCGTCGCCGGCTACTTCGTGCCGATGGTGATGGTTGCCGCGGCGATCACTTTTGTCGCGTGGTACTTGGTCGGGCCGGCGCCCGCGCTCGCCCATGCGATCCTCGCCGCGGTTGCCGTGCTGATCATCGCCTGCCCCTGCGCGCTCGGCCTGGCCACGCCGATGGCCGTGATGGTTGGGAGCGGGCGCGGCGCGCGTTCCGGTGTGCTGATTCGCAATGCCGAGGCGCTGGAACTGATGGAGCGCGTCGATACCATCGTGGTCGACAAGACCGGCACGCTGACCGAGGGCAAGCCCAAGCTGACGACCGTCGAGACGATGCCCGGCCGCGATGCCGCCGAAATGATCCGGCTGGCCGCGAGCCTCGAGCGCGCCAGCGAGCATCCGCTGGCCGCCGCGATCGCCGCGGGTGCGGCCGAGCGATCGATTGCGCTGGCGAGCGTGACGGAGTTCGTCTCGACCACCGGCGTCGGGGTGAGCGGCACCGTCGAGGGACATCGCGTGGGGGTGGGCAGCGCGCGCATTTTCGCCGGCGACGGCGTGGCCGCGCCGGCGATGGAGCAACTCGCGGCGCGCGCCGAGGTGCTGCGCGGCGAGGGGCAGACCGTGATGTTCGTCGCGATCGACGGCGCGGCGGCGGGTCTGATCGGCGTTGCCGATCCGATCAAGGAATCGACGCCCGAGGCGCTGCGCAAGCTGCGTGCGGCAGGCCTGCGGGTGATCATGCTGACCGGCGACAGCCGCGCCACCGCGACCGCGATCGCGCGGCGCCTCGGTCTCGACGAGGTCGAAGCCGAGGTGATGCCGCAGGACAAGGCCGCCGTGATCAAGCGTTTGCAGGCCGCGGGCCGCATCGTCGCGATGGCCGGCGACGGGATCAACGACGCGCCCGCGCTGGCCCAGGCGACGGTCGGGATCGCGATGGGCACCGGCACCGACGCCGCGATGCAAAGCGCGGGCATCACGCTGGTCAAGGGCGATCTGATGGGTATCGTGCGGGCGCGCAACTTGAGCCGTGCGGCGATGCGCACGATTCGGCAGAATCTCTTTTTCGCCTTCGTCTACAACGTGATCGGCGTGCCGATCGCGGCCGGCGTGCTCTATCCGTTCATCGGCCTGCTGCTCAATCCGATGATCGCGAGCGCCGCGATGAGCGCGAGTTCGATCTCGGTGGTGCTTAATTCGCTGCGCCTGCGCACGATTGAATTGTGATCGGCGACGCGGCGCAGCATCGGCAGCGCCACTTGATGCGCGCGGCGCATCGGGGGAAAAATTGATCGCCATGCCGTCCGCTGCCGCCGTATTAGCCACCGCTCAAAACGCCAGCGCAGCCGCCGCCGCGTCGGCCGCGCGGATCGCGCGGATTCCCGCCCAGGTTCGCCGCGTTCATCTGATCGGCGTGGCCGGCTCCGCGATGGCGGCGCTGGCCGGGATGCTGGTGGCGCGCGGCTTCAGCGTCAGCGGATCGGATAATCAGATCTACGAGCCGACCGCCTCGATCCTGAAAAACCTGCGCATCGATTTGCGCACGGCCTATAGCGCCGACCACCTCACGCCGCCGCCCGACCTGGTGATCGTCGGCAACGTCGTGACGCGCGCCAATCCCGAAGCCGCGGCGTTACTCGCCGGCCCCGTTCCCTATCTCTCGATGCCCGAAGCGCTGAGGCATTTTTTTCTCGCCGGGCGGCGCGTGCTGATGGTTGCCGGGACGCACGGCAAGACCACTTCGACCGCAATGATGGCGCAGGTGCTGGCGGTGGCCGGGCGCGATCCGTCGATGCTGGTGGGGGGAGTGACGCGCGATTTCGCCACCAACTATCGGCTCGGCGCCGGGCCCGACTTCGTGATCGAGGGCGACGAATACGACACCGCGTTCTTCGACAAAGGGCCAAAGTTTCTCCATTACCGCGCGGACGGCGCAATTCTGACGGCGGTCGAGTTCGACCATGCCGATATCTATCGCGACCTCGATCACGTCAAGGCCTCGTTCCGCGCGCTGGCCGCGCAGCTGGACGCGGCGCGGGTGCTCGCGGTCTGCGCGGATTTTCCGCACGCGCTCGAGGTCAGCGCGGTGACGCGCGCGCGGCGGCTCACCTTTGGCCTGCGCGACGGCGAGTTCCGCGCGGTCGATATCCGGATCGGCCCGGCGGGCGCGCGCTTTTCGATCGAGCGCGCCGGTCGGCGCGTCATCGGCGATCTCGACCTGCCGGTCGGCGGCCGGATGAACGTGGCCAACGCACTCGGGGTCTTCGTCTTGCTGAGCGAGTTCGGCGTGAGCGGCGACGAACTCCGCGCTGGGTTGAAA
Source organism: Candidatus Binataceae bacterium (assembly GCA_015478645.1). Taxonomy (GTDB): domain Bacteria; phylum Desulfobacterota; class Binatia; order Binatales; family Binataceae; genus JADMIL01. Next base: position 18,626 of record JADMIL010000048.1, read on the forward strand.
GCGTTCGGCGGGGTCAAGCGGCGCCAGGAGATCGTCGGCGAGGCGCGCGAGATCGTGGTGATCGACGACTTCGCGCATCATCCCACGGCGATCGCCGCGACGCTCGAGGCGTTAGCCGAGCGCTACGCCGGCCGGCGGATCTTAGCGGCCTTCGAGCCGCGCTCGAACACCGCGCGCCGCCGCGTCTTTCAGGCCGGGTTCGCCGCCGCCTTCGATCGCGCCGCGCGGGTCTACCTGGGCGCGGTCTACTTCAAGGAAAACGATCCGATCGCGCCCGACGCGCGGCTCGACACCGACCTGCTGGCCGCGGCGATCGGTGCGCGTGGCCCGCAGGCCCAGGCCTGTGCGAGCACCGACGCGATGCTCACCGCGATCGCCGGCGACGCGCGGGCGGGCGATGTGATCGTCTGCATGTCCAACGGGCCGTTCGACGGCTTGCCCGGCCGCATTCTGGCCGCGCTGAAATAGCGCGCGCCGCGCCGCCGACACTCCACAATCGCAAGTGTGAAATAGCGCGTCAGGCCGAAGGGCCGGCCGCGAGGCGGCGCAGCACGTCGTCGAGATCGGTCGCGGCGATCGACGGGCGGATCAGGTCGGCGGCGGCCAGCACGGCGGCCGGCGCCGTATGGGACAGCGCCAGCACACGCATCCCGGCGCGCCGCGCGGCCGCGACGCCGGCGGCGGTGTCCTCGATCGCCAGGCATTCGGCGGCGACGATCGACGGGCGCGGCCGCAGGATAAAGCCGAGCCGCCCAAGGCCGGCGAGGAAGCCGTCGGGCGCGGGCTTGCCGTGAGCTACGTCTTCGGCGGCGATTATATCGACGAACCGATCGCGGAGTTGCGCGCGGCCGAGAATCGTCTCGGCCTCGCGGCGCAGCGTGCCGGTCACGACAATCAGCGGAAAGCGCTCGGCGCAGTGGCGGACGAACGCGGACGCGCCCGGATAGATCACGTCGCGATCCGCGATCATCGCGCCGTAAATCGTGGCCTTGCGCGCGGTCAGCGCCGCGATCGCCTCGGGCGTCGCCGGACGGCCATGCTCGGCGAGCAGCAGGGCGAAGCAATCGTGGTCGGTGTAGCCGATCAAGCGCGCAAAATAGTCCGCGCGATCCACCGTGATCCCTGCCGGGCGCAGAACCTCGGCGAAGGCCTCGAAATGGAGCGTCTCGGTGTCGGCGAGGGTGCCGTCGAGATCAAACAGGAGCGCGCGAATCGGCATCGTGATGGCTAATCTTTACGCGCCGCGCTCCACAGAGGGAATAGCGCGCGGCGGGGTGCTACGGCTTCGGACCGGGAACCAGCACAGCTTATCGTTTTATCGTCCCACCCTCAGCCGAAGTGAGGCGGCTACTATGCCTATGAACCTTCCGGAGGAATCGGAATCCGCGGAATCATAACTGATCGTTCTGTTCTTCACAGGCGTTTGTCGATAAAATAGCTTTTGACTTGCGATCGATTCGAGGCAATGACTTTCCATCTGCTTATTCAGCAGATGGAACTATGGTGTCGGTTTCCGTTCGATCGATGGTCGGTGTGTTTTAGCAGACGAACCCGCGAGGGTAATAGCTCAGGAGGCTAATTTAACGACTCCGAGGAGATGGGAATTATGAGCATTAGGAAGAAGATTCTGGCCGTGGCGCCTGCGGTGATTCTTGGAATCTGGTTGGCGCCACCAGCTTTCACACAGGACACGGGTGGCAGTTCCGCCAGCAGTTCGATGCATCGGGCGGGCGAAGACACCGAAGGCGCGGTGACGAATGCATATCACGGGACGGTCACGGCGGTGGACGATACGACAATCACTACCGCGGTGAAAACCAACCTGGCTGCCGCCAAGAATCTGCGGTCCGGCCAGATCCACGTCACCACCACCGCTGGCGTGGTCACGCTGAGGGGCACGGTGCACGATTCGGAAGTAGTATCACGTGCCGAGGCGATTGCGAGAGATACGAGCGGCGTACGGCGCGTGAGGAACCATCTGCGAGTGTCTGCTTCAGTTCCGCAGGGCTAGGGAACTCCGCACAAGTTAGGTTGTCATTCTGAGCGCAGCGAAGAATCCCGGATCCGGGA
>JADMIL010000049.1 GCA_015478645.1 Candidatus Binataceae bacterium
GGACCCATGCGCTGCGCTCAGGGTGACAGCAGAGCCTTGTGCAGAGGTTCCCTGGGGGCGCCCTCACACGCCTCATGCGACTGGTTCCGAGGCCGCCGGGTACTCCTGACGGAATTGACAGACGCGTCCGCGTCCGATAATGAATTGGGTTCTGGTTTGAAAATGTTTGCAATCGTAAAGACAGGCGGAAAACAGTATCGCGTCGGCCCCGGCGATCAGATTGTGGTCGAACGGATCGCGGGCGAGGTCGGTACTGAAGTGGCGCTGAGCGAAGTGCTGGCGCTGAGCGACGGTGAAACCAACGCGATCGGATCGCCGACCGTGGCCAACGCCTCGGTGCGCGCCAAGATCGTGCAGCAGCCGCGCGGCACCAAGGTCCTGGTGTTCAAGAAGAAGCGGCGCAAGAACTATCGGCGCAAGCGCGGCCATCGCCAGGAGCTCACCGTGCTCAAGATTGAGGCGATCAACCAGGGCGCCTGACGCGCCTGTATCTCGCTTGAGGGAGGCTAGGATTCGTGGCGCATAAAAAGGGACAAGGCTCAACGCGCAACGGGCGCGACAGTCCGGGGCAGCGCCGTGGAATCAAGATCTACGCCGGCCAGACGGTGCGGCCGGGTAATATCCTGGTGCGTCAGCTCGGCACCCGGATTCATCCGGGGCGCAACGTCGGGATGGGCCGCGACTACACCATCTTTGCGCTGATCGACGGGATCGTGAAGTACGAATCCTATCGCGGCGACAAGCGGCAGGTCAGCGTCGATGCGGTCGAGGCATTAACGGCGGCGCCGGCGGCCGAGACTATGGCCGAGCAGCCGTCAGCCTAGCTGATCGCGACATCGAGTAACTAATTGAGCCCCGCGGGAGACCGTGGGGCTTTTTCTTTGGCTCACGCTATACTGCGCGCCACGGAGGAAACTTGCGATGCGACTCGGACTCAACACGGCGTATTCGGGACCGCGCATGGGGCAGACCATGGAACTGATCCTCGAGGCCGAGCGGCTGGGTTTCGACTCGGTCTGGTCAGGCGAGGCCTATGGCTCCGACGTGATCACGTTGCTTTCCTGGATCGGCGCGCGCACCTCGAAGATCAAGCTCGGCGCGGGCATCATGCAGATGCATGCGCGCACGCCCGCGATGGCGGCGATGACCGCGATGACGCTCGACGGGCTCTCGGGCGGCCGCTTTATAATCGGCGTCGGCCCGTCGAATCCGCAGGTGGTCGAGGGCTGGCACGGCGTGCCGTATGGCAAGCCGCTGCAGCGCTATCGCGAATATATCCAGATCATGCGGATGATCCTGGCGCGCGAAAAGCCGCTCGAGTTCGACGGCGGCGAATACCAGATTCCGTATCGCGGGCCGGGCGCGTCGGGGATGGGCAAGCCGCTCAAAAGTATCCTCCACGGCCGCGCCGACATGAAAATCTACACCGCGTCGATCAGCCCGAAAGGGATCGAACTGGCGGCCGAGATCGCCGACGGCGTGATCCCGGTGTGGATGAGCCCGCAATGGTACGGACAGCTCTATCAACCGCTGCTCGAGGCCGGCTTCGCCAAGGCCGGCGGCGGCAAAAATATCCAGAGCTTCGATCTCGCGCCCTACGTGCCGTGCCACATGGGCCCCGATATCGATAAGTGCCGCGCACCGGTGCGGGCCAGTTTGGCGCTGTATATTGGCGGGATGGGCGCGCGCAAACGCAACTTCTACAATTCCTACGTACGCAACTTCGGCTACGACGACCTCGCGACCAAACTCCAGGACCTCTACCTGTCGGGGCGCAAGGAAGAGGCGGCGGCGGCCGTGCCCGACCAACTGGTCGACGCGGTGGCGCTGGTCGGCACAGGCGAACGGATCAAGGATCAGCTCGCCGCCTGGAAGTCCTCGCCGATCGGCACGTTGATCGTCGGCACCACGCAGGTCGAGGCGCTGCGCACGATCGCGGAGTTGTGCCTGTGACGCGGCGCTAGCGATTGCGCACGCTTGCGGCCGGTTGGGCACCCTGGCGATCGCCAATGAGGCGCGCGCCGGACCGGCTTAGCGCTCGCGGAGGGTATGCCGCGCGCTCGCCGGCGCCACTGGCGAGCGTGAGGGACGGGGCCCGCTGACGCGTCGCGCCGCGGCACACCGCTCCTGCTATAATTCCTGTCGATCATGCGGTTTATCGACGAAGCCAGAGTCTATGTTCACGCCGGCAAGGGCGGCGACGGTGCGATCGCCTTCTTGCGCGAGAAGTATCGTCCGTTCGGCGGACCGGCCGGCGGCGACGGCGGACGCGGCGGCGAGGTGGTCTTCGTGGTCGACGAGGGACTCTCGACCCTGCTCGATTTCAAATACCAGCCGCGGCTGGTCGCGCGCGACGGCGAGGCCGGGCGTGGCAAGCAACAATATGGCCATAAGGGCGACGACCTGACCGTGCGGGTGCCGCCGGGCACGATGGTCTTCGATGAGGAATCGGGCGCGCTGCTCGCCGACCTGGTGGTGCCCGGCGATCGCGCGGTGATTGCGCGGGCCGGCGAAGGCGGCAAGGGGAACATGCATTTTGTCTCGTCGACCCATCGCGCGCCGCGGATCGCGACGCCCGGCACGGCCGGCGAGCAGCGCTGGGTCAAGCTCGAGTTGCGGCTGGTGGCCGAGGTCGGGCTGATCGGCCTGCCCAACGCCGGCAAATCGACGCTGCTGGCGGCGCTGAGCGCGGCGCGGCCCAAGATTGCGCCCTACCCTTTCACCACGATCACGCCGAACCTCGGCAACGTGCAGGTCGCCGACGAGCGCTCGTTCAACGTCGCCGATATCCCCGGCCTGATCGAGGGCGCGCACGAGGGCCACGGCCTGGGTATCCGCTTTCTGCGCCATATCAAGCGCACCCGCGTGCTGGTCTACGTGATCGATATCGGCGGCGACGCGGAAAAAGATTTCGCCATCGTGCGCGGCGAGATCGCGGCCTTCGACGAGGAGCTGGCGGCCCGCCCCGCGCTGATCGCGCTCAACAAGATCGATCTCGCCGAGCCGCGCGCGGCGGCGCGGATCGCGCGGGCGCTGGCCAAGCGAACGGGCCTTAAGGTCCTGCCGATTTCGGCCGAAGAGAGCTCGGGGATCGATCCTTTGATTGAAGCGATCACGGCGCAAGTCTGGATCAGCGAGAGCGCGGCGGCCGCATGTCCCAGTTAAGCTACAAGAGCGAATTCATCGCGCCGGTGCGCCGCCTGGTGATCAAGGTAGGCAGCGCCGTGCTCTCCGATCCGGGCGGATTGCGCGCCGAAGTGATCGCGATGCTGGCCGGGCAGATCGACGCGCTGATCCGCGGCGGGCGCGAAGTCGTGATGGTCACGTCGGGCGCGATCGCGGCCGGACGCGCGCGCCTGAACGGCCATCCGACGACGATTGCGGAGCGCCAGGCGGCCGCCGCGATCGGCCAGATCGAGCTGATGCGCCGATGGGCTATCGCCTTTGAGGCGCACGGCCGCACGGTCGCCCAGCTCCTGCTGACCCATCAGGATCTGGCCGAGCGCGGACGCCGGCAAAACGCCGTGCGCACGATCGAGGCGCTGCTCGCCGCCGGCGCGATTCCGATCGTCAACGAAAACGACACCGTCGCGGTCGAAGAGATTCGCATGGGCGACAACGACGTGCTCTCCTCGCTGGTCGCCGGGATGGTCCAGGCGGGCCTGCTGATTATTCTGAGCGACGTGGCCGGCGTGCTGACCGGCGACCCGCGCACGCGCACCGACGCGCGGCTGATACCGCTGATCACCGACCCCGAGGCGGGGATGCGCGGGCTGGTCGCCGAGCGCGCCGGACCGCTGGGCAGCGGCGGGATGGCGACCAAGCTCAAGGCGGCGCGGCAGGCGGCGCGCGCGGGGATCTGCGTGATAATCGCGGCCGGCCGCGACCCCGACACCCTCGCCGCGGCGCTCGATCCGGCGCGCGAAGTGGGCACGCTGGTGCTGCCAGCGCAGCGCAAAATGCGCGGACGCAAGCATTGGATCGCCTTCGCGCTGCGTCCGGCCGGTGCGCTCGCGGTCGATCGCGGCGCGGCCGACGCGCTGCGCGCCAAGGGGCGCAGCCTGCTGCCCTCGGGGGTGCGCGAGGTGCGCGGCGAATTCGCCACAGGCGATTGCGTCAGCCTGGTCGATCAGGAGGGCGTCGAGTTCGGCCGCGGACTGGTCAATTACCCGGCCGCCGATGTGCTAAAACTCAAGGGTATCCGCTCGCAGGAAATCGCGCGCGTGCTCGGCTACAAGGTTGCGGACGAAATCATCCATCGCGACAATTTCGTCCTGATTGAGGATATCGCATGAGCCTCGAAGCGGAAATCATTGAGGGACTGGCCGCCGCGCGCAGCGCCGCCCGGGCGCTCGCGCTGGCGCCGGCCGGGCGCAAAAATCGCGCGCTCAAGGAGATCGCGGCGGCCTTGATCGCCGAGAGCGGCGCGATCGTCGCCGCCAATCTCCACGACCTCGAGGCGGCACGCGCCGCGGGCCTGGGTGCCGCGATGCTCGACCGGCTGACGCTGACCGACGCGCGCGTCGCCGCGATTGCGCGCGGGGTCGAAGAGGTGGTCGCGCTGCCCGACCCGGTCGACGAGGTGATCGCGCAGTGGCGCCGGCCCAACGGTCTCGGGATCCGCCAGGTGCGCGTGCCGATCGGCGTGATCGCGATCATTTACGAGGCGCGTCCCAACGTCACCGTCGACGCCGCCGTGCTCTGCCTCAAGGCCGGCAACGCGGTGATCCTGCGCGGTGGACATGAGGCTCTGGCGACCAACCGCGCGCTCGGCGATCTGATGGGCGCGGCGCTGATGCGCGCGGGACTCGACCCGGCGGGCGTGATGCTCATCGGCAACCCCGACCATGAGGCGATTCAGATCCTCAAGCGCCATCCCGAGGCGATCGACCTGATCATCCCGCGCGGCGGCCCGGCGCTGAAGGATGCGCTGGCCGGATCGGCCGTGCCGGTGCTGCCGCATTTCGACGGCATCTGCCACACCTACGTCGATCGGGCGGCCGACCTCGCGATGGCCGAGGAGATTTGCCTCAACGCCAAATGCAGCCGGCCCTCGGTGTGCAACGCGATGGAGACGATGATCGTGCATGCTGGCGTGGCGGCCAGGTTCCTGCCGCGTATCGCCGGGCGGATGGCCGCGGCGGGCGTCGAATTGCGCGGTGACGCGCGCACCTGCGAACTCGTCGCGGCGGCGCGCCCGGCCACCGACGCCGACTGGGACAGCGAATATCTCGACCTGATTCTGGCGGTGAAGATCGTCGACTCGATCGACGAAGCGATCGCCTTCATCGCGCGCCACGGCTCGGGACTGGCCGACGCGATCGTGACCCAGGACGTGGTCGCCGCCGCGCGCTTCGAGCGCGAGGTCGATTCGGCCGCGGTCTTCGTCAACGCCTCGACCCGCTTCACCGACGGCTTCGAGTTCGGCTTCGGCGCCGAGACCGGCATCTCGACCAACCGCCTGCATGCGCGCGGCCCGATGGGCCTGCGCGAGCTCACTACCTACAAGTACATCATCGCGGGCAGCGGCCAGGTGCGCGCGTGAACCGTCCGCGCCGGCCGGCGATCGCTGGGTAAAGGCACGGTGAAGCGATGCGCGTAGGGTTGTTCGGCGGCAGCTTCAATCCGATCCATTTCGGCCATCTGCGCGCGGCCGAGGAGGATCGCGAAGCGCTCGGCCTGGACCTGGTCTACTTTATCCCGGCGTCGTCGCCGCCGCATAAGCCGCACGACGGGCTGGCGCCGGGCGATCATCGCCTGCAGATGGTGCGGCTGGCGACCAAGGGCAACCGCCATTTCATGGTCTCCGACACCGAAATCCGGCGGCCCGGACGATCCTACACAATCGATACGGTGCGCTACTTTCTGTCCACCCTGCGCGGGACGGCCGACCTCCATCTGATCATGGGTGGCGACCAGTTTGCCGAACTCGAGAGCTGGAAAGACGCGGCCGAACTGGTAACCCTGTGCAGCCTGCTGGTGCATACGCGCAGCGGCGACGGCGCGGCGGGACCCACCGCGGTTTCGCTTGCGGCGCTTGAGCGCCTGGGTTACGATAGCCGCAGCGATCATTACGTGCATTCCAGCGGTCATACGCTCGCCTTCGTCGAGACCACCTTCATCCCGATATCGGCCACCTTTATCCGGCGCAAACTTGCCGCGCGCGAGTCGATACGCTACCTCGTGCCCGACGACGTTGCCGAATACATCAAGCGGCATGGACTGTATTAATCCGGGGCGCCCTGCGCGCAAGCTCTACGCGGCGCCGCTGCGAGGTCAAGCATGAGCCGGCGCAACGTCGCTGATCAGCGCAGCGCGCACGATCGGGCGCTGGCTGCCGCCGCGGCCGCGCTGGAAAAAAAGGCCTACGACCTGGTGGTGCTCGAGGTCGACCATCTCAACTCGATCGCCGACTACTTCGTGCTCGCCACCGGCCGCTCCGACGTGCAGGTGCAGGCGATCGCGCGCGGCATCGAGGAGCGGATGGCCGAAGGCAACGCCCATCCGATTGCGGTCGAGGGCCTCAACCATGGCCATTGGGTGGTGCTCGACTACGCCGACCTCGTCATCCATATATTTTTCGAGCCGGCGCGCGAGTTTTATCGCCTCGAAAGCAACTGGACCGACGCACGCGCGGTGACCCTGCCGGAGCCGTGGCGGACCCAGGCACGCGACTTGACTTTGCACGCCTCCGGTTAGCATCCTGGCGCACAAATGTGCTATGCCGAGCATCAATAAGTCGATAGAATTGCATCGTCCGGCCGGTTGAAGGCCCCGTTGACCCACGCTTCACGCCCACTTGGAACGCGGCCATTCAATCGATTGCGTGGCCCCAGCGGACCAGGTGCGCACGTCGAGCCGCGCATTCATTGTGGAATTAAAGCTAATCCTCGCCCTAATCGCGGTCGCGTACGGCGTGATCGGTGCGTCGTGCCTCATGTGGCCGGAGCGGATGCAGGCCTACGCGATGCGCAAAAGCGCGTACGCGCCACCGCGTTACGACCGCTGGATGCGCCTCGTCAGATCGCCACACTACGTGATCTATCTGCAGATCGTCGGTGCGACGAGCAGTAGCGCCGCGGTCGCGCTCCTCCTGGTCCTCCTCAAGAGCTTCCGCGCCAGCTAGCCGACTCATCGGTGCCCTCTTTCCGCGCCCTCGAACACTGGGGAACCTCCGCAGAACGCCCATTGTGTCATTCTGAGCGCGGCGAAGAATCCCGGGATTCTTCACTGCGCAGGCTCCGTTCAGAATGACAACCTGACCTGTGCAGACGTTCCCTAGCCAACGATTTGATACATAGAGGGGTCGCGGAATGAGCGTCCTTTACGCCGAAGACGGACCGGACCCGAAGGCTCAGAAAGCTCGCGGATGGTCGGGCGTTACACGAACAAAGGCGGGGGCATCGTACGGGTCGTCCTCACCCCAATATTTTACTTTGCGGCTCGCCAGCTTGGCCACTTCCGGATCCGCATCGCGGCTTAGCGTCTGCTCATACCTGAGCGCTTCCGATGTGCTCATCTGCGTGAAGACTTGCGCGGCGAGCGTGCGCTCCCGGGGATCGTCGCTGTTGGCCCAGCGAATAGCGTCGAGCATGCCGGCATCCTTGGAACCGAGAAAGCGCTCAATCTTCGCCACCTGCGCCTCTTTGGCGTCAATTTCATGCCGCCATACCGCTTCGACGTCCGGCGCGACCTCGGGTTGCTCCGGTTGCATCGGGAAGACGGACGGGGACGGGGCTGGGCCGGGGCCCGAATGAAACGGAACCGCCATTACAAAACCATTTCCCGCCGATGGTGCAGGTGTTGCGTGGGCTAGACTCTCACGTTCCGACTCCAGCGAGGCGAGTTCCTTCTTCGTCGACGCCAGCCAGTCCTGATAATACCTCGGATACTGCGAACTCACGTTCGTGTAGTCGCCTCCGGTCCACGCGTATACGCTCGGCCACGCGTTCTCACGCTCGGTCATATCAAACGATCGCACAGCCAACTCCATATGGCCATCGCTGCTGAGGTCTTGCAGAAGGTCTTTGACCTGATCGTCGAGCGGAGGTCCGCCGCCGTAATCAAATCCTTCGACGCCTGCCGGGCTCTTATCGAAGATGGTAAGATCGTTGCAATTGCCGCCTCCATCCCAGTCGTAAATAGTGACCAGCGAAAGTTCGCCGGAATGGCGCAGATCAACGAATTGAAATGAGCAAAGCTTACCTTGCTCGATCCAGGCGTCACCCCAGAAGTGGATCATGAAATTCCAGACTGCTTCGTTCGCGGGCGGATCCTTTGCGAGGCTATGCGGGGCTCCCACTGACCAGTCGGCCGACGCAAGATCCGGCGGCGGAGCGGGCGTTTGCGCGAATGCGAATGGCGCGACGACGAACGAGAAGGCCAACGTCCCGATTAGCAACATGCGCGCGCGCATACTCAGGTCTCCGAGTCAGCGTAGGGTCCGAGAATCATTTGGGTGGGTTCCCAACATTCGGAGTGAGCAATTCTCCTTGAATCGTTGGATACGCAGCTACCGGCGTATTGATGCGCGCCAAGCCGTTGTAGCATCCGGCGCCGCGCGGCGACCAGCGGACCGTGGGAGGCGGGCTATTCGGCGCGGACAATAAAAATTGCGGCCGGCGCGCCGAGGATCGAGACCGTATAGATGCGCTCGGCGCGAAACAGCCGCCGGCGCATCAGGTCCGCCATCAGGCGGGTCTCGGCGGTCAGCATGACCAGCCGGCCGCCCTTTTTCAGCACGCGGCGGAACTCGGCTAGCAATTGCGGATAGAGCCGGCGGTTATCGGTGTGCGATCCGTGGCGCATCCCCCACGGCAGGTTGGTGACGATTTTGCTCACGCTGGCGTCGCCCAGCGCGAGCGCCGTCGCCTCCCACGAATGGAGTTCGATCGGCTTGTAGCGCGGGCCGACGTTCTCGCGCGCGGCAGCCAGAGCGGTGGCGTCGCGATCGCCGCCGATCAGCGCCGCGTAGCGCCCCAGATGCGCCCGCTCGATCAGCACCGTGCCCGCGCCGCACATCGGATCGAGCATCACGTCTTCCGGGGCCGGCTCGGAGAGCCAGGCCAGCGCGGCCGCCACCGACGGGCGCAGCGAGCCCGGCAGATGGGCGACCTTGTAGCCGCGCACGCGCATGCGCTCGTCGCTCAGGCGCAACGCGAGGATCGTTTCGCCGGGGAACATGGTCGCCCACAACTCGACGTCGGCCTCCTCCTCCGACAGGCGCCACGTCCGGTCGCCGCGCTCGGCAATCCCGCGTTCGACCGCGTGCTGGAAATCGACGCGGCGAAACGGATGATCCCCGGCCATCCGGGCGACCACGCGGAAGCGGAGGCGATGGCCGCCGCGGCTGCCCGGCACGAAGCCGACGCGCGCCGCAATCGCCTCGTCGATATAGCGTGCGTCGCGCGCGGTGCGCTGCACGCGGGCGAGGGTCTCGGTGGCGATTTTGCTCGTCGCACCCGGCGCGCCGCCGGCGGCCGCCGTGACCATCGCCGGATAGCGCCGGTAGCCGACCACGGCAAAGATATCCTCGGCCGTGCGAAGCAGCTTGAGCGGGTCGGCGCGCGCCGCGGAGAAGATCGTCATGCCGACGCGATCGGGCACCACGCGGCGCGCGAGTTCATGCACGCGGGCGCCGGCGTAGCGCGCGGCGATCTCACCCCACGCGATCGCCTCGAAGCCGGGCTGGGTCTGCGCCAGGTAGATGCCGGGGCCGAAGCGAAAGGGCGCCGGCGGCTCCATCGGACGGCGGCGCGGATGCGGTCGCGGCCGCCCCATCGCGATCGGCGCGGCTGAACGAATTTCCGGTTTTTGCATGCGGTTTCAGCGCGCGCCGATCGATTTGCACGCGCGACACGCGATCGGCTCGGGCCACGCTATCGCGGCGAGCCGGCCGCGATCGGGCGCACAGCCCGGCGGGTCATTTGGTACGCGAGATATATTCGTTGTTCTCGGTGTTGATCGTGATGATATCGCCCTCGGCGACAAAATGCGGCACCTGGATCACCAGCCCGGTTTCGAGCGTGGCCGGCTTGAGCGTATTGGTCACGGCGGCGGTCTTGATTCCGGGGTCGGTCAGCACCACTTTCATCGCGACACTCTTGGGTGGCGTGACGTTGAGCGGCGTGGCGCCGTGGAACTCGACTTCGACCTTCAAGTTGGGCGTCAGGTAGCCGGCCACGTCCTCGATCAGGTCCTTGGGCAGGGTGATCTGGTCGTAGGTCTTGGTATTCATGAAATGGAAGTCATCGCCCTCCTGGTAGAGGAACTCCATCTCGATCTGATCGAGGATCACGCGCTCGACGCGATCTTCAGAGCGGAAGCGGTTTTCGGTCTGCGATCCGGTCTGGATATTGCGCAGCTTGGTCTGCACCATGCCGCGCCAGTTGCCCGGCGTGATGTGCTGGATGGTCATCACGCGCCACAGACCGCCGTTGTATTCGACGATCATTCCGGGGCGGAGTTGCGTCGCCTGGATCAACATCTTCCGTTCACTCGCAGAGGTTGGACTTAAACTCTCAACTTAGCGTATGGCGCGAAGCGTCGGCAAGGCGTCGTCCGCGATCGGCGGCCCGGCTGGCCGGCCCATCCGCCATCACCAACTGGCGCTGCCCGCGGGTGGCGCGAACGGATTGCTCGGCGTGGTGTAGTTGTTGATTGGCGGCGCGCCGAAGGTGCCGCTGGAATAGGGATTGGTCCCGTAGGGCGTCGTGCTATAGGGCGTGGTGCCGTAGGGATTGGCGTACGGGCTCATGCCGGGACCATACGCGCCGTAGGGCGAACCATAGGGGCTGACGCCGGCGTAGGGATTGACCCCCGCATACGGATTGACCCCGCCGTAGGGGTTGACACCAGCATAGGGATTGACGCCATAGCCGCCGCCCGCCACCACCGGCTGCTCGGCATAGCCGCCGCTGGCATCGAACGCGCGAATCGACGCGGGTCCGGCCTGCGGATTGAAGCGCACGTTGAAATTGACGTTGTGCGAGCCGGGAATCAGCGCGCCGAGCATTCCGCCCAGGCCACCGCTGCGCACGGGAATATTCTGCACCAGCATCCCGTTTTGATAGAGCCCGGCAGCCGACAGACGATTGCCCGAGATCACGCCCGAGACCACGTAGAGGTTGGGCGTAATCGCTCCGACCGCGGCGATTTGCACGACCACTCCGGGCGCCCCTCCGACCATCGGGCCGGGCATCGCGCCACCGGGCATCGCGCTACCAGGTAGCGCGGCATCCGGCGCCTCGGAGTTCATTGGACGGTCGGCCGAGGCGAGGCCGTTGCCGAGGTCCAGCGAAGTCTCGATAAACTGATCGCCGACGCCGTAGGCGCGAATCGTCGGCATGCCGCGCTCCATCACAAAGCGCTGGTCGAAACTGGAGTTAGCGGACATGTCGTCGACCGCGATCCGGGCGACCGGACGGCCGTCCACGTAGATCCCCGCGTGGGTGATCCCGCGGCCGTGGATCTGGCCGATCACTTCGTAGGTCGGCGGGATCGTCTGGAGTTCGTTGGTCGAAATTACGTCGATCTGCACGTTGGCCAGTTGGCTACCGATCGTCCGGCGCTTCGACGGCGATCGCCGCGGCGCGCCGTGGCTCGGGACCTCCGCGATGTTGGCGCCGCCCGGGCCGCCCGCCGCGGCGCCGCCGGAACGCCGATTGCGAAAGACCTCGACGCCACCCTCTTCGGTCGGCGCGTTGGCCGGCGGCGCCATCGAAGGCGCCGGCCACGGCGGTATTGCGGGGGCCGCCGCACTCGCGTCGCTGGTCGACGCGGCACCGCCCAGCGCGACACCCGGAGCGTCATTGACCGGCGCCTCAGCCATCCGCCCGGCCGCGTCGTAGACCCGGATCGCCGCGTCGGGCGTCGGATTGCCAACGTCGATCGTGAAGTTGAGCCGCTGCTTGCCGAGCACGCCCCCCACGTTGAAGTCGCGATTCTCGCGCGCCCCGTCGTAAAGTCCGCCGCGCGTCAGATGCGTGCCCTCGAGGTAGCCCTTGATCCGAATCGAACTGCCGTCCGGCGTGCGCGAAGCGATCACCACGCGCGGCGGCGCGCTGGCCGGTTCGGGCGCAGGCCCGGCGGCCGGCGCCGTCGCGGCGATCGACGATGACGACGAGATGCCGGACGGCGAAGCGCTGGCGGGGCTCGAGGCGGCGAGCGGCGCCGACGGCGCGGGGGGAATCTGTTTGGCGAGCGCGTCGAGTTGACTCGTGATCCCGGTCCATTGCGCGCGATCGAAGGCGCCGGGATTGGCCGCGCCGGCCTGATCGACGCTCGCGCGATCGGCCTCGAGCGTCGCCATCGCGGCGGCCGCACCGGCGCGATCGCCAGCGGTGAGGGCATGGCTTAAGGTCTGCGCGTCGCCGGCGAAGATCGCGATTGCGCCGAGCGCGGGATTTGACTTGCCGCCGCCGCTCTGAGCGTTGAGCAAATTGAGCAGGGTAAACGATCGATCGCTGATCCGCGCCGCGGTCGACGCGGCATCGGCCGCGATCGCCACGCGCGCCGCGATCGCGCCGGTGACGAGCACCAGCATAATCGCGACAAGCGCGATCGCCGCGCGGATACGGCGCCGCCGCCCTCCCCGAATGGTCCGAATCACTTTGCGGTCTAATCGCATCGGCGTTTCATGCGCATCGGCGCTTGGTTCGCATCCGCGGAACTTGCGCACAAGATGAGTCGCGCGGCGGCCGGTCGTGCACCTCGCGCATTCGCGAGCCGCATTATACGCCAAAGCCAAGGCCGCTTAGAACCATCGAAGTGGCGTGCCGCCAATCCGCGGGCGACGCTTCCAACGGCCCCCTGGGCGCCCGGCCAGTTGTGGCGCCCGCCGCGAATCTGTTAGCGTTTCCAGAGACCACGCGGGTCTCCGCTCAGGATTCCCGCCGCGCACAGGATCGTGAGTTTGTCCAATCCCGATACGGTCAGCACGACGATTGCGCCCCATGGGGCGGCCGATGGCGACGCGCGCGCGCGCGACTACGCCGCGCTGACCCGCGCGGCCGGTGTGGCGATGCTCGCCGATCGAATGATCGTGCGGATTACCGGCGACGATCGCGCGCCCTTCATGCACGGGATGTGCTCCAACGAGGTCGTCGGGCTCAAGCCCGGCGCGCTCGAACCGGCGCTGATCCTGACCGAGCACGCCCATCTCATCGCCGAGCTTTATCTCTACGCCACCGCCGACGCGTTGCTGCTCGAAGTTGACCGCGCGCACTGGCCGGCGACGCGGGCGCATATCGAAAAATTTCTGGTTGCCGACGACGTCGAGATGGAAGAACGGGAGGACCTCGGCTTGATCGACGTCACCGGTCCCGCGGCCAGCGCGGCGATCGCGTCGCTTACCGATAGCGCCGCCGGCGCGCTGGTGCCATGGCGTCATTTCGAATTCGACACGCTGCGCGGCGCCGCGATCGACGAGTTGCGCGTCGCCAATCTGCCGCGAATCGGCGCCCCGGCCTTCACGCTGATCGCCGCGCGCGATCGCCTTCCCGCACTCGTCACCGAACTCTGCGCGCGCAACCGGGCGCTCGGCGTGCGTGAAATCGGCCGCGACAATGATTATCCTGGATCGAGCGGCGCGCGCGAGATTATCCGCGTCGAAAACGGCCTCGCGCGGGTCGGCGTCGACACGACCGACAAGACTATCGCGCTCGAAGCGCGCCTCGACGGCGCAATCTCGTTCACCAAGGGATGCTACCTCGGGCAAGAGACGATCGAGCGGGCGACGGCGCGCGGCGGCCTGAAGAAGCGCCTGTTCGGATTGCGAATCGAGGGCGCGGTCGTGCCAGCGGCGGGCAGCGCGATCAGGCTCGACGGCAAAGAGGTCGGACGGCTCGGCAGTATCGTCGGCACGCCTCACGCGGGAATCCTTGGGCTCGCCATCCTGCATCACAGCGCATGGAGCTCCGGCACCCGCGTCGCGATCGACGCCGAGCCCGGCGCGATCGGCGCGGCGGTCAGCGAATTGCCCTTTGGCTAAACCGCACCCGCTTTCAAGTGGCGGCGCAAAATGATACTCGGCCCTCTTGGCTTGCAAGAATTACGATCGGTCGCACCGCGCGGTTGACGAGCGCGACCCGATCGACTCGGAGGAACGAACGATGGCTAACACGCTGGGCAAACGCTACATCTGCGACACCTGCGGCACCGAAGTGCTATGCAACAAGGCCGGCACCGGGGCGCTCGAATGTTGCGAGGGCGAAATGAAACTGAAGGAAGCCAAGGCGCTGCCGTCATCGGATTGACGACCGAGTCGCGCGGCGATCGCGCAGCGCAGTCGCCGCGCAGGCAACCGGCGGCGGGGAGCGAGCTTGAGTAAGCGGGAACGATCGCACTGATGCCGGCCGAGAAGGCGGACCTGGTCCTGCATGAGGGGATCGTCGTCGGCCATCCCGAGAGCGATTCGGTGGCGGTCGCCGACGGCCGGATTATCGCCCACGCGCGCTTTGCCGAACTCAAACCGCTGGTCGGTCCGCGCACCCATCTGATCCGTCTGGCCGGGCGCACTATCGCCCCCGGCTTCATCGATTGCCATCTCCATTTCATGGAGGGCGCGTCGGCCGCGACCGGCGTCAGCGTAATCCGCTGCCGGACCATCGGCGATCTGCTGGCCGACCTGCGCGTCGCCGCGGGCAAGGCGCCGCCCGGCAACTGGCTGCGCGCCTTCGGCTGCGACGAAGCGCTGATGCGCGATCGGCGTGGGCCCACGCGCGCCGAGCTGGATCAATCGGTCACGCGCAATCCCCTGCGCCTGCGTCATCAGACGCTGCACGGCTCATGGCTCAATTCGCGGGCGATCGCGACCCTCGGGCTCGAGGCGCCGGGCTTCACGGCGCCCGCCGGCGCGACCCTCGAGCGCGACGCCAGCGGCCGGCTGACCGGCCTGGTCGCCGGGATGGAGCAATGGCTGTCCGAGCGGCTGCCGCTGGTCACGGCGGCCGAACTGGAGTCGCGCGCGCGGCTCTTCAGCCGCGAACTCGCCGCCGCCGGCATTACCGCCTTCACCGACGCGACCGTGCGCAACGCGCCCGACGACCTCGCGATGTTCGCGCGGCTGGCGGGCGCCGGCGCTATCTGCCAGCGCACCGCCGCGATGATCGGCCAGGACCATCTCGACGCGCTCGGCGAGGCGCGCCGCGTGGCCGACGCCGCGGGTATCCGGATGGCCGGGGTCAAGTTCATGGGCGTCGAGCGGAGCGACCCGCCGCGCCTGGCCCGTCGCGTGGCCGGCGCGCTTGGCCAGGGGGTCGACGTCGCCTTCCATGCGACCGAGATCGACGAACTCGAGGCCGCGCTCATTGCGATCGCCGCGGCCCATCGCGACGTGAGCTCGAAGTCCGCTACCGGCGCGATCTGCCGTATCGAGCACGGCGGACTGATTCCGCCCGACTATCCCGAGCGGATCGCGGCGCTCGGCGCGTGGGTGGTATGCAATCCCGGGTTTGTCTATTATCGCGGCGCGAAATACGCCGCTGACCCCGGCCTGGTGCCCTATCTCTATCGCGCGCGCAGCCTGGCCGCGGCCGGAGTCGCGATCGCCGCCGGCACCGATGCGCCGGTGACCCCACCGCGTCCGTTGATGGCGATTGCCGCGGCGGTCACGCGCCTGTCGATCGACGGCGACGAACTCGCGCCGGCCGAGAAAATTTCGTTGGCCGAGGCCTTTGCCCTGTTCACTACGCAGGCCTCGCGCCTGAGCCGCCTCGGCGCGGGCGAGATCGCGCCGGGGCGCCTCGCCGACCTGATCGTACTCCCGGCCGATCCGCTTACGCTCACGCCCGCCGAACTACAAAATCTCGCCGTCGATATGACAATCGTCGGCGGACGCGCGGTCTACGAACGCGGACGGCCGGCCGTCGCCAACAGCGATATCGCGAACTTGTATTCTCCCTGATTAGGACTAGATTTCCTTTCGTGGATTGGTTGAGAGGTCCATCGGCCACCGCAGCAGGCCGCAGCGGCGAAGAAGTCGCTCAAATCGACCGGTTGCTTGACCGCGAAAGCTTGGCCACGGACCCGGGCAGCGCGAGCGTCAGTCAGTGAAAAAGACCGCACCTCGCCGCGCCGCTGTGGGCTCCGGCACCGTCCTGCTCGACCGGCGCGACGGCGTCGCCTGGATAACCCTCAACCGCCCCGATCGGCTCAACGCCTACAACGTCGCGATGCGTGACGATCTGTTCGCGGCGCTGGATGCGGTGGCTGACGACGGCGCGCTCCGTGCGATGGTCCTGGCGGGTGCCGGCCCGGCCTTTTCGACCGGCGGCGACGTGAGCGAATTTGGCTCGGCGCCATCGCCCATCGCCGCACGCTGGGTTCGCTTCCGGCGCGACGTCTGGGGCCGCCTACGCACACTCGCGATGCCCACGGTGGCCGCCGTTCACGGCTTCACGGTGGGCGGCGGACTCGAGATGGCGTTGCTGTGCGACCTGGCGATCGCGGCTGAGGATGTGCGCTTTTGCCTGCCGGAAACCGGTCTCGGGATGATTCCGGGGGTCGCCGGCACGCAGACCGCGCCGCGCCGGCTCAAGTTCGGATGGGCGCTGGATCTGAATTTGACGGGCCGATGGATTGACGCCCATCAGGCTTTATTTATAGGTTTGGTCGCCGAAGTCGTGCCGCTCAGAACCCTCGACCGTCGCGCCCAGGCGTTAGCCCGGGCGCTCGGCCGTCTGCCGCGCGAATGCGTCGCGATGGCCCGGATGGCCGTATGGGAGGGGCTGAACTCGTCGCTCGAGCAGGGGCTGGAACTCGAACGGCGGCTCGCCGGGCGGCTCGAGCAGATTTTTTTGGCGCCGGCCGGGGAGGCGGGCGCCACGCGGCCCAGGCCGCGCAGGAGGTAAGGGAGTCCATGAACACCGTCAACTTCATCTCGATCCCGGGATCGATCGTGCCCGATCAGGAGATCCTGGTCTTCGGCGATACGCGCTTGACTTACGCCGAGCTCAACGACCTGGTGGCGCGCCTCAGCACGGTCTTCAAGGGCCTCGGCCTCAAGCAGCGCGACGTCGTCGCGGTGCTCGACACCAACTCGCATCTCTACGTCGCCAGCTACTACGCCGCCGCCAAGGCCGGGCTGACCTTCCTGCCGCTCAACTACCGCGCCAAGGAGGCCGAGCTCGAGTACATGATCAATACCGCCAGCGCCAAGGTGCTGCTGGTCGGCGATCGCTACATCGACCTGGTCACGCGCATTCACGCCAAGCTCGATAACGTCCGCTGTATCGCGATCGGCCAGGGCGACGGCTCGATGGCGCGCCTGACCGATCTGATCGCCAAGGCCACGCCCGACGAAGACGAGGCCGAAGTCGAGGACGAGGACGTCTCGGTCCTGATGTACACCAGCGGCACCACCTCGCTGCCCAAGGGCGTGATGCTGAGCTTCCGCGATTTCACCGCCTACGTCACCGCCAACGTCGAGATGGCCGACGGCACCGAACGCGGCACCTTCCTGGTCTGCGCGCCGTTTTACCATATCGCCGGCACCACCGCCCTGATGACCAACCTGTGGACCGGCCGCAAGATGATCGTGATGCCGCAGTTTGAGCCGCGCGGATGGCTCGAGCTGGTCGGCAAGGAAAAAGTCACCCACGCCTTTATCGTGCCCACCATGATGAAGCAGGTGCTCGACGACGCGAACTTCGCCAGGACCGATTTCTCGAGCATGACCAATCTCGCCTATGGCGGCGCGCCGATGCCGATTGCGGTGATCCGCCGCGCGATCGAGGCCTTCCCGGCGAAAGTCGGCTTCGTCAACGCCTACGGCCAGACCGAAACCACTTCGTCGCTGACCATCCTCGGCCCCGACGACCATCGCATCTCCGGCACCCCGGCCGAAGTCGAGCTCAAGCTGCGGCGCCTCAACTCGATCGGCAAGCCGCTGCCCGACGTCGAAATCCGCGTGCGCGACGACGATGACAAGTTCCTGGCGGCCGGCCAGGTCGGCGAGATCATCATCCGCACCCCGCGCATCATGAAGGGCTACGCTGGCCGCAAGGACGACGCCGCCCTGCCCGACGGATGGCGCGCGACGGGCGATCTCGGCTGGGTCGACGAAGAGGGCTACGTCTTTTTCGCCGGGCGCAAGGACGACATGATTATCCGCGGCGGCGAAAATATCGCCCCGGCCGAAATCGAAACCGTCCTCATGAGCCATCCCGCGGTCGACGAAGCCGCGGTCATCGGCACGCCTTCGGTCGAATGGGGCCAGACCGTCAAGGCCTATGTTGTGCTGCGCCCCGGCCAGACCGCGAGCGCCAAGGATATCCAGGAGTTCTGCCGCACGCGCCTGGCCAGCTTCAAGCGCCCCGAGCAGATCGAGTTTATCGACGCGCTGCCCAAAAATGCGCTCGGCAAGATCCTGCGCAAGGAGTTGCACGCCCGCGAACAGGCCGACGCCTGATCGCCCGCGCGCCATCCCCGCTGACGTGGCGATCGATCGTCGCAAAGCCGCCGCGCGCGCCCGGCCGATGCGGCCCGCCAAAGCCGTCGCGGCGGCCGCGGCCGGCACCCGTACACGCCGCGCGCCGCCCCTCGCGACCGGCGGTCCCGGCGCGATCGAGATAGCGCTCGAGGGCGGCGCGCTCATCGCGACGCTTAATCGCCCCGCCGTCGGCAATCGCATCAGCCATGCGATGGCGCGCGAGCTCATCGATCTGGCCGTCACGGTCGAAGACGACGACTCGATCCTGGCCCTCGCGATCACCGGTGCGGGTGCCACCTTCTGCACCGGCTTCGACGACGGCGTCGACCCGCGCCTCGTCGAAACGCTCGCCCTGGTCGCCAAGCCGACCGTCGCGATTATCAACGGCGACGCGCTCGACGAGGGTCTGGAACTCGCGCTGGCGCTCGATCTGCGCGCAACCGCGATTGGCGCGCGGATGGGCCTCACCCAGTTGACGCGCGGCATCCTGCCGCACTTCGGCGGTACCCAGCGCCTGCCTCGGCTGGCCGGCGCGATGCATGCGCTCAGAATGATCCTCACGGCCGCGCCGATCGCCGGCGACGAGGCGATGCGCATCGGACTGGTCACCTATCTGGCCGGCGACCGCACGGAACTCGGCCGCGTCGCCCGCGAACTGCTCGCAACCCTCGCGAGCCGCGGCCCGCTCGGCGTCCGCATGGTCAAAGATGCCGTCCGCAAGGGGTATGATATGACGATCGAGCAGGGCATCAGGCTTGAAGAGGACTTGTATGCCCTGCTACAAACCACGGCCGACCGTGCTGAAGGCGTGCGGGCGTTTCTGGAAAAGCGCAAACCGCTCTTCAAAGGCGCGTGATCGGCGATAAAATCATTTAACGTCAGGAGCGATTGGACGACATGGCTAACCAGCTCGGCAAAGTTTACCTCTGCGGCAAGTGCAGCTCCCAGGTGATCGTCACCAAGGGCGGCACCGGCGCCTTAAAATGCTGCGGCGCCCCGATGGAACAGAAAAAGTGACGCGCGAGCGTCCGGGCCTGCCGCCGGACGCCACCCGCACCACCCCTGACGCATCTTATGGCGCACCGCGCCGCAACGGCCCGCGGCCGTCGTGTACGCGCCGCGCAAAACTGCAAGGAGTATCGCGTGCTCGGAGTTCTGATCGCCGGCCTCATCGCCGGATGGCTGACCGGCAAACTGATGCACGGTCGCGGCTTCGGCATCATCGTCGATATCGTGCTCGGCCTGGTCGGCGCGGTAATTGGCCAGGCGATATTTTCGCGTCTCGGCATCCCTGCTGAAGGCGGCATCGGCTTTATCGCGATGGCCGTCGTCGGCGCGGTAATCCTGGTCGGCGCGATTCATCTGATCAGCGGCGACCGTGTGCGCCTCTAGGGAACCTCTGCACAAGGCTCTGCTGTCACCCTGAGCGCAGCGCATGGGTCC
>JADMIL010000050.1 GCA_015478645.1 Candidatus Binataceae bacterium
ATTCTGAGCGCAGCGAAGAATCCCGGATCCGGGACCCATTCGCTTCGCTCAGGGTCACCGCAGGGCCTTGTGCAGAGGTTCCCTAATGCCTGTGGCTGTCAATCACTCGACAATAACGGGAAGATCTTCATGTCCCCGACAGGATTTCGGACGCCATGCGTGGCTCATCAGCCAGGACAAGAAGGCCATGCCACAGCCCGTATAGTCGCACAGTCGATCTTCCCGACTCGGCAAGATACGGCAATGCATTCGACATCATTGCCGCCACGAGCGCAGCCCTCAAGCATTTCAGGTCCGGCGGCGGCGTAACCTGCCGTAGGTAACGGCGCCAGTCAGGCAAATCGCCAGCCAGCATCCGCCGAGCGCGAAGCCGCCGACAATGGTGCTCAGCATCCGCCCGGCATAGAGCGCCGACAACCCGACCAGCAGAATCAGATATAGCGCAAGCATTACCCCGAGCGTTTGCATCCGCCAAGTCCGGGTGTGCGCCATCACCGCGTAGGCCGCGATCCCGTATGCTGCCGTGACCGCGGTAAGGGTGACGCTCGGAAAGCCCTGGAAGCCGTGCACCAAATTCGCTGCCGGCACGTTGGGCGAGAATCCGGAGAAGAGCATTTGCAGGCCATAAGCCAGTGCATACGCGCCACCGAGAATCGGCGCGGCCGTAGCCGCAAGAGTGGCGTCGCCTATCAGCGCCGAGACCGCGGCGCTGGCAATGACGACAAATATCAACCACCACGAGTTGCCAAGAAAATCCGGCACAACCATGAAAGCGTCGAGATCGGCGGTGCGATGACTCGCGACAATCGAGGCGACCGTACGATCCACGTGCACCAGCGGGTCCTGCGCGAAAATGTCCTGCGCAACACCGCCGAACAGCCACGCCGTCGCGCCGATCGCGAGCAGGCCGACGGTGAAGTGAAGACCGAGGTAGCCGGTTGGCGAAAGGCGGGCGCGCACGAACTCGACAAACGGATCGAGATCGATGCCGTAGCGTCGGGCGCCGCGCCGCCAGGCGGCGGTAAGTTGGTCCTGGTGTGCCGCGGTCCAACGCCACAGCGCGATCATCGCGACGGTGAAGGCAAACAAGATGAAGATTCCGGCGCCAAGCGACCGCATCCACGTTTCGACGACCCGCCACTTCGAGCCCAGTAGAAATCCCAGGGCTACCAGCGCGCCGCCCCATAGCAGACCCGAAACTACGGCCATGGGAATGAACCGGCGCGCCCGCATCCCGGACAAACCGGCGGCAAACGGAGCGAAGGCGCGGCCCACCGCGACGAAGCGCGCGGCGAGCACCGTGGCGCTGCCCCAGCGCGCGAAATAATACTCGATTCGCGCGCGATGCCGTTCATACTGGCGATGCGCGAACGACCATTGCGTCAGCACGGCTTGGCCGCGATACCGTCCGAGGGCGTAGCCACCGAGATCTCCCGCAATTGCGGCGCCGGCGACGCTGGCGAATGCGAGCGAGGGAGAAAATGCGCCGGACGCGGACAGCGCGCCGGCGATCAATGCGGCCATCTCGCCCGGAAACAGAAGACCGATGAAGGCTGAGGACTCGAGCATGATCACAAAGAAGATCGCCACCAGCGCCCAAATCCCGGCGTGAGCGAGCCACGCCTCAAGCGTCGCGATCATCGCGCCGGGCCGAAATTTCCGTAGCGCAAGGCCAGGGTGGGCAGCACCAGCAGACTGAGTGCGGTCGAGGTGAAGAGCCCGCCCAGAATGATGATCGCCATCGGGCCTTCGATCTCGCGGCCCGGCGCGCCGCTGCCGAGCGCGAGCGGCAACAGTCCGAGCGCGGTCACGATCGCGGTCATCAGAATCGGCACGAGGCGCTCCGAAGCCCCGCGCAGGGCCGCCTCCGGACCCCACGCCGCGCCCTCGACCGCGACCAGATGCTCGAAATGCGAGATCATCATGATCGAATTGCGCATCGTGATACCGAACAGCGTAACGAACCCGACCAGCGATCCGAGCGAGAGAAATCCGCCGGTGACGAGCGCGGCGAGCACGCCCCCGACGAACGCGAACGGAACATTCACCAGTACCAGCATCAGGTTCCTGACATTGCCAAACGCGATGAAGAGCAGACACACAATCACGACGGCCGCGATCAGGGAGTTCACCAGAATCTCATGTGCGGATTGCGCACGCGCCTCGGCCGCGCCGCTAAACTCGATATAGGTGCCGCTCGGGAGTGTGACCTGCCGGCCGATTGCGCGCTCGGCGGACGCCACAAATGACGTGAGATCGCCGCCCTGCACATTGCACGTCACCACCTGAACGCGGCGCGCGCCGTCGTGCAGTATCGCGTAACGTCCCGGCGCGAGCGTGACGGAAGCCAATTCGCCCAGCGGCATGAGTTGGCCCGCGGCGTTGCGCATCATCAGATCGCGGATGCTTTCCGGCCGGCGCCGCTCGTCGGGATCCAGAATGACGGCGACCTCGAAGAACCGGTTGCCTTCGTAAACCTGGGCAACGTCGGAACCCTGATAGGCCGTTCGGATCGCGTCAAGCACGTCCACCGGGCGAAAGCCGAATTGCACCAGCTTCGCCGGATCGAGCCGCACGACCATCTGCGGCATCCCGCCCGGCGACTGCACAAGCACTCCGGTGGCGCCCCGAATTCGCGCCAGGACCGCGGAAATCTGGCTCGCCGCGTGGTCGAGCGTGTCCAGATCGCTGCCGAAGATTTTGACCACCACGTCGGCCTGCTCGCCCGAAAGGGTCTCCTGGATTCGCTCGGTAAGAAAAGAGTTCATCGAAAACGCGTAGCCGGGGAAACTAGCCAGTCTCTGCTTGAGGTCGGTCTCGATGTTGCCGACGCTTTCGCCGGTGAGCGGCTTCAATCTCACGTCGAACTCGCTCTCGTGCGGTCCGAGGGTATCCTCGCCGAGTTCCGCGCGCCCGATTCTCTGGGCGACGCTCTCCACGCGGGGATTTTGCAGCAACGCACGCGTCACTTCCGTCCCCGCGCGCATCGACTCCGCCAGGGAAGTTCCCGGCACCGCGACCATATGCAGCACGAAGCTGCGTTCCTGCAGCTCGGGCAGAAAACTTCCGCTGAAGAATGGCAGCACGCCGATCGCGAGCAGGCACAGTACGGCCACGCCGCCCAGCACCAGATCGGGATTCGCGGACGCGCGCTCGAGCATTCGCCGATGCGTCATTTTCAAGCGGCGCACGAAGGCGGTCTCGGGCGCGGCTTCGACGTTCGGCAGCATCATCAGGCACAGTGCCGGCGTCACCGTCAGCGCGACCGCGAGCGACGCCATGATCGCCAGAATGTAGGCCCACCCGAGCGGTGCGAAGATGCGCCCCTGCACCCCCGACATCGTCAGCACCGGCAGAAAGACCAGCGCGACGATGAAGGTCGCATAGACGACCGCACTGCGCACTTCGAGCGACGCTTGCAGGATGACGTCCAGCACCCCTTGCGGACTCCCCAGCGCGCGATTTTCGTTGAGCCGCCGGAAGACGTTCTCGACATCGATGATTGCGTCGTCGACCACTTCGCCAATAGCAATTGCGAGTCCGCCGAGCGTCAGCGTGTTGAGCGTCACGCCAAAGCGCTGGAGCATGATGATCGCGATCAGCAGCGAGAGCGGAATCGCGGTCAGGGAAATAAAGGCGGTGCGCAGATTGTACAGAAAGAGCGCGAGGACGATCGCCACCAGCAGGCCGCCGAGCAGCAGCGAAAAGCGCACATTGCGGATCGTGGTTGCGACGAAACTCGCCGCGCGAAACAGCGCCGGATTGACCGCGATACCCTCACTTCTGCAGGCCGGCGCCAGGTCACGCAAGGCGCGGTCGACGCCCTGCGTAACGTCGAGCGCGTTCGCGCCGTACTGGATCGACACCTCGACGATTACGCCAGGCTGGCCCATGATCAAGGCGCCGCCGATCGGCGGGGCCGGCGCCCATCGCACATTCGCCACGTCGTTCAGCCGGACGCTGGCACCATCGCGCTGCGCAATTACGGCACCGCCCAATTGGTCCGGGGTAATCGACTGGCCCTCGCTATGAATCACGATGCGCTGGTTCGGCGTATCGATGAAGCCGGAGCCGCGAACGCCGGTCGAGGCGCGGGCCGCGGCCAGCACGTCGGTGATTCCCAGCCGGTATGCGAGCATGCGCGCCGGGTTGATCTGTATCTGGAGCTCGCGCTCGTCACCGCCGTAAATCGAGATGTGCGCGACGCCCGGGACGGCGAGCAGGCGCGGCTGAAGCGTCCAGTCGGCGAAGGTACGAAGGTCCATCAGCGAGCGCGTTGGGGAAGTCAGGCCAATATCCATGATCACGGCGGTCGCGGAAGTCAGCGGCGCCATCGTGGGTGCGGCCACGCCTTGCGGCATCTGGCTCATAATCTCCAGGAGACGCTCACCGACCATCTGCCGCGCCCGGTAGATGTCCGTCCCGCCCTGGAAGACTATTGTCACGACGGAGAGTCCCTGGATCGACTGCGAGCGGATCGATTCGAGCCCGACCGTGCCGACCAGTGCGTTTTCGATCCGTTGGGTGACCAGCGTTTCGACCTGCTCCGGCGAGAATCCCGGCGCCTCGGTCTGGACCGCCACCTGCGGCGGAGCGAACTCGGGGAACACGCCGAGCTTGGCATGCTCGGTGACATAGAGCCCGTAAACCACGATCGCACAGGCGAGCGCGATTACCACGCCGCGAAAGCGCAATGAGAACTCGACTATCGCTTTGAGCATCGACGGCGTCCGCGCGGTCCGCGCTAGTCCTTGACCTGGATTTCGGATTTGAATTCTTCGGAGAGCAGCGCCTGGGCACCGGTCACCACGACGCGATCGCCCGCGGCAAAACCGGCGTTCACAAACCATCCCGCGGGCACCGAATCGCGCATCGGGATCGCGCGCCGCTCGAAGCTGGTCGGCGCGGTTTGCACGTAGGCAAAGGCGGCCTCTCCCGTGCGGACCACTGCGGCGCTCGGCACCACCACGCCGCGCTCCGCGGCGGCGGAAGATGCCAGTCGCGCCGTAACCGCCGATCCGGGTGGCAGCGGGAAATCCTGCGCCGCAACGCGCAGCATGAAGCTCTGGCCTTGAAAATTCGGATCGACCGCGGGCGCATACCAGATCGATTGCGCGGCCAGCGGACGGGGATAGCCTAAGACCGAGATCTCGGCTCGCGCCGGCGCATTGGCGAGTGATTGGCCCGGCGGCACCGCCACGCGAATGATCGCCGCGGTGCGCTTGATCAACGCGGCGATCATTCCCGCGCGGGCGGCGGGCGTCAGCGCCGCGATTACGCCGCCCCATTGATCAGCCAGACGCTGGCTCTGCAGATTGAATTGCGCCTGGTCGGATTGAAATTTGGCCTGCGCGGTTTGCAAGTCTTTGAGCGAAATATTCTGCTGCGCGGAATGAAGCAGCCGGGCGCGGGTGTATTCCGCCTGTGAGGCGTCAAGCGTCGCGCGCGCCGCAACCAGTTGCGCATCGAGGGCGGCCAGGGGAGCGGGATCGAGGACGACGCCATAGGCCGTCACTTCACGCACGCGCGTGAGGGGCGCGAGTGCGGCGGTCTTGAGGCCGATGTTCCCCTGCTGCGCACCGCTGAGGGTAACAATCACGTCTCCATTTGAGCTGTGCGAGAGGCTTGGCGTGGTCGCCGTGACCTGATCTTCCTCATCGCCCTCATCGGGGCGGCCTGCGCTGAACACCCACACCAGCACAACGACCACGGCGAGCGCCGCGACCACGAGCGCGATCAGTCGAGACCGCTTAGTGTTCACTCGCTTTCACCTCATTGTCGGCGGGTGGCGGAAAGATGAACGAGCCTGCGGCGCCGTGGCCGAGCGGCCGTTGCAGCGAATTTTCCAGCGCGCCGAGCGCGGTCTGCGCGCCGTTCAGGGTCTGCAGCAGCGTCTGTTGCGCGGCTAAATCCTGCGACCGGATCGCGGCCAGCGTGATCGCGTCGCTCTCACCGATCGCCGCCGCGCGTGACGCTTGCTGGTAGCGTCGCGCCTGATAGTGCGCGGCGCTGCGTGCGGCGTCGAGTGCGGCCAGCGCGCCGCGATAGTTAATGAGCGCGGTGCGCGCTTCGGCGATAATCCCGGCCTGCATCGCCAGGAATTGCGCGGCGACTTCCTTGCGCCGCGCTTCCGCCGCCGCGATCGGTCCCTGATTTTGATTGAAGACCGGCAGCGCGAGCGACGGTCCCAGCTCGAAAATATTCTCCCCGCCTTCCCACGAATAACCGCCGGCGAGACGGAGGTCGGGATATTGCTTGGCGATTTCGAGCTTGAGCGCCTCGTCCGCGGCCGCGTATTGCACCAGTTCACGGCGCAGATCGATTCGGTTGAGCAGCGCCAGCCGTTGAACCATTGCCGGCGTCAGGGATCGCTCGTCCGGCGGACTATCCAGCGTGGTCCATACGAACTGCGCGCCAGCCAACGCGTCGACCGGCAGTCCGATCGCCGCCGCCAATGCGTTACGATCCGCAGGCACGCGCGCTTGCGCCTCGGCGGCGCTGGCCTGTGCATTCTGGAAACCGCTGCGCGCCAGGTCGAGTTCGGGTTGCGACGCCTCGCCGGCTTTGACTCGCGCGGCGACAAGCGCCGCGGTCAGCGCCAGCGCCTTCTGCTCTTGCACCGCCAGATCGCCCCGCCGCGCATCAAGCAGATACTGCAGCAGTGCCGCGCGAATCCGGCTGCGCACCGTCCACGCGGTTTCACCGGCGGCCAGCCGCGCGGCATCGGCCAATCGGTCCGCCTGCGCGATGCGGTAGCCGCGCTTGCCAGCGGTTTCGATCGGCAGGTCGAGCGAGAAAAATCCGAGCGCCCACGGAGCGAAGTGCGGGCTGCCGCGTAAGTCGTATTGGGGGCCGAGTCCAACCACCGGATTGGGTCTTGCTCCCGCCGTCACGATCGCCGCGTCGGCGGTTCGAACTTGCGCCGCAGCCAGCGCCAGGTCGGGACTGAAGTAGAAGCCCGCGAGGGTCAGCGTCTCGACATTCCAATCCGCCGGCGGGCAGGCGTACGGCTTTGCTCGGGCATTGGCATTGAGGTAAGCGCACAGCCCCGGGTTCGCGAGTGAACGGTGCTCGAATTGCCGCGCGACCCCGGCGGGATTGAGCGGCTCAGGCTGATAAGTCGCGCACCCGCAGAATATGCACGCCACCAGCGCGGCGAATCTCACTACTTTCTGGCCACCCATTGAACTCGCGCGCGTACGAAACCGCTCTTCAGCGAAGGCGAACTGTCCGCAACCCAACTCACGCCGCCATCCGCAGCAGCGTCCGCACAACGATTTCTCCGCACGCCGAGCCAAGCACAACCGAGATCACAAGCACAACCGAGATCAGGAAAACCGGCGCCATAAGCCAAGGCTGTGGCCACTGTGGTCCATGGCCCAGGCGCAGTCGACTGAGGTGTACAGCTCCGGCAATCTCAACAACAATGATACCTACAATGACGGCAACACCAGCAACCCGACCAGGACGCAGGGCGCAGTGGGCAATCCCTTTTGCGCGCCGCCCCATGAGACCATCGACGGCAAGGATGTCACGCCGCTGAACTGGTCCTGCCTCACCGTCCAGCAACCCTATGTCATTCCCCATGCTATGACTGCGGCGCGTCCGGGCCCCACCGATCAGCCGGGCGCCGTCAATCCCTGCCAGCCGGGCGGACCGAGGCGGCTACAATTATCTGGACAATCCGGTGGGCACGCAATAGCCGCCGGGCTGCGTGCGCCCCACCACCGGCGAGACCACCACTGCCAAGACCGATCCGCGTTACCAAACCGCGCCGCCAGGGAGCTACCTCGAGCCCGAGAGGCGGCCGGGCAGCTAAAGTCAATTCCACCACCAGAAGCGGACGGATCCGCTTGATTCGACGAACTTACGACCCGCGCGTCGTCGATGGTCAACGAACTCCCCGCAGGCCGCAAGCGCCGGAGAGAAACTCCTCATTGAAGAGCAGCATAGACCGGTTGCGCCGGAGTAAAGCCCTTGAGTCGAACGAATTCATCGGGGTGGGTGATGAAACGCCAAACTGAAGGCCCCCCGCCGATGCGTGGCGCAATCTATTAAAGGTGAGGGATGGGTAAAGGTCCGATCACTTCAATTATCTTCCTAACTGGCCACCTGATGTATGGTTTTCCGTCCTCAATAAGCCCGCCCATCGTTCGCAGGTGAAAATTTTCGCACCACAATATATCCACAAAACCTGTGCGGTTCTGCTCTTGTTCTTTGTCATTCGGGCTTCCCTCACGCAACGCGTGCCATGATCCGAACCAAGGCGCGAGTGGACAAAGAGTTGTCCTTGTCGCCACCTTCGGTTGTAGGCGGTTCGCCGCGCTTCTTTCTGGCCGCGTTGACGGTGGCCGCCGTCACCGATGGTGCCTCGCCCTCAGGAAGATACGTGTCTAATATCCACTTCTCTGGCTCGATGCCAATCACGACGAGGGGAACTATCAACGTTAGTCGAGACCGCTCAAGCTCTCTGACCGCTCGTTCATAATAGGCGATGTTCCCCCCAGTAATCGCCGCAAACCTCTTACTACAGACCACTTGTATCCCGACGTCGGCCTGCCCCAAGGCCATTGAAATTGCCATTTTGTAGACATCATAGGCATAGCGCGCAACGTTCCCAAACTGTACTTCCACCTCAATTCGATCCTTGCGAAAATCCGAACGAAGTTGGCTCTTATGCTCCGGGTCGTCGAGATCGGCTTCAATGATCAACGGGTGCCAATCCCAGTCCCGTTTGATGCAAAGTTCGTTGTCTAGCCAGCGATTCATAGCAGCCGGAGCAATAACATGCTTTACGGATGTTTTTTTGGGGTGAGCAGCGCAATAGGGCGGCAAACGGCTCAGTACGTTCCGAAACTCGTTGAACGCCGGACTGAATCTTGGACTCTCAAGAATATCCAGGCCATTTCGATGGCTGAATACCCCGACGATTTTCACTTAAAATCTCGATCACGATGGCCGCCATAAGGCTTCTCCGGGTCGTACACAGGCTTGCCCATAGGCCGGGTCCGCAAAAACCCAGCTCGGCATTGATGGATACGTTCCCAAGCCATATCAACGTATTCCTGAACCATATCGCAACCATAACCGTCACGGTCATGCAGGATTGCTGCAATCACACTCGAACCAACACCGACGTAAGGATCTAGAACCTTGTCGCCGCAATTGGTGAGCGACAAAACCAACCGCTCTACTAATTCGACCGGAAATTGGCATGGATGCGAAGTTTTCTCGATGTGGTTATTTTTGACGTTCGGAAAGATCCAAACATCACCTGGGTTTTTGCCGTTTGGGTTGCAAGATAACTGCCCTCTTTTTGGCCCCTTAAAATATCGCTTGGCTGGATATTTTGACGGTACCCGGATCGCATCCAAGTTGAAGGTATAATCGTCCGATTTCGTGAACCAGTTGATCGTTTCGTATCGACCCGATAGGCGCTTCGAACAATGAAGGCCGTGCTCAAAGTGCCATACGATACGATTTCGTAATTTCAAGCCGTGGCTCTTAAAAATCGGATACAACGGAACGTCAAGCGGGACGATCTCGCCGGCAGTAACGTGGTTGCCTACCTGCCAGCAAATGGACCCTTGCGGCTCAAGTAAACGAACGCATTCGGCAATCACCGCCGTCTGTTGCTGCACGTACTGCTCTAGTGGCGCGCGTCGCTCGTAGGCCTTTCCAATGTTATAAGGCGGAGATGTCACGATAAGTTTCATGCTTGCGTCCGGCAGCGCGCGCATGAAGATAAGGTTATCTCGGCATTCCAACACAACCGATTTGTCAGCGTGAAGTCGGCTGATGCTTAACGGCAGCGTCTGGCCTGCCGCTCCATTTTTTCCACGCCCCATACTTCACCTCCCAATCCAGCCTCACTTTTTTAGCAAGCATCAACTCCGGATACCAATAATATTCATTTTTTCGATTAACCGGGATCCCAACCGCGCTTATTCGGAAAATTTCGACGGAGCTTAAATATGCCAAAAAAGGCTAGGATTTCACTGAGTAATTTATGGTGTCCCCGACGGGATTCGAACCCGTGTTACCGACGTGAAAGGCCGGTGTCCTAGGCCGAGCTAGACGACGGGGACGCCCGTACCGATATGGCGAAGCGGGCGCCAGTGCTGAATTCGCGAGGGTACCAGAGGCTACCCAAGCTCGGCAAGTATGGCATCGACGCGCGCGCTCGACCGTTTCGTCGAGAGGCCTCGACGCTCCCGGCCTCGCCGGCGCTCCCTTGGATGTGCGAAGCGGTTGCGCTCGTCCGATCTGCCGGCAGTGGCGATGCGTCCCAGTCAGCCGGCGAAGGCGACGCGTCCGACGATCTCGCCGACCGACGCCTTACCCTGTTCGGCCAATAGCGTGTCGAGTTCGCGATCGATCCGGCCGAGAGCGCCCGCCCCTTCCTTGATCAGGGCCGAGCCGACCTGCACCGCCCGCGCGCCGGTCAGATGGGCGATATAGGCGTCGCGCCCGCCGTTGATCCCTCCGACCGCGACGACGTCGAGCAGCCCTTCGCTCACCTGGTAGAACGCATGCACCTGCGAGAGCGTGCGGCGCGCGCCCTGGGCGGTGCCCGTGGCAAGGTCCACCACGAGATCTTTGGGCAGGTCGTTGGCGCATACGACGATCGCCACGCGCAGCATCTTGAACAGGTCGGCGACCGATCGCGGTTCGAGCGCGAGGCGCGGCGGAACCTTGACCGCGAGCGCCGCCTGGACCTCGCCGCGTACGCGGCCGACCAGCGCCTTGAGCCGATCGACGCTGGCGAAGGGCGCGACTGAGTTCTGCACGTAATCGTCGGCCAGGTTGAGCTCGATTATCTTGACCCCCGCGCGATCGAGCGTGACCGCGACCTCGACGATCTCGTTGTCGCTCAGGCCGACCACGCTGGCGACGATAATCTTGCCGCGCGGGTCGAGTTCGCGCGCAATTGTGGCGAAGTGATCGACCCCGCGGTTCTTGAGATTGTCGGGCGCTGCGAGCCCGGCGCGATTGCACGACTTGAAGACGATCGCCCCGGCGTGGCGCGCGCTGAGTTCGTAGATCTCGCCCTTCTCCGCCGAATGAGGCCCCGACGCGTTCATCACGGTCGAGTTGAGCGCGACGCCGCCCAGCCGAATCGAGGTGCGTTCCATGACCTATTTCCTACCGTGGCGGCCGGGCGATCGGCAAGCGCCGCACGTTCACCCGCAAGCGCTCACGGCGGGCGTCGACGCCGCGGCTATGCCATAGTGGAACGCTAACGCCCCGCACCAAGGACGCTCTATGCAGACCGCCACGATCCAGCGCGCCACCTTCGAGGCGATGATTGCGCAAGCCGAGCGCGAGTTCCCCGACGAATGCTGCGGCTTCATAATCGGCGCCGGCGCGGACGAGGAAGTCCGGCCGATCCGCAATATCCAGAACGCCAGACACGCTGAGAATCCGGCGGCCTTTGCGCGCGACGCACGCACCGCCTTTCTGATGGAACCGAAGGAGCATCTGGCGGTGCTCACCGAGGTCGATCGGCGCAAGCTGCGGCTGGCCGCCGTCTATCATTCGCATCCCGAGCACGACGCCTATTTTTCGGCGACCGATCGCGCGCAGGCCTGCCTGTTCGATCCGGCCGAGCCCGACTATCCGGAGACCTTACATATCGTGCTGTCGATTCGCGGCGGCAAATTCGCGCGCGCGGCGGCGTTTGCCTGGAATGCGGCGCTCAAGGACTTTGCCGAAATCACCCTCGAGATCGGCTAGCCGAGCGCGACCGTTTGGTTTACACGATAAGTTGAAGCCGGCTAGCCAACCGGCAATTTCTCGCTGGAAGCAGGGGCGCTGGCCTGCGACGGCACCATTGGATCAACGGATCAACCGGACGTCAAACGTCGAACCTAATCGGCAGGCTACTCCAAGGAGCAAATCATGTCCGCAAAACTCACGATCAACGGCGAATGCGATCCGCGCTTCGCGCGCGTGCGCGAGGCCTTCGCCGAAAATTTCGCGCGGCGCAATGAAGTTGGCGCGTCGGCCTCGGTGGTGGTTGACGGACGCTGCGTGGTGGATATCTGGGCGGGTCACGCCGACCCGGCGCGCACGCGGCCATGGAAGCGCGACACGATCGTCAACGTCTGGTCGACGACCAAGGGGCTCTGCGCGATGTGCGCGCATCGGCTGGCCGATCAGGGCAAGCTCGATCTCGACGCGCCGGTCGCGAACTACTGGCCGGAGTTCGCCGCGGGCGGCAAGGGCGCAATTCCGGTCAGCGCGCTGCTCAATCATCGCGCGGGGCTCGCCGCGATCAAGGCGCCGCTTAAGCTCGACGATATTTTCAGTTGGGCGAAGGTGACCGGCGAACTGGCGCGCCAGGAGCCGTGGTGGAAGCCGGGGAGCAAACACGGTTATCACGCGATTACCTTCGGCTGGCTGGTCGGCGAGGTGGTGCGGCGGGTCAGCGGCAAGAGCCTGGGAACGTACTTTCGCGACGAGATCGCGAAGCCGCTCGGCGCGGAGGCGTATATCGGGATCGGGCCGGAATTCGACGCGCGGGTCGCCGAGATCATCTATGCGCCCGAGCCGCAGCCGGGCGAGCCCAATATCTTTGCCGAGATGATGAAAGATCCGGCGTCGGTAGGCGCAGTGGCGTTGACCAATCCGCCGATCTTCGCGCCCGAGATCACCAATGGCCGCGGCTGGCGCGGCGCGGAGATTCCGGGCGCCAACGGCCATGCGAACGCGCGGGCGCTCGCGCGTATCTACGGGGCGCTGGCGCGCGGCGGCGAAGTCGAGGGCGTAAAGCTCTTCGGTGCGCGCGAGATCGAGCGCTGCTATACCGAACAATCGTACGGGCCGGACGCCGTGCTGCCGATCACGACCCGCTTTGGGCTGGGCTTCATGCTGTCGCAGCCCAGCGCGCAGATGGGTCCGAACGCGCATACCTTCGGCCATCCGGGGGCTGGCGGCTCGCTCGGCTTCGCCGATCCCATCGCCAAGATCGGCTTCGGCTATGCGATGAATCAGATGGGCAACGAACCGCTTTTAGACCCGCGCGCGGCCGCGTTGATCGACGCAATCTATGCCTCGCTGTAATCCGCTTGGCGCCCGGCGTTCGCTCGCCCGGCTCAATTGTGGATCGGGCGAGCGGCGGCACGCGCACGGCGAATTCGATGGCGGCGTACTGGCGGAAGGTTTCGTCCGTGCTGGGGCCGCGCGTGCTGGATAAATCGGCGCGGCATCAGCGACGACCGCGGCGATCGCGGCGGTAGCTGCCGCAAGCGCGATAATTTACGCCGCGCGCGGCCGGCCGCGCATCGGCAGTTTCAATTTGTACAAGTTTGCTACCGCCGGGGTTGGATGGCTCATGTGGGGCGGCGCTTGAGTTCGGCTTCCAGTTGCATCTGATAGGTCTGCAGCACCGACTCGGTGGCGGCGTCGGCCGGATAGAACACCTCGACGTGCAATTCCTGGAGCGTGACGTCGTGCGGCGTCGCGACGGTCGTGACCGTGCTGAACATCCGCGCGATCTGGCCGCCGAGATTTAGTTCCATCGGCAGGATCAAATCGTGCGGCGCTTCGAGGTCGGGCTCGCGCCATCGCGCCGGCACGCCGGGGAAACTCAGTATCTCGGCAATGAGATCTTTCAGCGCATCGTCGCGCGCCCACGCCAGCCGGCGATACGCCTCGTTGAGCAGCGATTTGGCGATCGCCTCCCAGTTCACGATGATCTTGCGCATCCCGTTCGGATCGAACAGCAAGCGCATCACGTTGAGCCGCGGCGCGGTCGAGACGCGCAACGGCGTCAGGCCGGCCGGCGGGGCGCCCAGCGTGAGGGTCAGGAAATGGACGAACGCCGCATTGGCCATCACGATGTTCCAGTGACGGTCGTGGGCGAGCGCGCTGCGCGGTTCGTTGGACTTGAGGATCACCTCGACCGCGGCACGCACCTGAGTCATGCGCGGATCATCCATACTGGTCTCGCCGTAAATCGGCGCGAAGCCGGCGGCGAGCAGCAGCAGGTTGCGCTCACGCAAAGGCACATCGAGCACGTTGGCCAGCGTCAGCAGCATCGCGCGACTGGGCTCCGCACGGCCGGTTTCGAGAAAGCTCACGTGGCGGGCGGAGACCTCCGCCTCGAGGGCCAGGTCGAGTTGGCTCAGATGGCGTGATTCGCGCCATCGCCGGAGCAGTGGTCCGGCGCCGCTCGGTTCCACCGCGGTTGCCTTGCGCTGAAGGTCCATGGACAGACCGTAGCAGCGCCCGCATATTGGCGTCGATTACCTCGGAGGTAATGGGCCGCGCACCGGGCCGGACGTGACGCGGGAACCGGCCGCCCGGCGACAACGGCCGGCCCGGGTGCGGATCGAGTGCGTGAGCAAACCCCGTTACGCGCCCTTGGAGTAGCCCATCGCCTCGACGATACGCCCGTCGCGCACGCGCATCAGATTGACGCCGCGGACGGATTCCGTGTCGCTCGACCAGAAACGCCAGCGGATGACCGCGCGGTCGCCGGCGACGAAGACCTCTTCGAGATCGAAGTGGCTGCCGGGCGTGGTGGCGATCGCGGTCCAGTTGGCGACGCAGGCATCGCGGCCGACCAGACGGTCGCCGGCGGGCGCCGGACGGATCATCTCGATCACGCAGTCGTCGGCGATCAACTCCGGCAGCACGGCGGGGTCGTGGCGCAGGAATACTTCGTTGAAGCGGCGCATCAGTTCGGTGGTTCGATTAGTCATATGAGGGTCTTCATAGAGATTCATATAGTCGGTCCTTACGGGGCGGCCGCGAGCGCAACAGGCACGCGCGAATGGCTACCCGGTTCGCGGAGTGTAATTAGCCTCACACGGGCCGAATGGCGCGGAATGCACAAGCCACGATGCCGGCCGGCCCGGCGGGCTGCCGCAACCGGCATCGCGATGCGCTTCATTCGGTCGGCGAGGGCGAGAAGTGCACGCTGACGATTTTCCAGTCGGGACCCTTTTTGGCATAGACCCAGGTCGCCCGGCCGCATTGCACCTTGGGCAGGCCGCCGCCCTTGGGGAAGGTCGCCAGGCGATCGTAGGCGTTGACCACCGCGGCCGTGTCGGTAATCGCGCGGCACGACGATTGATGGAAGGTATAGGTGGTCGATTCGGCGCCCGCCACCACGCTTTGCAGATATTCCAGGAAGCTCGCCTTGCCCTCGAACAGGTAGGCGACGTGATCGAAGACTTCGACCTCGTCGTCGAGAGCGATCACGAAGGGGGCGAAATCTCCCTTGGACGCGGCGGCGATAATCTGCTGGTTGAGCCGTTGGACTTCTTCTTTTGACGACATTGCGAACTCTCCTTGTGAGTGGTCTCGATCCCGCGGCGGAAAGTGGAGGTTCCCCGCGGGGATTACTCAGTCACGAAGCGAATGTCGCCGATTAGTCCGCGCCCGGCAATTACGTCAGAGGTAAAGGGGAAAATTATGCGCGCCGGCCGGATCGACCGATCGACGCGCGGGCGGCGTCGAGCTATCCGCCATCGTGCCGCGATATACTAATTGTTAGTTAAATCCTACAGTGAGAAGAGCCGAACCGGCGATCCGGATTCGGCTGCGCCGGTTCCGCGCGGCGGCGGCTTCAGGGACGCACGAGCGGAAGCGGTGGCTAGGCCGAGGCGATATAGCTGCGCAGCGCTTCGAGTTCCGACTGCGCCTCTTCGAGGCGCTGCTTGACCACGTCGCCGATACTGACGATGCCGATCAGGACGCCATTGCGCAGCACCGGCAGATGGCGGAAGCGGCGCAGCGTCATGGTCTCCATCAGCTCGACGATCTGATCTTCGGGCGCGCAGGTCTCGACCTCGCGGGTCATCAGCGCGTCGACGGTGAGCGCCAGCGCCGCGGCGCCGTATTGCCCCATCCCGCGGATCACGTCGCGCTCCGAGATGATGCCGACCAGGCGGCCGTCGGGCGCGGTGACCGGGACGGCGCCGATCCGATTGCGGGCGAGCAGGTTGACGACTGAGCCGACGGTCGCACCGGGGGTGGTGGTGACGACTGTGTGACCCTTTTTCTCAAGGACCGACGAAACTCTTTGCGGCATGGCTCGCTCTCCCGATTCGAGATGCGACGGAGGTTCGGCGCACGATGGGTGGTGCTGGAGTGCGCGCGGACTCGTGAGGCAATTATACGACCATTGAGGGCGCCCGAGGCAAGCGATCGCTTGGAGGAGCTACAGCGCCTTTGGCCGCGTCGTTATGAAAGAGATTGACAAAATGAACGTTCATTCAGTAGTAGTCGTCTATTAGACCCAGTGGACGCCGACTGCCTGAATTTTTCGCGGCGGCACGGGCGGCCGCGACCTTGCCGCGGGAATGGCGGCGCGCTGGATCAACGGGAGCGCTCAGCGATTACACGATGGCCGACGCATTGAAAATTCCGGCGCAGGACGAAGCCCTGGTCAAGGCCCGGCGGCGGCAGATCTTTCTCGCCGTGACGCGCGTGCTGGCGCGCAAGTCGTTCCATCAGGCGACCGTCAAGGAGATGGCGCTGGAGGCCGGTCTCGCCGCCGGATCGATCTATATGTATTTGCGCAGCAAGGACGAAATCCTGCTGCTGCTGGCGGATTCGATGGTCGGTGAGCTGGTCGACGTGCTGCCGGAAATTCGCGCCGCGGCGGGCGACGACCCGCGCCGCGAACTGCTGGCGGTGATGCGCGCGGCGCTCGACGTGATCGATCGTTACCGCGAAGCCTTTGCCGTGCTCAACCACGAAGTGCGCTACCTCGAACAGCGGGTCGAGTATCGTGCGGCACTGCGCGAGAGTTTGTCTCCGTACAAATCTGCGCTGGCCGGGCCGCTCGAGCGCGGGCGCGCGCTGGGCCTGATGCGCTTCGACGACCTGCCGAGCGTGGTTGAAGCGCTGCACATGCTGTGCTCGGGGCTGGCGATGGGCGCGAGCATGCTGGCGAAGACCGACAAGGAGACTTACTGGCGCGAGATTGCGGCGATCGCCGAGGGACGTTTTTTTGGCGCGGCCGGGTAGCCGGCGGACGAATCGGGCGGCGCGCCGCGGGCACGCCCAGGTATTCACGGAGGCGGCGGAATCCATCATGGCATTTCACGATCGGCGCACGCTCGACGGGGTTTACAGCGTCAAGCAGAGCGCCCGCTACATCATGAACTATCGCTACGCCGAGGAGCGGATGATGCGGATGATGGCGGGCTGGATCGCGCTCACGCCGGAGCTGGCGGTGAAGCTCGAAATGGCGCGGCAGGTCTACGAATGCGCACTGCATACCGACGCGCTGGGCAAGCGGACGGCCGAGTTGCGCAGCCAGGCGCAGGTCTCGCGCCCGCCGAATGAGGCGTTCGCCGGCTGCATGAACGAGATCGAGGATTGCGAAGAGTGGGAGCAGACCATCGAGCGGCTGGTCGGGATTCATCGCGTGCTCAAGCCGCATCTAATCGCGCATTACAGCGCCCACGTGGCGGCGGCCAATCCGGTCTACGAGCCGCCGACCTTGCGCATCCTGGCCCATCTGGTGGAGGACGAGAAACGCCACGCCGAGCGCGGGCTGGTGCTGATCGCGGATTTGCTGGATTCGGCGGAAAAGCATCGGCGCGCCGGGCTCTGGCAGGCTCATCTGGAGGAGTTGCTGGCCGCGGCGGGCGGCGTCACCGGCTTCGAGGAAGAGGAACAGCGCAAGCTCGGGCGCAGTTAGCCGGCGCGACGATTCAGGCGATGGAGATCAAGGTCAAGCGCATGAACTTTCCGCCGGCGATGCGAGCCGCGGTCGCCGTGTTTGCGGCGGCGATGACCGCGGGCGACGAGGCGGGCGCGGCAGCCTGGACGAGCCCGGCGGCGCGCGACGCGTTGGCGGCGGCCTTTGCCCGCAACGCGCAAATCCGTCCCTGGACGAAGTACGCGGTGATCGCCGAGGCGCGGCTGGGCTTTCACTATATCGTGAAGGTGCGCTTTACGGGTGCGGCGGGTGGCGCGACGATGCAATGCCGCTGGGCCTGCGCAGACGAGGACTCAGCGGAGCAAGCCCGCGCCTGGCAAATCATCGAGCTCGACGACCTGGACGTGCATTCGCCGTGGAAGCGGCCCGCCGAAGCCGAGATTGCGAACGCCGCCAAGCGGCGCGCGGAGTATCCCAATGGCTGAGCTGGGCGATCGGGTCAATGTGATGGGGCCGCAGCCGATCGCCGGACGCACGCCCGTGCCGCCCGCGATGATTGCGGCGGCCGAGCGCGTGCTGGCGCTGCTCGCGGCGGGCGATGCGACTGGACTGGCGGCGATGGCGGCGCCGTCGGGTGTTAACGATCTCGCCGAGCTGGCGGCGGCGGCCACCGACGCGGGCGCGCGCGGCGGTGCCCCCGAGCGCTGCGAGATCATCGCGGCGGCGCGCGTGAATTATCATTACTACGTCAAGGGCCGCATCCATCGCGCGCGCGCCGAACCGTTCACGATGCAATTCCGGCTGGGCGAAGATGACGGGCGCTGGACGATTCGCGAGGTGCAGAATCTGAGCGGCCGGCGCAGCGCCTGGACGCGCTAAAGAGATGTCTGCGCACGCCGGATCGTCATTCAGAACGGAGTCCGCGACGTGAAGAATCCCGAGATTCTTCGCTACGCTCAGAATGACGGCGTGAGCTTTGCGCGGCGGTTTCACAGAACGGCGCACGCGAGGCGCAATCGGCAAAGGAGTATGACGATGCAGCGAATGATCGCAGTGGACAAGCTGGCGCGGCCCGACACGCATATCCTGGTGCCGCTCGAGCGGATGTTTCAGGCGCGCGTCGACCAGGGCTTCTCGCCGACCAATGTGATGCCGCACGAGGAGGATTTCCTCAAGGGGCGCCTGCACGGAATCGCCGCGGGCGAGATGCAGGCGATGGAGGCGGCCGGGCGCACGCTGTTCGATTTCCCTGATGCGCCGTGGGAGTTCCAGCTCGATATGGCGCGGCAGGTGTGGGACGAGTCGCGCCACGCGGAAATTTTCATCAAGCTGCTCGATTATGTCGGATCGTATCTCGGCGAATTTCCCGAGAGCGAAGTGCTGTGGTCATGCACGCAGGTCGACGATCCGGCGTGCCGCGTGGCCGGAATCAATCGCGGGCTCGAGGGGCTCGCCTGCGACGTCTTCGAGCAGATCATCCGGCTGGCGCAGAAGATGGGCGATCCGGTAATCGAGCGGGCGGTCGATTACGTGCTGGCCGACGAGATTACGCACGTGCGGATGGGATCGAAATGGATGCGCAAGCTGACCGAGGGCGACCCCGAGCGGCTGCGGCAGGCGCAGGCCTTCCAGGACAATATCGACAGCCTGTTCAATTTCCAGGGCGCGCGCACCACCCAGGACGAGGCGCCGCAGGTGCCAGTCGAGGTCGGCGGGCGCGCGATCGACTTCGACGCGACGCTGACGATCGCACGCGAGGCGCGGATGCTGGCCGGTTTCAGCGACGAGGAGATCGATCGGCTGCTGAAGGCGGCCTCGCGCAGCGCGGCCTACTGAACAATCGGGCAATAGTCAGAGCAAGCAGGGAGCGCAAGAGATGCAACGGATGATTCCAGTCGAACGGCTC
Source organism: Candidatus Binataceae bacterium (assembly GCA_015478645.1). Taxonomy (GTDB): domain Bacteria; phylum Desulfobacterota; class Binatia; order Binatales; family Binataceae; genus JADMIL01. The sequence continues at coordinate 19,530 of JADMIL010000050.1, forward strand.
GCGCGGGAAGATCGCATGGTGCTGATGCGCGCGCGCAAGGCGCGGGAAATCCGCGAAGAGCAGAAGCTCGACGACCGCATGATGCCGTTTGACGAAGAGGCGCTGCGCGCGCGCCTCCACGGCATCTTTTGCGGCGAAGTGCAGGCGATGGAGGCGGCAGGGCGCACGTTGTTCGATTTCCCCGACGCGCCGTGGGAGTTCCAGCTCGACATGGCGCGCCAGGTGTGGGACGAATCGCGCCA
>JADMIL010000051.1 GCA_015478645.1 Candidatus Binataceae bacterium
CCGACCCAACTAACTATTTATACCCGAACCGAAACACTTGTGCAGAGCTTCCCTAACGGGGCGCCGGCGGCCTCCGCAACAGGCGCAACGCGCGGGCGTAATCCTCGGCCGTGTTGACGTTGAGGAGACTCAACAGATCGGGGTCGAGCCGCCGCATTTCGACCGCGCTGACCCGCAGAACATCGATCCGATCGGCGATCGCGCCGAGCCGCCGCTGATCTTCCGCGTTCATCGCGGCCAGCGCCGCGCTACACGGCGCTGGCCGGTAGACCGCGTGCAGCGGCTGCAGGTGCCCCTCCACCTCGGGCATCACGGCGTCGTGCGATCCGATCATCGCGCACAGCGCGCGCGCGACGCCAGCGTTGAGCAGCGGCAAATCGCACGAGCAGGCGAAGGCGATTGCGCTCCGCGCATGGGCGAGCCCGCGGCCCAGCGCCACGGCGGGACCGGCGTGGGCGATGGTATCGCGCACCAACTCCACGCCGGGCCACGCGGCGCGCAGGCGGTCGAGCGAGAAGGGTTCGCCGGCGGCCGGCGCGGCGACCACGATAACCTGGGCGAAGGCGCCACTCAGCTCGGCGATCAGGCGCTCGATAATGGTCGCCCGGCCGAACGGCAGAGTCGCCTTGGGCAGACCCATCCGGGAGCTTTTTCCGCCGGCCAGAATAATTGCGCTCGCGGCAATCGTCGTCGGATCCACTGCTGTGTTCTACAAGCTCTGCACGCTTACGCCTGCGCCGATCGCGAGGCGGCGCGGTTGGCCGCAAGCTCCGCCAACGTCACGCAAATCGTCCGCTCATGATAGAGCACGCCTAAATGTCCGGTGTTACGCAGCACGATCATTCGCTTGAACATCCCGTCAGGAAAGCGGTCGCCGCGCGGCGGCGGCACGATCGGATCTTCGGCGCCAAAGATCGCCACTTCCGACGGGCTGTGACATTCGGCGGCGTAGGGCGAGCCGATCGTCACCAACGATCGAACGCCGCCGTTGGCCGATCGCGCGGCCGCTAGCCGCGCGATCGTCCCGCCAAGGCTGTGGCCGATAAGATGCACGCCCGCGCCGCCGTCGGCCTGCGCGCCCATCTCGGCCATCTGCGCGGCCGACACCTCCAGTGCCTGGCGCGCCGGATATTCGAAGAAGCCGAGCGTATCGAAACCGGCGAGCCTGAGGGCGAGTGCGAAGGCGAGCAGATTCGTGCGATCGCCGCCCAGGCCATGGGCGAGGATCACGGTGTCGCGGGAGCGCCGCCAGCCGCGCGGAAATTGCAGGCGGGTTAGCACATCGAGCGGATAAGAGGCCAGGAGCATCCCGGCTGCCGCAATCTCGCGCGCGGAAGTAATCGGGTTCATAGATAGGGCGAATTCTAATTGCGCAGCGGCGCGGCCGCCATCGGTTGGACGTTAAGCGCTTGGCATCCGGGTACCGCGCTCGATGACGGCTGGCCATCGCCGGGGCGATGGGCCGTCCACAGGTCGCATCAGCGATCAAAAAATTCTTTAAAGTCTCCATGGGCACCCATGGATATACTTGAGTAGTGTTAACCGATCTCAATAGTATCTCGGCTTGACATGGTCCGAAATCAAGATTTGGAGCCTGTCAACGAGAATCGATGCGGATAATGGAGGAGGTATTGGGAATGGATATTTGGAAACGGATTGGTCTGAACCTGCTGCTGGCGGGTGCCTTGCTGGCGGTTTCCGGATGCGGCAGAGACAGTGGTGGTGGACCCGCGGTCGTGGTCCATCCAAAACCACGCTCGACGACGGCGCCCGGCTCAGGCGTGTTCGCGGTCGATTGCAACCGCAAGCTGACCTACGTACCGCTGGACACCGGCGACGTTAACGGCGATGGGCAGGTCGCGGTGATCAACCTGGGCGCGGATCCGGATGTCTCCGATCCGCGGCTGGCAACAATCTCGCTCACCCACAAGGACTTTCCGTTGGGCACCGCGCTCGACAACGACCATTCACTGATTATCGTGGTCAGCGGCCAGACCGCGGGGCAGGACGGCTCGGTCGATCTGATCGACGAGACCACCAACCAACTGGTGGCCGGTTCACCCTTTCCCTTCCCGACCGGCAGCCAGTCGGGTTTTTTCGGCCAGGTGCTGTACGATCCGACGACCCATCTGGCGGTCATCGCGACCTGCGACAGCGCGACCTGCTCGAGCGGTAACGCGCTCACGGGATTCGTGACCTTTGACCCCATCACCCACGTCTTCGGCACGATCATTCCGGCGAATTACGCCGAAGCGTTTGCGCTTAACGATAAAACCGGCGTCGTGATCGACGGCAGCGACGACGATAGCACGGGCGCGATTGGCGCCACCGACCTCGCCGGCGGCCGCACATGCACGTTGTCCGACACGAATATCGACAGTGACAACGACGGTTCCTCGCTCGACAACACCACCAACATCGCGGTCGTGAGTAATGAAGCCAACAACGCCACGGTGATTAACCTCAAGGGGTCGTCATTCGCGCCGGCCAGCGGCACGCCCTGCACATTGAATGAAGGCGGTACGCCACCGAACTCGGTATTGGTCAGCGGACTGCCCGCGGGGACCGCGGGGTCGGCGGTCGATGCCGCCAACCATTGGGCGTTCCTGATCGCGGATGGAGTGAACGGCATGGCGCTGCTGACCCTGCCCACGGCCCCGGTGACTCAACTGGTGAGCGGCGACATCACTACCGTATCGTCAGCATTTCCGAACGATCCGCAGGCCAATACCTGGGGCACGAAAGGCGACCCCTACGCCGTCGCGGTCGGCAATTGCGCCAACTTGCCGCACAAGGGATTTGCGATTAACGACAGCTTCACTTTCCTGGCCGAGGTGGATCTGCCGACCTTGCACACAAACCCAGGCGTGATTCCGACGGCTCCTCCGGCGGGTCATTGCGCCGGCACGACTTCGACCGTGACCCAGTGCAACAATGGCAACGGCGTGATCTTCTTCCCGCTGCCGGGCGTGCTCTAGAACCGGGCCGCGGGCGGCACGCGAGTAAATCCGGCGCCGCCGACGATCGCACACGCCGCGCCCCGCGCGTCCCCACGGACGCGCGGGGCGCGCGCTTATTCGGCGACCTCGTGGATCGGCACGGCCAGCGGCGGCAGCATTGGCGGCGGGTCCGCCCGGCACCGCCGGGGCATGCTTTTGCGGCGCCGGGCGCGGCTGGCTATCCTGATGCGTTGAACGGCGCATAGCATCGTGGCGATCAAGCAATCACCCCTGATCACGCAGTATCTCAGCGTCAAGGCGAGTGTGCCGGACGCGATTCTGTTTTTCCGCCTCGGCGATTTCTACGAAATGTTCTTCGAGGACGCCGAGACCGGCGCGCGCATCCTGGAGATACAGCTCACCTCGCGCTCCAAGGACGGCGTGCCGCTGTGCGGCGTGCCCTACCATGCGGCGGAGCCGTACATCGCGAAGCTGCTCAAGGCGGGCCTCAAGGTCGCCATCTGCGAACAGGCGGCGCCGGCGCATGCGGCCGGCGGATCGAGCGGCAAGGGCGGCGCGTTTCAATCCGCGACGGCGGACGGGACGCGCGCGGCCCCCGGGCGCGGCCTGATGGCGCGGCAGATCGTGCGCGTGATTACGCCCGGCACGGTCGGCGAGGAAATGGTCCTGGTCGCCGGGGAAAAGAATTTTCTGCTCGCCGCCACGCCGGCCGGCGACGGCTTCGCGCTGGCGGCGATCGATATTTCGACCGGCGAGTTCATCGCCACGCGCATCGCCACCGTCGCCGCGCTGAAGGAGGAGATCGCGCGCATCGCGCCGCGCGAGATTATCGCGCCGGCGGGCGCCGCCGGGATCGGCGCGATCGCCGCGGATCTGCGCTGTCCGTTGAGCGAAATCGATTCCGCGCAATTTGATCCCGCGGCGGCATGTGCGGCGATCGCGACGCGCTTTGGCGATAGGGCCGGAGCCGCACAAGACGACGGCACGCGCGGCGATGCTGCCAACGCCGCAACGCGCAGCGATGCTTCCCAAGACCGCGTAATCGACGACGCCGACGGTGACCGCCCGCTCGATGACGGCCTGGCCGCGGCGGCCGGCGCCGCACTCGCCTATGTCGAGCGCAATTTCGGCCGCGACCTCGCCCATCTGCGCGCCCCGCGGGTCTACCGCGCGGCTGAGTTCATGCTGGTCGACGAAGTCAGCCGCCGCCATCTCGAACTGGTCGCGTCGAGCGACGGGACGCGCGGCGGCTCGCTGCTCGCGGTGCTCGACGAAACCATCACGCCGATTGGCGCGCGGGCGCTCGCTTCGTGGATCGTCTATCCGCTGCTCGCCCTGGATCGGATTAGCGCGCGCCACGACGCGGTCGAGGAATTGTTCGAGGCGGATCTCGGCGGCACGGTCGCGCAGGCCCTGCGCGAGATTGGCGACCTGGAGCGGCTGGCCGGGCGTATCGGGAGCCTGCGCGCGAGCCCGCGCGACGCGCTGCGGCTGGGCCAGGCGCTGGCCGCGGTGGCGACGCTGCGCGGGGCGATGAGCGCCAGCCGCGGTGATCTGCTGCGGTCGATCGCGGGGCGGCTGAGTCCAATGCCCGCGCTAGTCGTCCAGATCGACGCTACTATCGGTGACGAGCCGCCGGTCAATCCGCGCGACGGCAACACGATCCGTTCGGGCTTCAGCGCCGAGATCGACGAGTTGCGGGCGCTCGCCCTGGACGCGCGCGGGGTGATCGCGCGGCTCGAGACGGCCGAACGGGAACGCACGCAGATCCCGAGCCTGAAGGTGCGCTACAACCAGATTTTCGGCTACTACCTCGAGGTGACCAAGAGCCATCTCGAGCGCGTGCCGGCCGACTTCGAGCGCAAGCAGACGCTGGTCGGCGCCGAGCGCTTTACCACGCCGGCGCTCAAGGACCTTGAGCGCAAGATTCTCGGCGCCGAGGCGAGCCTGCGCGAACTCGAAATGCAGCTCTTTGCCCGGCTGGTGCGCGAGCTGGCGGCCGCGGCCGCCGCGATCCGCGAGACCGCCGCGGCGGTTGGCGAATTCGACGCCTTGCGATCGCTCGCCGCGGTCGCCCGGCGGCGCGGCTACGTGCGGCCGGCGATGAACTCCGGCGTGGCGATAAAAATTCGCGACGGCCGCCATCCGGTGCTCGAAGCGGGCATGAAGCCGGGCGAATTCGTGCCCAACGATCTCGACGTGGACCCTGCCGAGCGCCAGCTTTTGCTGATCACCGGTCCCAACATGGCGGGCAAATCGACCTATTTGCGCCAAGTCGCCCTGATCGCGATCATGGCGCAGATGGGCGGCTTTGTGCCGGCCACCGAGGCCGCCCTGGGGCTCACCGATCGCGTGCTGACGCGCATCGGCGCGCGCGACGATCTGCGGCACGGCGAGTCGACCTTTATGGTCGAGATGCGCGAGAGCGCGCGGCTGCTCGAGGGATTGAGTGCGCGCAGCCTGCTGCTGCTCGACGAAGTCGGCCGCGGCACCAGCACCTTCGACGGCCTGGCGATCGCCTGGGCGGTCGCCGAGTATCTGCACGACGCGACCCGGGCGAAAGTGCTCTTCGCGACCCACTTCCACGAACTGACCGAGCTTGCGCGCGATCGTCCACGGGTCAGGAATCTCAGCATGGCGGTGCGCGAATGGGCCGGTGAGGTGCTCTTTTTGCGCCGCGTCATCGAGGAGCCGGCCAGCCGCAGCTACGGTATCGAGGTCGCGCGCATGGCCGGTCTGCCCGCGAGCATCATCGTGCGCGCGCGCGAAATTCTGCACAATCTCGAACAGGGCGAATTCGACGAGTCGGGCGCGGCGCGGCGCGCACGCGGCGCCAGCCACGGCGCCGCCGGAATCGCGCAGATGGATCTTTTCGCCTCGGCCGACGGCCGCGTGCTCGACGAATTGCGCGGCCTGGAAGTCGATCGGATGACGCCGGTTGAGGCCCTCAACGCGCTGGCGCGGATGGCGGCGCGGCTGCGCGGCGGGGACTGAGCTGGCGCGTGGCCATGAGGAGAGCCGCGGCGATGATGATCGCGTTGACGATCGCCGCAGTGGCCGCGCGCGACACGCCGGCCCGCGCGGCGACGATTACCGGCGCGACGATCGAGCGGCAGGGCGCGGCCGTGGAGCTGCAATTCGCGGTGCACGGGCGCGGCCTCGGATGGCATCTGAGCGCCCACGGCCAGCAGTTGTGGATCGATCTCGCGCATGTGCGCATGCAAATCCCGGCGCGTCCATTGGGCGGGCGGGAGCTGGATCCGATCACCAGCGTTGAATCGATCGACGCTGGCGCGGGCACTGCGCGGATCGTGGTCGAGGTTACCGGCCGCACGGATTATGCGATTGGCCGGGTCGCCCATCGGCTGATCCTGCGGCTGGCGCCGGCGGGCGCGGCGCCGGACCTGGCCGCGCCGCTGCTGATGCGAATGGAGCATGTGCGCGCGCCGGCGGCGGGTTTCTTTCCGGCTGGAGAGGCCCGCAACCGCGCCGCTGCGGCCTATCCGAATTCGCTGCGGCGCGCATCACCGGCGGCCATGCGCGCGCCGCTCGATTCCGGCCAAGCGGCCGCGGACGCGGCGCAAGCGCAGACGCCGCCAGCATCCGCCGCCGAGACGGCGCGCGGCACGCGTCCGCTGGTAGTGATCGACGCCGGCCATGGCGGCCACGATCCGGGCACCGAGGCGGCCGGCGATGTCGCCGAAAAGGATCTCGCCCTGGCGATCGCGATTCGCGTGGCGCGGGCGCTGGTGGCGCGCGGCGTCGACGCCCGCCTGACCCGCGCGAGCGACGTGTTTCTCACGCTGGCCGAGCGCACGCAGATGGCCAATCGCGCGGGTGCCGACCTGTTCGTCTCGATTCATCTGAACTCGAGCCCCGACGCCGCGGCGAGCGGAATCGAAACCTATTACCTCAACAACACTACCGACCGCGCGACGATCCGGCTGGCGCGCATGGAAAATGGCGTGTCGGGCGGCTATGGTGCGGAGGGTGAGCCCAACCTAAACTACATCCTGACCGACATGCGCCAGCAGTATAAGGCCAACGAAGCGGCGTCGCTGGCGCGGATGATCGAGGCCGAGACGGTGGCGGATATCGACGCCTCGATGGGACTTAAGGTGAACGAACTTGGAGCAATGCAGGGGCCGTTCTACGTGCTGGTGGGCGCCTTGATGCCCGCGGTGCTGATCGAGTGCGGCTTTCTGTCGAACTCCGGCGAGGCGCGCCTGCTCGAGTCCGTGCAATATCAGCAGGCGCTGGCTGACGGCGTCGCGCGGGCCGTGATCCATTACTTCAACGGCGACGCCGCGGTGGGCAACCTGTGAACCTGATCGCCAACGACGGCGCGGTCGCCAATCCGGCCAGCGGTGAAATCCTCGGGCGGGCGGAGCTGGCGGCCGAATTCGAGCGCACCCGCAAGCCTGGCATAGTCGCGCGCGCGCATCTGGAGACGGCGCGCATGGTGCTGTTCGAGCGCCATCGCGGCGGCGCCGGAGGGCTCGAGATCGTCCGCGCGCTGACCGTGGCGGTCGACGATCTGATGCGTGCGCTCTTTACCTGGGCCGACGCCGAGCATGGGCATCGCTTCTCGCGCCTCAACCAGCGCCTGGCGATTGTCGCGCGCGGCGGCTACGGGCGCCGCGAGCTCAACCCGTACTCGGATATCGATCTGCTGTTCCTGCACGACTACAAGCCCGGTCCGTACACGGAGGTCGTCACTGAGATCATCCTGCACGCGCTGTGGGACGCGGGCCTGACGGTCGGCTACTCGGTGCGCAACGCGGCCGAATGCGTCAAGATGGCGGCGGCCGATCTCAAGGAGAAGACCGCGATTCTCGACGCGCGCTATCTGGCCGGCGACGAAACGCTCAACGCGCAACTTGAAAAGCTGCTGGTCAGTGACGTGCTCAATCGCGACCAGCGCGGCTTCTTCAACGCCAAGCTCGCCGAGAGCCGCAAGCGCCACAAGCAATATGGCGAATCGATCTACCTGCTCGAGCCGCAACTGAAAGAAGGCGAAGGCGGCCTGCGCGATCTGCATACCGCGATGTGGCTGGCCAAGTTCAAGTATCGCATTCATTCGCTCGAAGAGCTGGTGCAAAAGGCCGTGATCACCCAGGCCGAACTGGCCGAAGTCGAGGTCGCGCACGACTTCCTGCTGCGCGTGCGCAATTCGCTGCACTTCCTGAGCCGGCGCCATACCGACCAGCTCACGTTTGAATTCCAGGAGCAGATTGCACCGATGCTCGGCTTCACCGCGTCCGACGGCGCGGGCGCCAGCGCCAACCTGATGCGCGCGTACTACCAGCAGGCGAGCACGATTCTGCGCTTTTCCGAAGGGCTGATCGCGCGGGTGACCGAGGAGATGGCGCCGGCCCGCTTTCTGCGCCGCAATACCAGCCGCCAGATCCGCCCGGGCGTGCTTATCCAGGGCAACGTGCTGGCGATCGCGAGCAATGATTTTTTCATCCGCGCGCCGCTCAACCTGATCACGATATTCGCCGACTGCCAGGTCCATGGCGTGGATCTGTCGGGCAGCGCCTATCAGTTGGTGCGCGACAACCTGGGGCTGATCGACGACGCGATGCGCAACGATCCGCAGACCGGCATGGCGCTGATGGGCGTGCTGAGCGGACGCCAGCGGGTGGCCGAAACGCTCGAGGCGATGCATCGCGCGGGCGTGCTCGGCGCGCTGATCCCGGAGTTTGGCAATCTGTATGCGCGGGTGCTGCACGACCTCTACCACATCTACACCGTCGACCGTCATTCGCTGGCCGCGGTGCGCGAACTCGAGCGTCTGCGTGCGGGTGAATTCAAGGACAGCAATTCGCTGCTGACTGAGGTCGCCCGCGAGCATCCGGCACTGCCGACGGTCTTTCTCGCCCTGCTGCTCCACGATATCGGCAAGGGCTACGGCCACGACCATCATGAGCGCGGCGCGCTGCTCACGCTGGCGGTATGCGCGCGGATGGCGCTCGACGCGGAGGAGACCGACCTCGTGGTCTACCTGGTGCGCGAACATCTGATGATGTCGCAGGTGGCGCAAAAGGGCGACATCGACAATCCCGGCACGGTTGGCGACTTCGTGCGCGCGGTCGGCTCGATCGATCGGCTCAAGTCGCTCTACCTGCTGACCTTCGCGGACATGCGCGCGGTCGCCCCCAATGTCTACAACAACTGGCGCGACATGCTGCTGGGCGATCTCTACATGCGCGCGCTCAAGGTGCTCGAACACGGCGGGCATGAAGCGGCCGACCCGGCGCGGCGCCTGGCGCTGGTCAAGGCGGCGGTCAAGGGTCAGCTCGAAGCGGCCCATGCACCGCCGGTCGCGCTGGCGGAATTTCTCCAACTGATGCCCGACCGCTATTTCCTGACCGTGCCGGAGGGCGACATCAAGCTGCATTTCGAGCTGATGCGCGCGATCGATGAGCGGCCGCTGGTCTGCCGCCATCGCCATTTCCCGGAACTCGAGTTCAGCGAGTTTATGGTCGTGACGCACGACGAGCCGGGCCTGTTCTCGAAGATTGCCGGCGTGCTCACGGCGAATAATCTGAACATCCTGTCGGCGCGCATCACCACGCGGGCCGACGGCGTCGCGCTCGATGTGTTTCGCGTGTCGCATCTGGGCGGCGCCGGCGCGATCGCGATGGACGAGGAGCGCTGGCCGCGGGTCGAACGCGATCTCGAGCGCGTGCTGCTCGGCGAGCAGGACATCGCGGCGCTGGTGGCCGAGGCGCAGCGCGAGCGCTTTGGTGCGCGCCGCTTCGTGCGCCGCGTGGTGACCGAGGTCAATATCGACAATCGCAGCTCCGAGGAATTCACGGTGGTCGACGTGTTCACGCAGGACCGCGTCGGACTGCTCTTCGCGATCACCCATACGCTGTACCGCCTGGGCCTCGTCATCCACCTGGCGCGCATCTCGACCAACGCCGATCAGGCGCTCGACGTCTTTTATGTATGCGACGTCAACGGCAACAAACTCACCGAGCTCGAACCGATGCGCACGCTGCGCGCCGCGCTAATCGATCAACTCGACGCCCGTCCCGACTCGGCCGCCGCCAACGGCACGGCCGGCTGATCGCGATGGCCGGTACGGTGGATGAAGCGGCGGCGGGCGACGCGGTGAACGATACGTGCGAGGCGGATTGGGACGGCCTGATCGAACGCCATCTGGCGCGCCAGGCGGTCGAGCGCGGGCTCAGCCGCAATTCGCTCGAGGCTTACGGCAGAGACCTGCGCGACTTTCAGGACTTCTGCCGCGCCGCGGCGACGCCGCCCCATGCGCTCGACGCCGCCGCGCTGACCGCCTGGCTCGAGCACCTGGCGGATCGCGGCTATCGCGTGACCAGCCAGCGCCGGCACCTGGCCGCGGTGCGCGGGCTGATCCGCGAGATGCTCGAACTCAAAATTATCGATCGCGACCCGGCCCTCGTGCTCAAGCTCCGGCCCCATCCGCGCGCCCTGCCGCGCACGCTCGGCCGCGCCGACGTCGAGGCCTTGCTCGCGGCGATCGGCGGCACGACGCTGCGCGCCCGGCGCGACCGCGCGATGCTCGAGCTGGCCTACGGATGCGGTCTCAGGGTCTCGGAACTGGTCGGGCTTAGCTTCAGCCAGGTCAACCTTGAAGCCGGCGTCGTGGTGGTCATCGGCAAGGGTAACAAGGAGCGCATCGTGCCGATCGGCGGCGCGGCACGGCGCGCGCTCAAGGCCTACCTGGCCGCGCGGCACAAGGCGGCGCTGGAGCGGAGCACGCCCGACGGCAAAATGCGCAAGCGCGCCGCCCCCGCCGCCATCCGGCCGACCTCGGCGATCTTTATCAGCCGGCTCGGCCGCGCGATGACCCGGCAGGGCTTCTTCAAGGCGCTCAAGGGCTGGGCGGCGTCCGATCCGCAGCTGGCCTGGGTCAGTCCGCATACGCTGCGCCATTGCTTTGCGACCCACCTGGTCGAGGGCGGCGCGGACCTGCGCGCGGTGCAGGAGATGCTCGGCCACAGCGATATCTCGACGACGCAAATCTATACGCATCTGTCGCGCGGCCATCTGCGCAAGGTCCATCGCACGTTCCATCCGCGGGCCCGGCGATCCGCGACGGCGCCGGCGAAGACGCGCGCGCCGATCGAGACGGCCGACTGAGATGGGCAAGATCGCGAGCTTCATGCCGCAATTATTGATCTGGGCGGTGCCGACGATCTTCGCGATCGTCGCGCACGAGGTGATGCATGGCGTGACGGCGCGCATGCTCGGCGACGACACGGCGGCGCGCGCCGGGCGCCTGACACTGAATCCGATCTCGCACGTTGACCCGTTCGGCACGATTATCCTGCCGGGCCTGCTGCTCTTTTCCCATTTGCCGGTGTTTGGTTACGCGCGGCCGGTACCGGTAAATTTCAGCCGCCTGCGTGATCCGCGCCGCGGCATGATCCTGGTGGCCGCCGCCGGTCCGCTGACCAATCTTGCGCTGGCCGTGCTGAGCGCCGTCGCGATGCGCCTGTGCGTGCCCTTCGTCAACGGCCCGTGGGGCGCGGCGATCGCCTACCCGCTCGCCCTGATGCTGCGCGCGTCGGTGATCGTCAACATCATGCTCGCGGTCTTCAATCTGTTTCCGCTGCTCCCGCTCGACGGCGGCCGGGTGCTCGCCGGACTGCTGCCGCGGCCGCTGGCGATGCGCTTTGCGAGGCTCGAGCGCTTCGGATTTCTGATACTATTGGTACTGCTCTATACGAACTGGGTGGGCGTGGTGATCGACCCGATAATCAACGCAATCGCGCGGGTGCTGCTATGACCGACGAGGGTGCGCCGGCCGGTTTTGACGGCGGCGGCGTGCGTTTTCGCCTGCCGATCTACGAGGGGCCGCTCGACCTGCTGCTGCATCTGGTCAAGCGCGCCGAACTCTCCGCGCAAGACGTCACCACGCGGATCATTACCGAGCAGTATCTCGCACATCTCAACCTGATGGAGCAGCTCAATCTCGATGTCGCGGGCGAGTACCTGGTGATGGCGGCGACGCTGCTGCTGATCAAGTCGTTCGCCCTGCTGCCCCATCCGCAGGTCGACGACACCGACGAGGGCGACGAACTCAAACGCGACCTGGTCGAACGGCTGCTCGAGTACCAGCGCTATCGCGAAGCTGCGGCCAAGCTCGGCGAACGCCCGCTGCTCGGCCGCGACGTGTTCGCCGCGCCGCGCCAGGCGGCGCCCGCCGAGACCGCGGCGTCGGCGCCGTACGCGGTTTCGATCTTCGATCTGGTCAGCGCGATGGCGGCGGTGCTGAAGCGGCTGGGCGATCGCACGCCGCGGCGGATCGAGCTGCGCGACATCCCGGTGGCGCATTGCATCCCGCGCATCCTGGCCGCGATCGGCGCCGGCGACCGGATCGAATTCACCGCGCTGTTCGACGATCTGGCCGACCATCCGCTGATCATCGCGACCTTCATGGCGTTGCTCGAATTGATCCGGCGCGGCGCGGTGCATGCGTGGCAGGACGAACGGCACGGACCGATCATGCTGGGCCGCGGCGAGCGCTACGCTGAGCCGCCTCCCACAGGCGACGTGGCTGAAGCAGCGGACGCAGCGCCCGGCACGGACGGCCTTGACGATGATCGCGGAGGGGAGGAGCGCGGCGCTTAAGCGGCGCGCGCGAATACTGGTGGAAGAAGAACGGCTCAAGGCAATTCTCGAAAGCCTGCTCTTTGCGGCGGGCGAACCGGTCGCGCTGGCGCAACTGGTCTCGGCGATCGAGACCGTGCCGCGCGACGAGATTCGCCATGCGCTCGGCGCGATGATCGCCGCCGGCCACGCCGGCGCGCGCGGCTGCGTACTCGAGGAGGTCGCCGGCGGCTACCAGTTGCGCACGCCGCGCGAGCACGCCGCATACGTGCGCCGGCTGCTCGCCTCCAAGCCGCCGCGGCTTAGCCGTCCGCTGCTCGAAACCGTCGCGATCATCGCCTATCGCCAGCCGATCACGCGGCCGGAAATCGAGCTTTTGCGCGGCGTCGATTGTGGCGGCGTGCTGGATACGCTGACCGAGCGCAACCTGGTCAAAATCGAGGGCCGCAAAGAAGCCCCCGGGCGTCCGCTGATGTACGTGACGACGCCCGAATTTCTCGAACTCTTCGGACTGAAAGATCTCGCCAGCCTGCCCGACCTCGCCGAGTTGCGCGCGGTCGAAGGGGCGCGCGACGATCCGGATCGGATGCCCGACGGCAACGGCCATCCGCCGGACGAAGCCGCCGCGCCGGGCGAATCCGCGGGCCTGGTGGACGAAGCGGTAGGTGCGGCAATTGACGCGGCCGCCGACGCGCTCGCCGAGCGCGCCGCCGAGTCTTCATCTGACGCGGCGAGTGACGCCGCGCCGTTCGGCGAAATGCGATCGGCCGAAGAGCCGCACGACGCCGTTGAACGTCCGGCCACCGAGGTCGTGGAGCCGATCGCGGAAGCGGAATGCGCCGCCGAATTCGCACACGAAGCCGAAGCGCCAGGTGAAACCAATTTCACCAGCGAGTCCGAACCCGCGAGCGAAGTCCAATTCGCGCCCGCCGAAACCGCGGAGCCGGAACCCGCCGACGCCGCCGAGCCGTCCGACTCCGAAGATCAGGAATAGCGCGGCGTCACGCCCGGTGCGCGCCTAAACCTTGAAGCGCCACGCACTGCCGTCTTTGACGATATGGCCCGCAGTCGGCGTCGCGAAATGGGTACCGATCACGAGCACCGGCTGATCGGCATAGCGTTCGAGAAAAGCGCGCCGCGTGGTCCGCGCCTGATCGGGAATCGAGTCGAAGCCGCAGTTCCATTCCGGATGGATGCATTGAATCGGATGATGCATCAGGTCGCCGGTGATCACGGCGTCCGCTCCGCGCGAGGAGATGCGCACGCTCAGATGGCCCGGCGTATGGCCCGGCGTCGATTCCAGCCAGACCTCGTCGGTGATGCGCTCCTGCGGCTCGACCAGGTCGGCCAGGCCCGCGTCGACGATCGGCCGCACCGAGTCGTCGATCGGATCCTTGACGAAACTGCTCTCCTCCTCCGACCAGTGGTTCCATTCGGTGCGCCCGATCAGATAACGCGCCTTGGTGAAAGTCGGCACCCAGCGGCCGTCCACCAGCCGGGTGTTCCAGCCCACATGGTCGACATGCAGATGAGTGCAGAACACAAAATTAATCGAGTTCGGCGCGAAACCGCCCTTTTCGAGATCGCTGAGGAAGCTGGTCTGGAGCATGTTCCAGGCGGGCGCCTCGCGCCGCTTGTCATTGCCGATACAGGTGTCGACGACGATACGCTTGCCCTTGGACTCGACCACCAGGGCATGCACGCTCATGCGCACGCGGCCATTCTCGTCGCAGAAATGCGGCATCAGCGCGGCGGCGTCGCGCTTGACGTTCTCCAGCGTCGCTTCGGGCAGTACGAAGGTGCCTTTCGACAGCGTCTCGAGTTCGATAAAGCGGGTGATGGTAACGTCGCCAATTTGCCAGCGGTTCATGCCAAGCCTCCGAGCCGGGTAACTCGCGCGAACTTACCCCGTCCGGCGCCGCCGCCGCAATCGCCGCGCGCTCCGGCCGCCAGCGCGCGTCAGCCCTCGCGCTCCTCGAACATGCCCGTGTCGGGCGCGTAATTCTCAAAGCGCGTGTACTGGCTTAGGTAGGTGAGCCGGGCGGTGTCGGTCGGACCGTTGCGCTGCTTGGCCACGATCACTTCGGCGACGCCCGCCTCCTTGCTGTCGCGATGGTACATCTCGTCGCGATAGATGAAGGCGATGACGTCGGCGTCCTGCTCGATCGCGCCCGACTCGCGCAGATCGGCGAGCAGCGGCCGGCGATCGGGGCGGGTCTCGACCTGGCGGTTGAGCTGCGAGAGCGCGATCACCGGCACCTTGAGTTCCTTGGCCAGCGCCTTGAGCGAGCGCGAAATTTCGGCCAGTTCGAGCGAACGATTATCGACGCCTCTCGGCGGCCGCATGAGTTGCAGGTAATCGACGATGATCAGGCCGAGGTTGACCTCTTTTTCCCGCGCCAGACGGCGGCATTTGGCCTTCAGGATGATCGGCGTGATGTCAGACGAGTCGTCGATGAAAAGTTTCGCGCTGCTCAGGCGATCGGCCGCCTGCACCAGCGTCATGAACTCCTCGCTGGTGAAGTGGCCAGTGCGCACGCGCGCGCTGTCGACCCGCGCGTCCGAGCACAGCATGCGCAGCGCGAGTTGCTCTTTGGACATCTCCAGCGAGAAAAAGGCCACGCCCACCTGCGGATCGGCGTACATCGCCGCATGCGCCGCGATATTCAAAGCGAGCGCGGTCTTACCCATACTCGGCCGCGCGGCGATTATGATCAGGTCCGCAGGCTGCAGGCCCGCCGTGATGCGATCGAAATCGCTGAAGCCGGTCGGCACGCCGGTGACCATCTCCTTGCGGCCGAAGAGTTTCTCGAGCACTCCGATGGTCGCCCGGGTGACCTCGCGCATGTTGTGGAAGGCGGGATTGATGCGGCGCTCGGCAATCTCGAAGACCCGATGCTCAGCGGCGTCGAGGTAGTCTTCGACGTTCGCGGGCACGTCGAACGCGCCCGACGCGATCTCGGTGGCGGTCGAGGCCAGCGTGCGCAGCACCGCCTTTTCGCGCACGATGCGGGCGTAATGGCTGACGTTGGCGGCGGTCGGCACGCTGGCGGCCAACTCGGCGATATAGGCGGCGCCGCCGGCCGCCTCGAGCGCGTTGCGGGTGCGCAGCGCCTCACTCAGCGTAATCGCGTCGACCGGCCGGTTGCGATCCGTGAGGTCGGTCATCGCGCGGTAAATCTCGCGATGAGTCTCGCGGTAGAAGTCGTCCGCGCTCAGCACTTCGAGCGCCTGGTTGATGGCCTCGTTGTCGAGCAGAATCGCGCCGAGCACCGATTGCTCGGCCTCGAGATTCTGGGGAGGAACTCTTTTGAAGATATCGTCGGCCGCCGCCACCTGCCCACCCCACCCTGCCGCAGTCGCATCGCCGCCGCGCATCGACGCGGCCGCCCGGATTACGCATTCAGTATCCGCATCGCCCGTCGCGGCGGCAAGTACAAGTGCGCGCACCACCCGCCATCTGTACACACTATCAACAGATCAAGCGCGGCGCGGACGGCGCGCCGGGGTCGGACGGGCGCCCGCGAGAATCGGCGCGATCGCGACGCCGAAGAGAAACCCGCCCACGTGGGCCCACCAGGCGACGCCACCGACCATCGGCCCCGCCGCACCCGCCGCGATCCCGGCGTAAAGCTGGACGGCGAACCACGCCAGCAGAAAGAACAGCGCGGGAATCTGCACGGTTGAAAAGAAAATGATCAGCGGCAGAATCACGGTAATCCGCGCCCGCGGATACAGCACAAAGTAGGCGCCGAGCACGCCCGCGATCGCGCCGCTCGCGCCGATCACGGCGACACGCGACGCCGGACCCATCGCGACCATCGCGAGGCCGGCCGCCACACCCGCGGCCAGGTAGAAGATCGCGTAGCGCGGCGCGCCCAGCCGGTTTTCGACCGCCGGCCCAAAGATCAACAGGTAGAGCATATTGCCGGCGAGATGTAGCAGGCCCGCATGGAGAAACATCGAGGTGACAATCGTCGCGCACGCGCGCAGGGCCGCGGCGGCCGGCATCGCGCCGATCTGGGCGACCCGCGCCGGGACCATCGCATAGCGCGCGACGATCGCGCCGGCGGCGCGGCCGTCCCGCGCCTCGAGCACGAAGACCGCGAGGTTGGCGGCGATCAAAAGCGAATTGATCGGCGTCAGCCGGCGCGTCGCTTCGCTGTCACGCAGCGGGATCATGGTTGTTTCGGCGCCGCGCGCGCTTCGGGAGCGATCGAAAACTTCATACCGCGGCAACCGGATCGATCGCCGGCCGGCCCGATCGCGCGGCGTATACTAGCGGGCGCGCCGCGCGCGGGCGAGCGCCATTGCTGTTGCGGTCGCGCGGACTTGAGCGTGATAGTTTTGTGTGCGAAAGAGGATCGATGCGCCAGGGCTCCGCGCCGCCCGACCGCCGCCCGCGACGGCGAGCCGGGTTGGGTGGCCTGAGCGAATCGCGGCGTTCGCGCCGCGCCACCGAAGAATCGCGCACCCGCCGGCCGGCGGGATGATGCATGACGGAGGCAACGATGGAGATTGTGAAGCACGAAGTAATGGTCAAGACCGGCAGCGAGAGTATGCCGTGCCACGTGGCGCGGCCGGCCGCCGGCGGTCCGTATCCGGCGCTGGTCGTGGTGATGGAAGCGTTCGGCCTCAATAACCAGATCCGCGGGATCTCCGACCGCTTCGCCGCCGAAGGCTTTGTCGTGATCTCGCCGAATCTCTATTTTCGCCATCGCGACAACGTCGTCGGCTACGACAATTTGCCCGGCGCGATCAAGCTGATGCAGAGCCTGACCGACGATCAGATTGTCGCCGACATGACGGCGGCGATCGATTACGTCAAGACGCTCAAGGAAGCCAAGCACACCTTCGGCACGACCGGCTTCTGCATGGGCGGCCGCGTGGCCTTTCTGACCGCCGTGCGCAACGCCGACGTGCGTGCGACCGCGCCCTATTACGGCGGCGGGATGACCCGCGCGGGCCAGCCGGGCGGCAAGGCGCCAACCGATTATGCGGCGAATCTTAAGGGTCCCGTGATGGCGTTTTTCGGCGGCAAGGACGCCTTTATCCCGGTGGCCGAGGTCGACAAATTCCGCGACGCCCTCAACCAGGCTGGCAAGCCGGCCGAGGTCGTGCTCTACGCCGACGCCGATCACGGCTTCATGTGCGAGGATCGTCCGTCATACAATCCCGAGCGCGCGCGCGAGGCGTGGCCCAAGACCGTCGCGTTCTTCAAGCAGAACCTGACCTGACGGATACGCGGAATGATACCCTGATCGATGCGCCGCATCCCCGTAGCGCAAGCTGGTACGCGGGGGCATCCGCGGCGCCCAAGTGAAAAAACCCGGAGCGAATCGTCGATCGGCGATTCGCTCCGTTTCGTTTCATAACCGCGGCTTCGCAGACTCGCCCGCACCCCATGCCCATAACCGCGGCTTGGCAGACCGCCCGCACCCATGCCCGCTTCGCCCGATTCGAATATCGCGATGCAGGATGAGGTTCCCTAGCCGGGCCACGGTTTGCCGTAACCGTCGAGGCAGGCGACTTCGTTCACCGGCTTACGGCTGACCGGACCGTGCTTGCCCTGCGGATAACCCACCGGCATCAGCGCGTAGGACTGCACGTCGGGCGGCAGATTCAGAATCTGGCGCACTTCGTCTTCGAAGAAGGCGTGAATCGTCGTCAGCGTGGTGCCGAGGCCGTACGCGCGGCAGGCCAGGATAATGTTCTGCACGGCGGGATAGATGCTCGACCCGGCAAGCCGCGCGGCCGACGCCATCCGGGCCTTGATGTCGTCGGGCAGGCTCGCCGCGTTGGTCCACATCGATTGTTTCAGGCACGGCACGATCAGGATCGGCGCGTCGCCCATGTGGTTGAACAGATGGACCACGGAGCGCCAGAAGCGATCGAATTTCGACTGGTCCATGTGCGGCGGCGGCTTGGCGTCGGCGTAGAGCACGGTCAGGATGGCGGAAGCCTTTTTGTAGATCGCGCCGAGTTGCTGGCGCTTGGCGGCGTCCTTGACCACGATAAAGGTCCACGCCTGCGCGTTGCTCCCGGACGGCGCGCGAATCGCCGCGTCGAGCACCTTGGTAATAATTTCGTCGGGCACCGGGTCGGGCCTGATCCGCCGGATGGCACCGGCCGAGTACATCGTTTCGAACAGTCCAAAATCCGCCATGGCTAATCCTCTTTGCTAGTCATCAGATGCGCGATCGGGCCAACCCGTGTCAAAGCGTATGGAAATCAATCATTTGGTCGCTTTCCGGCGGCGCGATCCCGACCGGGGGCCGCTCCGTTGCTCCGGCGCCGCAATCGTCCCGGCGACGCCGCGCACGTATCGCGATCTACTAGCACTGTGCCGGGCGAAGTTAAATCGCGCCGATCGCCAGCCGGACACGCCGCTAGGGAAGCTCTGCACAAGTGTTTCGGTTCGGGTATAAATAGTTAGTTG
>JADMIL010000052.1 GCA_015478645.1 Candidatus Binataceae bacterium
TGTGCTGTACTTTCATGCGAACCGCCAGCCTCCGGACGTGAAGACCGAGGCCAACTAGGAGCGTGTCGAAGCCGCCTATCGCGCGTTCCGCAGCGCGCTGGGAGTAAAACCGACCGGCAAGCGAAAATGAAGCTGCTTCGTGATCCGCTCGGACGCCCGATCAAGCGTCTCTACTTCAAGACGGAAGAGCTTGACGAGCGATGCGAACGGATCGTCGTGGACTTCATGGATCTCCACGCTGGCGGCTTCAAGCTCCCGATCCCGACCGATGACCTGATCCGCATGATCGAGGCTGAGGCCGACGATCTCGACATGTATGCCGAGCTCCCGCAAGAAGAAGACGGTCACACCGACTTCTTTTTCGACCGAAAGCCGAGAGTACTGATTGCGAAACGGCTCTCGGATCCGCGCTACAAAAACCGGCTCCGAACTACTCTCGGACACGAGTACGGCCACGTGTGGTTTCACGCTCCGCTGTGGAGAAAGTCCGGGCCAGAAGCGCAGCGCCAACCTGCCGCGCCATCATGGACTTGCCATCGCGACACCATCGTTACCGCTCCAGAGAACGATTGGATGGAATGGCAGGCAGCATACATCAGCGGCGCGCTGCTGATGCCGCGGTCATACCTTCAGTTGTGGGCGGGGGAGATTGCGATGCGCGAAGCCAAGCAACCGCCGCTGTCCATCGATTCAGATCTGGCTCGCGCAGTGGTCGCACGGATCATGCGGCGCTGCCAAGTCTCCGAACAGGCCGCACGGGTCCGGCTCCTGCGGTTGGGCCTGCTGACCGAATCGTGAAACCTGCCAAGTGTAATGTAATTATGGAATTTGACAATTACGTCATGATGGACCTATTCTGGATGGTGTGCGGTGCGTTTCCAACTCCCCAGCTGCGCCGCACGGAATTCCAACCAAGTAGGTGGCACTATGGATCAGGACAAGAAATCAAAAAGTCCGAAGCTCGGCTGGACGTTCGACGAGCTGGCTAGCAGCCTGAGCGTCTCAGTTCCTTTTCTGCGGCTTGAAGTGAAGCGCGGCCGTCTCAAGGCCGCGCTTCTCGGCCGCCGGGTCGTTCTGCTGGATGCCGAGGTGCGGCGGTATCTGGCGGAGGCGAGCGGCGCCCAGGGGGAATGGCGATGAGCGTCTACAAGCGAGGGGGAATTTATTGGTACGAGTTCGAGTTTGCCGGTTCCAGAATTCGCGAAAGCACCAGGAGCAATTCAAAGAGAGTCGCCGAGGAAGCAGAGCGGAAGCGCCGTCGCGACCTCGAGTTAGGGATCCATCGGCTCACGAAAACCGCAAGCCACGCCACTCTTCAAAGTCGCAGCTCAGCGCGTGATTGAAGACAAATACCGTCGACGATCTCGCAATACTGGTGAACTTTATAAGTATGCACTCAAACCGATTGTCGAGGCGTTCGGAGGCAAGCTGGTTAGTGACATTTCGCCCGAAGAGATTCGCTCGTATCAGACCAGACGTTTGGCCACCGGAGTATCGGCACGAACCGTTAACATCGAAGTTGGCGCACTTCGCACCGTGCTTAAGGGTTATGGGCTGTGGGCGCCAATGTCCGATGCCGTTGAGATGCTACGCGAGCGCAAGGATGTGGGACGGGCACTAAGCTATGAAGATGAGAAACGATTGATCGAGGCTGGCGGAAAAAGCAGATCTCCCGCGCTGCTGCCGCTTCTCATAGTCACGCTGGACACGGGACTTCGCGCAGCCGAAATTCGAGCGTTGCAACGAAAGGATTTAAGTCTCGTCTGGAAAAACGGCGTGATCGAGCGCGGCTTCATCACGGTACCGAAATCCAAGACTGAAGCCGGAACAGGACGCACGATTCCCCTGAGCCGCCGTGCGTCCGCTGCGCTGACCCTCTGGTTGGCTCGATTTTCTCGAACCGATCCAGCCACATTCGTATTTCCGCGCCATTCGGTGGGCCTGATCGGCCACAAACGCGAGTCCCACGTGCATGGCATTCGTTTCGACGAACCGATCGGAGAATGGAAGAAAGCGTGGAAAGATTCATGCACCGCGGCTGGTGTACGTTACCGCTGGCATGATCTTCGCCATACGTTCATTACCCGCCTAGCGGAGCGGCCGGAGATTTCCGAGCAGACGATCATGAGCTTGGCCGGGCACGTCTCCCGCTCTATGCTCGCCCGATATAGCCATATTCGGAATCAGACGAAGCCATCTGCGATCGAAGCGCTCGAACGGGAGGCTTCGGCGGCCATTTTTGCAGAAGAGTCCCCACAAAAGTCCCCACAGTCTCATGCAGACGAAAAGTCGATTCTCAACTGAGTCCGGCAAAATGTTGGTAAAATTTGGGGAATTGTTGGTGGACGCACCAGGACTTGAACCTGGGACCCCTTGCATGTGAGGCAAGTGCTCTAACCGGGCTGAGCTATGCGTCCACCGGGAAAAGAATTATTGCGCCGCGCGGGCCTTTCCCGCAAGTGCGCCGCGATTCCCCCCGATGGTCCGGCGCGCGACTATTCTTTTGCCCTTATGCGGCAGTCGGAGCCTTACGCGGGGGCGTGGGACGTGCGCGGCCGGGGTGGAGATCACGAGATTTCGCCGGATCTTCAGTCGCGGTGGCGCAGATAGCTCGATCGCGCGCAGGATTATAATATGGAGCGTCCCGGTGGGGTGCTGCTAATATCCGCGGCGGTTCACCGGGCGCCCGGGACCGGGCTGCCGACGCAGGGAGGCGCGTTGAAAACCGCATGAGCACGTCCATCGCCAACCATGAGGCGGCCGCGGTCGCGCATCCCGACGTCATCCAGTATTGCGAATACAAGCTGCTGCTGGGCGCGGAGCATTTCACCCGTACCCAGCAATTCCACAAATTCTGGAAGATCACGCGGCGCGTCGCCAAGTCACTGGGCATCGAAATTGCCAAGCGCGGCAAAGAGATGGAGACCCATCTGCGCGAGGTGATCTTTTTCGACACGCCGAAATTCCGCCTTTATAACAACGGGTTTATTCTGCGCCGCCGCACGTTTTACAAGCAGGGGCTGCCCCAGCCGGAACACGAATTGACGCTCAAGTTTCGCCATGCGGACTTTGACGAGGCGGCGGCAGTCGACGTGCGCCCGCTGCTGCCCTGCATCAACGTGGTCAAGTTCAAGCAGGAAATTCTGCTACCCTACGACAAACTCGCCGGGTCGCGCATTATCTATTCGCACGGCTGCGAGCTGGATACGCCCAATACGATCATGACCCAGAGCTTCGAGACCATCTGCCAGGTCTTCCCGGCACTGCAGCGCACGGGGGCCAAGGCCAAGACCGCACTGTCAGTGGTCAATGGGGTCGCGATCGAAGAGATTCTGGTCAACCTGGGCGAACTGGATTTCGGCGGCAAACTGACGGCCAAGGCGACCCTGGCGATCTGGCGCAACCGGATGACGCAGGAGCATTTCATCGGTGAGTATTCGTACCAGATCAAGTTTCCTTCGCCCGATATGTTTCGCGGCAAGCCGCGCGAGCTGGCGGATCAGTTCTATCTCGAGATGCAGAAGGAGGCGGCCGAGTGGATTCAGCCCGGCACCACCAAGACCGCGATGATCTATCGCATGGGCAAGACGCCGGTCGCCAATCGTGAATGAGGCCGAAATCGTGGATGCGGCCGCGGCCTCGCGCGCGCGGGCCAGCCTCGGGGCAATCTTCAAAGTCTTTCTGACGGCGGGGGCGATCAGTTTTGGCGGCGGCGTGATCGCCTACCTGCGCCAATA
Organism: Candidatus Binataceae bacterium; assembly: GCA_015478645.1. Taxonomy (GTDB): domain Bacteria; phylum Desulfobacterota; class Binatia; order Binatales; family Binataceae; genus JADMIL01. The sequence continues at coordinate 3,738 of JADMIL010000052.1, forward strand.
CCTGGTGGCGGCCAACGGCTGGCTCGACGACGATGACTTTCTCGACGCGCTCGAGATCAGCGAGACGCTGCCGGGCCTGAACTCGGTCAACATGAGCGTGATCGTGGGCGATCGCATGCGTGGCACGATCGGCGCGGCGGTCGCGGTGGCCGGCCTGATGCTGCCCGGGATCTGCGTGATGATGACGCTCGGCGTGCTGTGGGAGCGGCAGCGGCACAACGCGGAGATCAACGGCTTCCTGGTCGGGGTGGCGGCGGCGGCGGTGGGCCTGCTGCTGACGGTGACGCTGCAGCTCGGCCACAAGCAATTTGTGCGGCCGCTCGACCTGATCGTCATGGCGGCGATCTTTATCGCGGTGAGCCTCTTCAAGGTCTCGCTGATCTGGGTGCTGCTGGTGGCCGGTCCGATCGCGGTGTGGCTGTACCGGCCGCGCGGTCCGGTCGAGACCGCCGAGCGCTTCGTGCATTTGCGCGATCGCCTCCACTCGCATCGCGCGCATTGGCGGCATTGAGTCGTGGCGCATAAATTATTGACGCTGGCGTGGGTCTTCGCGCTGCTCTCGATCCTGGCGGTCGGCGGCGGCACCGCGGTGCTGCCCGAGATGCAGAAGCTGACGGTAACTCAGTATCACTGGGTCACCGACCAGCAGTTCCGCGACATCTACAGCCTGGGCCAGGTCGCGCCCGGACCGAACATGCTGATGGTGCTGGTGATCGGCTACCGGCTGGCGGGCGCCGCGGGCGCGGCGGTGGTCGGCTTCGCGTTTTTTCTCCCGGACTGCATCCTGACGCTGTTCGCCAACCGGATGTGGATGAGGTACAAGGACTCGCTCTGGCGCAACGCGATCCAGCGCGGGATGGCGCCGATCGCGATCGGGCTGATGCTCTCGGGTACCTACGCGCTCGCGCGGCTCTCGATCCACAATCTGGTCGGTCTGGCCGTCGCGGCGGCGACCCTGGCGGTGCTGATGTGGCGGCGGGTGAATCCCGTTCTGCTGATCTCGGCCGGCGGATTGATCTACCTGGTGTGCTTCACGCGGCTGGCCCAGGGGCGCTAGCCGGGCGGCCGCGTCAGCTTAATCCGGCCGGGCGTGAGGCTAAGGCTTTTCGTCATCGTCGTCTGCCGCGGATGAGTCGTCATACGGCTCGCCGCGCCGGTACAGCCGCAGCCATCCGAACGACGCGGCCATCAGGCGCCATCCCGACGGGAACTCGAGCGCGCCGGCGTTGGGGTCGGGCTCGGCGTCGATCAGCACCTTGCGTCCGTTATGCCATTGGACGAGCAGCATGCGATGGCCGACCTGGCGGCCCGACACCGGATCGATCGCGAAGTCGCCGAACAACGTCGAAGTGCGCATTGCGGAAAACGCCGCGCGCAGGCGGAGTTGATCGCGCGCGCCGGCCGCGCGCAAGGCGGCGAGGCTGAGCAGGCCCGCGGCGTATGCCTGGGCGGCCGGATAATCGCATCCGGCAGCGGCGTCGTGCGTGCGCATCCGGCGGGCGAACTCGGCTGCTGACGGGCCGAGTTCCGGCGCCGGCGCGTTGCGATCGTGCTCCCATTGGCTGGGGCCCACGATGCCGTCGGCGTCCGCGCCGAGCGCTGCGGCGAAGCCGGTCACGCCCGCCGCGACGCATCCGAGCACCGGAATCGAACTGCCCGAAGCGATCACCGCGCGCATGATCGCGACGTCGTGATCGAAGCTGCCGGCACTGACCAGCGCATTGATCCGGTTGCGGCGCAGGGCGGCAATCAGCGTCGCCGGCGAGCTGGCGGGATCGTAATTGGCGGTGTACTTGAGGCGCAGACGCACGCCGTGGAGCCATGCGCGGCGGATGGCGCAGGCGCGCGCGGCACCGTCGGCGACCTGGCGCGCGAAGGGCGTGCGCGACGACACGATCGCGACGCGCTTGCGCCAGATTTTGAGCGTTGTGAGCAGCCGCACGAAGCCCTCGAGATATTCGCTCGCCGGGGTCGGCACGCCGACGATCAGGCGGCGGCGATCGTCGTGCAGGTCGTCGCCCGCCCCGCCGTGATTGACCAGCAGCTTTCCGGCGTCGCCAGTGACGATCGCGGCCGCGCGGGTCAAACCGGTCGAGTAGGGGCCGAGGCAGAGGTCGGCGCGGCGATCGCCGCAGAGCCAGCGGTAAATCTCGCGCACGCGATCGTGGCGGCTGCAATCGTCGCGGCATTCGAGCTCGACGGCATAGCGCGCACCGCCGATTTCCACGCCGCCCGCCGCATTGGTGTCGCCCACGAACAGGCCCAGGGCCGCCGCGGCCTGCCGGCCCATCGCGGCGTATGCGCCGGTCAGCGAGAGCGACAGGCCGATGACGAGCTTGCGCATCGCGGCGCGGGCTCAGCCGGCGATTTCGGCGCGGCCGTCGCGAATTACGATGAGGCCGCCGGGATTGGCGGTTTCGTAAGCGAAGAGCCGCCGATCGCCGCGCGCGCCGGCCGGCCATACGCGCGTGGTGATCGTGTCGCCGGGCATGACCGGCCGCGAAAAGCGCACGGCGAGGCGCTTGAGCCGCAGCGGATCGCCGCCGCACAGCCGATCGATGATCACCCTGGAGGTGAAGGCCATCGTGCACAGGCCGTGGACGATAATTCCGGGCAGCCCGGCCATCCTGGCAAAATTCTCGTCTACATGTAGCGGATTGCGATCGCCCGACGCCTCGGCGTAGCGCGGCGTCTGATCGCGGTCGATGGTCTGGGCGACGGTGGCCAGGGGTTCGCCGCGGACGATCGCGGCGGCGGGTGGCGCGTCGGCGGCGGCGCCACGCCGGCCGCGGATCAGGACGGTGAACAGCGTGCGATTGACCGGATCGCCGGCGGCATTGCGCGCCTCGAGTTCCAGCGCCATCGTGTCGCCGCCCGGATGAGTTTCGATCGCGGCGATACGCGCGGTCGACGTGAGCGCGTCGCCGGGGCGAATCGGCGCGAGAAATTCCATGTCGTGCGCGACGTGCAGCAGGCGCATCAGATCGGCCCGCAAGTCGGGGTCGGTAAAGGCCGAGATGGCGGAGAGCCAGGTGACGACCACGGCGAACATCGGCGGCGCGACGAGCCCACCCGGCGCGGTGGCGTCGAAGTAGCGCGGATTGTCGTCGTTGCAGGCGCGCGCGTACTTCTGCGTCGCCGCGCTCGTCACCGCCATCGCGATTGGCGCATAGAGCTTGCCGGCGCAGGCCTGATTGAGCGGCATGGTGGACACCTCGGACGGATTCGCGCGGGCAAGTGGCAGCGCGGTCGGGCGGCCGACAGTGACTCAATATCGCGTTCGCTAGGGCGAACTCGCGACGCTCAATCGAGCTCGCGTCCGCCGACCACCACCGCTTTCAAATTTAGCTGGTCGTCGAGCAGAATCAAATCCGCGCGCGCGCCGCGCACGAGCCGTCCGCGATCGGCGAGTCCGAGGATGGTCGCCGGTGTGCGCGAGGTGGCCAGCGCGATGCCGGGCCATGCCAGGGCGCCGCCCTTCCAGCTCATCCGCGCCGCCTCGAGCATCGTGATCGTACTGCCGGCCAGCGTGCCGTCGGGCAGCCGCGCGGCGCCGCCGGCAATGCTCGCCGCCTTCACCAGCCCCCCAAACAACGGCATCCTGCGGCCGTCAGTGCCGGCCAGCGCGACGCGGTCGGTCGTGTAGAACAGGTCGCCAAGCTTGCGCGCCATCAGAGCGATCCGGATCAAGCGATGATCGACGTGGATGCCATCGGGGACTAACGCGACCTTGGCCATCGAATGCGACAGCGCGGCGCCGACCGTGCCGATCCCGCGATGATGCAGCGGCGGCATCGCGTTGAACAGATGCGTGAACATCCGCGCCCCGGCCGCGACGCCCGCCAGCGCCTGCTCGCCGGTCGCGTCAGTATGGCCGATCGAAACCGCGACGCCGCGCGCCTCGAACCGCCGAATCGCGTCGAGCGCGCCGTCGAGTTCCGGCGCGAGCGTGATCAGCTTGAGCGTGGTCAGGCGCATCACGCGCTCGAGCGCGTCGCCGCGCGGCAAAAGATTGAGCGCCGGATGCACGCCGCGGCGGTGTGGCGAGATGAACGGTCCCTCGAGATGCATCCCGAGGATCGTCGCGCCGACCGGCATGCGGCTGCCGCGCCGCGCGGCGCGTTCGCTTTCGGCCTGCGCCGCCATCGCCTCGGCGATAACGCGGTCGAGCCGTTCGATCGTATCGAGCGGCGAGGTGATCACCGTGGGCAGCCATCCGGTGGTGCCCTCATGCGCCAGGCAATGCGCCAGCTCGAGCAGATCGTTGGCGGTGGCCGACATTACGTCGATGCCGCAGGCGCCGTTGACCTGGAGATCGATGAACCCGGGCAGCACGCGATCGGAAATTATTTTCGATCGTGGCCGCCGTTCGACGCGGATAATTTTGTGGTTGAAGCTGACGACCGCTGGATAAGTCTCGCCCGGCGCGACAACGCCGGCGAGTTGATTTATTCTTGCACGCCGGGCGCGACGTGCGGACCGCGCGGGGATGCGCGGGACGATTTTAATTGGCACGGAAACGTTCGGCGAGCAGGCGCGAGAAACGGGGCAGGTAGAGCAGGTCGAAGGTCGCGTCCTTGCCGGGAAACATCGCGACCGCGGCGCTCTTGAGCGCATGGACGTGATCCCAGGCCTGTTCCAGAGTCAGCGAATCGTCCTGCGCGATCGTCGCGAAGGTCAGCTCGACCAGGAAGCGCAGCCGCCGCATCAGCTTGTTTTCATGAGCGATGCGGGCGGTCCGTTCGTCGTTGTTCATGGCATGCAAGCCGCGCCCGGCGGGGCGCGCCGTCAAGCGGCACGGCAGCGCAATTATAGCGCATCGGCTGCGAGCGTACAGATCGGCCGGCGACGGCGCGGCGGCGGAGCCTTGTCTTAATCGTGCGCGGATGGCAACCTCGTCTCGATTTATGCAGCGCCGACTGAAAAGCAGCTTCATCTACCTCGCCAACGCGGTGAACGACTTGCGCGGTAATTGGCCGACGCTCGCGCTGGCGCTCGCTCCGCTGGTGGTCGTCGCGGCGCTCTGCCTGTTGCCCGACGCGCTTAATATCCAGCATGGCCTGGCGGAGAAATTCGCTCCCGGCGCGCGCAGCGTCGCGTGGGTTCCAGTTCAGATTCCGTACCAACCTTCGGCCGACGTGGCGCAATCCGAATTTCCGCAATGGGCGGTCACGATCTTCCACTGGCTGGTCTTCGCAGTCACGCTCGCGGCGCAGCTTCTGGTGCTGTGCGCGATCCGGCGATGGCAGTCCGGGCTGCGCAAGCCGGGGGCGCTCGCCGAGACGATCGAAATTTATCGCGACGCCGCCCGGAACGCCGCCGCGTTTGCCTGGGTGGTAATTCTCCAGCTCGGGCTGCCCACCATCGCGTTCAAGGTGCTCGAGTTGGATTTCATGGTGCCGGGCGGCGTGGTTGCGGCGCTGGTCTATCTCGCGCTGGTGATCCTGATGCTGGCCGGGTCGCTGATTTTTCTTTGGCTCTATTTCGCGCCCTATGCGCTGATCTTCGACCAGGAGCATAGCTTCCGCGCCCTGCTCGCGAGCCGCGACCTGCTCCGCAAGCGTTTTTTCCGCGTGACGACGAGAATCGTGGTCTTTCTCGCCGTCTGGTCGGGGTTCAATGCCTGGGTTTTGGGTTTTTTTGCTGCCGTCAGTATCATCCTCGGACCCTTGGCAATTCTGACCGGTTACATCGGCGCGGCAATTTTCCTGATCAACCTCGCGACGCTGGCGGTGACCTACGCCACCAACGTTTTTCTGATAGCGGCGGGCTATCGGCTGTACCAGGATCTGCGCGAGGCCGCAGCCGCGCAGGCGAATGCGGCGATGCCGGCGACGGCGCCGCTCGCCGATTTGAGCGCGCCCGCCGCCCGCTGAAGCATTACCCGAGCTTCCGCTCATGGCGCGGCGCGCGCCCGATGTCAGGTGTCGGACGCCAGCCGCGAGAGCGCGCGCACGGTCACCTGCAGCGGCGGCAATCCGATCGTGGTGAGCGCACGCAGCTCGCCCATCAGGCGCGCGACGTCGGCCGCCCGGCGTTCGCGCTCATGCGCGACGCGCGGTTGCGGCGCCGGCGCGTCGTGCGCCGCGCTGTCGAGCGCGCGGCAGCACAGGCTGGTCCGCGCCCAGGTCAGCTCGCCTGCCAGATCGCGCGCGGCGCGCCGCTCCCAGCGGTCGTCGCTACTGATCGCCTCGATCGCGCCCTCGATTAGCGCGAACTCGATTCCTTCGCTCAAACCGAAGTAGGCGCGCGCGACGGTCAGCGGCGCCGCCCCGCGCTTGAAGCTCAGGCTCAGCACGTGCAGCAGATGGTCGGCGAAAGACAGGCGGGCGAGCTCATGGGCCAGCTCCTCGCGCTGGACGGTCGTGCGCAGCTCGCGATAGGTCCGCTCGAAGCGGGCGCGCTCGCCGGCCGCCAGGGTCTCCTCAAACTGCGCGGCCAACTCGCCGATCGCCGGCTTGAAGCGATCGATCGCGGCGCCGATCGGCGCGGCCGGATCGGCGTGCGCCAGCGCCCATCCACTGGCCCGGCGCGCGGCCTGCTCCAGGGCCATGAAAGCGCCGAGTTCACCCTCGGCCGAAAGCCCCGAGGCTTCGGCCTTGAGCTGCGCGGCGCGCTCGCTGATTTGCAGGATGCCGCTTGCGGTCAGCCAGGCGCGCATGGCGCCCTCGGTGTCGATGCCGTAGTCGCGGATGAAGTTGAAGACGAACACCGCGCCCATCAGGTTGACCAGTTCGTTGACCACGCGGGTCGCCACCAGTTCGCGGCGCAGCCCGTGATGCGGCACGTCGGCGGCGAAATCGTTCGCGATCGAAGCCGGAAAATAGGGCCGCAGAAAGCGGTCGACGAAGCCGGCCTCGTCGACCAGCGGCGAAAGCTCAAGCCGCGCCGTGAGATCGATTTTGGTGAACGCGGTCAGCATCGCGAGCTCCGGGCGGGTCAGCCCGGCATAGCGTGCCCGCCGATCACGCAACTCCTCGTGGGTCGGCAGCGTCACCTCCTGCCGGCGGATCACGCCGCGCTGTTCCATCGCGCTCAGATGGTCGCGATAGCTGCTGACGCCGCCGCGGCTGCGCAATTGCTCGAGGCTCAGCGACAGCACCTGGTCGTGATTGTCGCGCAACACGTTGAGCGCAACCTCCTCGGCCACCGCGGCCAGCCGCCGGTTGCGCTGGCCCGCCGTGATCGCGCCGCGGGCCACCGCCGGCGCCAGCAGAATCTTGAGATTCACCTCGTGGTCCGACATATCGACGCCGGCCGAGTTGTCGATCGCGTCGTTGTTGATGCGGCCGCCGCCCAGCGCGTACTCGATGCGCGCCTTTTGCGTGAAGCCCAGGTTGCCGCCCTCGACCACCACCTTGCAGCGCAGTTCGGTGGCCGCGATGCGGCAGGCGTCATTGGCGTGGTCGCCGGCGTCGGTGTCGCTCTCGGCGCTGGCGCGCACGTAAGTGCCGATGCCGCCGTTGTAAAGCAGATCGGTGGGCGCGCGCAGAATGGCTTGAACCAGGCTCTCCGAATCGAGTTCGGCGGCGTCGCAGCCGAGCGCGCGGCGTGCCGCGGCGCTGAGCGCGATACGCTTCTGGCCGCGGCGGAACACGCCGCCGCCCGCACTGATCAAGGCCGGATTGTAGTCGCTCCATTGCGACGCGGGCAGGTCGTACAGGCGCTGGCGTTCACCGAAGCTCGGGCGCGGGTCGGGGTCGGGATCGATAAAGATGTGGCGATGATCGAAGGCCGCGATCAGCTTGACGTTGTCCGATCGCAACAGCCCGTTGCCGAACACGTCGCCCGACATGTCGCCGATTCCGGTCATCGTAATCGGCGCGCCATGCACCGGATCGCGCCCCATCTCGCGCAAGTGCCGCCGCGCCGACTCCCATGCGCCGCGCGCGGTGATCGCCATCTTCTTGTGGTCGTAGCCGTGCTCGCCGCCCGAGGCGAAGGCGTCGCCCAGCCAGAAGCCGCGGCTCTCCGCGATTTCGTTGGCGATATCCGAAAAGGCCGCCGTCCCCTTGTCGGCCGCGACCACCAGGTAGGGTCCGTCGGTATCGTAGATCCGCACGCGCGCCGGCCGCACCACCATCCCGCCCGCAGTGTTGTCGGTCAGGTCGAGCATCGCGTTGATCAGCGTGCGATAAGCCGCCACCACCGCGTCGCGATCGGGCGCGCGCCCGCCGCGCGGCTTGACCACGAAGCCGCCCTTCGATCCCACCGGCACGATCATCACGTTCTTGATCGTCTGGGTCTTCATCAGGTCGAGAATCTCGGTGCGGTAGTCGTCGGGCCGGTCACTGTAACGAATCCCGCCGCGCGCGATCCGCCCGCCGCGCAGATGGCAGCCCTCCATCCGCGGACTGCTGGCGTGAATCTCGTAGAGCGGCGCGGTGTCGGGCAGGTTGGGAATTTTCGCGCTCTCGAATTTCAGCGCGAGATACGGATCCGGCACGGGAAGCGGCTGGAAGTAATTGGTCCGCACGGTCGCTTCGGCCATTGCCAGTAGCGTGCGCGCGAAGCGATCGTCGGCGATATTCTCGACCGCCGCGCACTGGTCGAGATAGGCCGCCTTGAGCTCCGCGATGCGCGCGGGCGCCGCGGCCTGATCGGGATCGAAGCGCGCCCTGAAGAAATCGATAAAGAGCCGCGCCAGCCGCGGGTAGAGCAGCATCGGACGCGTGGTCGCCAGGCGCGCGGGTGCGACCTTCATCTGGAACGCCGCCGCGAGATAGGCGCGCAGCAGCGCCACCTCACGCCATTCGAGCGCCGCCGCCAGGGTCAAGCCGTTGAGCGCGTCGTCGTCCGCCCGATCGGTGCGCACCGCGACCAGCGCGTCGGTCACCAGCGCCGCGCCGGGCATCTGTTCGAGCGCTTCGCCCTTGAGGCCGAGCACGCGGAACGACTGGATATGCGCCTGCCGCGGCCCGCCGCCGACCATCGGCGTGAGTTCGTGCGCCTCCTCGCTCAGCACCGCGATGCCGAAGTTTTGCAGCACCGGCACCAGCTCCGACAGGATCGGCGCGTCGCCCAGCTCGTACATCCGCAGTTCGCATTCGTTGCGCGCCGCGCCGGGTGCCCCCTGATGGATATCGACGCTGAACGTACCGCCGGCCAGCAGCGCCTCGACCCGCTCGATATCGTGTACGGCGGTCTCGACCGGCGTGCTCGAGCGGTAGGCCGGGCTGAAGGCGGCGAGCCAGCGCACCGCGGTCTCATGGCCGACCGCCTGGCCATGGCGCACGATCAGCCGATCGTGCAGCGCGTCGTCCCAGGTGCGCGCCAGCCGGATCACCTCGGACTCCATCGCGGCGACCGCCGCCGGGTTCGGCACCGGCGCCGCGAAGCAAAAATGCAGCCGCGCCGTATAGGTTTCGCCCAGCGCCAGGTAGTAGTAGACCAGCTTGCCGCGCAGATGATGGGCCAGCGCGCGCTGCATCGCGATCCGCACTTCGCCCGAAAAATGGCCGCGCGGCATGATCACCAGCGCGATCACGCTGCCGCGCACCGGGTCGGATTGAATGCTCAGGCGCACGTCGCCCTCGCTCTTGACGTCGAGCACCATGCGGATTTGCGCGCGCAACTCGCCCACCCGCGCGCGCAGCAGCTCTTCCTTGGGAAAGCTGTTGAAGACCGCGACCATCTCCTTGTAGTCATGTGTGCCCGGCCGCGCGTGCTCCGCCTCCAGCACCTCGGCCAGCTTGGCCCGCAGCACGGGGATATGCTGCGCCTCCTCGGCATAGGCGCGCGTGGTAAACAGGCCGACGAAGCGATCGAAGCAGGCGCCGTCGCCGTCGGGTCCGACGCGGCGCAGCGTGATGTCGTCCATCGCGGCGCGCCGATGGACGATCGCTTCGGCGCGCGCTTTGCCGACGATCAGCGGCGGCCCGTCGAACAGCAGCGTGCGATGGTCTTCGTCCATCGCGGTGATCGTCATCGGCTGCGCATAGCGCGATCGCGCCTCGTCGCGCAGGATGCCGAGGCCCGAACCCGCATCCACCGCGAGCGCGCGCTGACCGTCGTGCGTGATGACGCGATAGCGCCGGTAGCCGAGAAAAACGAAGCTGTCCTGCGCCAGCCAGCGCAGAAAGTCGCGCAGTTCGACCAGCCCGCGGGTGGCCGCGGTCTCCTCGCAGATTTCGAGCGCACGCGCGGTCATCGCGGCAAAGTCCGCGGTCACCTCGCGCACCTGCGTCAGCACCTCGATCAGATCCGCCGTCAGCGTCGCGATGACCGGTGCACCGGGCAGGGGACGAATTACCGCGTGAATCAGCGATTCGGCCCGCTCGGCGGAAGTTAGCTGCTCGAACGCGACGACCGCGCCAGCCGGGTTGCGCGCCACGTTGAACACCGGATGCAGAATCATCCCCACGGGAATTTCGTGCTTGCGCAGATATTCGAGCACGCTGTCGACGATGAACGGGCAATCGTCCATCGCGGTTTCCACCACCAGGTCGCCGCTGGCGCCGTCGGCGGGCGTGATCCGCACCGCGATCGGCTCGCTGCGCGCGGCCAGGAAATCGAACGCCCGCTCGGCGATCGCCACGCGCAGACGTTCGGGGTAGCTGTCGCTCAGATCGGCGGGAATTCGCGCGAACATCCGTTCGCCGAAAACCGCGATGCGCCGGGCGTGTTCGTGGACCGCGTCGTCATTCTGGTCGCGGCGGACGGTTTGCTGCTCTGCTTTGCTGGCCAAGAAAAATCACCTGATGATGGGAGTCGTTGAGTCGGCGCGAAGGCGCTACGGTCAGCGGCAATTATAGTTGCCTCAAGGCCCACGCCGCCACCAGCGCCTGCGCCGCGCCACCTGCTTCCGTTTAATCGTCCACCGGAGTATTAGACGCACGCGCGCCTGCCGGGATTCGGTTATAATGGATCCGTTGCCGCGCCGATCGCCGCCTGCGCACCTGGGCGCGCCGCATCGCCACACATGCCGGAAGTTGCAATCACCGCGATGACCTTTGGGCCGTATGCCGTCGGCCATCTGGACGGCAAAACCGTGATGGTCCCGCACGCCGCGCCGGGCGATCGGCTCGATCTCGCGATCACCGCCGAGCGCCGCGGCCACGCAATCGGCCGGATCGCGCGCGTGATCGCTCCCGGTCCCGCACGCCGCGCGGCGCCCTGCCCGTTCCTGCCGCGCTGCGGCGGATGCGACTGGCAGCATCTCGACTATCCGGCGCAGGCCGCGCTCAAGGCGGAACTGATCGCGGGCGAATTTCGCCGTGCGCTCAAAATCGAACTCGACCCGCGCGGGCTGCTCGCGCCGGCGCCAGCCGAGTTTGGCTACCGGTCGCGCGTGCGCTTCAAGACGGGACCCGATGGGCTGGTCGGTTTTCACGCGGCCGGCAGTAATTCGATCGTCGCGATCGACCGCTGCATGGTCGCCGACGACGCCATCCGCGTTCCGGCGGCGCTGGCCGCCGCGCTCGGACGGCGCTGCACGGAGATCGAAGTGGTCGCCGATCGCGGCGGCGAAGTGCTCGTCGCCCATCTTGATCGCGCGCCCGGCGGCGGCGAATGCGCCCGTGCCCGCCGCATGATCGACGGCGACGATGCCGCACGCATTCGCGGCGTCGTGCTGCGCGGCGGCGGCGCGCGCACGGTGGCCGGCGACGCGACGATCGCGATCGAGCTCGAGCCGGGCTGCACCATCGAGATCGACGCCGACCTCTTCACCCAGGTCAACCGCGCGCAGAATCGCCGGCTGGTCGCGGCGGTGGTCGCGATGGCCGCCGTCGCGGCGGAAACGCCGGTGCTCGATCTGTTTTGCGGCGCGGGCAACTTCAGCCTGCCGCTCGCGCGCCGCGGCGCCCAGGTGACCGGCGTCGACGCCGACCCGCACGCGATCGCCGGCGCCGCCCGCAACGCCGCCCGGATGGGCCTCGGCGGCGCGCAGTTCATCGCGATGAAGGCCGCCGAGACCGCGCTCTTCTTCGCGCGCGCGGGCTATCGCCCCGCGCTGGTCGTCGTCGATCCGCCACGCATCGGCGCGCCCGAGTTGATGGCGCCGATCGGCCGGCTCAGGCCGCGCGCGATTATTTATGTCTCGTGCGACACCGCAACCCTCGTCCGCGACTTGCAAAGCCTGCGTACATGCGGGTACGAAATAGATCAGGTGCGCGCGTTCGATTTCTTTCCCAACACGCATCACGCGGAGGTCGCAGTCCACGCGCTATTGACTTAGGGCGAAGGCCGTTCGTAAGCTAAGCGGAGGGTGGTTCTACCTCACCTTCCCGCCAGGGGTGTCTAGCAAAGCAATGCCGAAGCAGGAAAAACTCGCGCGTCCCAAGATCACGATCATCCCGGGCCGTGGCGTTGCCCAAACGATCAACTATCTCCTCGAGGATCGTGATGATCTGGAATGGATTATCGCGGTCGGCCGGACCAAGAATGGCGAGCTGTTTTTCTACGACACCGGCGGCGATATCGTCGAGGATCTCGGCACGCTCGAGTATCTCAAGGCGCGCATTATCCGCGCCCATTTCGGCGACGAATACGAATAGACCCGTTCCGCCGATCTGACGACCCGACTCGCCGTCAATCGCGATGGCCACGCGCATCGCCTACCGCAGATGGTTTACTTCCGCGCGCGCCGCGTCGCTCGCGGTGCTTTGCGCCATCGCGACCATGCTCGCTGCGCCGGCCGTGCTCGCGGCCTTGGCGCAACCGGCATGGGCCGGACAGGTCCAGGTGCTGCCGTCGCAGCAGAGACCGGCCGCCGGCCATCCGCCGAATCTTCCTGAGTTGCAAACCGCCCCCGACCAGGGCGCGACGATTCCGTTCACCCCCGGCGGCGCCGGTTCCAATACCCGTGAGATTCCACTGCCGGAAGTGTTTCGCGGATGCTGGACGGGCCTGGTTTCGGAAGTCGATTCGATCACGCCGCTCAGTCCCGACGCGACCCCAATTCAATGGCTGACCAAGTCCTACACGCTCTGCTACAAACAGGTCGGTTATGGCGGCAAATGGCAACTCACCTTTGCCGAAGGGTCAGTCGCCGAGCGCGCCGTGGTCAGCGATCAGCGCCAATCGATCACCGTCAAATCGGTCGAGGGACGCGACCGCGCCGAGCTTACCGCGTATCTGCATTTCCGCGCCCCGCAAATCGATCCGATCGGGATCCCGACCGGCACGGTCAACACCCTCGATGAACTGACCCATCTGCATTGCGCGGTCACGCCCGACAAAAGCGCGATGGAGGTGCGGGCAAATGTCTTCGTCGAAAACGACGGCGAATCGTGGGCGACGATCCTGTGGCATACGCGGTTCCAGCGGGTCGGCGCCGGCGACTAGCCTTCGACACCATACGGCGTTCGCTTGCGCGTTTGGCGTGGGAATCGCGCGCTCCATACGCGCGCCGCTCAATCCTCGAATTCCTCGGTCGGCGGGCGCGCGTAGATCGTGCCGGCCTCGATTTCGAGCGGCACCCGGTAGAGCATCTTGCCGCACGCGTCGGGCGGCCCGACGATACATTCGCCGCTGCCCGGCTCGTAATACGCGTTATGCGTCTGGCACATCAGGTAGCGGCCCTCTTCGGCGAAGAACTGGTTGTCGACCCAATCCATCGCCATCGGCACGTGGCGGCAGCGGTTGACGTAGGCGTGGAAGCGACCGCGAAAATTGATCACGAAACATTCCTCGTCGGCACCGCGCACCGGCATCAGGAACTTGATCGATGCGCCGGCCTTCAGGTCGGCGGTGCGGCCGACCAGGTAGCGCACGCTCCCGCCCCCATCGCTCGCGCCGCGTTTGCGCCGGGGTGGACGCGGGCGTTTCAGCGCGGCGCGGCGATCGGGTTTTTCAGGCATCCGATTTTTTCGATCTCCACTTCGACCACGTCGCCCACCTGCATCGGACCGACGCCGGCCGGCGTGCCGGTCGAGATCACGTCGCCCGGCAGCAGCGTCATCACGTGCGAGATAAAGCTGACCAGGTAGGCGCAATTGAAAATCAACATGGAGGTCCGGCTCTGCTGGCGGACCACGCCGTTGACCCGCGTTTCGATCGCCAGGTCGGACGGGTCGAGCCCGGTGACGATCCACGGCCCGAGCGGCGCGAAGGTGTCGAAACCCTTGCCGCGCGTGAACTGCACGTCGCGCCGCTGCAGATCGCGCGCGGTCACGTCGTTGGCGCAGGTGTAGCCCAGGATGTAGCGATCGGCGTCGGCCGCGGCGACCTGGCTGGCGGTGGCGCCGATCACGATCGCGAGTTCGCCCTCGTGATGGAGATTCGTACTTTGCGGCGGATAGACGATCGCGGCGCCCGGACCGATCAGAGCGGTCGACGGCTTGATGAAAAGCATCGGCTCCTTGGGCAGTTCGCGCTTGCCCTCGGCGGCGTGGTCGGCGTAGTTGAGCCCGATCGCGACGATTTTGCTCGGCGTCGCCGGCGCCAGCAGGCGCACCGCGCCGAGCGCGATTGGCGCCGCGCCCGCGGCCGGTGCGAGCGATCCGATAGCGCCGTCGAGCGGCATGATCCGATCGCCTTCGAGCGCGCCGTAACCGTCGCGTCCGTCATGTCGATAGCGCACGATCTTCATCGATAGAACTCCTGTGCCATGCCCCTCCAAGTGTTCCGCAGGTCCATCGCGACTGTCCAGCGCCCCGCGCATAATTGAAAGCCGCGCGCACCGACGAATCCGCTGCCGCCGGGCGGCCGGTTGCCGCGGCGCGGCGCAGCACCGAGGGAGCCTCGGCACAAGTTAGGTTGTCATTCTGAGCGCAGCGAAGAATCCCGGATCCGGG
>JADMIL010000053.1 GCA_015478645.1 Candidatus Binataceae bacterium
TCGGGATCACCTTGCGCAGCGTGGTGCCGCGCACCAGCGAATCCTCGACCAGCACGATGCTCTTGCCCTTGAGCAGTTGAGCCACCGGGTTGAATTTGATCTTGACCCCGAAATGGCGAATCGACTGGCGCGGCTCGATAAACGTGCGCCCGATATAGTGGCTGCGCACCAGTCCCATCTCGAACGGGATGCCGGATTCCTCGGCGTAGCCGAGCGCCGCCGCGTTGCCCGAATCGGGCACCGGAACCACGATGTCGGCCTTGACCGGGCGTTCGCGCGCCAGCGCCCGGCCCTGGTCCTTGCGCACCGAATAGACGTTGCGCCCGTAGAGCAGACTGTCGGGCCGCGCGAAATAGACGTACTCGAAAATGCAGCGCCGCGAGGGCGCCGGGGCAAACGGAAAGATCGACCGGATGCCCTCGTCGGTGATCACCAGCACCTCGCCCGGCTCGACCTCGCGGATATACTCGGCGCGCACCAAGTCGAGCGCGCAGGTCTCCGACGCGATGATCGTCGCGTCGTTGAGCTTGCCGATCACCAGCGGGCGGAAGCCGTGCGGATCGCGCGCCGCGATCAGTCCGTGCTCGGTCAGCACGACCAGCGAGTAGGCGCCGCGCAGTTGCGACAGCGCGTCGATGACGCGGCCCGGCAGGTCGGCCGCATGCGATCCGGCGATCAGATGAATCACCAGCTCGCTGTCCGACGACGATTGGAAGATCGAACCGCTGGCTTCGAGCCGCGCGCGCAACTCCTCGAAGTTGACCAGGTTGCCGTTGTGCGCCAGCGCCAGACCGCCGCGCGCGTATTCGACCACCAGCGGCTGGCAATTCTTGAGCGAAGTCGATCCGGTGGTCGAATAGCGGTTGTGCCCGATCGCCGCCGTGCCTTCCAGGCGTCCGAGCACTTCGCTGTTAAAGATGTCCGCGACCAGGCCCATCCCGCGATGCGAGATCAGCGACTTGTTATTGGACGAGACGATGCCGGCCGATTCCTGGCCGCGATGCTGCAACGAATACAACCCGAGGTAGACGAGATTGGCGGCCTCCGGATGGCCGTAAACGCCGAACACCCCGCATTCGTCGTGGAACGCGTCGAGCTTGTTTTCGGCGCTGTCGATCTCGATCGCATGCGCGTCGTCCGCGCCGGTGGACGCCTGCGCCGCGCGGGCCGCCGCCGCCGCGAGCGCGCCTTCGGAATCGTCGCCAATCGCCGCGCCGCCGCTGGCCGACAGGCTGACGCTATGCACAAGCTGGTCGATCGAGGTCACGGCCGGTTGAGTCTCCCGGGCAATGCCATTTCGTAAATCTGCTTGAGCGCGGCAAGATCCTCGTTGATTGCCGCGCCGATCGTCAGGCGCGCGGCCGTCGTTACCCGGCCAATGCGGCGCACTTCAAGCGGGTCGAAAATCTGATGTATCACTTCAATGTTCTCAAGCGGTGCCGAAATCACCACCGTCGACGCGCCCTCGCCAAAAAGCACTTCACCGTCGTGGCCGCTGTCGCCCGCATCCACTTCAACGCCCATTATGCCCGCGGGATTGAAGCACGCCTCGGCCAGCGCCACTGCCAGTCCACCCTCACTGACGTCGTGGGCTGATCTTATCAAACGCCGTTCCGCACATTCAACCAGCCCATCGACCAGCCGACGCTCGCGCCCCAAGTCGATCGGCGCCAGGGGCCGCGGCGGCGCGCCGAACAGCGCCGCATATTCGCTGGCCGCGTACGACGGCGCGGCGCTGCGCACGATCATCACCGCGTCGCCCGCAATCTTAAAGTATTGCTTTAGATGTAGCCGGACGTCGGCAAACGTCCCGACCATCGCGATAACCGGCGTCGGCGCGATCGCGCGCCCCTCGGTCTCGTTGTAAAAGCTCACGTTGCCGCTGATCACCGGCGTGCCCAGCGCGATCGCCGCGTCGCGCAGACCCTCGACTCCGCGGATAAACTGCCACATGATCTCGGGCCGCTCGGGATTGCCGTAGTTGAGGCAATTGCTGATTCCGGCCGGCCGCGCGCCCGCGCACGCTACATTGCGCGCGGCCTCGCAGACCGTCGCTACCGCGCCGATATACGGATCGATCGCGCAGGCGCGCGGATTGGAATCGACCTTGAGCGCGAGCCCGCGGCGCGAATCCTTGATCCGCAGTACGGCGGCGTCGCTGCCCGGCCCGGCGATCGTGTTCGATTGCACGATCGAATCGTATTGCCGGTAGACCCAGCGCTTCGAGGCGACGTTGGGACTGCCGAGCAGCGCGCGCAATGCGGCGGCCGGGGCCGGGGCGTCCGCCTGAGCCGCGCTCTCCGCGGCCGCCGCAAGCGCATCGCTCGCGGCCGGCACGCACGCCGGGCGATCGTAAACCGGCGCGTCGTCGCTGATCGCGCCGACCGGCAGATCGGCCACCACGCGTCCGCGATAAAGCGCGCGCCAGCGGCCGTCACCGGTGACGTGCCCGATCACCGCCGCATGCAGATCCCACTTGGCGAAGACCGCCTGCAGCTCGGCCTCGCGTCCGCGCTCGGCCACGATCAGCATCCGCTCCTGCGATTCCGAAAGCAGGATTTCGTAAGGCGTCAGATCGGCCTCGCGCAGCGGCACGCGATCGAGATCGAGTTCGATACCGAGGCCGCCGCGCCCGGCCATCTCGCTCGACGACGAGGTCAGCCCGGCCGCGCCCATATCCTGGATCGCGACGATCGCGCCGGTCTTCATCGCCTCGAGGCATGCCTCAATCAATAATTTTTCGGTGAACGGATCGCCGACCTGCACGGTAGGGCGCTTGGATTCGCTCTCGGCGTCGAACTCGGCCGAGGCCAGCAGGCTGGCGCCATGGATACCGTCGCGGCCGGTCGCCGAGCCGACGTAGAGCACCGGATTGCCGGCGCCGCGCGCCCGTGCGCTTTGCAAATCCTCGCGCCGGGCGAGGCCCAGTGCGAAGGCGTTGACCAGGATATTGCCGTTGTAGCCCGCGTCGAACATCACTTCGCCGGCGACTGTCGGCACGCCCACGCAATTGCCGTAGCCGCCGACCCCGCCGACCACGCCGCCGACCAGAAAGCGCGTGCGCGGATGATCGAACGAGCCGAACTTGAGCGAGTTCATGCTCGCGATCGGCCGCGCGCCCATCGTGAAAATATCGCGCAGGATGCCGCCGACGCCGGTCGCCGCGCCCTGGTAGGGCTCGACGTAGGACGGATGGTTGTGGCTTTCGATCTTGAAGACCGCGACCCAGCCGTCGCCGACGTCGATCGCGCCGGCGTTTTCGCCCGGCCCGCCGACCACGTTGGGGCCGCTCATCGGCAGCATCCGCAGATGCTTGCGCGACGATTTGTACGAACAATGCTCGGACCACATCACCGAGAACACACCGAGCTCGGTGAAGGTCGGCGTACGCCCGAGAATCCGCTCAATCGCGGCAAATTCCTCGGTGCTGAGGCCGTGCGCGCGCGCCTCGGCCAGATCAACTCGCGGCTCGCCCGCCAAGGCGATCGGCGCGGCGCTCAACCGGATACCCTCGATGCGGCGCGCGCACCGCCGGCGATAATCGATGCGAAAATCCGCCGCCCATCCTCGCCGCCCAGCGCCTTTTCGACCGCGTGCTCCGGATGCGGCATCAGGCCGAAGACGTTGAAGCCCTGATTGGCGACGCCCGCGATCGAGCGCATCGAGCCGTTTGGATTCGCCGCGTCGCTCGCCACGCCCGCTTCGTCGACGTAGCGCAGCAGCACCTGTCCGCGCTCTTCCATCGCGCGCAATTCCTCTTGGGGCGCGACGTAGCAGCCCTCGCCATGCTTGATTGGCAGGCGCAGGATTTCGCCGGTGCGCGCGGCGCGGGTAAACGGCGTCGCCGCGTTTTCGACGCGCACCGTAACGACGTCGCAGACGAAGGCGAGCGACCGATTGCGCATCAGCGCGCCGGGCAGCAGATGGGCCTCGCAAAGAATCTGGAAGCCGTTGCAGATGCCGATGACCAGGCCACCTTCGGCGGCAAACCGCGCGACGCTCTGCATGATCGGCGAGAAGCGCGCGATCGCGCCGCAGCGCAGATAATCGCCGTAGCTGAAGCCGCCCGGCAGCACGATACATTCGGCGCCGCCCAGCGCTTCGTCCTTATGCCACAGCATCGCGGCGTCCTGTCCGAGCACCTCGCGCAGTGCATGAATCGCGTCGGCGTCATCGAGCGAGCCGGGAAAACGTACGACGCCCCATTTCATCCGGCGTCGACCTCGAAGCGGAAATCCTCGATATTCGGATTGGCCAGCAGTTGCTCGCAGATCCGCTTGACGGTCGCCTCGGCCGCCGCGTGCGACGGCGCGTCAATTTCGAGCGTCACGTAGCGGCCGACGCGCAGGTTGGCCACCCCGCTAATCCCCAGGCTCGTGAGCGCGCCCTCGACCGCGCGCCCTTGCGGATCGAGAATTCCCTTGCGCGGCGTGACGAAGACCCGGGCCCGCAAGCCTTAGCTCTCCACCCGCCGCAGCATCTCGTGGTACGCCCCCTCGACATCGCCCAAGTCGCGCCGGAAGCGATCCTTGTCGAGCTTCTTGCGCGTCGCCTTGTCCCAGAAGCGGCAGGTGTCCGGGCAGATTTCGTCGCCCAGCAGAATCGCGCCGTGATGGCGTCCGAATTCGAGCTTGAAGTCCACCAGGATCACGCCGCGCTGATCGAGAAAGCGGCTCAGGATGTCGTTGACGCGCATCGCCGACTCGTGAATCGTGTTGAGCTCGGTCTGGGTCGCCCAGCCAAAGACGATCGCGTGGTCGGCGATAATCAGCGGATCGTCGAGCGCGTCGCACTTGTAATAGAACTCGACCACCGGATGGCGCAGCGCTTCGCCCTCCTCGCGGCCCAGCCGCTTGGCCATCGAGCCGGCCACGATATTGCGCACGACGACCTCGACCGGCACGATATCCAGCCGCTTGCACAGCATCTCGCGATCGTCGAGCCGGCGCACAAAATGGGTGCGCACGCCCTCCCGCTCGAGCATCAGGAAGAACAGCTCGGACATGCGGTTGTTGACCACGCCCTTGTCTTCGATCGTGCCGCGCTTTTTCGCGTTGAACGCGGTCGCGTCGTCTTTGAAATAGGCGATTACCAGATCGGGGTCGGCCGTCGCATAGAGCTTCTTGGCCTTGCCCTCATAAAACATTTCGAGCTTTTCCGGATTGGTATCCACGTGATCCTCCCGCCAATTGTGGCAGTGCTACGGCTATATTACTTGGCGGCGGCGCGCGGGAATACTTGGCCGCGCATCGGCCACTGCCCGCCCGGCGCGATTATCCACAAATCCGCAGGGATGCGCCCGGCTTATGCACAACGAAGCAAAGCGTGCGCGCCGGGTCATCCGGCTTGACGCGCAGCTTCACTTGGATGGTCGCGCCGGACGGCCCGCCGGCGCATAGCGCTCGACCAGTTCCGCCGCCAGCCCAATGTAATTACCCGGTTCCAGCTCCGCCAGCGCGGCGCGCGTCGCGGTGTCGAGCGGCAGCGTCGCGATAAATTCCGCGATCGACGCGCGGCTGACCGGCCGCCCGCGGGTCAATTCCTTGAGCCGCTCGTACGGGCGATCGAGCCCATGGCGGCGCATCATCGTCTGGATCGCCTCGGCGACCACTTCCCACGCCTTGTCACTGGCGATCTCGGCGGCGATTCGCGCGCGATTGATCTCGAGCTTGCCCAGGCCGCGCTCGAGCGAGCCGAGCGCGACCATCACATGGCCAAAGGCGGCGCCCATCGCGCGCATCGCGGTGCTGTCGCTCAAGTCGCGCTGCCAGCGCGAAATCGGCAGCTTGGCCGACAGATGCTGAAAGGATGCGCTGGCCAGCCCGAGATTACCCTCGCAGTTCTCGAAGTCGATCGGATTGACCTTATGCGGCATCACCGACGATCCGACCTCGCCGGCCACCGTCCGCTGGGTGAAGTAGCCGAGCGAGATATAGCCCCACACGTCGCGCGCCAGGCCGAGCAGAATCGTATCGATGCGCACCACGGTGTCGAAAATCTCGGCGAGAAAATCGTGGCATTCGATCTGCGTGGTCAGCGGATTCCAGGTGAGCCCGAGGCCCTCGACGAAGGCGCGCGAATGGGCGATCCAGTCAACCGCCGGATAGGCGAACCGATGGGCGTTGAAATTGCCCACCGCGCCGTTGGCCTTGCCGAGATACTCCTGGCGCCGCAGATGCGCGATCTGGCGCTCGAGGCGCGCCGCGAAGATCGCGAACTCCTTGCCCACCGTGGTCGGCGACGCCTCCTGCCCGTGCGTGCGCGCGATCATCGGCACGCCGCGGTACTCGTGGGCCAATGCGCCAAGCGTGCCCGCGATCCGCGTCAGCGCCACGATCAACTCGTCCGCCGCGAACTCCTTGAGCATCAGCGCGTAGGCGAGATTGCTGATGTCCTCCGAGGTGCAGGCGAAATGGATCATTTCGAGCGGCAGTCCGGCGTCGATCGCGGCGATCTTTTCCTTGAGGAAATACTCGAGCGCCTTGACGTCGTGATTGGTCTCGGCCTCGAGCGCCTTGACGCGCCGCGCGTCGGCCGGCGCGAATTCGGTATACAGCGCGCGCAGGCGCCGCGCACCGGCCGCATCGATCGGCGCGACCGCGTCGATCGCGGGATTGGCCGCGAGCGACAGGTACCATTCGATCTCGATGCGCACGCGGTAGCGAATCAGCGCCGCCTCGCTGAAATAGCGGGCGAGCGCGCGCGTGCGCGGTCGATAGCGTCCGTCGACCGGGCCGACCGCATTCAGCGCCTGGTCCGCAGCCGACGCTTCGTCACCGCCGTCGTTATGCTTGATACTCATCGGCTCGCGCGCATTATCCGCTTGGGCAAAAATTCCGCCATCGCACTTTCAGCGCCCGGTATGGCCGAAGCCGCCGCCGCCGCGCACGCTGTCGCCCAGCTCCTCAACTTCGACAAACTCGGCGCGCATCACCGGCGCGATCACCAGTTGCGCAATCCGCTCGCCCGGCCGGATCGTGATCGGCGCGCCGCCCAGATTGATTACTAGCACATGGATTTCGCCACGATAGTCGGCGTCGATGGTGCCCGGCGAATTGACCAGCGCCAGACCCTCGGCCAATGCCCGCCCGCTGCGCGGCCGCACCTGGCCCTCGAAGCCGGGCGGCAGTTCGAGCGCGATCCCGGTCGGAATCGCACTGCGCTCGAGCGGATGGAGCACGCGCGCCTCGGCCACATCCGCGATCAAATCGGCGCCCGCGGCCGCGGCACTTTGATAGCGCGGCGCGGGCGGACTGGCGGGACGCAGGCGTTTGATTTTAACCGTGAGCATCGTCCATCTGTTTTGCGCGCAACCGGCGTCCCGCCGCTCGCGCGAATCGGAGGCGCGGCCGGCTGCGGCGTTTTGGCCTACCACTTAAGGCGATCCGACGCGGGCGCGCAACGGGGATCGCGCCGCGTCCGGCCCGGCGCGCCCCGGCGCCGCGATCGTTCCATCGACACCACGCCGACCGGCGATTCCCGATCGGGGCTGGCACACACCCTCACCCACCGAATAGACTGTCGTTCAACGTGCGGCTCGATCGCCGCCGGCAAACCGACATTTTGGGGGGTGGAAAGCATGGCTCAAAAATATGGCCGCGGCGGCCGCATGGTCGCCGGTTTCATGTTCGCTCTGGCGCTAGCCGGATTCGGCTACGGCTCGGCGCAGGCGCAAACCAAACTGGTCAAGCCGGTCAACGGCGGCACCATCAAGATCCTCAAGTCGGGCAGCTACTTTCTTGCCGCCAACATCGTGAGCCTGTTGGTCGGCAATTCGGTCATCAGCGTCAATGCCAACAATGTAACGATCAATCTCAACGGCTTTACGATCAGCGGACCGGGCGGCGCCGGCACCGCAATCGGGATCAATGCGCGCGGCGACAGCGACGTCACCATCGTCAACGGCGTCATCACCCGGATTCCCGGGGCCGGGATCGTGCTCGGCTCCAACAGCATCGTTTCGGGCGTGCAGATCGTAAATAACAACGGTGACGGCATCGATTGCAGCACCAATTGCCTGATTACGAGCGATATCGTGACGGGGAATACCGGCACCGGCCTTAATTTTGCTGACGGCAGCAGTGGCTACCAGAACGATATCCTTGGGAACAGCACCAACGTGATCAACGGCACTAACCTCGGCCATAACGTCTGCGGGACCGCGAGCTGCCCGTAGCCGCACCGCCGTACATCTCACTCGCGCGTGCGCGCCGCGCACGCCTGAAACGGGAAGGGGCGCATGACGCCTCGCGTCACACGCCCCTTCCCGCGCAAGTCGCTATCGTTCGCGCTAGCCGATCGCCGTCCACACCTGCGGCGTGAGTTCGCGCCCCTTCAGATCGCCCAGCATGACCATGCCCATGCGGTCGGGATTGAAGCAGGTCGCCGCCAGTTCGATCACTTGGTCGTTGGTCACGCTGTCGATCGATCGCGCGATCTCCTCGAGCGGAATATCGCGCTTGAAATAGATTTCGTTGCGCGCCAACCGGTTCATCCGGCTGTCGGTCGATTCCATGCCGAGCAGCATGTTGCCCTTGAGCTGGCTCTTGGCGCGCGCCAGCTCGGCGGGCTTCAGCCCCTCGCGCGCGACCTTGCCGATTTCGCCGAGCGTCACCTCGATCACTTCGTCAACCCACTCCGGGCTGGTGCCGGCGTAGATACCGAAATAGCCGCAATCGAGGAACGCCGAAATGAACGAATAGATACTGTAGACCCGGCCGCGCTTCTCGCGCACTTCCTGGAACAGGCGCGACGACATCCCGCCGCCCACCGCGGTGTTGAGCACATAGCCCGTATGCCGCAGCGGATCGACCTGGCTGATGCCCGGGCCGCCGATACAGATATGCGCCTGCTCGAGATCCTTGCGATGGTTGAGCACCATCACGCGCTCGTTGGGCGCCGTGATCGGCTCGCTACGCCCGTCGCCCTCGACCCCGCCGAAGTAGCGCTGGCAATCGGCCACCAGCGCGTCGTGGTCGACCGCGCCGGCCGCCGCGATAAACACCCGGCCAGCGCGGTAACGCTCGGCCATGAAGCTGACCAGCAGGGCGCGATCGATCGCGTTGACCGACTCGACCGATCCGAAGATCGGCAGCGACAGCGGATGCCCCTGCCAGAAATTCAGGTTGAAAAGGTCGTGGATAAAGTCGTCGGGCGTATCCTCGGCCTGGGAAATCTCCTGCAGCACGACCTGGCGCTCGCGATCGATCTCGGCCGGGTCGAAGACCGAATCCAGAAACAGATCGGCCAGCGTCTCGGTCGCCATCTTCAGGTCCTCGCCCAGGACCTTGGCGTAGTAGCAGGTGTATTCCTTGCCGGTGAAGGCGTTGAGCACGCCGCCAACCGCGTCGAACGCCTCCGCGATCTGCGCCGCCGTGCGCTTGCGGGTGCCCTTGAACAGCAGATGCTCGATGAAGTGCGAGACGCCGCTTTGCGCCGCGTGCTCGTAGCGCGAGCCGTTTTCCACCCAGATGCCGATAGTCGCCGAGACCATCGTCGGCATCGCTTCGGTCAGCACCCGGACGCCGTTGGGTAGTACGGTTTTCCGCATCATCGGGCGCGCCTAATTATCCTTCTGGTTTTCGAGGTCCTGCTGGGCCTCGCGCAATGACAGGCGAATCTTGCCGCTGCGATCGACGTCGAGCACCTTGACCTTGATTTCGTCGCCCTCGTGCAGCACGTCCTCGACCCGGCGCACGCGTTCGTTGGAGAGCTGCGAGATATGCAGCAGGCCGTCGGTGCCGGGCATGATCTCGACGAACGCGCCGAACTCGACGATCTTGCGCACCTTGCCGTCGTAAATCCGGCCGACTTCGGGCTCCGCGGTGATCGCCTCGATCGCGCTGATCGCGCGCTCCATCGCGGCGCTGTCGCTCGACGCAATCAGCACCGTGCCGTCGTCCTCGATATCGATCTTGCAGCCGGTCTCCTCGACCAGCCCGCGAATCACCTTGCCGCCCGGTCCGATCACGTCGCGAATCTTGTCGGGCTTGATATGCAGCTTGACGATGCGCGGGGCGAAGGTCGAAACCTCCGTGCGCGATTGCGCCAGCGCCTGTTCCATCACGCTCAGCACGAACAGCCGCGCGTCGCGCGCCTGATGCAGTGCCTGGCGCATCACGTCGCGCGTGACGCCGCCGACCTTGTTGTCCATCTGGATCGCGGTCACGCCCGCCGCGGTGCCGGCGACCTTGAAATCCATGTCGCCCAGGTGATCCTCGTCGCCCAGGATATCGGTCAGCACGCGCACCTGCTCGCCTTCCTTGACCAGGCCCATCGCGATGCCGGCGACCGGCGCGGTGATCGGCACGCCCGCGTCCATCAGCGCCAGGCTGCCGCCGCACACCGTCGCCATCGACGAGCTGCCGTTGGACTCGAGCACCTCGGAGACCACGCGGATGGTGTAGGGGAAATCCTCTTCGGGCGGCAGCACCACCGCCAGCGCCCGCTCGGCCAGCGCGCCGTGGCCGATTTCGCGCCGCGAGGCGCCGCGCAGGAACTTCACTTCGCCGGTCGAAAACGGCGGGAAGTTGTAATGCAGCATAAACTTTTTGTAGCGTTCGCCAACCAATGCGTCGATCCGCTGCTCGTCCGACGAAGTGCCCAGCGTGACCGTCGCCAGCGCCTGGGTCTCGCCGCGGGTGAAAACCGCCGAGCCATGGGTGCGCGGCAGCACCTTGACCTGCGCGCTGATCGGCCGAATCTGGGTCGAGGTGCGATCGTCGATGCGCTGGTCCTGCTCGAGAATTACGCGCCGCACGCGGTCGCGCAGCACCTTTTCGCAGGCCTCCGAGATTTCGCGCTTGCGGTCGGCAAAGCGCACGCTCACCTCTTCGGTGACCTTATCCTCGAGCGCGTAGAGCGCCGTGTTGCGCTCCTTCTTGCCGCTGATCTTGAGCGCGACCTCGAGATCGGACGCCATCCGCTCGCGCACCGCCGCAACCAGCGCCTGGTCGTATTCCTTGGGCTTGAATTCACGCTTGGGCTTGCCCGCCAGGCGCCCCAGCTCCTGCTGCAGCTCGAAGATCGCGCGCATCTCCTCGTGCGCCGTGAACAGCGCGTCGAGAATCGCCTCCTCGTCGACGATCTGCGCGCCGCCCTCGAGCATCACGATCGAGTCGGGCTTGGCCGCCACCACCAGCGAAATATCGCTCTCCTCGAGCTCCGCGAGGCGTGGATTGATCACCAGCTTGCCGTCCACCCGGCCCATCCGCACCGCCGCCACCGGCCCGCTGAACGGGATGTCCGAGACTTCGAGCGCGGCCGACGCCGCGATCAGCGCGAGCGTGTCGGGGTCGTTCTCGCGATCGACCGAGAAGACGTTGACGATAATCTGGGTCTCTTTGTCGTAGCCCTTGGGAAACTGCGGACGCATCGCGCGGTCGATCAGCCGCGAGGTCAGAATCTCTTTCTCGGAGGGACGGCCCTCACGCTTGAAAAAGCCGCCGGGAATCTTGCCCGCGGCAAAGGTCTTTTCCTGGTAATCGACGGTCAGCGGCAGGAAGTCGATCTTGTCGCGCGCCGTGTAGGCCGAGACCACCGTGGCCAGCACGACCGTGTCGCCGTATTGCGCCAGCACCGCGCCATGCGCCTGTTTCGCCAGGCGTCCGGTCTCGAGCGAGAGCGGCCGGCCAGCAAATTCTATTTCGAGCTTTCTGTACATCGGAATCACACTTGGAAGGGAGCTCGGGAGGTTCCTTTGATATCGCGGGTTGGCCGCGGAACCTCGTTGCCTGATGCACCTTGCACGGAGATGGTTTCCGCCCCGGCCGCATCGCGCGGCCCGGCGGACAGATAAGCGTGCGGACCGGCCTAGCGCCGGATGCCGAGCTTTTCGATCAGCCCTTTGTAGCGCCCGAAATCCTGGCTGCGCAGATAGTCGAGCAGACGGCGGCGTTTGCCGACCAGGCGCAACAGTCCGCGCCGCGAATGATGGTCTTTCGCGTGCGACTTCAGATGCTCCGTCAGGTATTCGATGCGCGCGGAGAAGAGCGCGATCTGGACGTCTGAGGAACCACTGTCGTTTGGCGTCACGGCGTGGGCGCTGATTATTTCCCGTTTGCGGGCGGCCTCGAAGGGCATCAGGTGTTCTTTCTTTCCCTTTTTCCTTTATTTAACCGGCAAGCCTAACAGACCCCTCGGGCACAGTAAAGCTACCCGCCCAAAAGGTCCGCCGAGCCCCGGAGCGATCGCGGATCCGCAGCGCCCGTTGGCACCCGGCGCGCGGCTCGCAGATCGCGTTGATATCGATTGGCACTTATTGGTCAATCCTGGCTTATTGCGCTTGTTGCTCGCCAAAAATGCGTGCGATCGTCGCCGTCACCCGCGAGGTCGCCTCGGCCACCGCGATCAGCCGCCCGTCCGCCACCACCTTGAAGAACTTGGCCGCGGGCGGCACCAGACAATCCAGCGCGCGCGCATCGCCATGCCGCAGGCGCCGCTCAGTCTCCGCGTCGGCGGCCACTGCGGGCATCGGGGCAAGCGCAGCGCACAGCCCGATCGCGCCGTCCGCTGCGCCGCGCTCGAGCGCCGCCAGCACCTCGTCCAGCGGGCGGGCGTCGGCGATCGCAAAATTTCCGCTGCGCGTGCGCCGCAATTGCGCCAGATGGGCCGCGCCGCCCAGCGCCAGCCCCACATCGCGCGCCAGCGATCGCATGTAGGTGCCGGGCGTGCAGACCAGGCTGAAGCGCAGCGCCGCCGGTCCCGCGATCGTCAGGACCAGATTGGTGATCGTCACCTGGCGCGGCGGCGGCGGTGCGACCTCATCGCCCCGGCGGGCCAGTTTGTAGAGCGGCACGCCGTCGCGCTTGATCGCCGAAAACACCGGCGGCACCTGCTCGATCGTGCCGGTAAAGCGCGCCGCAAGCGCCGCCAGATCCGCGCCGTCGAGCGATGCGACGGCGGCCGTGCGCACCACCGTGCCGGTCGCGTCGAGTGTGTCGGTCTCGTCGCCCAGCGCGATTAACCCTTCGTAATGTTTTTCGCCATCGTGCAGGAACGGAGCGAGCTTGGTCGCCTCGCCCGCCAGGATCGGCAGCACGCCGGTCGCGAACGGATCGAGCGTGCCCAGATGGCCCACGCGCGACGGCTTGACCCGCGCCTTGATCTTGCGCACCACTTCGGCCGAGGTCGGGCCGGCCGGCTTGTCAATGAGAATGATTCCGTCCATGGCGGTGAATTGATCACCATAGCGGATACGCCGCGCGAACATAAGCACCATCGCGAAACCCGATCGACGCGAACGCATGGCAAACAGGTGAGAAGAAAAAGCGGGAGAGGGGCGCGATGTCCTCTCCCGCCGTCGATTCGATTAACCAATCATATCGGCCGCCGGATGCGGCGCTTTTGCCTAGCGACCGCCGGCTGCGGCGCTCTGCACCGCGGGCGAGGTCCCGCGCTGGATATGCGGCAGCACATGCTCGGCAAACATTTTCATGTTGCGCTGCGCCTCCTCCAGCGGCATCCCGCCGTACTTGAAGATGCCGATGAACTCGGACGCGTTCATCGTGCCCGCGATATTGCGCAGCGCCTCGACGCATTGGTCAGGCGTGCCATAGACCTGCGTCTTGCAGAACATGTCGCGGAAGGCCTGTGCGCTGTTCTTGGTCGCGTCAGCCATCTGGGCATGAAATTCATAGCCCTTGGTTTTGCGAAAATGCTCGGGCTCGTCGTACTCGTAATGGCTGATTGCGGTGTCGGCGTACTGGCCCATCCACTTCTCGGCGCCGGCGGTCGCCTTCTGCTCAGTCTCGCCGCAATAGACGAAGCAGGCGACGATCGGTGGCTTGGCGATGTGGCCGAAATTGGCGCACGACTCGCGGAAATGGTCGTAGTCCTTGCGATGCTCGGCCCATCCCTTTTGCGGAATCACCAGCATGCCCATGCCCTGCTTGGCCATGATATCGCCGGTCTCGGGCGAGATAATCGCGCCGTAAAACTTCTCGGTCAGATTGCGGTTGCGCGGCTGCGGCCGGATGCTCATCTCGGGGATTTGGAAGAAGTTGCCATTATAAGAGAAGCGATCCTGGGTCAGCGCCAGCCGCACGATTTCCGCCGCCTCGGTAAAGCGCTCGCGCGATTCGCCCATCGGCACGCGGAAGCCGTTGTACTCGATACGGCCCGACCCGCGCCCCAGTCCGATGGTCAGCTCGCGTTCGCCGGCATACAGGCTGAGCATCGAGAGCTGCTCGGCCACCCGCACCGGATCGTGCCACGGCAGCACCACGACCATCGAGCCGAAGCCGATCCGCCGGGTGCGCCCGGCCATGTAGGTCAGGAACTGCAGCACGTCGGGGATCATCGTGTAGGGCGAAAAATGATGCTCGACGCCCCAGATTGAATCGAAGCCGAGCGGCTCAACCATCTCGGCCAGCGCCATATCCTCCTGGTAGATCTCCCAGTCGGCCTTCTGCGCGCGAAAGTAATTTTGAAAAAAGAACGAAGCTCCAACCTTCATCGCTAGCCCTCCAGTTGAACTGCCAATTTAGCGCGGTGCAAATGACCGCGGACCTCGAATCGATCTCCCCTGATGGACTTTTAGAACTATCGGGTTCCAGTTGCAAACACGGTGCGATCACAAGGCGCGCGGCCGATGCGCAAGCGCGGGCGCATCGGACAAACACCCGTCCTGCGTGCTGGTTCGAGCGGCGGTCTATTCTTCTTTAGGCTGGTGTTCGCGCAGCAGCGCACCGATCCGCACCGCAGTCTCCGGACCCGGATCGAACTCGAAGTCGAACGCGGGCGTGAAGCGCAGGCCGAGTGTGCGGCCCAGATTGCGGCGGATAAAGCCCTCGGCGCTCGCGAAACCTTTGACCGCTTCGGCGGCGTGGACGCGGCCCTCGAGATGCGAAAAATAGACGCGGCCGTGGCGCAGATCGTCGGTCATCCGCACCGCGGTCAAGGTCACGCCGCGCAGCCGCGGATCGCGCAAATCGCGGATCAGCATCACCGACAGCTCGCGCAAGACCATTTCGGCGACTCGCCCCGGCCGCCTGCCATCTCCGGTGTTCATAAGCGGACTCTAGCGCCCGACGGGCCGCGGATGAAGTGGCGGCTCGGCCACATCACTCGATTTTCCACAGCCGCTCGCGCCGCCGTCGATCCATTCAGTAGTTGAGGATTTCCAGATCCTCGCCGCCCAGCGGGGCGAGCGCGAGCGAATCGATAAAGTTGACCACTTCGCGCAGCGCCGAATCGACGAATGCGCGATCGCTGCCGACCTGGCAGATACCCAACTCGGCGCGCTGCCAGATGTCGTGATAGGCCGACTCGGCGATCGAGACGTTGAACTTGCCGCGCACGCGATCCTTGATCGATCGCAGCACCTGCCGCTTGCCCTTCAGCGAATGATTCTCCGGCAGGTAGAGCGTGAGGCGCAGGACGCCGACCACCATCTTATTTACCGTAGCGCACGATTTACCGATCCGCGTAATTTACCGGTCGGCGTGATTTACCGTCGCGCCAACTGCCGCATCGCGCGGCGCGATTGTGGCGGGCGAGCGCGGCCGTGGCATCGGCCGCGCTCGCCCGCCCGATCGTCAGGTCTGAAGCTGCTTCTCGACCGCCGCGCCGCCGCCGCGCACCGGTTCGGCCTTGCCCGGGGATTGGAGCTTGCGCAGAACCGCTTCGAGCTCGAAATTCTCGATTACGTCGCCGGGCTTCAGATCGTTGAAATTCTCAAGCCCGATACCGCATTCGTAACCCGCCAGAACTTCGCGCGCGTCGTCCTTGAAGCGCCGCAGCGAGCCGATCTTGCCTTCCCAGACGACGCGGCCGTCGCGCACCAGGCGCGATCGCGCGCTGCGCAGGATCTTGCCGTCGACCACCATCGCGCCGCCGACCGTGGTGCTCTGCACCATGAAGGTCTTGCGGATCTCGGCGCGGCCGATCGACTTCTCGCGATAAGTCGGCGCGAGCAGCCCCTCCATCGCCTCGTGCATGTCGTTGATCGCTTCGTAAATAATCGTGTAGAGGCGCACTTCGACGCCCTCTTTCTCGGCCAGCTGCGCCGCCTTGGGCTCGGGCCGCACGTTGAAGCCGATCACGATCGCTTTGGAAGCCGACGCGAGCGTCACGTCGGTCTCCGAGATCGCGCCGACCGACTTGTGGATCAGTTCGAGCTTGACCTCGGCGGTCGACAGCCGCGCCAGCGATTCCGCCAGCGCCTCGACCGAGCCGTTGACGTCGCCCTTGATCACGACGCGCAACTCCTTGACCTCGCCCGCCGCCAGACGCTCGCTCAGCGACTCGAGCGAGATGCGGCTGTTCTTCTGCAAGCCGCCCTCGCGCTGCTTGGAGCGGCGGAACTCGGCCACCTGGCGCGCCTTCGACTCTTCGGCCACGGCGGTGAACGCGGTGCCCGGCTCGGGCACGCTCGAGAGGCCGAAAATCTCGACCGGAGTCGACGGTCCGGCCTCGGTCACGCGCTGCCCCAGATGGTTCTGCATCGCGCGCACGCGGCCAAACGTGATGCCGCAGACGAACGGATCGCCCTGATGCAGCGTGCCCTCCTGGATCAATACGGTGGCCACCGGACCGCGGCCGCGATCGAGCTGCGATTCGACCACCGTGCCGCGCGCCGTGCGATCGGGATTCGCCTTGAGCTCCATCACGTCGGCCTGCAGCAGGATCATCTCGAGCAGCCGATCGACGCCCTCGCGGGTGCGCGCCGAGACCGGCACCACGATCGTCTCGCCGCCGTAGTCCTCGGGGACCAGGCTCTGCTCGGTGAGCTGCTGCTTGACCCGATCGACGTTGGCTTCGGGCCGATCAATTTTGTTGATCGCGACGATAATCGGAACGCTCGCCGCCTTGGCGTGGTTCAGCGCCTCGATGGTCTGCGGCATGATCCCTTCGTCGGCGGCGACCACCAGGACCACGATATCGGTGACCTTGGCGCCGCGCGCGCGCATCGCGGTGAACGCCTCATGGCCGGG
>JADMIL010000054.1 GCA_015478645.1 Candidatus Binataceae bacterium
GATTCTTCGCTGCGCTCAGAATGACAACCTAACTTGTGCAGAGGTTCCCTAGCGGGTGAGCCCGCGTGGCGGCAGGCCGCATCGCCGCACGCAAGGAGTCGCACGATGGATCGCAGCGAACTTATCGAACATACGCGCCGTTTCGTTGACGCGTTTAACCGCAACGATCTCGACGCGGTGATGGAGTTTTTTGCCGACGACGCGATCTACGACGAGTTCAACGGCCGGCGCAACGTCGGCAAGGCGGCGATTCGCGCGGCCTTCACACCGCAATTCACCGGCGCTTTCGGCCGCATGCAGTTCCTTGACGACGACCTGTTTGCCGACGCGGCGGCCGGCAAGGTGATGGCGAGTTGGCGCTGCACGCTGACCATCAAGGATGCGGCGACGGCGTGGCGCGGGCTGGATCTGATCCATTTCGCCGGTGGCAAGATCGTGCAGAAACTGACCTACGCGAAGGCCGCTGCCCCGCTGTTTCAGAATTGATCGCCTGGCCACCTGCCGCTTCGGCCAGCGATCAAGCGTCGCCGGGCGCCTTTTCATGAGACGCGGAAATATGCTCAATGGTTCGTGAACCAGGCCGCGCGGCGCATCGCCCCGCAGAGCGCCGCGGCCAGTTAATTTTGAGGCATCGTCGATGAGCAACGCCAACGATCCGATTCTCGTCAAGCATGAGCCGCCGCTCGGATGGCTGATAATCAACCGCCCGCAGGTCAAGAATGCGCTCAACTATGAGGCCTGGCGCGCGATCGTCACGGCGGTCGACGAACTCAACGGCAACCCCGAGGTGCGCGTAATCGTGATGCGCGGCGCGACCGCGGATTCGTTTATCTCGGGCGCCGATATCTCGGAGTTCCCGAGCCATCGCGCGAACGCCGAGCAGGCCCGCGCCTACCGCGACGCGCCGGGCAACGCGACCGGCGCGCTGGTCAATTCGCCCAAGCCGGTGGTCGCGATGATCGCGGGTATCTGTATCGGCGGCGGCCTGCAGGTGGCGCTGTCATGCGACGTGCGGATCGCCGCGCGCGGCACGCGCATGGGAATTCCGGCGGCGCGCCTGGGCCTCGCCTATCCGCTCGACGGGGTGCTCTCGCTGAGCCAGATCGCGGGGCCGGCCAACGCCCGCGACATCCTCATGTCGGCGCGTATCTTCGACGCCGAAGAGGCCTACGCGATGGGGCTGCTCAATCAACTGGTCGATCCGGGCGAACTTGAAGCCGTCGTGCGCAATTACGCCACTCGTATGGCGGGCAACGCCCCGCTGACCATGAGCGCCGCCAAGGCGACGATTCGCGAGGGGCTCAAGGACGCCGTCAACCGCGATATGAAGAAGATCGGCGCGATGGTCGCGCAGTGCTTCGACAGCGAGGACTATCGCGAGGGCGTGCGCGCATTCCTGGAAAAGCGGCCGCCGAAGTTCCACGGACGCTAGGCCGCCGCGCCGTCACGCCGCGTCCCGCGCCTTGCAAGCCCTGGATAATCGGGCGCGCCTGCGTTTGCGATCTCGGCTATGATCCCGTGAGGCATCGTGCGGCAAGCGCGCGGGTCCGGCGCAGGATCCGGCCGCGCGGCGCACGCAAGAGGAAGCCGGGAGAGCCAGCGAAGATGAGCGCGGAGATCTACTTCAATCCGTGGGACGAGGCCTATCGCGCCAATCCATATCCTTATTACGAGCCGCTCTACGAGCGTCCGCCCTATCTGCTCAATATGTTTATCCCGATGGCGCTGGTGGCGCGCTATGCCGACGCAGCGGCGATCATGGCCGACCATGAGCGCTTTTCGAGCGTGCCGCCGATGTCGCCGTTTCTGGCCGAGCGCATCGTGGTGTTTGGCGACGCGTCGCGGGTGGTCTTTTCCGATCCTCCGGTGCATACGCGGCTGCGCAAGCTGGTGAGCAAGGCCTTCACGCCCAAGCGTATTCGCGATCTCGAACCGCGCATCCGCGAGTTCACCGCGACGCTGCTCGAGCGCGCCGCGCGCAAGGGCGAGTTCGAGGTGATGGCCGACCTGGCGAATCCACTGCCCGTGATGGTGATCGCGGAGATGCTCGGTGTGCCGCAGGACGATTACGAAAAGTTCAAGCACCTGTCTGACGCGGTAATCGAATCCGACAATACGCCGCCGGGCGTGCCGTTGCCGGCGTATGTAAAAGACGCGTTCGGCGCGTTGCGCGCCTACTTTATCGCGGAGATCGAAGAGCGCCGGCGCAATCCCGGCACCGACTTGGTCAGCGCGCTGGTCACGGCGCGCGATGAGGCCGAATCGCTGAGCGAAGAGGAGCTGATCGCGTTCGTGGTGCTGCTGCTGCTGGCGGGCAACGAGACCACGACCAATCTAATCGGCAACGGGATGCTGGCGCTCGGGCGCAATCCCGACCAGCTCGCGAGGCTGCGGCGCGAACCGGCGATGATCGGGCGGGCGATCGAGGAGTTGCTGCGCTACGACGGGCCGGTGCAGGCGACCGCGCGCTACCCGAAGATCGATCTTGAAGTCGACGGCGTCGCGCTCAAGGCGGGTATGCCAACCTTCATCATCGTGGCCGCGGCCAATCGCGACCCGGCGCATTTCGCCAATCCCGGCCGGCTCGATCTCGCGCGCGAGCCCAACGACCATCTGGCCTTCGGCGACGGCATCCATTACTGCCTGGGCGCGGCGCTGGCGCGGATGGAGGGTGCGATCGCAATTGCGGCGGCGCTCGAGCGGTTTACGCGGCTTAAGCTGGCCGACGCGACGGGGCGCCGGTGAGCTATAAGGGATCATATTTCCTTCGTGGTCTGAGTGCGCTGAAAATGGCGCTGGACTGAACGGCGACGCGGCCCGCATGCGGATCGGCCTTGCGCCCAAGGAGCCCATGACGAGGCCGGTCGGCGACGATCCCGCGTCCGCACAGGCGCCGCATCGCGCGCGCTTTCCGCTCATCGCGCGGTATCTGCCGCCGTTCACGCCGCGCCAATGGCGGGTCTTCGGCATCTCGACCACGGCCGGTTTTTTCGACAGTTACGACAATGCGCTGCTGAGCCTCGTGCTCACGCAGATTCAGCGCGGGCTGGCGATCGCCGAAGACCGGCTGGGCGCGATGCTCTCGATGATTCGGCTGGGCTATCTGCTCGCGCTGGCGATCGCGCCGCTGGCGGACGTCTTCGGGCGGCGCCGGCTGCTGCTCTATACGATCGTCGGCTACACGATCTTCACCGGGCTAAGCGCGCTCGCGCCACATGAGCGGAGCTTCGTTACGGCGCAGTTTCTCGCGCGCGGATTCTCGGGCGCCGAGGCGACGATCTCGCTGGTGATCCTGGTCGAAGAGGTCGACGCCGCGGTGCGCGGATGGGCGATCGGCCTGCAGGGCGCGCTGGCGATTTCGGGCTACGGCCTGGCGGCGATCGTCTTCGCCGCGATTACCGTGATTCCCTACGGATGGCGCGGGCTGTACGGGCTGGCGATGCTGCCGCTGGTGCTGATCATCCCGCTGCGCCGGCTGCTGCCCGAGAGCCGCCGCTTCGACGAGACGCACGCGGGGGCGCGTCCGCGCAGTATCGTGGCGCCGCTCGCGGCGCTGGTGCGGGTCTCTCCGGGGCGCCTTGCGATGATGGTCGGGGTGGCGTTTCTGAATTCGGCGGGATGGAGTCCGGCGGGTCTGTTTTTTCCGAAATATCTGCAGGAGGCGCTGCATTGGAGCCCCGGGCAGGTCTCGAGCCTGGTGGTGTTCGGCGGCGCGGTAGGCATCCTGGGCAGTATCGTCGCGGGGCGCCTGAGCGACCGGATTGGGCGGCGCACGCTTGGCGCAGGCGCGATGCTGTTGGCGCCGATCTTCGCGATTTCCATGTACACCACGCGCTCGGACGCGGTCATCGGCTGGTGGATCATGCGGCTGTTCTTCGACACGGCATCGGCCACGATCATGAGTGCGTACAGCGCGGAGTTGTTTCCAACGTCGCATCGCGCGGCCGCTGGCAGCGCCCTGACGGTGGCGAGCACCACCGGCGCGGCGCTGGGACTGTATGCCGAAGGGCTGATCTATGGCGTCGCGCGATCGCATTGGGTGGCGATTCGCCTGCTCCTCGGCTTTTCGATCGCCGCCGCCTGCCTGATGTTGGCGTGCTTTCCCGAGACCGCGGGGCGCGAGCTCGAGGCGATCGCGCCGGAGGCGTCCGGGGCTGCGGGCGGCGGTACGATAGGTTAGATTGGCGCCCGTGATTATCGCCCACCGAAGAATTGCGCCGCGCCGCCGGCACGTCCCATCGCGCGCGATCGCGGCCACCCTGATGCTGGCGGTATCGCTGACGATTTCATTGGCGGCGTGCGCCGAAGGGCCGCGGATCGAAATAACCGCGCCCGGCGGCGATGCGCGCGCGACGGTCAGCGTGGAAATCGCCGACAACTCGGCCAAGCGCGAAATCGGCCTGATGTACCGTCGGAATATGGACGAGTACGCCGGCATGATCTTCATCTTCGGCGCCCCGGCGCATCAGGAGTTCTGGATGCGCAATACGCTGATTCCGCTCGACATGATCTTTGCCGACGGCGCCGGCAAGATTATCGGGATCGTGCCCAACGCGGTGCCGATGACCGATGCCGTCGATAGCGTTCCCGGCGATTCGCTCTACGTGCTCGAGGTCAACGGCGGCTTCTGCGCGCGCCACGGCGTGAAGCCCGGCGACCTGCTGCACTTCGCCGGATTTGTGCCGAAATCGCTCGATTGAGCGGATCGGCGCGGGCCGGGTCAGGTGACGGGCGGCGCGATCGGCAGTGCGCGCTCCGGGTGACGCAAATGCCACGCGATGGTTCCGATCACGCCGAGCAGGTAGAGCAGCCCGAACACTGCGACCGAAATCCAGAAGCCGCGCATCACCGCGCCGCCGCGCGTGTTTTGCATCATGACGGCGATCCCGTAAAAGCGGATGCGCATGACGGCGAAGGTGAGAAAGGCGATCAGCGCGCAGAGGCGGCTCTTGCGGTAGATGCCGTAAGCGAGAGCCATGAAGATGGCCGGAATCGCGTAGGCGATCAACTGGCCGCCGACCACGCTGTTGACCACCACGATCGCCGTGATGGCGCCGCCCAGACCGGCCGCGAGCGCGCCGCATGCGATGAAGGCCTTGGCCATCGTCGGGTTCATTTTCGCTCCTATCGTCGGCGCCGCCGCCCCGCCTTTTATGGGGCCGCGGGCAATTGATATATTTTGCGGTTGCATCATATCCTGACGCGACATTCTGCGCGCGGGGCGGACGGGTTTTTGCCGATGGGTCTAAAAGAGAATCTGGAACGGATACGCGAACTGTCGCGCCAGGCCGAGGCCGGCGGCGGCGAGGATCGGCTCAAGCGCCAGCGCGCCGGCGGACGCATGACGGCACGCGAGCGGGTCGATTTCCTGCTCGACAGTGGGTCGTTCGTCGAGCTCGACAAGTTCAAGACCCATCGCTGCGACGACTTCGGCATGGGCGAGCGCAAGATTCCGGGCGACGGCGTGGTCACCGGCTACGGGACGATTGACGGCCGCCAGGTCTGCGTCTTTTCGCAGGACTTTACGGTCTTCGGGGGCAGTCTGTCGGGCGCGTTTGCCGAAAAGGTCTGCAAGGTGATGGACCTTGCGGCGAAGGTCGGATGCCCGGTCATCGGGATTAACGATTCGGGCGGCGCGCGCATCCAGGAGGGCGTGGTCTCGCTGGCCGGCTACGCCGATATATTCCTGCGCAACGTGCTGGCCTCAGGCGTGGTGCCGCAGATCTCCGCGATCATGGGCCCATGCGCAGGCGGCGCGGTCTATTCGCCGGCGATGACCGACTTCATCGTGATGGTGCGCGACACCTCGTACATGTTCATCACCGGACCCGACGTGATCAAGGCGACCACCCACGAAGAGGTGACGATGCAGGACCTGGGCGGCGCCGACACTCATTCGACGCGCTCCGGCGTATGCCATCTCGAGGCCGACGATGACGAACATGCGCTGGCGACGATCCGCGAGCTGCTCTCGTACATGCCGGCGAACAACGTCGAGGATCCGCCGTTTCGCGCGCCCACCGACGATCCCGGCCGGCGCGACGAGACCCTCGACACGATCGTCCCGGAGAATTCCAACCGGCCCTACGACATGCGCGAGATCATCACGCGCGTGGTCGACGACGCCCATTGGCTCGAGGTCCAGCCCGACTACGCGCCGAATATGTTGATCGGCTTCGCCCGGCTGGGCGGCTACTCGGTTGGGATCGTCGCCAACCAGCCGGCGTTTCTCGCCGGATGCCTGGATATCGACGCGTCGGTTAAGGCGGCGCGCTTCGTGCGCTTTTGCGATTGCTTCAATATCCCGCTGGTGACGTTCGTCGACGTGCCGGGCTTCCTGCCGGGCACCGCGCAGGAGTTTGGCGGGATCATCCGGCACGGCGCCAAGCTGCTCTACGCCTATTGCGAGGCGACCGTGCCCAAGATCACGGTGATCACGCGCAAGGCTTACGGCGGCGCCTACGACGTGATGTCGTCCAAGCATATCCGCGGCGATTTCAACTTCGCCTGGCCGACCGCCGAGATCGCCGTGATGGGTCCCGAAGGCGCGGTCAATATCGTGTTTCGCGGGCAGATCGAAAAGGCCGCCGATGCGGTCGCCGAAAAGGCGCGCCTGGTCGAGGAATATCGCAACACCTTCGCCAATCCGTTCAAGGCCGCCGAACTTGGCTATATTGACGAAGTGCTGCTGCCGCGCGACACGCGGCCGCGGCTGATCGCGTCGCTCAAGGCGCTCGAGAACAAGCGCGAGAAAAATCCGCCGCGCAAGCACGGCAATATACCGCTGTGACGACGCGCGGCGGAGATCGGCGCGGGGGCTGTGCGCATTGCCGCAATCGCGCGCGCCGCCGCTTAGCCGATGGCCGCGGCTTGCACGATGGATGACCGAATATCGATGACCGAAGATAAAAATAACCCAAGATAAATATATAAATCTAAGATAAAAATAGATGTTCAAGCGAATCCTGATTGCCAACCGCGGTGAAATCGCCGTCCGCGTGATACGCGCCTGCCGCGACCTGGGCGTCGAATCGGTTGCGGTGTATTCCGAGGCCGATCGCGCCGCGCTGCATGTGCGCGAGGCCGATTTCGCGGTCGCAGTCGGTCCGCCGCCGGCGCGCGAGAGCTATCTCCAGACCGATCGGATAATCGCGGCCGCGCGCGCCACCGGCGCCGACGCGATCCATCCGGGCTACGGCTTTTTCTCCGAGAATGCCGGCTTCGCCCGCGCGGTCGCCGAGGCCGGGCTGGTCTTTATCGGTCCTCCCCCCGCGGCGATCGAAAAGATGGGCGACAAGGTCGAGGCGCGCAAGCTGATGGCCGCGGCCGGAGTGCCGGTGGTGCCCGGATCGCCGGGCACGCTTGAGGGCGAGGACGCGGTGCGCGCAGTGGCGAAAAAGATCGGCTTCCCGATCATGCTCAAGGCGGCGGCCGGTGGCGGCGGCAAAGGGATGCGCCTGGTCGAGCACGACAAGGACCTCGCCTCGGCCGTGCGCACGGTCGGCAGCGAGGCGCAATCGTCGTTCGGCGACGGCCGCTTCTATGTCGAAAAGTTCGTCACGCGCCCGCGCCATATCGAGGTCCAGGTGTTTGCCGATCAGATGGGCGAGACGGTCCATCTGTTCGAGCGCGAATGCTCGATTCAGCGGCGCCATCAGAAGGTCGTCGAGGAGTCGCCGTCGCCATTTATCACGCCCGAGATGCGCCGAGCGATGGGCGAAGTCGCGGTCAAGGCGGCGCGCGCGGTGAATTACGTCGGCGCGGGCACGATCGAGTTTCTGGCCGACGCCGACCGCAATTTCTACTTCCTTGAGATGAACACGCGCATCCAGGTCGAGCATCCGGTGACCGAGATGGTGACCGGGATCGACCTGGTCAAGGCGCAGATTGAAGTTGCGGCGGGAATGCCGTTGCCGTTTCGGCAGAGCGATCTCGCGCAGCGCGGATGGGCAATCGAATGCCGGCTGTACGCCGAGGATCCGGCGGCCGGGTTCGTGCCCGCCCCGGGGCGAATCGATACGCTGCGGATGCCCGAGGGGCCGGGCATCCGGGTCGACGCGGGGGTCTATGAGGGCGCGGAAGTTTCACTCTACTACGATCCGATGATCGCGAAGCTGGCGGCGTGGGGGCGCGATCGCGGCGAGGCGATTGCGCGGATGCGGCGCGCGCTGGGCGAACTCGTAATCGCTGGCGAGTTGACGACCAATTTGCAGTTCCATCGCTGGATCATGGATCAACCGCGCTTTATCGCGGGCGACTTCGACACCAATTTTATCGCCCAGGAATACCATCCCGCGGCGCTCGCGGCGCCCGCCGATGCGGAGCGTGTCGCGGCGATCCTGGCGGCGGCATTCATTGCCCAGCGCACCCACAATCATGCGCCGGCGGCGTCCCCTCAAGCGGGCGCGACCGCCGCGGCGCCGGCCTCGGCGTGGAAGACGCTGGGCCGCCTCGAGATGCTGCGGCGCTAGGCGACGCGGCGGGAGAACGGCGAACATGCCGATGCGATTTGTGGCGACGATCGACGGCGCCGAACATCAACTCGAAGTCGAGGAGATCGGCGCGCACGCGCTGCGCGTCAAGGTCGGCGAGCGTCAGTTCGATCTCGACGTCTATCCGGCGGGGCGCGCGGCGTTTTCGATCCTGATCGGCAATCGCGCGTTCGACCTGGGCGTGGTCCACGACGGCGACGACCTGGTGGTGGCCTCGCGCGGCGCGGCGACCCGTGTCACGCTAATCGATACGGCGCGCCGTGCGCGTCATACCGGCGCCGGTGCGCGTCCGCTCGCGGCCGGCAAGGCGCAGTTGAAGGCGATGATGCCGGGGCGGGTGATCAACGTGCTGGTCAAGGTTGGCGACGAAGTGGCGCATCTGCAGGGACTCGTCGTGGTCGAGGCGATGAAGATGGAAAACGAGCTGAAATCGCCCAAGGCCGGCAAGGTAACCGAAATCAAGGTGGCGCCCGGACAGACCGTCGAAAAGGGCGATCTGCTAGTCGTCGTGGAATAAGCGCTCGAGGCCATGACCATGCCTGAAGATGAACGCACGATCGCCGCAGCACGGCGGAAGTGGGAGAAGGATCGCGTCGCGCCGGGACTCAAGCGCGGCGGCGAGCGGCGCGAGCAATTCACTACCAGTTCCGGTATCGAGATCAAGCGCGCGTACGACCCCGACGATCTCGAGGGCCTGGATTTCCTGCGCGACGACGGCTTTCCCGGCGAGTATCCGTTCACCCGTGGCGTGCAGCCGACGATGTATCGCGGGCGGTTGTGGACGATGCGCCAGTACGCCGGCTTCGGTGACGCCGAGGAATCCAACCGCCGCTACCGCTATCTGTTTGCCAACGGCCAGACGGGCCTTTCGGTCGCTTTCGATCTGCCCACCCAGATGGGCCGCGACGCCGACCATCCGCTGGCCCGCGGCGAAGTCGGCCGGGTCGGAGTGTCGATCGGATCGATCGCCGACATGGAGACGCTGCTGGCGGAACTGCCGCTGGACAAAATCTCCACCTCGATGACGATCAATTCGACCGCCGCGACGCTGCTCGCGCTCTACCTGGTGACAGCGGAAAAGCGCGGCGTCGGCTGGGACAAGATCAACGGCACGATCCAGAACGACGTGCTCAAGGAATACATCGCGCGCGGCACCTACATCTATCCGCCGCGCGGCTCGATGCGCATCATCACCGACATCTTCGCGTTCGCCAGCAAGGAAGTTCCGAACTGGAACACCATCTCGATTTCCGGCTACCACATCCGCGAGGCCGGCTCGACCGCCGCGCAGGAACTCGCCTTCACGATTGCCGACGGCATCGCCTACGTCGAAGCCGCGGTCAAGGCGGGCCTTGAGGTCGACGCCTTCGCCAGCCGGCTGTCGTTTTTCTTTAACGTGCACAATAATTTCTTCGAGGAGATCGCCAAGTACCGCGCCGCGCGCCGGATGTGGGCGCGGATCATGAAAGAGCGCTTCAAGGCGGCCGACGAACGCTCGATGATGATGCGGTTCCACGCGCAGACCGCCGGATCGACGCTGACTGCGCAGCAGGTCGACAACAACGTCGTGCGGGTTACGATGCAGGCGCTGGCGGCCGTGCTGGGCGGCGCACAATCGCTGCATACCAATTCCAAGGACGAGGCGCTGGCGCTGCCGACCGAAAATTCCGCGCTGCTCGCACTGCGCACGCAGCAGGTTATCGCGAACGAGACCGACGTGACCGACACCGTCGATCCGCTGGGCGGGTCATACTATGTCGAGAGCCTGACGCGCGAGATCGAAAAGAAGGCGCTCGGCTATCTCGCCGCGATCGACGATTTGGGCGGCGCGGTCGCCGCGATCGAGCGCGGCTACATGCAGCGCGAAATCCAGAACGCCGCGTTTATCTACCAGCGCGAAATCGAGATGAAGCGGCGCGTGATCGTCGGCGTCAACGAATTCACCTCGGGCGACGCGCCGCCGGGCGACATCCTGAAGGTGAATCCCGCCGTCGAGGAACGCCAGCGCGCGCGGCTCGAGCGGGTTCGCGCCGAGCGCAATCAGGCGGCGGCGCGCGAAGCGGTGGCGCGGGTCGAAGCGGTGGCGCGCGACGATGGCAACCTGATGCCGCCGATTATCGCCGCGGTGCGCGCATACGCGACGCTGGGCGAAATCGCCGACGCGATGCGCCGGGTGTTCGGCGAGTACAAGCCCATAAACGAAGTGTAATTCCCCCCCCCCGCAACCTCGAGCGCGTATTGCGGTGGTGCGCGAGCTATCTTCCGGCGTCAAGGTCTGGGAGATTAATGCGCATCGCGGCGAGCCACGGGAGACAGGATAGAGATGGGTCCGGTTCCGACAGGCGTATTTCTGACCAAGGGCGCAGGCAGGCATCGCGAGAAACTCAACTCGTTCGAACTGGCGTTGCGATCGGCGCAAATCGCGGAGTTCAACCTGGTGCGCGTGCAATCGATTTTTCCGCCCAACTGCAAGCTGATCACGCCGCAGGAAGGGCTCCGCTATGTGAAGCCCGGGCAGGTGGTCTTTGCGGTGATGAGCGATAACGCGACCAACGAGCCGCATCGGCTGTGCGTCGCCACCGTGGGCATCGCGATACCGGCCGACGCGCGCAATTACGGCTACCTGTCGGAGCATCACAGCTTTGGCGAAACCGAACAGAAGGCCGGCGACTATGCCGAGGATCTGGCGGCGATGATGCTCGCGACGATCCTGGGCGTCGACTTCGATCCCAACGGCAGCTATGACGAGCGCAAGGATATCTGGCGCGTGTCTGACAAGATCGTCTCGACCCGCAACGTCGCGCAATCCGCGATCGGCGATCGCGACGGCCTGTGGACGTCGGTGGTCGCTGCCGCGGTCTTCGTCAACCTGCCCGACAGCAAGTAGGCGCTGCGTGCCGGGCCGCGGCGGCCGTCCGATCACGGAATTGTTTTAGCGCTTTCGCGCCGGTACGATCCGTACATGGCAACCGAAATTTTTTACTGCGTGCCCTGAGGCTACAAGCCGCGCGCGGCCAGTCTGGCCGCGTCACTCAAGTCCCGCTTCGGCGAGGACGCGAAAGTCACCGCCGGCCGCACCGGCCAGTTCGACGTGCAGGTTGACGGCAAACTGATCTTCTCGAAGGCCACGGCCGGCCGTTTTCCGGTCGAGGGCGAGGTCGAGGACGCGTTCGCCAAACTGCGTGGCAGCGGCTAGGGAACCTCAGCACGCGGCGCACGCTGTCATCCCGGGCGCA
Source organism: Candidatus Binataceae bacterium (assembly GCA_015478645.1). Taxonomy (GTDB): domain Bacteria; phylum Desulfobacterota; class Binatia; order Binatales; family Binataceae; genus JADMIL01. The sequence goes on from JADMIL010000054.1 coordinate 11,729, forward strand.
GCGAAGAATCCCCGTATTTCTCACGCCAACGCCTTTCAGAATGCCGACCAGACTCGCGCGAATGCTCCTGGGGGGCGCCGGCGCGCTCGGCGGATCCGGTTTATTCGGCTTGATCGGCGCCGAACAGCCGGCCGAGGTCGGCGGGCGCCAGGCGAATCCCGACATAGAACTGGCCGAACTCGGCGTAGCGCGCGCTCGATTCGTCGAAGCGCATTTCGTAGACCAGCTTCTTGAAGACCAGCGGATCGTCGGCAAACAGGTCGACACCCCATTCCCAATCGTCGAAGCCGACCGATCCCGAGATCACCTGCGTCACCTGGCCCGCGTAGCGCCGGCCGATCATGCCGTGGTCGCGCATCAGGCGCTGGCGTTCCCCGATCGGCAGGGCGTACCAGTTGTCGGCGCCCAGGCGGCGCTTGTTCATCGGGTAGAAGCAGACGTAGTGGCGATCGGGGATGCGCGGCCACAGGCGCGCGCCGAGCTTGTGCTTTTGATTGGCGAGTTCGGCGGCGACCGCTTCGTTCCAGGCCGGCGAATGCGCTTCGAGGCCGCGCGCGGCCAACTCTGTGTAGAGTTTTACAGTCGCTTCGTAGAGTCCGATTTCGACCACCGAGAGATAGGAAGCCGCCGGCTCGAGATATTCGCCCAGCGCCAGGCGCGCGAGCTCGAGTTGCGCGGCGGCCAGATCGTCGAGGGTCCGCCGGAAGTGAATTACGATCAGGTCGCCCTTGTGCCCGAGTTGCGTGAACAGCGCGCTCTGGCCGTCCTCGCGATTCTCCATCGCGGCGATCGCGGCTGCGGCGCGATCGAGGATCGTGTCACGCCGCTTAGCGGTGAGCGCGTTCCACGGCGCGCGCCGGATGCGAAAGAACTGATGCAGCACGCTCGAGCCTTCGAGCGTGACGGGCGCGGCGGGCAGTTCGGTCGCGGCGATCGCCGGATGGTCGGGGCCAGGATTTTTCATCGCTTCATTTCGGGCGCATTCGGCGCCGTCTCGCAAGCCGCTTGCACGGAGGTTGCGCCGCGGTCAGGCGAGTCCGGTGATCCGCTCGAGCAAGCTCCAATCTATATTCTCGCGCACGGCCGCCGCCAGCCGGTCGTATTCTTCGTCACGCGTCGCAATCCGCCGGCCCATCGGAGCGCCCAGGCCGCGCCGCGCGCGCAGCCCCGCAAGCAGTGCGGCGCGCAACCCGTCGTCCTCGAAAATACCATGCAGCATCGTGCCCGCGACCGCGCCGCCGGTGTCGATCGCGCCGTCGAGCGCATCATTGAGGGCGTCGTCGCGCGCATTTACCGCCGCGCCGTTGCGCGTCAAAATATGAAACGGTGCGGCGGACGGCCCGCGCCGTTCGATCGCGCCCATGTGAATTTCGTAGCCGGAAATCTCCCCGGCGAATGCCGCCCCGCCACTCAGGATCGACGGCGTGGCGACGCGCGCCCGCACTTGCGCGGTAATTTTGGTGCGTCTGAAGCGGGTCACGATCGGCAGCAGATCCAGGCCGGGTGTGGATCGGCGCGGCGATTCGACTTGGTAGGGATCTTCGATCGTCGCACCGAGCATCTGGCATCCGCCGCAAATTCCGATGGTCGGATCGCCGCGCCGCGCCCGCGCGATAAGCATAGCGGCGATCCCGCTTTGCCGGAGCCATTCGAGGTCGGCGGCGGTGCTCTTCGATCCGGGAATAATCGCGAGGTCGGCGCCGGCGACCTCGCGCGCCGTTTCGATGAAGCGCACGGCCACGCCCGCTTCGTGCTCGAGCGCGAGCAGATCGTCGTAGTTCGAGATATGCGGAAGGCGCACGACGGCAATATCGATTTCGGCGGCGGCGGCGCGGCGTCCGCGGCGATCGTCGAGCGCGACCGAATCCTCGTCGGCGATGCGCAGGCGCGGGACGTACGGCACCACGCCCAGCATCGGAATCGCGAAGCGTTCGGTCAGATAGTCGAGTCCGGGTTCGAGCAGGGCCGCGTCGCCGCGGAATTTGTTGATCAGAAAGGCCGCGACGCGCGCGCGATGGCGCGGCTCGAGCAGATCGATCGTGCCGACAAACTGGGCGAAGACGCCGCCGCGATCGATATCGCCGACCAGGATTACCGGCGCTTCGGCGGCCTCGGCGACGTGCATATTGACGATATCGTGCGCGCGCAGATTGATCTCGGCGGGACTGCCCGCGCCCTCGATCACCACCACGTCGTAGTTCGCGCGCAAATGCGCCAGGCATTCGCCGATCAGCGCGATCAGCTCGGGCCGCCGCCGATGATATTCGCCGAAGCTCATGCTGCCGGTCGGCCGGCCCATCACGACCACCTGCGAGCGCATCCCGGCTTCGGGCTTGAGCAGGATCGGATTCATCCCGGCGGTGGGCGCGACGCCGGCGGCTTCGGCCTGCACGGCCTGCGCGCGGCCGATCTCCGCACCGTCGGCGGTGACGAACGAATTGAGCGCCATGTTCTGCGACTTGAACGGCGCGACGCGCAAGCCCTGCTGGCGAAAGATCCGGCAGAGCGCCGTCACGATCAGGCTCTTGCCGACCGACGAGGCCGTCCCCTGCACCATCAAGGTCCGCGCGCGTGTCGCCATGCTATCGGCCGCGCGTGCGCCAGTTGACGCAGGCTTCGACGAGCCCTGCGGCGGCGGCGGGATTCGACGCCCAATGCGCATGTACGTACGAGGCGAGCAGGTTGCCGGCGCAGTAGCCTTCGGTGAATTCGCCGCCGCCCCATCGCGGCCGCACGGCATAGACCCGGGCGACGCCGGCGGGCGACGGGGCGAGCGTCGAGTAGCGGAACTGATGGCCGCGAAAGCGCAGTCCGGCCGCGCCGAGTGGCGACGGCGCGGTGGTCGCGACCTCGACGTAGCCGATCGCCTGCAGCCGATCGTGCATCACGGCTTCGGCCGCAATCAGTCCGGCCATCGGAAAGGCCGCGCCGTCGAGCGTGCGAATCGCGCGCGTGAGATACATCAGGCCGCCGCATTCGGCGTAGAGCGGACCGTCGCGCGCGACGAACGCGCGCACCGCGTCGATCATGGTCCGGTTCGACGACAATTGATTGGCGATCGCCTCGGGATAGCCGCCGCCGAAAATCAGCCCGTCGACGGCCGGCAATTCACGATCGTGCGCGGGGCTGAAATGGACGATCTCCGCGCCCAGCCCTTCGAGCCGCCGCAGGTTGTCCTCGTAATAAAAATGAAACGCGTCATCGAGCGCCACGCCGATGCGGCATCGCGGCCGGTCCGCCGGGGCATCCATCGATGCGTCCGGCGCGCTCGCGGCCGCAAGCGGGGGCGCCGCCCGCGCGATCGCGACGATCACATCGAGGTCGATCCACTCCGCCGCGAGGCGAGCCCAAGCCGCGATCTGGGCGTCCGGCACGGTCTGTTGATCGGCGCTGAAGAGGCCCAGATGCCGCTCCGGAAAGGCCGCCGCCGGATACTCGGGCAGACCGCCCAAGATCGGCGTCTCGCGCGATGCCGCGCGCAACAGATCGAGATGGCCGCGGCTGCCGACCCGGTTGCAGATGAGGCCGGCGAGGCTAACCGCCTCATCGAAATGAGCGAAGCCGTGCGCGATCGCGGCGACCGTCCGCGCCATCCCGGAGGCGTCGGTCACCAGGATCACCGGCGCGCCGAGCCACTTGGCGATCTCCGCCGTCGAGCCCTCTTCACTGGTCGGTGCCGCGCCGTCGAACAGCCCCATCATCCCTTCGATCACCGCGATATCGGCGCCGCGCGCCGCGCGCGTAAAGGTTGCGAGGACCGCCTCGCGCCCCATCATCCAACCGTCGAGGCTGTGCGAAACCGTGCCGCTGGCCCGGCGATGATAGGTCGGATCGAGATAGTCAGGGCCGCATTTGAAGGCCGCCACGCGCATCCCGCGCGCGCGCAGCGCGCCGATCACGCCGATCGATGCGGTGGTCTTGCCCGCACCGCTGCCGGTGGCGGAGATCACGATACGCGGGATTTCAGCGGCGGTGCTCATCGCAAAAATTCAGGGGTGCGGCTCCGACGTGCAGGCGCCTCGATAGATAATAGTACGCCGCGGCCGGGCACGCACGCACAAGCGAGAGGGGTCCGCCGGGCGCGCGGCGCAGCCCCGTCTCAGCCGCCGGTACATCGCGCGGCTGCCAGATTGAACCATTCGAGGCCCGGCAGGCGCGCGACCGTCGCGTCGATTTGGCCCAGGCGGCGCGATCCCGCGGCACCCTGAAAGAGCACTGCGCAGACCCGGCGCGCGTCGGGATCGCCGCGTACCGAGCTGCCGACGGGCCGCCAGAAACGGCGCAGCAGAAAATTGGTCAGGCGCTGGGCGCCGCGATGGTGCAGGCGGGTGCGCGCCTGCTGAAAATAAAACGCGAAATGGCGCCGCTCATCCTTTGCGATTCTCAGTAGGATTTGACTGAGTAATGAACCGCCAGCCGCCGGCGCTTCGCCATTACGCGGGCGGCCGCCAGAGTCACGCTCGGCATACTCGAGCAAAGCCTGGTAACCGGCCAGCGTCGATATCTCATTGAGGGCGCCCCAGGTCATATGCACCGCCGGAAAATGGCGCGTCAGGCGCGAGATGATCGCGGCCACCGGCCCGATGACGCGCTCATGCAGCGAGCGGCGGGTGCGCAGTTCGGCGAAGCGCCGATCGTCAATCGAAACGCCATGCTGAGCGAGCAGGCGGCGCAGCAGGAGCGAATGAAAGAACTCCTCATACGCCCAGCATGACAGAAACGCAGTCACCGCCGGGTCGCGGATGACCCGCGTGGAAAGCAACTCGCGCATATAGACGATCGTATGCGACTCGATGTCCATCATGTAGCCGAGGCAGAATAGGGTTTCGCTATCGAGCGCGGGCTGCGGCGCGCTCCAGTCGAAGATGGCCGGCTTGGTGGCGCCGGAAAGTGCGAGATAGCGGTCGAGGTCAAAATGCGTATCGATACTCATTACAAACAATACGCACCGAAGGGCGCGATCGGATTGATTAGCTAAATAAGCTGCGAACAGGTAATGAGAACGACCGAAATGCATCGGAGTTTCCGCCGGGCATAATCGGCCGCTAACCCGATGCAGGCGCGGCCGGCGCAGGCTAGGGAACCTCTGCACAAGTTAGGTTGTCATTCTGAGCGCAGCGAAGAATCC
>JADMIL010000055.1 GCA_015478645.1 Candidatus Binataceae bacterium
GACCCATGCGCTGCGCTCAGGGTGACAGCAGAGCCTGGTGCAGAGGTTCCCTAGCTGACTGCCGCTTGCGGGGTGGCGGAGTCGTGCTCACGCTCGAGCGCTTCGATATCGCCGGGCGAGAGCGCGAAATATTTGGCCAGCGGATTATGAAAGACGATCGCGCTGACCGAACTCTCCGGATCCATCATGTAGCCCTCGGTCAAGCGCACGCCCAAGCCGCTCTGTTCGAGTTCGAGCGCGCGGAACAGTTGCGCCTGGTCTTCGAGCCGCGGGCAGGCCGGATAGCCAAAAGAAAACCGCTTGCCGTGATAATGGGCCTGGTAGAGATCCTTCATCGTGAGGCCCGGCGGATCGCCGATACCCCACATCTGGCGCAGCTTGAGATGGAGCACTTCGGCGAAGGCTTCGGCGCCTTCGAGCGCGAGCACTTGCAGGATGTGCGAGCGCAGATACTCGCCCTTGTCCTTCCATTCCTCGGCCAGCGCGCGCACCCCCTCGCCGATCGTCGTGACCATCATGGCGAGGTAGTCGGGGCGCCCCGATGAGGCCGGCGTAACGTAATCGGCCAGGCACAGGCCCGGGGTCTCGGACTGGCGGCCGAAGATGAAGCGCTCGAGCGGATGCTTGCCGTCGGGCGCATAGACCGTCAGCACGCGATCGCCGTCGGAATGGGCGGTGAAGAAGCGATAGGCCGCGCGCGCGGTGATGTCGGGGCGGGCGAGCATCTCGTCCTCGACGGCGGCGACCGCGGCGTGCAGTTCGAGCGCCTTGGGATCGCCGGCGGCGAGCGCATGCTCGAAATTCTTGAAGCCGAGGTGGCGCGCGTAGAGCATCACCGGGTTGATGTAGCGGAAAATCTGCTCGAGATCGTAATCGCGCACGAGATGGAGCTTGAGATCGGGCGGCTCCGGGATGGGCCCGTCGTAGACCACTGCGGGGCCGTGGCGGACCGTGCGCGCCTTGCCGTCGACTGGCCGGACGGCGGCGAGCAGCTTGCGGGTCTGATCGTCGAGCGTGCCGATCAGCGCCTCGCGCCGCTGCGGGTCCATCACCTGGTTGGCGAGGTCGAGTCCGGCCATCGCGTCGTTGGCGTAAGCAACCAGGCCGTCGTATTCGGGGGCGATCTTGATCCGCGTGAAGCGCGCGGAGAGCGCCGCGCCGCCGACCAGGATCGGACAGCGGACGCCCGCGGTCTTCAGATCCTGCGCCGTGATCACCATCATCTGGGCGGATTTCACCAGCAATCCCGAAAGCCCGATCGCGTCGGGCTGATACTTCGCGCAGGCCTTGATCAGTTCGTCGGGCGGAATCTTGATGCCGAGGTTGATGACCTTGTAGCCGTTGTTGCTCAAGATGATATCGACCAGGTTCTTGCCGATATCGTGGACGTCGCCCTTGACCGTGGCGAGCACGATGGTGCCCTTGTTGAGCCCTTCGGCCTTGTCCATGTGCGGTTCGAGATGGGCCACGGCGGCCTTCATCGCCTCGGCCGACTGCAACACCTCGGCGACGATCATCTGATTGGCGTTGAACAGGCGGCCGACCTCGTCCATCCCCTTCATCAGGGGGCCGTTGATGATCTCGAGCGGCGGCCGCGCGGCCAGGGCTTCGTCGAGATCCTCGATGAGGCCGTCGCGCGATCCTTCGAGGATGTAGAGTGCGAGGCGCTCGTCGAGCGGCAGCGACTTGCGCTCCTCGCGCGTGGGCTTGGCCTTTTTCTCGCGGAAGTAGGCGGCGAAGGCCGCGATCGGATCGTCGCCGCGCCACCAGATCAGGTCCTCGGCCAGGCGGCGCTCCTCCTCGGGAATCAGGGGATAGCGTTCGAGCTTCTCGGAGTTGACGATCGCGAGATCGAGGCCGGCCTGCACGCAATGATAGAGCATCACGGAGTTCAGCACTTCGCGCCCGCTCTCGGGCAATCCGAAGGAGACGTTCGAGATGCCCAGCACGGTCTTGGCGCGGGGCATCGCGGCCTTGATCAGGCGGATACCCTCGATGGTCTCGACGGCGGAGCCGATATAGTTGCGGTCGCCGGTGCCGACCGGAAAGACCAGCGGATCGAAGATGAGGTCCTCGGGATCGACGCCGTACTTGGTGCTGAGCAGATGATAGGAACGCTCGGCGATGGCGAGCTTGCGATCGCGGGTGACGGCCTGGGCCTGCTGCTTGTCCTCATCGATGCATCCGACGACCAGCGCCGCGCCGTAGCGGCGCGCCAGCGGTACGACGCGCTCGAAGCGCTCCTCGCCGTCTTCGAGATTGATCGAATTGATGATCGATTTGCCGGGCGTGCGCTTGAGCGACTCCTCGATGACGCGCGCGTCGGTCGAGTCGATCATCAGGGGCACCTTGATCTTCTTGACCAGCGGCTGGAGCAGGGCGGCCATGTCGGCGCTCTCGTCGCGGTCGGGGTCCTGCACGCAGACATCGAGGATGTGGGCGCCGCGGCGCACCTGTAGTCGGCCGACCTCGGCTGATTCCTCGAACTTGCCGGCGCTGATGAGGCGCTTGAACTTGCGGCTGCCGAGGACGTTGGTGCGCTCGCCGACGATCACCGGGCGGGTGCTGTCGTCGATCACCAGCGCTTCGATGCCCGAGACGATGGAGCGGCGCGGCGGCGTGACCTCGCGGCGCGGGCGGCCCTCGACGGCGCGGGCCAGGGCGGCGATATGCGCGGGCGTGGTGCCGCAGCATCCGCCGACGATATTGACCCATCCGCTGGCCACGAAGCGATCGAGCTTGGCGGCGAGCGAGGCTGGGGTCTCGTTGTAGTTGCCCTCTTCGTCGGGCAGGCCGGCGTTGGGCACGCAGGCGACCGGAAAGCGCGAAATGGCGGAAAGCGTGCGCAGATGGTCGGTCATGAAGTCGGGGCCGGTCGCGCAATTGAGCCCGATCCAGAGCAGATCATGATGGGCGATCGAGGTGTAAAAGGCTTCGATATCCTGGCCGGCCAGCAGCGTGCCCATCGTTTCGATCGTGCCCGAAACCGCCACGCCCACGGTGACGCCGGTCTTTGCGATTGCGCGCTCGATACCCAGCAGGCCGGCTTTGCAGTTGATGGTGTCCTGCACGGTCTCGAGCAGCATGAGGTCGGCGCCACCCGCGATCAGCCCCTCGGCCTGCTCCTGGAAGGCGTCGGCCAGTTCGTCGAAGGTCACGCCGCCGGTGACCGAGATGCTCTTGGTCGTCGGGCCCATCGAGCCGGCCACAAAGCGCGGCCGGTCGGGCGTGCTGAAGGCGTCGGCCTCGGCGCGGGCGAGAGCGGCGGCGACGCGGTTGAGTTCAAACGCATCGTGTTCGAGGCCGTATTCGGCGAGCACGACGCGGGTCGAACCGAAGCTGTTGGTCTCGATGATGTCGGCGCCGATTGCGAGAAAGCTGCGATGCAGCTCGCGGATGCGGTCGGGGGCGCTGCGCACCAGGTTCTCGTTGCAGCCGTCCAGATGCACGCCGCCAAAATAGCTCGCGTGCAGGTTCATCCCCTGGATCGACGTGCCGGTGGCGCCGTCCATCACGACGATCCGCCGGGCGAGGAGATCGCGCAGGGCGCGTATGCGATCGGTAGTGTTGGTCATTGAGTAACGGAGGCGTGGCCCATCGCCGCCGTAATCAAACAGAATATCCGACGGTCACGCGTGCCGCAATTTCGCCCGCCGCCCATGATTGGTGTGCGCGGCGCCAGTTGCACGTCCCGGTGGCGGCGAATTGGCCGATGCGCACGGGCCTTTTAATCACCCGGCGCATCCTGTAACCAACACAATGGGGCGTGCAGGCGAGTTCTTCGGCGCCCGCCGTATCGCGGGAGGCAGTGAGCGCAAGATGATATTGACCTGGTTATCCCTCTATGATGCGCTGCTGGCGGCGGCGCTGATGGCGGCCGGAATAGTTTCGGCCCATTATGAAATGACGCCGCCGTATCGGGGGTTTCAGATCTTCCTGATCGGATTCTTCTTCGCGACGATTGCCTTTATCTTCGGCGTGATCTCGATCTTTGTCACTTCCTCGGCCGCGCGGCGCGCGGGCCGTCCACGGGCGATACTCGGCACGATTCTGGCCCTCGCGCTCACCGCGCCGGTGCTGATCGTGGTTTCCAGGCATCGCGCGATCCCGATCAACGACCTCACCACCGACGCACTCGATCCGCCGCAATTCGTTGCCGCATCCGATCTGCCGGCCAATCGCGGGCGCAGCATGGGCTACGATCCGCGGTTCGCCGCGATCCAGCATATCGCCTACCCGGCACTGGAGCCGCTGCGTCTCCCGGGGACTCCGGACGAGGTTTACCAGCGGGTCGAGATCATGGCGGGCGAAATCCCCGACTGGCATATCACGCGTAACGACCCCAAGACCCGCGAACTCGAGGGGGTCGCGACGTCGGCCTTATTCAAATTCAAGGACGATTTCATAATCGAGGTGCGCCCCGGCGAGGGCGGCATGAGCGTGGTCGAGATGCGCTCGAAGTCGCGCGACGGAGTCAGCGATCTGGGCGCGAATTACGATCGCATCATGAGCTTCTGGCGGATCGCGAAGGCCGGGCCGCAGAGCGCGCCGCCGGGGACGGCGCAGGTTCAGCCGTGAGCGTCGGCCGTGCCGGCCGCACCTGAGACCGTGTCGCGGAGGCCCAGCGCACGTTGCAATTGAAGATGCGAGCGCCGGCGCTTCAGCCGCGCGAGATGTTTCACGCGCGCCGGAGTGCCGCTTCCGGCCGCCGCCGCGTGGCGCTCTTTCCGCGGATCGCGGCGCAGCCGCCACGGCCGGTTTCGACCGTCGTGCTGGCGGTTCTCTTCGGCATCGAGGTGCTCGCGGTCACGCTCCAGCGGCTCCCGCGCGATCTGAGCTTCAACGCCTTCGCCTTCGCCGATCCGGGTAGCTGGATCGCCGACCAATTCGTGGCGGCGCATGGCGCCCGCCCGGGAGTCGATTTCGGCTACCTCTACGGTTTGCTACCGATTCTGATCGGGCGCGGGTGGTTCGGCCTGTTCGGGCTTACGCCGTGGGCGTTTGAAGCCGCGATGATCGTTTGCGGCCTGCTGATCGCGCTGGCGATGACGCGGCTGGCGCACGCGCTGCGCCTAAGCGCGGTCGCGATCATATTCCTGGCGTTTGCGCTGCCGGTCGGGATTCCGCCGGCCTATTTTTCGCTGGCCCATGCGCTCGAGGCGGTCCTGCTCGCCCACGCGGTCGCGGCGCATGCCGGGGGCAAACGATCAGCCGCGCTGGTCCTGGCGACGGCAGCATGTTTCGCGCGGCCCGCGATGGGTTACGTTTACGGGGCGATGCTGGTGGTGACGATCGTGCTCAACGTCACCCGGACGGCTCCGACGGCCACCTGGCGCGCGCGCGCATCGGCCCTAGTCCGCGAAATAACGCCGGCCGCGCTTACCGCGATTGCGCTGGTGGCCATCCTGACCTTCGTGTACGGGCCGCGGTCGATGGCGGCGACGATCCTGCCGATCGCAGGGATGCGCGCCTATCGCCTCATGCACTACGGCTTCTTTGGTCCCTGGGGCAGGACCTTCTGGTACGTGCCGGGTGCCTCGATCTTCGCCTATGCGGCGACCGTCGCGCCGTTCTGGCTCGCCGCCAGCATATGGGTGATCGTGGCGGGGGTCGTGGCGGCATGGCAAATCCTGCGCAACGCGGCGAGCGCCGGGCGCACTGAGCGCGCCGGGAACGAGAGCGCGCGGCGCAACGAAATCGTGGCCTGCTGCGGCGGGATGATCGCGATGTTTATTTTCGTGATGTTCGGCGGACCCACCTCATGGAGCATTTACAGCTACCTGCTCGTGATGGGCGTGGCGGCGGCCAGCGTTCCCGGGCTCATGCGCGCGCGAATCGCCAGCCTGCTCACGCTGGTCGCGATTATCGGGCAAATCGGGCTTCTTGTGACGGATCAAGCATTAATGACGACCACGGCGCCAACCTCGATTACCGCGGGCCTGTGGTCCGATACCACCGAGCGTGACGAATGGGCCAAGGTGTTGGCGCTGACGCAGGGCTCGCACGCGACGATCGTCTCCATCGAAGGTGCGGCGGCGCTGCTGCAACCCGGCTTTGCGCCACCCATCAACCCCACGCTAATCCCGGGCATTTCGAAGCAGCAGGATTTCGACCACACCGTCCGCGAGGTGCTCAACGCGCCGATGGTGGTCGTGCCGATCAGTCCCGCGGTCGGTGGCTACGCGATGACCGCCTGGCCGGCATTGGCGCGCGCACTTGGCCAGCTCGAGGTGGTCTGGCGCGGACAACTCTTCGTCGTCTACCGCCATCGCGAATGACTACGGCTTGAGTGCCCGAAGCGCGCGCTGGATCGCGCTCGCGCGATCCTCGCCCACCGGGTTGATAAACACGATCGCCCATCCGATGCCTGGTGCGGCCAGCTCGGCCAGCCGCTCGCGCACGCGCCCCTCGGAGCCGACCAGCAGCGTCGCGTCGATCATCCGATCGGTGACGGCGGCTACCGCCGCCTTGCCGTCGCCGGCCGCCGCGCGGATGCCCGCGATTTCGCTCTCGAAACCGGCGTGCGCGAACATGTTGCCGTAAAAGCGCAACGCGCCGTAGCGCGAGAGCAAAGTGCGGGCAGGTTTGCGCGCCAGTTCGAGATCGTCCGAAATGAAAGCCGTCGCGAACATCGTCGGTTCGATCTCGCTGACCGGGCGGCCGGCCTTGGCGGCGCCCTCGGCGATTTCCCCGAGCGCCTCCTTGATCCGCGCGGGCGGAAAAAAATTGAAGATCACGCCGTCGGCGATCTCACCCGCCATCCGCACCATCGGGCGCGACACGCCCGCCAGGTACAGCGGCGTCTTGCCGCTGACCTTGGGATTGGTCCGTCCGCCCTCGATCATCTTGCGCAGAGTGGCGACCGTCGCGCGCATCTTCTTCATCGGATCGGCCGGGCCGCCCATCTCGATGCCGATGGCGCTGTTGCCCTCGCGATGGCCGGTGCCGAGGCCCAGGATGAAGCGTCCGCCAGTCTGTTCGTGGACCGCGGCGACCTCGTTGGCGAGCAGATTGGGATGGCGCAGGTAGATGTTGGTGATCGCCGTGCCGAGCGTGACGCGCCGCGTCTTGAGCCCGATCGCCAGCGAGCAGGCCAGCGAATCGTTGTTGGCTTCGGTCATGAACACGCCGTCGAAACCGGCGTCCTCGGCGGTGCGCGCCCAGTCGATAATCGTCGGCAGGGAGCTGTCGGGCATGATTGAGAAGGCGAGCGCGATTTTAGCCATCGTGATGTCCTTTTGGCGGCGGCCTCGATTCGCCGGGCGCGCCTTCTTGATACCGTTCATACGCGTCCGCTGGCAACACTCGTGAACCCGGCGTGGGGCGCTCGCCGATACTCGACCTGGCGGGGCGCTGTCGCAGCGCGCGCGATGCCGCTATTATTCGTGATGCGGAAATGGCCTGAGATGATCGCAATCGTAGACTACAAGGCGGGCAATCTGACCAGCGTGGCGCGCGCCCTCGACCATCTGGGCCATCGCTGCGAGATTACTGATCAGCGCGCCGCGATCCGCGCCGCCGATCGCGTGATCCTGCCCGGCGTCGGTGCGGCCGGCGCGACGATGGAGCAGCTCGAGGCGCTTGGGCTGGCCGCGGCGCTGCGCGATGACGTGGCGCGCACCGGCAAGCTGTTTTTAGGCATCTGCATAGGAATTCAGGTGCTGCTCGATCGCAGTGCCGAGGATCACGCCGAATGCCTCGGGATAATCCCCGGCAAAGTGGTGCGCTTTGCGCCGGCGATCGACGGCCGCCCGCTCAAGGTTCCGCAAATCGGCTGGAACCGCGTGCGTCAGACGCGCGCGCATCCGGTCTTCGCCGACGTGCCCGACAATACGCATTTCTACTTCGTCAATTCCTACTACCCGGTGCCGGACGATCCGGCGGCGACCATCGCGATGAGCGATTACGGCGTCAACTTTACCGCTGCGATCGCGCGCGACAACGTTATCGCCACGCAGTTCCATCTCGAAAAGAGCGGCGCCGCCGGCCTCAAGCTGCTCGACAACTTCTGCCGGCTCAAGGACTGACGCGATGCTCGCCAAACGGATCATCCCGTGCCTCGACGTGCGCGCCGGCAAGGTGACCAAGGGCGTGCAGTTCCTCGGCAACGTCGACGTCGGCGATCCGGCCGCGATGGCGCGCTATTACTACGAGCAGGGCGCCGACGAACTGGTCTTTTACGACATCACGGCGTCTAACGAGCGTCGCGGCATCATGCTCGACGTGGTGCGCGCGGTGGCGCGCGAAATTTTCATTCCGTTCAGCGTTGGCGGCGGCCTGCGCACGCTCGACGATCTGCGCGCGGTGCTGCTGGCCGGCGCCGAGAAGGTTTCGATCGATTCCGGCGCGGTGCGCAATCCGCGTATCCTGGCCGAGGGCGCGCGCGCCTTTGGCAGCCAGTGTATCGTGCTCTCGATGCAGGTGCGGCGGGTCGCGCCGAGCGCCGGGTTTCCCTCGGGATGCGAGGTGGTGATCGACGGCGGACGCACGCCGACCGGGCGTGACGCGCTCGCCTGGGCGCAGGAGGGCGAGGGGCTGGGGGCGGGCGAGCTATGCATCAACTCGATCGATCGCGACGGCACCAAGCAGGGCTACGACCTGAAAGTGACGCGGATGATTAGCGAGCGCGTGGGTATCCCGGTGATCGCGTCGGGCGGCGCGGGCGAGCCGGCGCATCTGTACGACGCGTTTACGGCGGGTGCGGCCGACGCCGCGATCGTCGCGTCGATCGTCCATTACGGTGAACATCCGATACCCGGCCTCAAGCATTATCTGCGCGGCCGCGGCGTCGAAGTGCGTGACGCGATCGAACGCGACGCGGCCGGGATCGAAAGGAGCGCCCATTGAAGATCGCGCTGGTAGTTGCGGATTTTAATTTCGACGTGACCTCACTGATGGCCGAGCGTGCGCGCCGCCACGCCGAGTTTCTCGGCGCCGACGCTCCGCGCGTGATTCACGTGCCGGGGGTCTTCGACATGCCGCTGGCGGTCAAGCGCCTGCTCAAGCGCAAGGATGTCGATGGCGTCGTGATGATCGGCGCGGTAATCAAGGGCGACACCGGCCATGACGAAGTGATCGCCGGGGCGACCGCCGCGGCCGCCGTCGACCTGGCGCTCGAATTCGACAAGCCGATCGGCCTCGGCATCACCGGTCCCGGCATGGATCGCGTGCAGGCGCTCGACCGCATCGACAACGCGAAAAACGCCGTCGAGTCGGTAGTTCGGATGCTGCGCACGCTCAAAGAGATCGATTAACCCACAGGCTGTGAAAATATCGCGGCGCATCACGTTGAGGAATGCGCCGCGACTTCCTATACTCCTGCGCGTGGCGGTGATGACGGAGGATGGCGGATTGCCCCGGGTGCAGACGTTTTCAACACGTAGTGCGGCCCGCATACTTGCCGTCTCGCCCGATCGAATTCGCTACTGGGTGAAGCATCGGCTACTGATGCCGGCCGCCACGCACGGGCGGTGCTTCCGTTTCGCCTTCAACGACCTGCTGCTGATGCGGATGGCCAAGGATCTGCTGCCGAGCCGCCGCCACGTCGCGCCCTTTCAGCGATCGTTCGCCCGCGTGCGCGGCTACCTCGAGCCCGAGCGGCTGGTCACCTCGCTCAAGCTGCATAACGACGACGGCCGCATCGTGCTGAGCGACGGCGACGCGCTGATCGAGATTGACACCGGCCAGTTGCTGCTGCGCTTTGGACCGCCGCGTGCGGCCGGTGTGGTCGAGGATCGCTTTGGTCCGGCGCGCGTGCGCGAGCGCTTTGCCGAGGCGCGCAAGATGGCCGAGGACGATCCGCTGCGTGCGCTCACGCTCTACGGCGATCTGCTCGGCCGCGAGCCGGGCAATTTCGAGCTCCACATGCGCATGGCCGCGCTGCTCGAGGGCAAGGGCGACCTGGCCGGCGCGCTGGGCCATCTGCTGGGCGCGGCCGTGCTGGTGCCGGCCAACGCCGAAGTCAATCTGCGCCTGGGTGCGATCTACCGCGTACGCGAAGAGTATGAGAACGCGCTGCACAGTTTTCAACGCGCCGCCGAATGCGATCCGCTGTCGCTCGAGGCCCATCGCAACCTGGCCGAACTCTACGAGCGGGCCGGCCGCAAGCGCGACGCGCTGCGCCATCTGAGCCAGATCCGCCGCCTCAGCGTCGACTAGCATCGACCGCGACATATTGATCGCGCGATGCGCCGCATCGCGTCGGGGCGCGAACGCGCGCACTATCGCCGGCCGTCCCGCCATGGCAACTCTGCGCAAGTCGGGTTGTCATTCCGAACGGAGTCCGCGACGTGGAGAATCACGGGATTCTTCGCTGCGCTCAGAATGACAAAGTAGGCCTCGGGGATAGATTCGCTAGCGTTCGTCGGCCGGTTTGACCGCGCTGAACTGCCATAGCAGCAGCCCGTCATAGACCAGCTTGCATGCGCCGCCCAGCATCAGCGGCCAGCCAAACAGCGAGTAGTCGAGCAGCGCGCCGGCCGGCAGCGGTGCGAGCGCGGCGGCCAGGCTGCGCGGCACGCTGGTCACACTGGCGGCGGCGGCGCGTTCCTCCGGCGCCACTATCGCCATCACGTAGGATTGCCGCGCCGGGACGTCCATCGAAGACATCGACGATCGAATCAGCAGGCAGACCAGCGTGAGTTGCAGGTTCGGCATCAGCGCCGCGAGCATCAAGGCGAGATTGGCGGGCACATGGGTATAAGCCATCGTCTTGATCCGTCCGAAGCGCGCGGCGACCCACGGCGAGATCAATTGCGAGAGCGCGCCGAGCAGCCCGGTGAAAAAGAAAAATATCGCGGCGGCCTGAATCGACAGGTTGAAGCGGCGAAACAGCCAAAGCGCGAGCAGCGATTGAATCGCGAGCCCGCCACCGAACGAATCGAGCGCGAACAGTGCCGACAGGCGCATCACGATGGCGCGCGAAGCGCCCAGCGCGGCGGCGCCCGGCGCCGCGACCGCGGATTCGACCGCCGGCGTCAGCGGCCAGTAGATCGCGGCGGCGATCGGGGCGAGCGCGGCGTACGCGATGAAGGCCCAGCGATCGGCGGCGTCGGGTGCGCAATGGACGCGCGAGGCGATCGTCGCGGGCAGTCCGCTGGCCAGCGCGCCGAGCGCGCCGAGCGCGCCGGCCAGTGCGCCGGCCACGCTGTAGCGCGAGAAGATCGCGGTGAAATCGCGCGGGGCGGCGGTCTCGGCCAGGGCCGCCTGCTCGACCGGCAAAAACAGGCTTACGTCGCCCGCCGACGGATTGAGCGTGCCGGCGACCGCGATCAGAAACAGCGGCCAGAACGCCGTCACGAGGGCGAAGCCGAGACCCGTCGCGCACATCAGCAGGCACGCGCCGAGCAGCACGCGGCGGCGCCCGAGGCGGTTGACCGCCAGGCCGATCCACAGGGTCAGCGCGGCGGAACCGATCAGGGTGCCGAAGACGATCGCACCGATACGCGCCGGGTTGAAGCCGATCGCGATCAGGTAGCTCGGCAGGATCACGCTGACCGCGCCGTCGCCGAGACCGCGCAGCGCGCGCGTGACGAGCAGGCGGCGGCCGTCGGCCGTGGTGCTGGGCGGCAGCAGGCGGATCATCGCAGGCGGCCTCGCGCGGCTGGCGATGGGTCGCGGACGGCGCGGTTGAAACCGCGGCGCGCGCGGCGATAATCTTTAGTCATGGCCGCCGACCGTCCACTCAAACGAATCGATATTCTGCGCCATGAACTCAAGGCGCTGCGTTATATTCTCGACAACTATCACGCCGGTAAACTGCCACCCGCGGCCCTGCCGCCGCGGCAGGATTTTCAGTCGGACCAAGGCCGGCGGCTCTATGCTATCATCGTCGCCGCACCGAGCCGCGCCGCCGCCGAGGCCGAAATCGGCGGGCTCGAGCTCGACGACGTCGACCAGGCGTCGTTTCTGCGCCTGACTGGCGAGCACTATTACACCTATCCGGCGCTGGTCCGCGAGCGCGCCGAGGCGATTCGCCAGGGCCGCCTCGAGGTCGAGGCGGCGTGAACACGCCGCAATTCAGCGAGCTGCATTTCCTGCTCGACGCGGCCGGCGCGCTGATCGCGTTCCAGGAAAAGGATCAGTCGTGGGCCGGCGTGCTGGCCTTTTCGAGCGACGCCGCGGCGCATCGCTTTGTCGGGGAAAGCCGCCTTGAAGTAGCAGAAATTGTCACGATGGCGGGTGACGATCGCGCGGGCCTCGCCGCGCTGATCGCCGCGCTCAAGCGCCGGCCGATTCGCTTCCTGCTGCTCGACCTCGAGTACTCGAGCGGCCATTGCCGGCAGGTCGATTTCGAGGGCGACGGGTTCGGCGCGATCAAGGAGCGCCAGTTTGACGCGGCGCATCGCCACGCCTGAGGCGCGGTCGATCGCGGCGTTGGCGTGAACGCGCCACGAAGCGCGCGGCATGGTGGGTGAAATCACGATGGCGCCCGGCATCGACGAGATCGAAAGCGCGCGGCGGCGCCTCGCCGGTATCATCAAGCCGACCCCGCTGATGCGCAGTGCGACGCTCGATCGCATGATCGGCGCGCAAGTCTTTCTCAAGCCCGAGAATTTTCAGAAGACCGGATCGTTCAAGCTGCGCGGCGCGGCCAACCGGGTCGCGGCGCTCACGCCGGCCGAAGCGGCGCGCGGCGTAATCGCGGCGTCGGCCGGCAATCACGGCCAGGCGCTGGCCTATGCCGCGACCCGCGCGGGCGTGCGCGCGACGATCGTGATGCCGGCGACGGCGGCGATCGCCAAGGTCGACGCGACCCGCGGCTACGGCCCCGAGGTGGTGCTCGCCGGCGCCGACTACCAGGCCGCGCGCCATGCCGCCGAGGCGATCCGCGATCGCACCGGCGCGCTCTTCGTCGACGCCTACGACGACGAATTCGTGATCGCGGGGCAGGGCACCATTGGCCTCGAAATCGCCGATGAGATCACGCCCGACGTGGTGCTGGCACCGGTCGGCGGCGGCGGCCTGATTGCGGGTATGGCCGTCGCGCTGGCTGCGCGGGCGCCGGGCGCCGAAGTGATCGGCGTGGAGGCGGCCGGCTCGCCGCAACTGAGCGTCAGCCTTGCGGCCGGCGCGCCGATGGCGATCGCGGCACCGGCCGATACGATCGCCGACGGCCTGGCGACCGGGCGCCTGGGCCGGCTGCCGTTCGATCTGATCGGCGCGCGCGTGCGCCGCGCCGTCACGGTCGACGATTTCGAGATTGGCGCCGCCGTCCTGCTGCTGCTCGAACGGATGAAGCTGCTGGTCGAGGGCGCCGGCGCCACCGCGCTGGCGGGCGCGCTTAAAATTAAGGATCAACTGGCCGGCCGGCGCGTGGTGATCGTACTGAGTGGCGGCAATATCGACATCAATCTGCTCGATCGGATTATCGGCTACGGTCTCGCCCATGCCGGCCGCCTGATGCGCTGCACGGTGGACCTGCGCGATCGTCCGGGCGAGTTGCAGCGGCTGCTCGCGCTGATCGGCGAAGCGGGCGCCAACGTGCGATCGATCCGCCACGATCGCACGCGGCGTGACGTGGCGATCGGCGGCGCGCGGGTGAGCCTGGAACTCGAGACGCGCGGCCCGGTCCAGCGCCAGGAGTTGAGCGAGCGGCTGGCCGCGCACGGCTACCTGATCGCGATCGAAAGCTGACGGCGCATGCGCCGGCGCGCGCCCGCCCTAAGAGAACATCGCGCCGAGACCCTTGCGGCGGATCAACTTGCCCGCCGGATTCATCGCATGCGCGAGCGTGTTCAGGCGCGCGCGAAATTCCTCGAGCTCATGCGCCTGTTTGGCGGCCAGGGCCGCCGCGTCATCGCCGCGGCGCGCGGACTCGGCGCGGTCACGCTGGCGCGCGGCATAGAACTCGGTGAAGGCGTCGTGGACCTCGCGATGGATAGTGCTGGTCGGCACGAACGATCCGCGGCAATGCGGACAGTGAAAGACTATGCCCGCCTGCACATGGCGATACGGCACGCTGAAGTCCTTGCCGCAATCCTTGCAGACCAGCGGCACGACCCACGTGCGCGGATCGAATTCGTCGAGCGTCGGCGCCGCCATGGATACGTTCGCCGGGGGCGCGTCCGCGACAGGCGAGGGGTCGGGTTTTTCGTCGGGAGTCATGCGGCGATGGCCGTGAAACTAACAGCGGCGGACACGCGCGGCAATCGCCGATCGGCGCTGCGGACCGCGTCGAAGCGGGTCGCGGAGCGCCGCTGGCCAGCGCCTGCGAGCGTCAGCGGACGCGATTGTTCAGTGATCGCCATTCCCGCCGTTCGCGCCGCCCGGTTGCAGCGCGCGCAAGATATCGCTGCGGGTGACGATTCCTTCGATCACGCCGCCCGCCGCGGTTACGAAGAGAATCCTCCCGCTGTCCTCGCGCGCCAGCATCCGCAGCGCCTCGGCCACGTCGCGGTCTCCCGCGATCGTCGCGATCTGTCGATGCGCGGCTTCGCCGACATGCGTACTTTCCCATTGTTCGGGCGCAATCGCGCCGAGCGCCCATACGCCGATCGTCCCGATCGGCTTGCCGTCCTCGCTCACCGGGAAAATCGTATGCTGCGCGGTGGCCGCGACGCTCGTGGCGAAATCGCGGATCGTCGTATCCGCGCTGACCGAGACGACGTGGCGCTGCATCACCTCGCGCACCGCGACGCCGGCGAAGCTGCTCAGCTTGACCATCTCGTGCATCCGCTGATCGCCCGAGGCCGAGGCCTCGCCCGAAATCGCATAGGCGCAGGCCGCGCCGATCAGGCTCGGAATGATGTAGGCATGGCCGCCGGTGGTCTCCGCGACGAAGATCACCGCGGTCAGCGGGGCCTTGTAGCCGGCGGCGATAAACGACGCCATTCCGACCGCCGCGTAGAGGTCAAAGGCCGGCGTATGCAGGATCGCCTGGGCAAAGGCGCTGCCGAGTGCGCCGCCGGTCAGGAAAAGCGGCACGAACATCGCGCTCACGCCGCCCGCACCGAGCGAAAAGAGCGTCGCGCAAAGTTTCAGGAACGCGAACGTACACAGTTCGCCCGGCGGATACGGATGGGCGAGCACGTCGCGCACGGCTTCGTAATTGGTTCCGATCGGGATCAGCCCGCCGGGAAAGGCCGCGACGAAGATCACACCGCAAACGCCGGTCAGCACGCCGCCAATCACCAGCTTGAGCGTATGCGGAAGCGGGGCATGGATCGCGAAGTGGCGCGCGCGCCGGAAGGTGATCGTGAAAACCATCGAGATCAGGCCGCAGCCGAGGCCTAAGATCGCCGACCAGAAAATGTCGGCCGTGCGAAACGTGGTGCTGCCAGCGAATCCGAACAGCGGCGCCGGTCCCAGAATCGAGGCCAGGGTCGCGTACGAGACCACCGCCGCGATCAGCGACGGCAGCAGCGCCTCATGGGCGAGGTCGTCCTTGTACGGCATCTCGAGCGCGAAGACCAGGCCGGTCAGTGGCGCGCGAAACACCGCCGCCATCCCGGCGCCCGCACCGCTGATCAGCATCAGGCGCCGGTCGCGCGGCGTCAGGCCGAAGCGTGCGAGCTTCGTCCATAGCCACGATCCGATCGCGCCGCCGGCATAGATACTCGGCCCTTCGAGCGCCGCGCTCCCGCCCGATCCCACCGTCGTCACCGCCGCGAGCAGCTTCCACCAAAACGGCTTCATGGCGATGTCGCCCTGATGCTCGTGATAGGAGCGGATGATCTCCTCGGACGAATGTTCGTTCGGGTCGCGCGTGCGGTATTGCATGATCACGCCAGTCAGAAAAAAGCCGATCGCGAGTCCGGGAATGATCGTCCAATGATGCCGCAGGTAAAACGGCAGCATCCGCGCCCAGATCGTGTTGAGTATCACCAGCGTGATGAGCGTGATCACGAGGCCGGTGACGACGCCGATGATCGGCGCGATCAATAGCCATTTCTGGATATCGCGCGAATAGGTGGCACTCAGGTCCTCGTGGATCAGCGTTGAGTACCTGCGCAACAGCGGATAGTTGAAGCGCTCGGAATCGAAGATTCGGGCGAAGATCTTCGCCATCACGCTCATTTGCCGATCTCCTTTCGTCGTGCGCCAATGTTGCAAGCGTAATCGCCGGATGTTTGCGCCGGCTCGCGCATACAGTGACCGGTTTGTGCCGTAATTCGGCAAAGGTCAGTGTAAATTGATCCGAGGCGTCGTTCGGGGCACACAGCGGAAGCCGCAGTTACGTATGAAGAAACGCTCGTAAGCAACTGCGGCAATCAATGGCTAGGTACGCTATAGCACGGGTTCTCGGCTTCCCCTCGCTCGGTTCCAAACGCGAATCGGTGTGCAACTCAGTCCCGGAGTCGCCAGTATAGCCAGCCCGGCATTGGCACGACAATTGTTCTACTAGGGAACCTCTGCACCAGGCTCTGCTGTCACCCTGAGCGCAGCGCATGGGTC
>JADMIL010000056.1 GCA_015478645.1 Candidatus Binataceae bacterium
GGGGCTGGCCACGCCAGTCGAAACCCGGATTGACAACTGTGGATTTCATCATGAACGGCGCGCTGTCGCGCTCGTCAAACGTCCGGTCGTCCCCCGACTCCAATTTGTAGCCGAAGATAGCGGGATTCCAATCGAGGTTTCCGAAATGAGCGCAAGCGTATGGATCGAGCACCAGCTTGTTCGGATTGAAGCGATGCCCGGCATCGGGCTCATATGGCCCATGCACGCGATAGCCGTAGAGCATCCCGGGCCGCGCCTGCGGCAGATAGCAATGCCATACCTGGTCGGTGCGCCAGCGCATCGTGATGCGCTCGGTCTCGGTCCGTCCGCGCACGTCGAACAGGCACAGTTCGACCTTTTCAGCATGCTCGGAGAACAGCGCGAAGTTCACGCCCACGCCGTCCCACGTGGCGCCGAGCGGCGAGGAGTTGCCGCGCCATACCGCCGTCCGCGAATCGCTCATTGATGGTGTTGCTTTCGATTAATGATACTTGCGCCTGTGAGCCGGTTGCGGCCATGCGGCCGAGGTTGCTTTCGCTGGGGCCGCCACGCATCCGCTCCGGTCGCGCGCGCGGCCACGGCAAAGTCTATTGCGCGATGCGCGGCATGACAATCGCGACGCCGCTCACCGGCCGCCGCGGCAGGACCCCGGCGCGGCCTCGCTTAACCCCGCGCTCAGCCCCCCGACCATACGTCGACGAGATAGCGTCCCGCCGCCGTCATCTGATCGATCCAGGCGTCGGCCTGCGCGGGACTCGCGCCGTTTTTGGCCGCGTAGATCGAGGCGAAGGTGCGCCGCACGTCGGGCGCCATCCGGCTCGCGTCGCCGCAGACGTAGATCACCGCGCCGTCGGCGATCAGTTGCCACAGCGCATCCTGATTTTCGCTGAGCCGATCCTGCACGTAACGCCGGGGCGCGCCGCCGATGCGCGAGAACGCGGTGAATAATTGCAGGATGCCAGCCGCGGCGAAGGCCCGCATCTCGTCGCCATAGATGAAGTCCTGGTGCGGATCGCGGCAGCCGAAAAACAGCATCGCGGGGCCGACTGGATGACCCGCGGCGCGCATCGCGGATCGCTCCTGCAGGAAGCCCCGAAACGGTGCGACGCCGGTGCCCGGGCCGATCATGATGATCGGCACCGTCGGATCGTCGGGCAGGCGAAATGCCGAATGGTTGTCTTTGACGAAGGCCGCGACCGCGCCGCCCGCCGCCTGCCCGAGCAGATAGTTCGAGCAGACGCCGCGATAGTCGCCGTGGCCTGAGCGCGCCTCGCCCTCGACGATCGCCACCGTGATCGAGCAGTGGCGCGCGTCGGCGATCGGCGACGACGAAATCGAATAATAGCGCGGCGCGAGCGGCGGCAGCATCTCCAGATAGACGCCGAGCGGCATCGCGCAGGCAGGAGCTTCTTCGAGCAGATCGATCAGCGCGACGCGCCGTCCCAGCACCTCGTCGCGATAGCGCGCGGCCGCGGCCTCGTCGGCGCCGGCCAGCGCGGCAAGTTTCGAGCGCTCGGGCGGGCATTGGGTATAGGCGGCCAATGATTCGATCTGCGATCGCGTGGCGACCGCCTGCAGCTCAACGTAATCGCGCAGCAGGGCGAAGAGCGAGATTGGCTGATCGACCGGCAACGCGGTCTTGCGATTGCCGCTCTTGCGCAGGCGCACGGTGGCGTCGCTCGTGAAGCCGAAGCGCCGCGCCACCCGCCGCACCATCTCGTCGCCGTTGCGCGGGATCACGCCCAGATGGTCGCCGGCGCGGTAGCCGACATTCGCGGGCAATTCGATTTCGAGATGCCGGGTCGATCGCGGCGACGGCGACGGCCCGTCCTTGGTGTGCAGTTCGCGGTTGACGGCGACCCGCATCGCGGTGGCCGCGATCGTGTCGGCGAGCGGACTCACGCGTGCGGCGGCGACCACTTCGACTTCATAGAGCGGCTCGCGCGCGGCCGCGCCGTCGGGCTTCAGATCGATCGCCAGGCTTTCGCCCAGCGCGTTCCATAGCGGCCGGTACCAGCCTTGGAACTGACCGTCGAAGTCGTCGCGCGCGTCGCCCTCGCCGCGTGGATGAATCCGGCGCGCGCCGTGCGCCGCGAGCCCGGCGTCAATCAGGCGGGGAATCGCCTGAAAGGTCGCCGCCCAGTCGCGATTGCCGCATCCGAACACCGTGTAGCTGACACCGCCGAGCGCGTTGGGAGCCAGGCCGTTGCCGCCGACCCAGCGGCAGAAGTTCACCGCGTTGTCGGGCGGCGTGCCGTTGTACGAGGCACTCACCACGACCACCGCGCCCGCGGCCGGCAGCCGATCGACGTAATCGTCAAGCGGGGCCGCCGCCGCCGCGAAGCCCTGACGGTCGCCATCATCCGCGATCCGCCGCGCAATCTCCTCGGCCGTGCCGAGGTTCGATCCGTAGAGCACCAGCAGGGGCGTGGCGTGGCGCGGGGCAGTCGCGGCCGCCGGGGTCATCGCGGCCGCTGCCTTGGTCGATGCGGCCGGCTGGGCGAGGGCGATCGCGGGCGCCGCCGCGGCCACCTTGCGTTCGTCAGCGATGCGCGGCCGCACGCGGATTTTGAAGCCGTCGGGCTTCATCGTCAGGGTCTCTTTGATCTTGAGCCGGTAGCGATGATGATCGATCAGCTTGAAGCGATGCAGCAGCATGCCCAGCACCAGCGCCGCCTCCTGCATCGCGAACTGCCGCCCGATACAGGCGCGCTGGCCGTTGCCGAACGGCTTGTAGGCATTGGGCGGACGCTTGCGCTCGACCGCCGGGATAAAGTTATCCGGATTGAACAGCTCCGGATTCTCGCCCCACACCGCGGGGTCGCGATGCAGCGTCGGGAGCAGCACGAGCACGTTCCATTCGCGTTTGATCAGATATTTGCCGCCGATTACGGTGTCCTCGCGCGCAAACAGGGAAAATGCCGGCGCCGTCGGCCACAGGCGCAGCGCCTCCTTGAGGATCTGCGTGATGTAGGTTAGCTGGTTGACCTGCGCGTAGGTCGGCGGCGGCGACGCATCGGGGCCGAGCACGCGATCGACTTCGTCATAGGCGCGCGCGAGGACGGCGGGATTGTTGACCAGCGCGTTGATCGTGAACGAGAGCAGGCCGCTGGTGGTCTCGTGGCCGGCGATCAGAAAGGTGATTATCTGGTAGCGGATATTCAAATCGTCGAGCCGCTCGCCGCTTTTCTTGTCGACCCCCGAGAGCATGAAGTTCAGCAGATCGGGCTTGCTCGCGCTGTCGTCCCCGGCCGCGCGCCGCTCCTTGATAATCCGATCGACCATCTGGTTCATGTAGTCGATGTCGCCGGCGTATTCGCGGTCGCGCTGGATGCGGATAAAGCGCTCGAGCGGCAGGCGCCGCACCTGCTCCATCGCGCACGACAGCGCGTCGACCATCGCGCCGACGAACGGATGGCTTTCGTCGCGGTAAAATGAATTGAAGCGGTAATCGAAGCCGCACAGGCCGATCGTGTCGAGCGTGAGCGAGGTCATGTCGCGCGCGACATCGATCTCGTCGTCGGCGTTGAGCCGCTCCCACTTGGCGGCCAACTGCCCCGCGATATCGAGCATCATCGCGTGGTAGGACTGCATCGCGCGCTGGCTGAAGGTCGGCAGCAGGATATGATGGGCCTTCGACCAGTTGGCTTCGTCGGTGCGCGCGGTGAACAGTCCGTCGCCGGAGAATTTCCGCACCATCCCGAGCGCGCCGCGAATACTCTTGTCGAAGCGCGTCTCGTCGCACAGTTCGTCGACCAGCGCGGCCGACGAGGCCACGACCATCGTATTGCCGCGCAGCTTGAGCCGGAAAATCGGCCCATACTTCCGCGCCAGGTTCATGAAGCCCTGCACCGGCGCGGCCCGATCGAGGTCGAGCAGATTGCCGAGCATCAGCTTCTCGGGCGGCTGCGGAATTTCGACGAGATTTTCCTGCGGCATGTGGTCTTCAAGCCCCCGGCGTTCGGACTCGCGGATCAATGGTGCACTATAGCGCGGCCGGCGCATTGGACACGCGCGGCCTCGAGCACGCCGGACCCGGCGCATCGCGGCGCGGTCGGCCCGCGGCGGACGGTCGGTTTAAGTGGATGGTTTTTTGGCGGCGGCCACGCCGCGCTCGAAGACCCGCGCGACCAGCGCCTGCGCCTCTTGCTGGATCCGCCGCAGATGGTCCGTGCCGAGAAAGCTCTCGGCGTAAATCTTGTAGACCTCTTCGGTGCCCGACGGGCGCGCCGCGAACCATCCGTGCTCGGTGACGACCTTGAGGCCGCCGATCGGCGCGTCGTTGCCGGGCGCGGCGGTGATTGCGGCTCGAATCGGCTCGCCGGCAATATCCTTCGCCTGGATCTGTCCGGCGGAGAGCGTCGCGAGCATCGCCTTTTGCTCGACGGTCGCCGGCGCGTCGATCCGCTCGTAGACCGGCGCGCCGAACTCGCGCGTCATCGCGGCATAGATTTCGCCGGGGTCGCGACCGCGCTTGGCGGTGATCTCGGCCGCGAGCAGGTCCATGATCAGGCCGTCCTTGTCGGTGGTCCAGACCGTGCCGTCGCGCCGGATGAACGAGGCGCCTGCGCTTTCTTCGCCGCCGAAGCCGATCGATCCGTCGCTCAGTCCCGCGACGAACCATTTGAAGCCCACCGGCACTTCCACCAGCCGCCGGCCGAGCTTCGCCACCACCCGGTCGATGATGCTGCTGCTGACTACGGTCTTGCCGACCGCCGCCGCGGCGGGCCATTTATCGCGGCTGCCGAACAGATAGTCAATCGCCACCGCGAGATAGTGATTCGGATTGAGTAATCCAGCCGTGCGAGTGACTATTCCGTGGCGGTCGGCATCGGTGTCATTGGCGAAGGCCACGTCGAACCGATCGCGCATCGCGATCAGCCCCGCCATCGCATACGGCGACGAGCAGTCCATCCGGATCTTGCCGTCCCAGTCGACGCTCATGAAGCGAAAGGCCGGATCGACGGAATCGTTGACCACGGTCGCGCTGAGTCCGTAGCGCTCGACGATCGCCGGCCAGTAATGCACGCTCGCGCCGCCCAGCGGGTCGATGCCGAGGCGCACGCCGGCCGCGCGAATCGCCGCCAGGTCGACGACGCTGGGAAGGTCGCCGACGTATGCGCCGACGAAGTCGTGGCGATGGATCGTCGGTGCGCCGAGCGCCTTTTCATACGGCACGCGCGCGACCGTGCGCAGGGCGCCGGCCAGCATCGCGTTGGCGCTGTCCTCGATCCATTTCGTCACCGCGCCGCCGGCCGGACCGCCGTGCGGCGGATTATACTTGAAGCCGCCGTCGGCCGGCGGATTGTGCGACGGCGTGATCACGATGCCGTCGGCGAGATGGCTCTGGCGTCCGCGGTTGTAAGTGAGTATGGCGTGCGAGATGACCGGCGTCGGCGTATAGCCGCCCTCGCGATCGATCATCACTTCGACGCCCTGCGCGGCGAGCACCTCGAGCGCGCTCGCCGCGGCCGGCTCCGAGAGCGCGTGCGTATCGATGCCGAGATAGAGCGGACCGTCAATCCCGTGGCGCGCACGGTAGAGGCAAATCGCCTGCGTGATCGCGACGATGTGCGCTTCGTTGAAGGCCGTGTCGAGCGCCGATCCGCGATGCCCCGACGTGCCGAACGCGACCCGTTGCGCGCGAATCGCCGGGTCGGGCCGCAGCGCATAGTAGGCCGTAATCAGCCGCGGCACATTGACCAGGATCGCGGCGGGCGCCGGCTTGCCGGCTAGCGGACTTGGGGTCATCGCTCGCTCCAATCGCCGGTCGTGCGGCGCGCCGCGCTCAATACGGCCATTTCCATTCGGCGACCTCGGGCTTGTCGATGCCGTGTTCGTCGGCGTAATTGAGGCTCTCACAAATCTGATCCTTGAGCCATTCCTTGACGTGAGTGCCGGCCGTATGAAGTTTCGGCACGCGATCGATCGCGTCGATCGCGAGGTCGAAGCGATCGGTCTGATTGTGAATCGCGAGCTGCAGCGGCGTGTTGATATTGCCGCGTTCCTTGTAGCCGCGCACGTGCAGATTCTCGTGATTGTGCCGACGGTAGGCGAGCTTATGAATCAGCCACGGATAGCCGTGAAAATTGAAAATAACCGGCTTGTCGGTCGTGAACAGGCTGTCGAAGTCGCGGTCCGACAGGCCGTGCGGATGCTCGGACTGCGGCTGCATGCGGAACAGATCGACCACGTTGATGAAGCGAATCTTGAGGTCGGGAAATTGCTCGCGCAGGATCGCCGTCGCCGCCAGCGCCTCGATCGTCGCGACGTCGCCCGCCGACGCCATGATCACGTCGGGCTCGCCCCCCTGGTCGCTCGACGCCCAGTCCCACAGCCCGATGCCCTTGGTGCAATGCTTGATCGCCGCGTCCATCGTGAGGAATTGCGGATGCGACTGCTTGTCGGCCACGATCACGTTGACGTAGTCGATGCTGCGCAGGCAGTGATCGACCACGCTCAGCAGGCAGTTCGCGTCGGGCGGCAGGTAGATGCGCGTGACGGCCGGACTCTTGTTGGTCACCACGTCGATGAAGCCCGGATCCTGATGGGTGAAGCCGTTATGGTCCTGGCGCCAGACGGTCGAGCTGATGAGGATGTTGAGCGAGGCGATGGGCGCGCGCCAGGTCACTTCGTTCTTGCATTTCTCCAGCCACTTGGCGTGCTGATTGACCATCGAGTCGATGATGTGCGCGAACGCCTCGTAGGTCGAAAATAAACCGTGGCGCCCGGTCAGCAGATAGCCCTCGAGCCAGCCCTCGAGCGTATGCTCGCTCAGCATCTCCATCACGCGGCCGTCGGGCGACAACTCGCCGCCGTCCTGGTCCTCGGGCAAGTATTCACCGAGCCAGGTTTTTTGGCTCACTTCATAGATCGCCTGCAGGCGGTTCGAGGCGGTCTCGTCGGGCCCGAAGACGCGGAAGTTGTGCATGTTATTGCGCATCACGTCGCGCAGGAATTGCCCCGCGATAAAGGTGTTCTGCGCCTCGCTATGGCCGGGGCGGATCACTTCGACGGCGTATGCGCGAAAGTCCGGTATCCGCAGCGGCTTGCGCAGCAATCCGCCGTTGGCGTGCGGATTGGCGCTGATTCGCTTATGGCCGCCTGGCGCCAGCTCCTTCAACTCCGGGATCAGCGCGCCGCGCTCGTCGAACAGCTCCTCGGGACCGTAGCCGCGCATCCAGGTCTCGAGCAGCCTCAGATGCGCCGCGTTGCTGGTGACTTCGGTGATCGGCACCTGATGCGCGCGCCACGATCCCTCCATCCGCTTGCCGTCGACCTCCTTCGGCGCGGTCCAGCCCTTGGGCGTGCGCATCACGATCATCGGCCAGCGCGGACGGGTCGCGTGCGCCGCGCTCGCCTTGCGCGCGGCCGCCTGGATCGCGTGAATCTCCTTGACGCAATGCTCGAGCGTCGCCGCCATCTGCTGATGGACCACGTGCGGATCGTCGCCCTCGACGAAGTAGGGCGTGTAGCCGTAGCCGTAAAACAGGCTCTCGAGCTCGTCGTTCGGGATGCGCGCGAGGAGCGTCGGATTCGCAATCTTGTAGCCGTTGAGATGCAGGATCGGCAGCACCGCGCCGTCGCGCACCGGATTGAGAAACTTGTTCGAATGCCACGAGGTCGCCAGCGGTCCGGTCTCCGCCTCGCCGTCGCCCACCACCGCCACCGCCAGCAGATGTGGATTATCGAAGACCGCGCCAAAGGCGTGCGAGATGCTGTAGCCGAGTTCGCCGCCCTCGTGGATCGATCCGGGGGTCTCAGGCGTGCAATGGCTGCCGATACCGCCCGGAAACGAGAACATCTTGAAGAAGCGGCGCATCCCCTCAAGGTCTTCGCTGCGGTCGGGATAGACCTCGGAGTAGACCCCTTCCAGATAGCTGTTGGCCAGGATCGCGGGCGCGCCGTGGCCCGGCCCCGAGAGGTAAAGCACGTCGAGGTCGTACTTCTTGACGAGCCGGTTCAGATGCACCCAGACGAAAGTCTGGCCCGGGTCGGATCCCCAATGGCCGAGCAGGCGATTCTTGACGTGCTCGGGCTTAAGCGGCTCGCGCAGCAGGGGGTTGTCCTGCAGGTAAAGCATCCCGACGCAAAGATAGTTGCAGGCGCGCCAGTAGGCGTCGGTCTTGCGCAGTTCGTCGGCGCTCAGGGGCGCCTTGGGCAGATGCGTCTTGTGCTCGGTCACGGCCATGGAAGTCTTCCTCGATTGCTTGGCGCGGTTTGCGTAATTCGTGCGGCACGATCGGTGTGCTTGGTCACGCCGCCACGATGCGGCGCGGCGGCGATTGTCCGGCGGGCGCCGCGCGCAGCCCGATCATCTAATGTCTGGATAGTGATGGCCGGTCGGTAACGAGGCAAGGCGCGCGAAGTTAATTCGTGATCGAAAACGAGTGCTCAAAAGCTCCTGGCATTTTTTCGAGCAGGCTTCGTGCCCAGCCACGTGTTGGAGTTGGCCGCGCATTTCAACGCCGTGGCGGTAAACTTGTTGATTGTCAAATCCGGGTGCAGGCGCGGCCGTTACGCTTTTTGACACGATAACGGAACCCAGTCGCGGCGTTTCGTTGCTTGATTGCAACAACATCTGTTTCTCGGACGCTAGTTCGTCAGGATAATCTCCACAAAAAACTCATTTATTTCCGAGAAGATAGCTTTGGCATCCTTCATGCTGCTATCGAAATGGGTGCGTAGTCATGAAACATATCAGTAAGGGCCAAATCGCAGTAGTCTACGCGTTAATATCGGTCGCGCTGGTGGGTTCGGTCGCTTTGGGCACCGACATTGCCATTCTCTACTTCAACTGGGTGCAGTTGCAGAAGGCCGCCGATACCGCGGTCTTGGGTGGCGCAAATTATCTTCCCGATAATCCGGATCAGGCCAAGACCACGGCCATTCAGATCGCGCAGAACAATGGAGTTCAGTCTGCGGAGATCACGTCCACCACCGTCGCCTCGGATGACCTTTCCATTACGATGATGGTGCAGCGAAAGGTTCCTTACTACTTCGCCCGGGTTCTGGGTCTTACCAACGGCTTCGCCGCGGCGACGGCCTCGGCCGCGCCTCAGTTTCCGCCTAGCACAGTGAACGCCACTACGCCTGGGGAAGTTCCATCGGGCGGCGACAACAACGGGAACAACGGGGTTACCTGTGCCACCGCCTGCAGTTGCGGGCTCATCCCCATTGGGCTCGATTCCACTACCGTCTACACCGACGGGTTGCAAATAAATCTTCAACAGGGCCAGGTCGGCCCGGGCAATTGGGACTTGCTGGCACTTGGAGGCGTCGGCGGAAATAATCTGCGAACCAATATCGCCAACGGTTATGGCGGAATGATGAGCGTGGGAGACTGGGCCACCACTGAACCAGGTAAAAAGGTCGGCCCCGTGGACCAGGGATTTCAGGACCGGCTGGATTGCGCGAGCCTCTCTGATCCCTCCGGCACTTACGCGTCGCACGCCGTGAACAATGCGCGGGTCCTCACCCTGCCGGTGGTTGACTGGGAAAATCAAAATGGCCGTTCGTCGGTGCAGGTAAGGGCCTTTGCCACTGTCTGGCTCGATAGCTACAACAATGGCACGGTCACGGTGCACTTCATCAGCCAGGTAATCGCCAATAGCTTCGGCGATCCGAACGCTCCCTACTTCGGCTCGCGCGGCAGCCCGCGGCTGATCAAGTGAGATCGGGTTTGGCCATGGCGGTGCGCGGGAGTGGATACTGCGAAACTGGGGAATTGACAATGCCTTCTGACATTCATTGCTCCTTACGCGAACGACTCATCAGCCGCGGAAAATTCAGGCGCTTGCTGGCCGGCGCGCGGCGCGCTCAGGCGGCAGTGGAGTTGGCATTGATTGCGCCGGTCATATTAGTAGTAATCGTGGTGGGGGTCCAATTTGCCATTATCGGGGTTGCGGCACTGGGCCTGGGCCAGGTCAATTACCAGGGAGCGCGATACGCGGCGATTAATCCCGGCTCGTCTCAGTCACAGGTTCAGAGCTACATGCTTTCGGTGGCATCGCCGATCATCGCTGCAAACTCCGGTAGCTATCTAAGCAGCACCCTGAGTCCAGCGCCGCCGTGCGCCTTTGGCAGCCAGGTGACGGTTGCGGTCACCTTCGATGTCGGTCATCTCGTAATGGTGCCTAACCCGTTTCTAGGCGTCAACTTTCCAACCTCCCTGACCAATTCCAACACGGCATTCTGCGAGTAAATTATGCTGAGATCATTGCGGCTTCTACCGGCTCTTCTCGTTTTCGCCAGCATGGCTGGCGTCAGGGGCGCGATCGCCAGCACCAAAAGCGTGGTGGTGACGAATACTACGTCGTATACGATGAGTGAGTTTTACGCCTCCGTCACCGGCGCCTCCACTTGGGACACAACCAATAACCTGATCGCCGGGCAGACCATTTCACCTGGTCAAACAATTACGATCAGCATTCCAGATGTTAGTGGCGCCGGCTGCAATTACGACCTCATGGCGGTCTTGTACGGCGCGGCGCAATTCGCTTATCAATATCAAGTCGATGCGTGTGACGCGGGAAGTTGGACTATTAAGCCTTAAGCGTATTCTCACTTTTGACTCGCGCGGCGTCGCTCCCAGCAGGGGGTGGATAGCTTCAGATTCGCATCACTTCCGATTCGGAGATTCCCCGCGTTCTTCCCTCTTCTCAAGGCCGTCGGTAACGAGGCAAGGCGCCGATCCGGTTGAACGGCGTGTCGGCCACGAACGCGGCGCGCGGTCGCGCTCATTGAGCCAGCCGGTTGATCCCGTCGAAAGCCGCCGTCTTGTAGCATTCGGCCAGCGTCGGGTAGTTGAAGACCGTATTGATGAAGTAGTCGACCTTGCCGCCCAGCGTCAGCACCGCCTGCCCGATATGGACCAGCTCGCACGCGCCCTCGCCCAGCGCATGCACGGCCAGCAGGTCGTGGGTGTCGCGATGAAAGGCGAGCTTGAGCAGACCGAAGCTCGCGCCGGCGATTTTGCCGCGCGCAATTTCGCCATAGCGCGCCTTGCCGATTTCGTAGGGCACGCCCTGTTCGCTCAACTCCTCTTCGGTGCGGCCGACAAAGGAGATTTCCGGAATTGTGTAGATGCCGTACGGGAGCAGCTCGCGCGCATGCACCGCCGGAATGCCAAACGCATGGCAGGCCGCCACGCGCCCCTGCTCGGCCGAGGTCGAAGCGAGACTCGGAAAGCCGGTCACGTCGCCCGCCGCGTAGATATGCGCCAGCTCGGTCTGAAAGTGATCGTTGACCTTGAAGCGACCGCGCGAATCGGTCTTGATGCCGACCGCCTCGAGACCAAGTCTGGTGGTCGCGCCCGATCGGCCCGTGCTGCACAGCACCTTTTCCGTCACGATCTGCTTGCCGCTGCCGAGCTTGACGCAGACCCGCTGGTCGCCGTTGGTGCCGAGCAGCTCGACCCCGTCGACCTTTTCACCCAGCCGCAGCGTGACGCGCTTTTCGCGCAGATGGTAGGCGAGAGTCTCGGCAATCTCCGAGTCGATAAACGGCAGCAGGCGCGGGCGGCTGTCGACCAGCGTCACGCGCACGTCGAGCGCCGCGAACATGCTCGCGTACTCGCATCCGATGACCCCGCCGCCGATCACCGTGAGCGTGCGCGGCAGGTCGGTCAGCTTCAGGATGTCGTCACTGGTGAAAACATTTTGCCCGTCGAGCGGCATCGCGGCGTCGATCGCCGGCAGCGTGCCGACCGCGACGATCACGTTGGCGACGCTGATCAGGCGCTGACTGCCGCCTTCGGTCAGCGTGATTTTGAGCGTATGCGGATCGACGAAGCTGGCCTCGCCGCAGACCAGCTCGACATGATTGCGCTGCAGCTGATGGCGCGAGACGTCGATCTCATGGCGCACCACCCCGTCGACGCGGAACAACAGATCCTGGAACGTGATCTGTTCCTTGACCCGGTAGGACTCGCCGTACATCGAATGCTCGCGGTAGCCCGAAAGATAGAGCACCGCCTCGCGCATGGTCTTGCTGGGAATCGTGCCGGTGTTGACGCAAATCCCGCCGATGATCGGATTGCGTTCGGCCAGAATGACTTTCTTGCGCAGTTTGGCCGCCTGAATCGCGGCATGATGGCCCGCCGGCCCCGAGCCGATTACCGCCAGGTCGTAATCATATTGCGGCAAAATGGGCCTCCGGAAAATATCTGCGGACGCAGCGGCGCGGCCGGCGCGGGCGCTCGCCCGCCGCCGGCCGACCAAAGTTAATTGTTTTCATTGTTGCCCTTGGCCCATTGCCGGACCGCCCGGCGATTCGCCGTCGGCCCGCTCGACGCTCAAATCGACCGACATCGCCGAGGTCGTCCCGTCACTGCGAAAAACTCCGCGCAGCGGCGGCACGTCGCCATAGTCGCGCCCCACGGCCACGCCGATATGGCGCCCGTCGGTGGCGCATCGATGAGTCGGGTCGAAGCCCGTCCAGCCGAGCCCGGGCAGCCACGCTTCGAGCCATGCATGGCTCGCCTGCGCCGAGACGTCGATCGCCGCGAGCGAGCCGCCGGCCGGCGCCAGGTAGCCCGAGACATAGCGCGACGGGATGCCGGCAAGGCGCAGGATGCCGATCGTCAGGTGGGCGAAATCCTGGCATACGCCGCCGCCGCTCTTGAGAATATCGTTGATGTTGGAATGGACGTGGGTCTTGCTGGTCTCGTACTCGAACTGATCGCGCACGTACGCGGCCATCCGCGTGACGTACGCGGTCACGTCCTCGGTCTCGTTCGGCCGCGCCATCCAGAAAAATTTCCGCAGACGCTCGCTGAACGGGATGAAGCGGCTTTCGTTGAGATACTCAAAGTAGACATTGTTGCGGATCGGATCGTCGCGCAGAAAATCGGCGAAGGTCACGCCGCAATCGCCGGGCGTGGGCGGCGGCGTCAGTTCGACCGTCGACCGCGCGATGATCGCGAGCTGCGCATGCACCGGGCTGACCGACAGCGAATGGGTCTGGTTGCCGAAGAAATCCGCGAAAGTGAAAATCGACACCGGCTGATCCGCCGTCAGATCGAACGCCAGGCAGCGCTGCCCGTCGCGATCCCAGGGCCGCATGCGCAATTCGTTTTGCGAGTCGTAGGCCGGCTCGTCGTACTCGAAGCGCGTCGTATGGGTGATGCGGTAAAGCATGCGCGCGGACCTAACCCAGCGACATGTAGTCGCCATAGATCGAGTCGGAGACCACCGAACATTCTTCCTCGATCTTGACCAGGAATTCATGCAGACCTTCGGCGATCACGTCGCCCGCGCAACTCCCCTGCATCATCGCCAGCAGCCGGTCCGACGGCAGCGGTCCCGGCGGACCCTCGACGCCGCGCGCAGCGACCCGTCCCAGCGCCACCGCCAGCCGCTCCGCGCTGAACCGCGCCGAGCGCGGGAACGACGCGTCGAAGAGCAGAATCTGCACCACCAGGTCGACCCGCATCGAATTGCCGTTGAGCTTGCGGAAAGCCTCCAGCGCCGACGCGCTGCGCAGCACCGCCGCCCATTGCCGCCCGTCCGACGGGCCGCCGATATCCTCGAGCCGCGGCAGCAGGTAGTGGTACTTCACGTCGAGCAGGCGGGCGACGTTGTCAGCCCGCTCGAGCATAGTACCGATCTCGAGAAAATCATAGGCCAGATCGCGCGGCATCGTACTGCGCACGATCCCGGTGATGGCGTAAAAGTGATTGCGCAGATCGGTGAAAAAGGCCGAGAAGCCCTTTTGCGCCAGCGTCTGCGGCGACCATTCGCGCGAGTCCAGGTAGAGCTCGTTCATCTCGAGCCACATCTCGGACGAGATCATGTGGCGCAGCGAACTCAGATTGGTGCGCGCCGCCTCGACCGAGCTGCGAATCGACGATTCGTTCTCGCGATCGAAGGTAAAGTAGTTCACCACCGAGGCCTCGTCCGCATGCGCATAGCGCTGCGCGAAAGCCTCACGCTCGGCCGTGATGCCGAGCAGCGGTTCCCACGGATCGACGTCGCGCGGCGGCACCTCGAGGATCAGGTGGTAGTTGACGTCGACCAGCCGCGAACGCCATTGCGCCCGCTCCAGATAGCGCGCCGCCCAGAATAAATGCCCCGCGATTCGCCGCAGCACTAGCTTTCGAGCACCCAGGTGTCCTTGCTGCCCCCACCCTGCGAGGAGTTCACAATCAGCGATCCCTCGCGCAGCGCGACCCGCGTCAGACCGCCGGTCAGCACCCGTGGCCGGGCGCCGAACAGCACGAATGGACGCAAGTCCACGTGGCGCGGCGAGAGGGTCGCGCCGTCGGCGCCGACCAGCGTCGGATGCACCGAAAGCTGCACCACCGGCTGCGCGATAAACGCCGCCGGGTCGCGCTCGATGCGCGCGCGGGTCTCGGCCAGTTCCTGATCGCTGGCCTTGGGTCCGATCACCACGCCGTAGCCGCCCGACGCACCGGTCGGTTTGACCACGTAGCGCGCGAGATCCTGCAGCACGAACTCGCAGATCTCGGGGTCGCGCAGCAGATAGGTTTCGACGATCGGGATAATCGGCTCCTCGCCGAGGTAGTATTTGATCATCCGCGGCGTGTAGGCGAAGACCGCCTTGTCGTCCGCGATTCCGGTGCCGACCGCGTTCGCCACCACCGCGTTGCCGGCTCGCAGCACTGCCGTCAGGCCCGGCACGCCGAGCAACGAGTCGGCGCGAAATACCACCGGGTCGAGGAAGTCGTCATCGACCCGCCGGTAGATTACGTCGATCCGTTTTAGCCCGTGCACGGTCTTCTTGAACAGCTTGTGGTCGACGCACACCAGATCCTGGCCCTCGACCAGATCGACGCCCATCTGCTGCGACAGGAAAACGTGCTCGAAAAACGCCGAGTTGAACGGCCCCGGCGTCAGCACCGCGACCGTCGGGTCGGACGATCCGCCGGGTGACAGCTCGCGCAGGCAGGCCAGCAGGTCGGCCGGATAATGCTCGACGCTGCGCACCTTGAGCGCGCGGATCAGCTCGGGCATCAGGCGCGTCATGATGACGCGGTTTTCGATCACATAGGAGACGCCCGATGGCGTGCGCACGTTGTCCTCGAGCGCGTAGAAGCGCTCGTCGGAGCCGCGCACCA
Source organism: Candidatus Binataceae bacterium (assembly GCA_015478645.1). GTDB lineage: Bacteria > Desulfobacterota > Binatia > Binatales > Binataceae > JADMIL01. The sequence goes on from JADMIL010000056.1 coordinate 15,080, forward strand.
GGTCGATTCCAGCGACCGTCACAAAGGTATTATGCGGCGGCTTGATCCCGACTGCCGCGTGGCGGAACTGCGACGACCCCATGATCAGATCGCGCGGGATTACCTCGTCCTTGAGGATCGCGCCCTCGCCGTACACGTCGGCCAGAAACGCGTTGAGTGCGCGCACCCGCTGGATCAGCCCGGCTTCGAGGTTGTTCCACACCGCCGCCGGAATAATCCGCGGCACCGGGTCGAACGGAAAGATCCGCTCGTTGCCGGCCTCGTTGCCGTAAACGTTGAAGGTCACGCCCATCCGCAGGAACATCTGATGGGCGCGCTCGCCCAGTTCTGCCAGCCGGCTCGGCTCCATCGAGAGCAGGTAATTGACCACCCGTGCGCATTCCGGACGCGGCCGGCCCTGCCCGTCGAACATCTCGTTCATCGGCAAGACGGGGGCCGTCGATGCCTTCCGATCCGGCATCTCAGTGCTCATAGCTTGTGCATCTATCGTCATTGATCCCGCACGCGACCCAACATTCCGCGCGCCAAGCGCGGCTCTCCGCTCGTCGCATTGAATTCGTCAGCAAGTCGTGTGCCCTTGGCTCCAGGACCCGCGGCAAGACTCGCCGATCGATCCGGGCGCGGATCGACGCGGCTCCGCCGCTAGGGAACCGCTGCACAAGGCTCTGCGGTCACCCTGAGCGCAGCGCATGGGTCCCGGATCCGGGATTCTTCGCTGCGCTCAGAATGACAACCTAACTTGCGCAGAGGTTCCCTAGC
>JADMIL010000084.1 GCA_015478645.1 Candidatus Binataceae bacterium
CGCGGCGGCCGATCAGGCGGACGTGCCGGATGGGATGTCGATCCCCGAGGAACTGGCGCGGCGCGAGCAGCGTCTAGCGGCGATTGCCAAGGCCAAGGCCACCATCGAGGCGCGGGCAAAGGAGCGCCATGCGCGCGAGCAGGCCGAGCATGATGCCAAGATGGCGCAGCGGGCGGCCAAGACGGCGGCCAGTGGGAAGAAGCCCAGCGGTCGCGTGCCCCAGCCGCCCGCCCTCGGACCGCTTCCCACCGATCAGGTCAACCTGACAGACGCAGCATCACGCATCATGCCGGTGGCGGCCGACGGGTTCGAGCAGTGCTACAACGCACAGGCGGCAGTCGCTGCGGGCAGCCTGCTGGTGATCGCGGCCGATGTGGTGCAGGCGCCGAATGACAAGCAGCAGCTTGCGCCGATGCTGGACAAGATCGCCGACCTGCCCGATGCCTTGGGCAAGGTTGGCGAGCTGCTCGCGGACAATGGGTATTCAGCGAAGGCAATGTGAACGCCTGTGCCGCGCCCGGGATCGAGCCGGTGATCGCGATGGGGCGGCAAGCGCACCATCCATCCCTTGCCGAGCGGTTCGCTGACGCGCCGCCACCGCCGGACGCGCCGACGCCGGTTGCGGCGATGGGCCATCGACTGAAGACGCCCGCAGGCAAAAAAGCTCTATGCCCTGCGCAAGCACACACCGGAGCCGGTCTTCGGCATCATCAAGCCGGCGCTGGGCTTCCGCCAATTCCTGCTGCGCGGGCTCGACCGCGTCCGTGGCGAGTGGAACCTCGTGACCATGGCGTGGAACGTCAAGCGGATGTTCGTCCTGACCAGCGCGATCTGAGCCAAAGCGTGCCCTCGTTGGGGCGAACCGACGCCCTCGCCGGCCACTAGGGTCCGATCGAGGCGGCCAAGATCGCCTCAAGCACGAATTCGGCCGCGCTACGCCGCGCCACAGATCGCTAACCACCTCAACTCCAACTCCACTCGCCCCCCATCGACGAGTCACGGTCAATCCCGATCCCGCCGGAGTTCCGTCACGATCGTGGCCGAGTTGGCGATTGATAATCAGGCTGCGGGCCGCCCGATCGAGTGGTAGGCAATGCCGGCTTGCCGCATTGCGGCCGGATCATAGACGTTGCGCAGATCCACCACGATGCGCCCGCGGAGCAGCTCGCAGAGGCGAGATGGAGCAAGGGCGCGGAACTCATTCCATTCGGTGAGCAGCACCAGCGCGTCTGCGCCCTCCAGCGCATTCTGCGCGTCGCGGCAGTACTGCACGTCGGCCGGCAGCAGCGGCTGCGCCTGCTGCATCCCAGCGGGATCATAAGCGCGCAGGAGCGCACCGTCCTCGGCAAGCCGGTGCAGGATCGGCACTGATGGCGCATCGCGCATGTCGTCAGTCTCGGGCTTGTACGTCAGCCCGAGCACCGCGACCGTTTTGCCACGTACCGAGCCGCCGCACGCGGCGATGATCCGTGCCGCCATGCTCGCCTTGCGTGCATCATTCACGCTAACCACGGCCTCGATCAGCCGCGACGGCGCCCCGGCCTCCTGCGCCGTGCGCATCAGGGCCAGTGTATCCTTGGGAAAGCACGAACCGCCGAAGCCGGGGCCGGGATGGAGGAACTTGCGACCGATCCGGCCATCAAGCCCGATGCCGCGTGCGACGTCGTGGACGTCCGCGCCCACGCGTTCGCACAAATCGGCGATCTCGTTGATGAACGTCACCTTCATCGCGAGGAACCCATTGGCGGCGTATTTGGTGAGCTCGGCAGTCTCGATCGCTGTGAACACAATCGGCGTCTCGATCAGGTAAAGCGGGCGATAGAGTCGACCAAGCACCTCGCGGGCACGCTCGGTCCCTGTGCCGATCATGACGCGGTCTGGACGCATGAAGTCGCCGATCGCGCTACCTTCGCGCAGGAACTCGGGGTTCGAGGCGACATCGAATTCGAGGTCGGGCCGCAGGCCACGAACGATGCGCTCAATGCGTCGCCCGGTGCCCACCGGGACCGTGCTCTTGGTGACGATCACGGCATAGCCGGTTAGCGCGAGCGCCACCTGTTCTACGGCTGCATAGACA
>JADMIL010000057.1 GCA_015478645.1 Candidatus Binataceae bacterium
ATCCGGGACCCATGCGCTGCGCTCAGGGTGACAGCAGAGCCTTGTGCAGAGGTTTCCTAGCGCACCTCCGCCCCCCGGGCCGCCTCCCGGCGACACTGCTGCGGGGGTGGCGCTTCCGGCCGGTCCGCACGCTAAGATAAGCGCCACGATGTGCGGAATTATCGGTTACGTGGGACCACGCGACGCCTCGCCGATCCTGCTCGGCGGCTTGCAGCGCCTGGAATATCGCGGCTACGACTCGGCCGGTATCGCCACGCTCGGCGCCGGCGGTGCGATGGATATCCGGCGCGCCGTCGGCAAGCTCGAAAACCTGAGCCACCTGCTCGGCACCGCGCCGCTGGCCGGCCATATCGGCATCGGCCATACGCGATGGGCCACGCACGGGCGCCCGTCGGAGGGCAACGCCCATCCGCACAAGGCCGGCCCCGTCGCCGTCATCCACAATGGCATTGTCGAAAACTACGTCGACTTGCGCGCCGCGCTCCTCAAGCGCGGGCATAAGCTCAAATCCGAGACCGACACCGAGCTGATTGCGCATCTGATCGAAGAGCGGCTCAACACCGGGCTTGGCCTGGCCGCGGCGGTGCGCGCTGTGGTCAGCGAATTGCGCGGTTCGTTTTCGATCGTGGTGCTGTCCGAGACCGCACCGGGTACGCTGGTCGCGGCCAAGACCGCCACCCCGATGGTGCTCGGATTTGGCGCGGGCGAGAATTTCGTCGCCTCCGATATTCCGGCGATTCTCGAACATACGCGGCGCGCCCTGGTGATGGAGGATGGCGAACTGGCGGAGGTCACCGCCGATGCGATTCACCTGATGACCTTTGCCGGCGCGCCGATCGATCGCGCGCCGCGCCAGATCGAATGGGACGCGGTCGCCGCCACCCGCGGCGGCTTCCAGCACTACCTGCGCAAGGAGATCGCCGAGCAGCCGCAGGCCTGGATCGATACGCTCTCGGGCCGCGCCAGCGCCGGATCGCCGACCGTCACCTTCGAGCACGATCTGCTGCCGCCGGCCGGCCCGCACGCCATTTCGCGCATCGTGATGGTCTCGGCGGGCGCCTCGTGGATCTCCTCGCTGATCGGCAAATTCATGATCGAGGAGCTCGCCGGCATTCCCGTCGAAGTCGACTACTCGGCCGAGTTCCGCTACCGCAGCCCGGCCATCGACGATCGCACCCTGCTGATCGCCGTCTCGCAATCGGGCGAGACCGCCGACACGCTGGCCGCGATGGACGAGGGGCGCCGGCACGGATCGCATATGGTCGCCCTGACCAACACCGTCGACTCCTCGATCGCGCGCAAGGCCCACGCCCAGCTCTATACCCGATGCGGCCCCGAGATCAGCGTCACCACCACCAAATGCTTCCTCACCCAGATCGAGGCCTTCTACCTGTTCGCGATTCACCTGGCCGCGCGCCTGGGCCGCCTCACCGAACGCGACGCCGAGGAGCTGCTGCGTCCGGCCTTCGCGATTCCCCAGCAAATCAAAGCCGCGATCGCCCAGGAGCGCCACATCGAAAAGATCGCGCGCAAGTACGGCAAGGCGCGCGACTTCCTCTACCTCGGCCGCGGCATCAACTACCCGGTCGCGCTCGAGGGTGCGCTCAAGCTCAAGGAGATTTCCTATATCCACGCCGAGGGCTACTCGGCGGGCGAGATGAAGCACGGGCCGATCGCGCTGATCGACGACGAGATGCCGGTGGTCGTGATCATTCCCAACGACACCGTATTCGAGAAGACCCTGTCGAACTTGAAGGAAGTCGAATCGCGCAACGGCCGCATAATCGCGGTAACCGATCGCCGCACGCCCGAACTCGAAGAGGTCGCCTGGGATATCATCGACGTGCCGGCGACCAACCGCTTCCTGATGCCGGTGATGACGACGATCCCGCTGCAACTGCTCGCCTACCATATCGCGGTCTACCGCGGCACCGACGTCGATCAGCCGCGCAACCTGGCCAAATCGGTCACCGTCGAATAGTCACTGCGCCACCGCTGCACAAGGCCCATCGTGTCATTCTGAGCGCAGCGAAGAATCCCGGGATTCTTCGCTGCGTGCACTCCGTTCAGAATGGCAACTTGATCTGCGCGGATTTTCCTGGGGCTGGAATAGTCGGTCACGATGAATTAGCCAGTCGTGCCGAAATAGTCACTCGTAGCGCAACGCATCGATCGGATCGGCGCGCGTTGGCCAGCGCCGCGGCCGCCTCGTTGCCTTTGACCTGGCAGGGGCGCGGATCGATCTTGGCCACCCGCTCGCCGGCTTTGACCGCCGCGTTGAAATCCGCGTAGATCGCCGTGATCGGTCTCGAGTCGTAGGAGCCGACCTGCACGGTGGTCACCGGATCACCGATCGCACCCGGGCCGCGGCTGGCCGCGCCCGTGAGGTACTTCGCCTGCGCCGCGCCGCCGCGCATATAGTAGAAAATGATCCCGCCGGCGATTAAGACCGGCACGGCGCTACGCCACCAGCGTTTCAGGTGGCGCAAGTTCATGCGAGGAGGGCTTTGACTATAGATACGTGGCGCAATCCGGCGCCAGCGGCCCTACGCCGCCGCTCTATAGACAGACGCGATCGGCGCCATACGGTTTCAATCCGCCGCCCGTCGCGCTAATTCGTCATTGCGAACCGGCGATCTTTATTCCTTTACCCCGCCGGCGCATCCACGAGGAGTGACCCATGCCCGATCGTCCACCGCTCGAAGGAATCAAGGTCGTCGATTTCACCCGCTATCTCGCCGGGCCCTTCTGCACGCAAATCCTCGGCGATTACGGCGCCGAAGTGCTCAAGGTCGAGCCGGTAACCGGCGCCCGCGGCGAGATGGGCGACGAGAGCGGCCACGACACCTACTTCTTTCTCAGCACCAACCGCTCGAAGAAGAGCATCCAGGTCTCGACCAAGACCGCCGAGGGACGCGCCGTGCTCCAGCGCCTGATCGACGGCGCCGACGTGGTCATCGACAACTTCCGGCCCGGCGTGATGGCCGCGATCGGCTTCAGCTATGCGCAACTCGCCGCGCGCAATCCGCGGATTATCGCCTGTAGCATCTCGGGCTTCGGCGCCACCGGCCCGCTGCGCGACTATCCCGGCTTCGATCAGATCGCGCAGGGCTTCTCCGGCCTGATGAGCGTGACGGGGACCGCCGAGAGCGGACCGACCCGCGTCGGTATCGCGATCTGCGACCTGCTCGGCGGCATCTTCGCCGCCCAGGGCATCCTGCTCGCGCTCGAGGCGCGCCATCGCAGCGGCCGCGGCCAGCAGGTCGAGACCTCGCTGGTCGAGGCGATCGTTAGCATCCTCAGTTGGTCGGCGGGGATTTACTTCGATACCGGCAAGACCCCCGGTCCGGCCGGCAACCACCATCCGCTGTCATCGCCGCACGGCGTCTTCCAGGCGGCCGATCGGCCGTTCAATATCGCGGTCGGCAACGAGGCGATGTGGCGCACGTTCGTCAAGGTGATCGGACGGCCCGAGCTGGCCGGCGACCCGCGCTTCGACAAACTCGGCCATCGCATCAAGCATCGCGCCGCCCTGACCGACGCGATCAACGCGGCGCTTAAGAGCCATCCGGCGGCGCACTGGATGGCTCTCTTCAACCAGCGCGGCATCCCTTCGGGGCCGATTCAGACGATCGAGGAGATGTTCAACCATCCGCAGATTGCGGCGCGCGAGATGCTGCTCAAGATGGCTCATCCGGCACTCGGCGAATTCAAGACCACCGGCCTGGGCGTCAAGCTCGGCGACACGCCGGGCCAGGTCACGCGGCCGCCGCTGGTCGGCGAGCATACCGAGCAGGTGCTGCTGGCGCACGGCTACACGCGCGCGGAACTCGCGCACTTGCGGGAGATCAAAGCGATCAAGTAGGCGCTCGGTCCGGGGTGAACAATTGCCCCGCAAAGATGCGGCAAAATGTTTCACGTGAAACATTTTCCACCGCCCGTTTGCGGCGCAAGATTTCATCGTTGCGCGCGCAGACTTTGCTTTGGATGCTTAGACAGCCTCGCCCCCGAACCGCATCGAGTTGACGAATGGCGATACAAACGTACATACTCTGGTGACACGCTTATCCTTTACCGGGTTTCAGTGGGATCGGGCTAACCGCCTCAAATGCGAGAAGCACGGTGTCCCAATCGCCGCGATCGAAGAGCTCTTCAGGCGTCCCGTAGCGATATTTCCCGATCCGGCCCATTCCGACCAAGAGGAGCGGTTCAAGGCGATCGGCAAAACCGACGATCGGCGCAGCGTGTTGATGGTGTTCACGCTGCGAAGGCGCCGGGCCGACGTCTTCATCCGTCTTATCAGCGCCCGCTATATGCACAAAAGAGAGGTCGATCACTATGAAAAAGAAGCTGCCCGCGCTCAAGAGCGATAAGCACGCAGGGGCCTTTGTCGCACACGCCGACCTGACCGAATACGACCTTTCCGGGATGCGTGAAGTGCGCTTCGAGTTTGAGCCCAAGAGTGCTCGAGTCAATATGCGTCTGCCGGCGGCACTGCTTGCTGCGGTCAAGACCGGCGCATCGAGAGCTGGAATGCCCTACCAGCGTTTCATCCGTCAGACCCTCGAAGCGGCGGTCCAATCGCGGAAGCGATTGGTGAAATATCAACTCTCAAAAAAGAGGAATTAACAGTCACAAACGAAATCGATACCCTCACTCTCATATTTGAGACTTAAACTCAAAAAAAGGAGAGTGAAAGCGAATGAAATTAACCGGAATCCAGATGGTCGAAATGATCGTCAAGGAAGACAGAAATCTCGATACTACGTGCTATCGTGAATCGGCGCCGCTCGCCCATCTGGCCCTTCTATCTCAGCCTGACGTTTTCGATCAGGTGAGCAACCCGGAAGGGCTTCAGCGGGACCTGTCGCCCAACCACGCTAGTGTCCTGAGTTTGAAGTTCGTTGAACAAAGAAGCGTTGGAATTGCTGGTGTTTTCGCCGAAACATGTGCTGCGAATCTCTAACTCGGGACACTAGCGAGGCCTATGAGTATGTCAGGCGGGATGTTGATCATGCGCGACCCCGCGCATTCCCCGAAGTTGTGATCAATGTCCGTGACAAGAAGGTCGTCCAAATTGAACCGATCGGCTACACGTCAAATTCGGGCGATCCAACGACCGAGCCCAAATTTTATCGTGTCAGATTTGATTTGAGCAAAATGATCGGTGGCACCAAAGTTTTTGTCAGCCGAGTAGACGGTAATCACCGACTGTTTTACGGCGCGGGCGACGATCGGACAAGGGAACCGCTCATGGCAACGATCCCTTTCCAAATGCTCGTAGGATTGAATCGCGAGCAGGAGCGTTCGCTATTCGTTGACATCAATGCCAATCAAAAGGGCCTTAACACCTCCCACCTCGCCATTATGCAGAGCAGATTAACACCCGAGGAGAAGGAGGTACGGGACCATCCAGACCGGTGGATAGCCAATCGGCTTGTTGAAGACCCAAGTTCCCCATGGCATGGACTAGTACATCTTGGCGGCTCAAAAAAATCATCCAAGGTGCAGGGATTAGTCCGCCATGTCAACTTCGTGAGCCTCCAGACAGGCGTTGCTAAGATTCTTAGCAAAAGCCAGTACATCCACGACTTTACCGACCCCAAAGCGCAGTATATGGTCATCAGGAACTACTGGAATGCCGTTAAACGGGTCTTCGCGCAGGAGTGGGCCGATCCAAAAAAGCATCTGCTTCTCAAAAACGTCGGCGTACTCAGTTTGTCGTGCCTGGGGGGAACAATCATTGACCGATGCTTGGCGCGAACACGCTATACAGTGGACGAGATGGCGAATTATCTTGAGCAAGTGCATGGGCGCTTTGATTGGGATAAGGATGCGGCACCAGGCGATCGCGCCGTCACTGGTATGTCGGGAAATCAGGCCGCGCTCATTATCGCGGGCGAATTGAGCAACGAACTTCGGGACGAAACTGGCGAGAAGGTTATGCAGGATCTTCAGGCAAAACTGCTCCAAACGTCTTCCGAAGGCTGAAAAACGAAGATCAGTCTACGGTAGAACACCCACGCGCTTCCTGTGGTGAAAGATCATGATTCCGCGTGCGCGGGGCACGGGTGCTGGCGAGCGAAATAAAACGGGACGGAGGCCGCGAGGCCTCCGTCCCGTTGCTTAGCCAGAACAGAAAATCAAAACGCCTTACTGTTCCCGCTCCATGAACCCCTCGAGGTTGCGCGAGCGCCCGGTCTGGCGCAGCTTGCGCAGCGCCTTGGCCTCGATCTGCCTTATCCGCTCGCGGGTCACCGCGAACTGCTTGCCGACCTCCTCGAGTGTATAGTCGGTCTTCTGCCCGATACCGAAGCGCATCCGCAGGATCTGCTCCTCGCGCGGCGTCAGCGTCGCCAGCACCTTGCGGGTCTGCTCGCCGAGGTTGCCCTGGATCGCCGCCTCGACCGGCGACGGCGCCAGCTCGTCCTCGACGAAATCGCCGAGCGAGCTCTCCTCTTCGTCGCCGATCGGCGTTTCGAGCGAAATCGGCTCCTTGACGATCTTGAGCACCTTCTGGACCTTGTCCAGCGGCATCTCCATCTGCTCGGCGATCTCCTCGGGGCTCGGCTCGCGCCCCAGGCGCTGGACCAGCAGGCGGGTGACGCGCAGCAGCTTGTTGATGGTCTCGACCATATGCACCGGGATGCGGATAGTGCGGCCCTGGTCGGCGATCGCCCGCGACATCGACTGGCGGATCCACCACGTGGCGTAGGTCGAGAACTTGTAGCCGCGCTGGTACTCGAACTTGTCCACCGCGCGCATCAGGCCGATATTGCCCTCCTGGATCAGATCGAGGAAGCCCAGGCCGCGATTGGTGTAGCGCTTGGCGAGGCTCACGACCAGCCGCAGGTTGGCCTCGGTCAATTCTTTCTTGGCGCGCTTGCTCTTGTCCTGGCCCGACGCGATGGTCTCGATCGAACGGGCGAACTCGTCGGTGGTGACCTTGACGCGCCGCTCGACCTCGCGGATGGTCTTTTGCGACTCCTTGATGCGCGCCGCGATGTCGAGCAGATTCTCGCGCGTGCCGTTGACCTTGAGGACGTGGCGGCGATCGTCGGCCTCGGCGGCCTCGCGAATCAGTTGGGCCTTGGTGCGGCCGGTCGCCTCTTCGTAGCGCTGGATCAGGGCCTGGGCCTTACGCGCCTCGGTCAACAGCCGGCGCATTTCGGTGATCACCGCCTCCTGCAGGCGGCGCGACAGCTCCATCTCGGCCAGATCCTGCTTGACGTTATCCTTGAGCTTCGCCAGCGCCTTCTCGAGCTTGGTCCGGACGGGTCCCTTGGCCTTGTCTTTGAGCTTGGCCTCGGCGTCTTCCACGCGGGCGCGTAGCGCGGTTAGCTTCTTGACCGCGAGGGCAAGTTTCTTGAGCTGTTTCTCGCTGGCCTCGGGACCGCGCTCCTCGTCGGGATCGGACGACGGCTCCTCGTTCTCCTCGAAGATCGCGCGCAGGTCGGCCTCGCCGGCCTCGACCCGCTCGCCCACGTCGATCACCAGGTCGAGCGTGACCGGAGAGCGCAGGACCTCGTCCTCGACTTCGTTTTCGCCGGCCTCGATACGCTTGGCAATCTCAACCTCCTGCTCGCGCGAGAGCAGTTGGAAATTGCCCATCTCCTTGAGATAGAGGCGTACCGGGTCCGATGATTCGGTGAGCGAGTCGGGGGGCGGCGCCGCGGCCTCCTCTTCGGGCTCTTCCTTGACCTCGGTGTCGGTATCGGAATCCTCGCCGGCGGTGGGCACCTCGTCGAGGACCTTGATATCCATGTCCTCGAAGCTCTCCAGCGCGGCGCGCAAATCGGTGGGCGAGGCGACGTCCTGGGGCAGGAAGTCGTTGACCTGATCGAAGGTCAGGTAGCCCTGTTCGCGGCCGAGGTCGACGAGCCCCTGCAAATCTTTCCCTTCGTGCTTATGTTTCATGCTTCTTTTACGCGTCCGTCCTGGCCGGTCTCACGTCCACCGGCCGCTGCGCGAAACGGTGGGATGAAGTTGCGCGGGGGTCGCTGCGCCGGAAAAATACGGATTTGCGCCCTGCGCGGATGAATTCCCTAGCAGATTAGCCGCAAGCTGCCAAACGAGCCAGCTTATCCAGTGGCTCCTTTTGAGTCAAAGTCGTCCGTCAGCCGCAACGACTGCATCGTCTCGCTCTTCAATTATAATGACGAAATTACCCGGAGTCGGATTCTAATGATTTGGAGCCCTTACGGCTCCTGACAGCGATCAGTATACTCCCGCCGGGCGCTTTAGTCGCCATCACCAATGCTGATTGTGGCATCTCGTGCGCCGATGACGACAGAAAAAAGCGAATAAAGGCCGAAGCGACGCCCTTCTTGAGCGGCGCCCGGCGGGTCATACGGCACGGCGCGCATTGGAGTCCGGATTATGCTCATTCACCTCCTGATTTTGATTTTGAGCTTCGCGATTATCCTGGCGGGCTCTGAAATGTTCACCAACGGCGTCGAATGGGCCGGCCATCGCCTGCAGATCGCCGAGGCCGCCGTCGGCAGCCTGCTCGCCGCCGTCGGCACGGCGCTGCCCGAGACCTTTATTCCGGTGGTCGCACTGATGCATCGCCGCGACGATCTGGCGGCCCATAGCGCGGTCGGACTGGGCGCGATCGTCGGCGCGCCGCTGATGCTCTCGACGGTCGCGCTGCTGGTGATGGGCGTCGCGGCGATCGCCTTTCGCAAGCGCCGCGGGCGTATCGCGCTCAACGTGCCGGCCGCCGACGTGCGTCGCGATCTGGGCTTTTTCTTCCCGGTGTTCGCCACCCTGGTCGTCCTCGGGACGTGCCATCTGGGGATTCTCGCGCGATATGCCGCCGCCGCCGCGCTGATGATCGTTTACGCCGGCTACAGCCTGATGATGCTGCGGCTCAAGCGCGCGACCGGCCTCGAGCTCGATCACGAACTCTACTTCGTCCGGCTGACGCGCGGCGACCGGCGCGCCCCGGGCCTCGCGATTATCCTTGCGCAGGTCGGCGCCGGCGTGATCGCGATGCTGATCGGCGCCGTCGCCTTCGTCGATCAGATCGTGATCTTCGCCCAGCAGGCCCATCTCAATCCGGGCGTGCTCTCGCTGATCTTAAGCCCGCTCGCCACCGAGCTGCCCGAGAAATACAACTCGTTGGTCTGGATTCGCCAAGGCAAGGACCATCTGGCCTTGGCCAATATCACGGGCGCGATGGTCTTTCAGTCATGCGTCCCGGTGGCGATCGGATTGATCTTCACGCCGTGGCATCTGAGTGCGGCGGAGCTGCTCGCGGGTACGATCGCGCTCGGCTCGTCGGCGATTCTGTTCGTGAACGTGCGCGACAGCGAACTCGGCACGCCCACCCTGATGATCGGTGGCGCGGCCTATGCGGTCTTTCTCGGCGGGCTCGCGATGCTCGGACTACTCTGATGGCGCGTGGGTTTCATCGCGGCGCCCGTGGGTGCAAAATCGTCCGGGCCGAGCCGCGCGTATGAACCGATACGAATCGATCTCGAGCCAGTTCTACGGCAACCGCCTGCTGTTCGGCGACCCGGCGTCGCCGCGGGTGGTCGCGGCCGAACTCGCGGCGAGCGGCGAAGCCGAAATCTTCCGCCGCGTCGACGGCGCGATCGTCCGCGAGCGCCAGCCGCTCAGGCTCTTCATACTGATCGCCGATCGCGACCTGATGCGCGGTTTCCCGGGCGCGCATACGATCATCGAACTGGCCGGCGACTTCCACTTCCGCTGGATGGCCACCTTCGACGACGCCGCCATGCTCGACGCCGCCCGCCGCCATCTGCGCGATCGCAGCGGACGGGCCGGTGGCGCGCCCGACGCGCCGTGGTTCGCGCCGAGCGATCCGATCGAGCAGCATCTGATGCTCACCGGGACGACCTTCTTCATCGGCATGCGCTTCGACGAGTTGCGCCGCATGCAGCTCGATATCGAGACCTTCATCAGTCCGGGCTTCGAGTTTCCCAGCGCCGCGCGCGAGGGCGACCGGATCATCGCGATCGCGCTCAGCGACAGCGACGGCTTCGAGCGCGTGCTCTCGGGCGTCGCGATGGACGAGCGGGCGATGCTCGCCGAGCTGGTGCGGATCATCGCCGCGCGCGACCCCGACGTGATCGAAGGCCACAATCTGTTTCGCTTCGACCTCGAGTACCTCGAGCAACGCGCCCGCCGCCATCAGGTGAAGCTCGCGCTCGGCCGCGACGGCAGCGCGCTGCGCGCGCGCGCGTCGCGCCTGCAGATCGCCGAGCGTTCGATCGCGTTTCGCCGCTACGACATCTACGGCCGCAGCATTATCGATACCTGGATCTTAGCCCAGCACTACGATATCGCGAGCCGCGAGCTCGAAGGCTTCGGACTCAAGCAGCTCGCGATTCATTTTGGGCTGGCCCGCCCCGATCGCGTCTACCTCGACGCCGCGCGCGTCAGCGAGCATTTCGCCGAGCGCCCCGACGATCTCCTCGCCTACGCGCTCGACGATGTGCGCGAGGCCGGCGCGCTGGCCGCCGTGCTCTCGCCAAGCTATTTCATGCAGGCGCAGATTTTTCCCTACTCGTACCAGAACGCGGTGCTGCGCGGGAACGCGACCAAGATCGACGCCCTGCTGATGCGCGCCTATCTCGCCGCGCGCCATTCGGTTCCCGCGCCCGCCGCGCCGAGCGAAGTCGCCGGGGGGTACACCGCGATGCTGCAATGCGGCGTCGCGCGCAACGTCCTGCATTGCGACGTGACTTCGCTTTACCCGTCGCTGATGATCGCTGAGCAGCACGCGCCCGCCGCCGATCGCCTCGGCGTGTTCCTGCGGATGCTCGAGGATTTGCGCAGCTTCCGCGTCCAGGCCAAGGCCGCCGCGCGCGAGCTCGAGGGCGCCGCGCGGCGCAACTTCGAGGCGCTGCAGCAGACTTTCAAAATCCTGATCAATTCGTTCTATGGCTACCTCGGCTTCGCGCTCGGCCATTTCAACGACTTCGCCCAGGCCAACGCCGTCACCCAGAGCGGACGCGAACTGATCCAGCGTGCGGTCGGCGAGCTCACCGCGCGCGGCGCCCAGGTGATCGAGGTCGACACCGACGGCATCTACTTCGTCGCGCCCTTCGCGCTCGCCGACGAGGCCGCCGCGCAGCGCCTGCTCGACGCCGTTGCGGCCACGATGCCGGCCGGAATCCGGCTCGAGATCGACGGCCGCTATCCGGCCATGTTCAGCTACAAAATGAAGAATTATGTCCTGCTTGACGATCGCGGCGAAATGACGATTCGCGGATCGGGACTCAAGTCGCGCGGGCTTGAACGCTTCCAGCGCGGCTTCATGCGCGATCTGTTCCGCCTGCTGCTCGAGGATCGGCGCGGCGCAATCGCGGAGTTGTATGAAAGCTATCGCGCGCGCCTCGAACGCCACCAACTCGGCATCGGCGAGCTGATGAAGACCGAGACGCTGCAGGATTCGCCCGACCTCTATCGCGACAAACTCGGCGGCAAGCGGCGCAACGTCTCGGCCGCCTACGAACTCGCCCTCAAGGCCGCGCGCCCCTATCAGAGCGGCGATCAGATTTCGTACTACGTCACCGGCTACGGCAAGAATGTGAAGGCGAGCGACGCGGCGAAAATGGCCGCCGAGTACGATCCGCAAAAGCCCGACGAGAATGTCCCGTACTACCAGGCCAAGCTCGCCGACCTGTATGAAAAATTCCGCCCCTTCGCCGAGCGCGAGGGCCTGTTCGCGCCTGAATTATCCATAGTAGCCGCCGGCGCGGACGCGACTGCTCAATTCGAAATGTTCGATCTCGCGCCCGACAAATCTGGCAAGTAGGCGCGCATCGTGCGGTTCCGTCGGCCTCGCGCGGCCGCGGCGCGCGGTCGCGGCTGGAGAAATCCATCGATTGACGCTACAAGAGAGGCGCGGCCGCACGTCCGAATGCGCCGCTCAACGGAGAGTTACGCCATGGCTGAAGAGACCAAAAATGTCGATTGGGGCGAGGTTAAGTCGTTCGCCGGCCTGATGATGAACGATATCGGCGCGGCCCTGCAGGGTGCCCTGACCTATATCGGCGACCGCCTCGGCATCTTTAAGGCGCTGGCCGGCGCCGGCCCCGTTACCGTTGCCGAACTTGCCGCGCGCACCTCGCTCGATCAGCGCTACCTGCGCGAATGGCTGGGCGCGATGACCGCGGCTAAATATCTCGCCTACGACGCCGCCGGCGAGCGCTACACCATGTCGCCCGAGCATGCGATGATCCTCGCCAATGAAGAGTCGCCGTTTTTCATGGGCGGATTCATGCAGATGATCGTGCCGGAAGTCGCGATGGCGCCCAAGCTGATGGAGTCGTTCCGCACCGGCAAGGGGCTGCCCCAGAGTGAGTATCCGCCGGAGGTCTTCGAGGCGATCGAGCGCGGCTCCGCGCCTATGTATCGGCATCAATTGGTGCGCAAGTGGCTGCCCGCGATGCCCGAGGTCGAGGCGCGGCTGAAGGCGGGTGCGGTGGCGCTGGACGTTGGCTGTGGCAGCGGACGCGGCGTGATAGCGATGGCGACGGCGTTCCCGCACTCGCGCTTCCATGGCTACGATGCGCATCAGGGGTCGGTCGATCGCGCGCACGCCAATGCGGTCGCGGCGGGGGTCGCGGATCGAGTCGAATTCGGCGTTGTCGATTGCACCAAACTGCCCGCGGCGAAATTCGACTTCATCTCGTGCTTCGACGTGATTCACGATTCGGTCGATCCGGTGGGCCTGCTGCAATCGATCCGCGCGGCGCTCAAGCCTGACGGCGCCTTCCTGATGGTCGAGATGAACGTGTCGGCGCGGCCCGAGGAGAACATCAATCCGATCGGGCGCATGATGTACGCGGCGAGCACGCTCTACTGCATGACGGTGTCGCTCGCGCACGGCGGCGCTGGTATCGGCGCTTTGATGGGCGAGGAGAAGGCGCGCGAACTCGCCGCCGAGGCCGGTTTCGGCCGCTTCACGCGCCTGCCGATCAAGGACGCGTTCTCGGCGCTCTACGAACTGCGCCCGTGAGCGCCGCCGTTTGGCTCGCGCCGCGTTCCGGACGTGACCTGCTCGGTGGGGGGATGCGCACTCCATGGCGGAGCGCCTTCCCCGCGATTCGCCATCGTGCTAGCTAAAAGCTCTCGCTTTTGCGTCCACGCGGACGGGGCGCCACCCTAGCTCAGTTGGTAGAGCAGCTGATTCGTAATCAGCAGGTCGTCGGTTCGAATCCGACGGGTGGCTCCAGAGAAATCAAGGACTTTTCCCCCTTCAACCCTTCCCTCACCATCGGACTGTGCCCAATTTTGTGCCCACCCTCGCGTCATTTCGACTGTCGTATCGACCTCTTCGAGGCCTGCGATGGCGGCTTCTTTCGCTTTCTGCCGGATGTGACTGTAGTGCTCCATCATTTTGCGGCTTACATGGCCGGCGAGTGCGCGAACGGTCTCCTCGCTGTTGTTCGGATTCTCTAGAAGCCGCGTGATGAACGTGTGGCGCAGATCGTGCCATCGGCACTTCAGTCCAGCCTGCCGAAGCGCCGAATACCAACTCGACTTCCATTCGCTCAGTGGTCGTTTGAAATCAACGGCGTAAACGAGAGGGCTGCGAGCATCTCCTGCAAAGCCGATCTGATGACTCGGAAAGACGAATGCCTCGGGGTCTGCCTGGGGGAGCCTCGAGAGCCAGAGCGTGAGCACGCTGCAAGCCCTCCTGGTCAGAGGAATTTTCCGTCCGGTGCCGGCGTCTGTCTTCGATTTCGCGACGACCAGCTCGCCTCTCGCAACCACTCCATCACGCCATTCGAGGTTCAATTCTCTGCGGCGGAGTGTCTTGGCCTCGCTCGCACGCAAACCGGCATCAAGACAGAGAACAAAGAGAGGAAGCAGTACGGGACTTCGGCTCGCAGCACAGGCCGCGTATAGGCGCTCCTCGTCTTCGTGAAGGAGCGCCTTACCAACGTCATGCTTCTCTCTGAGCCAATCCACGTCTTCCGACAGGTTGTGCCATAGGCGGAAGGTTTTCAGGATTTGCCTCAACACGACTATCTCGTAATTCACGCTTCGGTGACCGAGCCCCTGCGTGAGGCGTTTCCTTTGGAGTGCTCTTATATCGGCGATATCGATGTCGCAGATCAGGCGGTCTCTGAACTCCGAGGTCAGCGACTCTACATACTGCCGGTAATTTCGAAGGGTACTTTCGCTCTTTCCGACTTTCGCTTCGATCCATTCTTTCGCCGCGATCGCGAATAGCGGTGTGCGCGCCCGCTTTCCTATCCGGTTAACGCCAAGCTCAAGGTCGCGTCGGCGGGCACGCTCGGCTTCTCTCGCGACCGTTTTCGAATTCGTCTTTGCCGACTCGCGGATAAGCTGCCCTTGAAAGAGCAACTTGTACCAGTAGGTCTGGCCTCGTTTGTAAACGCCCATCCGTTATCATCTCCAAGAGCGGTTAGATTCGCTGGCCTGCGCAAGATAGCGGCGAACCTCGGTATCCAGCACGACCACACGGCGGCCGAGATGCGCGGCCTTGAGCCGGCCACGCTTGACCTCGAGACGGATGAACGGAACAGAGACGCTGAGGCTGCGGGCTAGCTCGTCCAGAGTCCAGCCGAGTTTTGGGATACTCAGCCTCTCCGAATCTGCGCCTTGAGCTTGGGAACTGACTTGAACTACTGACATGATGACAACACCTCGATCCATTGAGTGCGACGGTCATTTACCCATCGTCAAGCTGGATCATAGGCCAATTCTGATGGAATTGTCAAATTCCATAATTACATTACACTTGGCAGGTTTCACGATTCGGTCAGC
>JADMIL010000058.1 GCA_015478645.1 Candidatus Binataceae bacterium
GGCCTTCAGAGCGAGGATGATGTCAGCCATTTACACCACTTGACGGGACATGACCGGCGTTGCTGACACGGGTTTTGCGTTTGGTTCGCGTGCACCCTCATGCGTTGGCGGTGGTTGAGCGGGCGCCGCCGCTGCGCGCGCGTTTGGCACCGAGCTCACGCTTGAACGTCCGAACGCACTCGCGCGGGAACGAGTATCTACTTCGTCTTCGTCGTCCGCCCATGCCTCGCATAGTTCAGCCGCGCGCCGTATAACTCGGTCGCGTAACTCTTGTTCTTGCTGCGCTTCTTCCTCCGCCGTCTTGTCCGCCTCGGGCTCGATCCCCAGCTGCGCGAGGCGCTCGAACACAGGCACCATCGCATCGTCGGGCGCCCGGAAGAACTGGCTTCCACGAATCCGAACGAACTGCCAACCGAGCCGCTCCAGGATCGCTTGCCGTGCCATATCGTCGGCGATCTGCTCTTCCGGGTGCCATCGATCGCCATCGCATTCAATCGCCAACCGACGCCCGTTGCCTTCGACAACCATATCGATTCGGTACGCACCGACCGACCATTGTGGTGTCACTCGGAAGCCCCTAGCGACCAGCGTTTGGAGCACGAGTCTCTCGAACTCTGACTCCGTGACGCGCGACTTAGCGTCGATACTCCGCGACAGTGCTCGCGGGTCCTTCGCGTGCTCGATGAGCCGCTTTCTGAGATCGCCTTGTTTTAGATCGTTCTCTTCGTCCAAGGAGTGAACGACCCACATCTGATCGCACGCTCGACTCGATGCTACATTGAATCGCTTCTTGAACATCAAGTTCGCTCCGTCGCCTCTAAGAGTCAACGGGCCGTCCGCAGTCGGTGCGTCTACCACCGACAAGAACATCACGTCTCGCTCGTCACCCTGGAACTGTGCCGAGGTACCGCAGCGAATCATTCGCGCGACGTACTCCGAAACGGACAAGCGTCGCCTCAGGATCGACTCAATCTGATAGGCCTGATCATCTCCTACGAGTGAAATCACGCCAAAGGTTGCACGGTCATACTCGGGTTGCTCCGTACACGCTACGACCAACGACGCAACGGTCCGGGCTTCGGTTCGATTTACGCGCGTGCCCTCGTTAACCCCCTCGACGCGATAAGCAACCGTGAATGGCTGACGCGACACCGAACTCGCATCGCGCAGTGGCTTGATCTTTCCCTCGTAAGACAGCAAATTACTGAACTCGATAATGTCGGGAACACATCGAAAGTGTTCGCGCAGACACACGATGCCTTCGAACGACATCATCGCGAGGTCATAGATCGAGAGTTGGGGGTCGTATAAGTGTCGGTTTGGGATTTCGAGCAGATGGGTATCTATCAGCTGTTGGACATTTGCGATCGCTTGTCCGACCGCATCAGGACTCACCTGTTCGTGATCGCCGACAACGACAACCTGGCTGCCGAGATAGAGCGCCACCAGCGACATTACGTCCGCTTGACTCGCTTCATCGATGATCACCACATCGAATCGATTTCTGGCGGGGTGAAAGTTCTGGACGACAAGACTGAGCGGCATTACCCATACGGGCACCGCTGTTTGGCACTCGGGCATGAGTCGCCGTGCCTTGGCTCTTAGCAGAGGCGCGCGTATACCTGTACCCTTGCCGATCTTCCGTACTGTGGCTTTCCATCCAAGTAGAGCTTGCCGCTGGGATAGCGTGGTTCGTTCCACCTGATGCGCCCACGCTCGCTTCTCAATGAGCGCCGCCGTGGCTCTTCGCATGTCGACCGTTAGGCCAGCGATCTCTTCCTGAAGCACAGCGATCGACGTCGCTCCGCGACGCTCTAGTTCGTCACAGAGCTGCCGCCATACCCATGCGCTTTGCGCGTCACCTGGCGAACTACCGTCGCCATGAGGATATAGTCGCGTTCGAATTGCGGCAGCCCAGCCCGGTGCGACTCGGTCGAGTTTCTCCAGGAGCTCACGCCTTCGCGCCAGCAGGCTCCGTCGCCCTTCGACCTCCACTAGTCTTTCGTAGGCAACGCGGTAAGCCTGCACGTCGAGCGTTACGACGGATTCTCTCAACCGACGCACGACCGTCCCCGAGTCGCCATTCGCGGCATAGGGCGCCAGTAGACGGGCGAGATCCTCGAAACAAGCTTCTACGATCCTAAGTCTCGTCCGGCTCAACTGCGCTCCCAACACCACCGGGAGGCGGACCTTCAAAGCGTCACGTAGGCGCAGAAGATCTCCGTTCTCCTCTAGTCGCGGAGGCATGGCGTCGAGAAACGAACTAGGTAAGAAGCCGCTGTCCACTAGCCGATCGTGCAACGGCACCCAGGTCCCTTCATACCAGCCAAGGCAGTTCGAGACCTGCGCACTGTATTGGCGGCAGGCCGCCTCAGGCCGTTCGCCCAGTTGTGCTGCGTCATACGCCCCGAGAGGAGCCATCTGTCTTTGCCATCGTTCCACGAGCAGTTCGCGTGCCGACCTTAGGCGCGCGAGAACCTCGAGTGCGGCGAAGTGTTCCGCCGAATCTGGCGGACGCGCACTCACCCGTGCATCATCAATGAACCACTTCCAATTTCGATGCAGCGTCAGTGACACGCGACCGAGATGGCCGCCTCCTTCGAGGTGCGCTCGAATGTCTCGCGAGATCTCGATTGCATCGGCGAGTGGCAGGTTATCTGGCAGTTCCGGTCCGAATCGATGGAGAGCTTCTTGAGCTTCCGCCGCGAGATCAACCACATCCTTGACCTGTTGTAAGAGGCTTTCCCATGCTGCGCGGATCTGTCCGCCCTCCCGTCCGGCGGCAATGGCGGCAATTCTCCAAGGTGCTCCATCGTCGAGCGGTTCCACCGCCTGACTCGCAGCGGAGAGAATTTCGCGCAGCTCGTCCCCGGAAGCGACTACATCACTCCAAAGGTCTTTCCCAATGTCGAGATCACATGCCAGAAGTTGGAGACGCTCCTCGGCAAGTCGTTGGAGATCCGGTGGCGACATTAGGTTCGCCACCGCGGGAAGCGAGCCGCCCAGTTCGGTCTCGTCAGTAACCGTTACTGCGGCGTTCGATCTATAAAGGTCCGCAATCTCACCGGGCGTCAGCGGCAACGGGGCTCCGGGCGTGACTGGCGTCGGGATCCAAGCGTTCTGGAATTGTCCAGCCGCCACCTCACGCGCAGCCTGGGCAGGTGCGTAGTCAGTGCCCGCTATCACGACCGGCCGATATTCATCTTGCCGCGCGGACTGCAACCGCATTCGTGCGTCTCGGAGCCGCTCTAACAGCCCGAGTCGCTGCTTCGCAAGGATCTCAGCTTCTTTCATGAGCGCGGGCGCGCTCGCCGACGAGAGGCGCTCCGTGATCTCATCGATCGCGTTCTCCATCAGCTTCCTGCTGTAGGTTTCGCTCTCGACGCCCGTCGCCGCGTCTCGGATCGGAACACCCACGCTTAGGCAAAGAGGCCGAAGTGGTTCCACAACCTTGTCTCGAAGCACCGTCAATGCCTTCGCGGTATGGCTCGTGACCAATACGCTCTTTCCTTCGGCGAGAAGATGACCGAGGAGATTAGCGATCGTGTGCGTCTTCCCGGTTCCCGGCGGTCCTTGCACGAGCACCGACCCATACCTCTCAAGCCGTTGCGCGATCTCCAACTGCTCGGCGTTTGCTTCTTTGCTAAACAGGATGTCTTCGTGTTCGCCATTCCAGCTATCCGCGTGTAGAAGCACGTCGTCGTCTGGAGGCGCTTCGGGTTCGATGCCAACGATTCTGGTCACAGCGTCTGGTAGGTCGTCGCGCGTCTGAAGATCCTCAAGGATCGCCGCGATCGCCTCACCGAGTCCAAGTGTCCGACTACGCAAGAAGAGGACGGGCGCGCGACTCATTCGCGGGGTGCTCGCTACTCCGCCCGTGTGCCCTGTAGCCACGAAAGCACCGTGCGGCGATACGCGCGTTACCAGGCGCCGGAGGAACTGGTCGGTGTCGTCTCCCCCCAAAGGATCGACGCCGGACTCGTCTAGCTCCGTCTGACATTCGCTCACGAACTGCGGTTGAACGTCGGGCATCGAACTGAACAGCGCCGTGTAAAGCTCGACCGCGTGCTCCGTCTCAACAATGGTGAACTCGGGAATGGCGGGCTCGAACTGGAGCTCCACTCTCTGAAGCAGCATTGGATGTCTGATGCGATTTCCGTCAGCGCGATCCCATTCCAACAGGCCGTCACCGACAACGAGTTCGACTCGCTCCGCCTCGCGCTCGATGCGTGCTCGAAGAGCATAGAGCCGCTCGAAGAGCGCCAACGCCTGACGCGCCGGCGTCTCCCTCTCGACCCATCCGTCCCTCGCCCGTGCCCACTCTGCGAAGACCCGAGTCCGCTCGGGCTCATCTTCGAACCGAACCACACTAGGAGTGCCGCCGGCGTCGCCCTGTTCCTCGCGAACCGGAAGAGTCGCCGCCGTCCCGTCGATGCGATCCCAACCCGGCTGGATCCATTCGGCGATCGATTGCGGAGGCGGCGGCGCCGAGGATAGGTCCGGGCGGCCGACCTTCAAGACGAAATCTTCGTCTGCCAGATCACCGAGCTTTCCGCGTCGAATACATTCGTGCTCTGGCAGCTCCCCCAGCCAGGCAGTCCACGGCTGATCTTCGATCTTCCGCGTTACCGGATTGCGTAGTTCATTGAGCGCCTGCAGGTAGCGATAAATCTGAACGAGCTTCGATCTCGCTTGCTCGACCGCAGCGTCCCTTCCGGCTCGGTCGTCTGGCTCAGTCATCGTGATACGTGCTTACGCTCATGTGAATAGCCGCTTGTTCAAACGAATCATCGGCCCGAAGCGTGTTCTCGTAAAGAGGGTATCCATAAAATCGCCGCGCGATTTTACAGACATCCTCCCTCTTGACGCCCTACCTGGACTTCCATTGACCACCGTTCGTGCTTGATCGAGCCATCGGCCCTCAGCTCCTCCCTGATGTACTCCCAATACGAACGACAGACCGCGCATTGCCAGAGCTCGACCACCCGGCGATACGGCTCCTTACGATTGGCGATCGATCGTGCGAACCTAGATATCTTCCGCCGTTCGGTCACCTGTTGCAGTTGGTGGCTCATGCGGCACCCCCTAGCGCCTGGTCGATCAGCATCCGGTCGTGCGCCGTGAACCGCGCCTTGCCAGCTGCAGCGAGCTTCGACACGAAGTCCAGATCGCCGCCGTGACCGGCAAGCACTTTCGCGAAGCTCCGCGCGACCTGACGCAGCAGCCAGCTCTCTGAGTCCTCAAGCGTCTTAGGCGGCGACGGGTCGTAGACCTTCGCTCGCTTCGCATTGCCGACGAGCTCCGCGAACCAGTGCGCCCGCGAAGTGCGCGACGTGTTCGTATCGGAACTCCGGATGCGGAAGTCAGCGAACTGCACCAAGCGTTCGCTCCACACCGGCCCCCACCGCCGCATCATCTGTGCGTCGAGCAGCGAACACGCGGCCTCGTCGCGATACTCAAGTTCCCATCGCGTGGCGGCGATCGCGCCCTGTGACTCGATCTCTTTGTCGTAGACACGCAGATATTGATTCGAGCCGCGCTTCCCGCAGCTGAACGTCGCGCCGCCCGCCGCGTCCACCGTGAGCCGCCGGTTCTCACGACGCACATGACCGACGTACTCGCCGCGCATCACCGCGTCGAATACCTGAGCGGGCTTCATACGGTCGGCGCCGGCGAAGTCCATCGCCAGATCGATGCGCGTCGGTGCGCCCCAGGCGTGCACCATCGCCATTAGGCCGCGCATTTGCGGTTCACCGAGCATGTGGCAAGCTTCGCCAGGCAGCGCCACATGAACGTCGTCTCGCCGTGGTGACCACATCACGCACGACTTACCCGGCCCGACGAACTGCGCGTCGTATCGGTAGCGCCCGTGATCGACGAGCGTGAGATCGCTGTTCAAGTAGTGCGCGATAAGGTTCCGCACGTCGTGCGCTTTGTGACCGTGCGTGGTGAACTCCAACCAGTCGATACTGGCTGTCGTTGTAATTTCAGCCCCCCTACTAGTGGGTGGGGGGCTCACGATCTCGGCGATCATCGCAACCGCCTGTTCTTCGCGGCGCGATACGCGCGGAGTGCGTAGTGCGCCCTGCGCGCCTGCTCAACTCGGCGTACGAGCTCGTCGGGTCGTAGCTTGCCGTTTGGATCGACCTCGCGTTCGAGCCGTGCGGACAACCCCGGTCGCCCCGGCGCGTGCGCGCTCGGTGCGCCGGGGTTCCACGCCCAGGCGTGATTCGCAGTGACTCTCAGACGGAGATCGTAGTCCTGGAGATGACGCGACAATGGCTGCCTCCCAGCGCCGCGATTCATCGCGGTCTAGGGCCAGCAGCCATCTGCTCCTCATGCACGCTTAACGATCTAAGGCAAGTGCGGCTACTCTTGCATCACGCTGCGTGCTGGCCTGAGTTATTCGATTGGGGAGAGGCTACCAGAACAGAACATTTGTTCGCAAGTCGATCGAGGGCGGCTCTCTTGACGGGGCGCACGTCGGCCCATATCACATTAGTAACATTCATCGAGACTGGCAGCCTACCTAGGCCATTCGAGGACGCTCGGCGAGAAGCGCGCATAGAGGACAGCCGATAGGAGGTTACACATTGCCGAAGAAACAAAAGGATCGACACCACGGCTCAGCGATGCTCGCGATCATCGAGCACCCGACTTTCACGGCGTTGAACAAGCTCCCAACTGGCACGACGAACACCTATCTGGTCAACGACAACACTCCGCTGCTGGTCAAGTACGCAACGAAGAAGAACACGACAGGCCGTTGGGTGTTTACGGTGAACAGACACGAAGCCAAAGCGATTCAAAAGTTGGCGAAGGCCCAGGGTGATCGTTTCTTCCTGCTGTTGGTCTGCGGCGATGTGTCGGTGTGTGTCGTTGACTGGACCGACATCAATCTGCTTGTCGATTTCAACGCAGCGCGTACCTCGGTTCGCTGCCTGACGAAAAAGGGAACGAAGATCAGAGTGTTTGCCGGTCGCGGCAAGCAGGCAAAGGTTATTAAGATTGCCGCCGGCAACTTCCCGAAAGCGCTGTTCTAGCTGACCATTCTTGCCTAAAGCCGGTCTCCTGGGGCAAGCCGCCGGTGCGCAGCTTGAGCGCGCTCGACCGCCGTCGATGCCGCGTAGCGTTCAAGCATTGCCCGCGACCGCCAACCGGCGAGCCGCATCAAGTCACCTTCAATGCCACCGCTCGCCAGCCACGTGTGCGCGAACGTGTGACGCAGCTGGTGAGGATGAATCTCACCGAGTCCCGCTTTGCGGCCCCGATTCTTGATCATCTGCGCTACACCGCTTTCAGCGAAGGCACCCTTGCGGCCAAGCCACAGCTGCGGCAGAGACTTGTCCGGGTGCTGGCCGCGCTTGCGCAGGTAACGGTCGAGCGCCTTCACCGTCTTGTGACCGATGGGCAAGACGCGCTCACGCCGCCCCTTGCCCATCACACGGATCAACCCGTTGTCCAGGTCAACATCGTTCTCCTCGTCATGCGTGAACCGAAGGCACACGACCTCCGCGCGGCGCGCGCCCGTGTCCATAAAGATGCGCAGGATCGCTAGATCGCGTCGGCTCTCGAACGTGTCTTTGCTTTCGCACGTAGCGAGCAACGCCCTCAGCTGCGTCTCACTGAACACCGGCACGGGTGCGACCTCCAAGTGCGGCACCTTCATCCGCGCCATTGGCGACTCTTTGATCTCGCCTTCCTCGACCAGCCACTTGAAGAACACCTGCAGGCTCTTGAATCGATTGCTCGCAGTGGCCGGCTTCCAGTTCTCAATCAGCCAGATCACGTAGGACTCGACGTGCTCCCGGTGGATGGCCGCAACCTCGGTCGGCATCCCTTGCTCGGCCAGGAATCTCGACAGCTGGCGCGTAGCCTCGGTGTACGTCTCGATAGTGCGGGGCGAGCGGTCCCTTGCCCGCAGGTGACGGACGAACGACTTGATGTTGTCGTGGATGTCGCCTTGTGATGTAATGGGCGCGGAAACAGCCGCCTTCATGGTGGATCGCTCCTAACTTTGGCCAATCCGGGATGGCACAGTTATATGCGATTCGAGCGGTGAAAAACAACCGGAATCAAGTTAGGTGCTGTTTCCAGATTCGAAAATCGGGGTGTGGCGCAGCCCGGTAGCGCACCTGACTGGGGGTCAGGAGGTCGCAGGTTCAAATCCTGTCGCCCCGACCATGTTTCCCCAACTCGCCCGCCCACCAGCAGCGCGTGAGCCGCCGACGGGCGTCTTCGCCGGCCAACCAGTCGCGCGCATGCGCCCGGCGCCCTGCGCGCTCCTGCGGATGAGCCGTGACCTCGGCATGCAGCTGTGGCGGATTCCGCCGTTACACCGTCGGCGTGGCGACCGCCGCCGTCGCTGTGTCGGTCGGCGCGGCGCTCGCCGTCGGTGACGGCGTGTTCGTCGGCGCGCTCGTCGGTGTCGACGTGCTGCTCGGGACGGTCGTCGGCGTGCGCGTCGGCGTCTGCGTCGCCGTGCCGGTCTGCGTCGGCGTGGCGGTCGGCTGCCTGGGCGGCTGCGGCGCCAGTCCGGCCGGGTTCTGGCCCAGGTACGCCAGCGTCTCGTAGCGCGTCACACCGTAGCGCCAGGCCGAAATCGTCCCCATCCCGTCGTCCCACGCGCGCCGCACGAAGCGCGCGAACGAGCCCGGCTCGATGCACGCGCCCTGGCCCGCCGGGATGATCTCCCGGTCGTACTTCGACAGCACCTTCATCGTCGCATCGACGAGGAACTCCGGCGTCATGCCGCCGTAGGCCCCGGAGGGATAGCCGGCCTGCGCATACGCGTTGATGTTCGACGGCGTGTTGAACGTGTCCCAGTAGCACTGGGGCGAGATGCCGTCACTGAACACCACGAACTCGTCCATCGGCGCCAGGTAGATGCGCCACGGCCGCGGGTCGATCGAGATGTCGACGCGGCCGTAGGCGTTCCGCGCCCGAAGCTCGTTGCCGTACGCCACCGCGGCCGCCGAACTGCCCTGCCAGAAGCCCGAGCCGCCCTCCAGGTCCAACGTCAGGCTGCGGGCGCCGGCCGCAAGCACGTCCGCCGCCATCCGGGCCTCCAGCAGCGGGTCGACGCCCTTGACGACGCACCACGCGTGAAATGGCACGCCGCGCCCCTCGAAGAAGCTGGCGAGCGCGCGCACCTGCGGCACGCCGCTGACCGCCGATGGGTCGCGGTCGAACGTCGACATCCAGTCGAGGCCGTCGTGGGTCTTCACCATCACGCCGAGGCGATTCGCCGCGAGGTTGGCGGCGATCTGCGCCAGCTGGCCATCGGTCGAGAACTGCCACACCCAGACGCGATGGTGCGCCGGCCCGGCGTTCTTCGCCTGCACCACCCGCCGGATGATCGCCGGGTCGCACTGTGCACCGATCATCGTCAGCGCGGCACCGCCGATCGTGGCCGCCGCCGTCCCTGCGAGCAACTTGCGCCGCGTCAGCCGGCGCGCCAGGATGCCTGCCTCCCCCATCCGTCCCTCCTTGCATCCATGCCCCCGCCACTCAAGAGGCTAGGCTACCAGAGAATGACGATCCTGCCTAGCGGTGCGGCATAAAAATTTCGGCGAC
This sequence comes from Candidatus Binataceae bacterium, assembly GCA_015478645.1. GTDB lineage: Bacteria > Desulfobacterota > Binatia > Binatales > Binataceae > JADMIL01. The sequence continues at coordinate 9,577 of JADMIL010000058.1, forward strand.
GTGGCGGCGTTATGCCGAGGTTCGAACTTGACGCCGGCCTGTTATGACGATGACACACCGCCTGGCGCGGCATTCCCCGGCCGAATGAGCGCTGGCCGGAGCTCACACGCGCTCTGCCGCGTAGGCGCCGCCGCCAAGCGCCGCCAGGAACGCCGCTTCGCCCCGCACCTCCGCAGCGAAGCGCGTCGCGCAGATGCCGACCTCGCGCGCCGAGTGCGCGTCACTGCCGCCGATGCCCGGCAGCCGCAGGCCGCGTGCGAGCTGTCCGGCGTTCTCGTTCTGGAGCGCGCCTTCGCTGCCGTTCTGCGCCTCGACGGCGTCGAACACCACCGCGAGATCGGCCGGCGGCAGCGTCCCGTAACGCCGGCTCGGGTGCGCCAGCACGAGCAGCGCGCCGTCCTCGCGCGCCAGCCGCCGCAGCGTCGCGAGCGACGCCATCTCCGGGCGGTGCCGCACCGCGCCGTAGACGAGCACATGGCCGACCTCGGTCGTTACTTCCATGCCACGAAAGACGGGGAAGCCCATCTCGCGCTCCAGCCGCTCGATTTCGTCGGGGGGCCACAGCGCATCGTGCTCGGTGATGCAGATGCCGTCGAGGCCGCGGGCGCGCGCCGCACGCACGAGCGCATCGGGAGTGAGGGCGCTGCAGGCGGAGTAGACCTTCGTGTGGCAGTGCAGGTCGATCAGCATCCGGCGGCGCGGCCGGCCGGGGGAGGCGCCGCCGCCATCACGCCCCGGCGATGCCGCCGATCATCTCGTCGAGCAGGACGATGAACTCGCACGTCACCTCGGTGCGCACCGCGTCGTTCGTGTAGCCGCCGGTGTTGTCCCAGGCTCCCTCTGGCGTCTGCTGCGCGATCAGCGCCTCGCCGACGCGCGCCGCCAGCTCGAGGTAGCGCCGGTCACCGCTGCCGGCATAGACCAGCGCCGCGCCCCAGCCCACCTTCCCCACCTGCGCCGTCTCGTACATCTCGTCCAGCACGTGGAACGCCAGCTCGAGGTAGCGCTTGCCGAGATCGAGCCACTCCCCATCCCCGGTCGCCAGCGTCAGGCGCGAGAGGAAGGCGGCCGCGATGCCCATGTTGAAGTAGCGCTGCCGGCGCTTGTCGGCGCGGATCGAGAGCAACCGCTGACGCTCCGGCGGGAACTCCGTCCGCAGCCCGACGCCCGGTTGGTAGGCCAGGAACAGCTGGTGCTCGGGATCCGGCTGCGCGTCCCACACGGTGCGCAGGAAGCGCCCGACATTCTTCGCCTCGCCGACGTGGCCCGTGAAGAGGCAGGCGTTGCCCGCCTGCGACGAACAGAGCAGGTCCTGCGGCGCGTCCTCGCGATCGCGCTGGATGCGGAAGCCCCCGTCCTCGGCGTGCTGCAGCCGCAGTAGGAAGTCCATGCCGCGCGACGTGATGTCGAATCGCCCCAGCTTCTGGGCACCGCAGATCAGCCAGGCGTTGGGATAGGCGTAGCTGTAGTTGTGGTCGTCGCCCCGCAGCGGGCCCGAGAAATCGCCGTCCTCCGCGAGCACGTTTCGCGCCACCCACGTCGCCAGGCGGTGCGCCGCCTCGACCTCGCCGCCGGCTGCCAGCGCCCACAGCGCCTTGTAGTACGGCCCGAGCCCCTCCGTCTCCGGATTGCCGATGGCGCCGTCAGCCCGCTGCCGCGCGAGGATGAAGTCGATGCCCTTTCGGCGGGCAGTCTGCAGTTCGTGGACCAGCGATGTCTGCGTGACCATTCGAACACCCCTTCCGTCTCGAAGCTCCGCTCCACCGAGGATGACGTGGTAGCGACATCATATCGCACCCCCGCGCAGCCCCGCACCGGCCCGCGTCGCCGGCCACGCCGGGGATCCGGTGTAGCGTCCGCCTCGGCTGGAAACGCCGTTCCTGCGGGCGCCCGCCCGCTCACCGATGCGCCGGTTCCCGGGCTCGCCGCCGGCCTGGAGCCGCATGGCGCCTCGCCGCACGAGCGACGTTGAAGGCCGCGGGATGACGGCGGTATACTCATTTGCCCGGGAAACGTTGCGAGGAGGTGCATCGTGCAGATCGACTGGGACAAGACGATCGATGACATCTTCGCCGACAAGCTCTCCTGCCCCCGTTGCGGCTCGCTGAAGTCGACGCTCGTCGCCGGCTACTCGCGCTCGCCCGCCGCCGGCGAGTACTCCCCCCGCGTCCACAACTGCAAGAACAAGGACGAGTGCGACGCCCGCCGCCTCGTCATCGTCTGCGAGACCTGCGCACGCGACCTGCGGCTGCGCGCCAACGCCGTCGACCAGGAGGCGATGATGACGCTCCTGATCAACGACTGCCGCAAGGACCTCGAGGATTGCCTCGACTACCTCGCCGACTACTGGCAGGAAGACCTCGACGTCGACCCGACCGACACGGACAAGCGGCTCGAAGACCTCGAGCCCGACATCTACGCCGAAGAGGACGCCTGGCGGCGCAAGCTCGAAGACGAGTACATGAACTACCACCGCTGGTTCCGCGACCACTCCGCCCGCCTGCCGAATCCCGGCTGGCGCGGCGAATACGTCGAGGAGATTCTCGCCCTCGGTTACACGACGCAGCTCGGAGACTAGCGCCCGGCAGCACTCCCTGCCGGCGACACCACCACGCTCACCGACCCGGCGCCGGCCGACGCCGTCACCGTGAGCATCGCCGCCGCCGCGGCCGATGCCACGCTGCCGCCGCTCACCGTCACGCGATATCCGCCCGGGTAGACGCTCTTCGGCAGCTCGAAGCTGCTCACCGTCCCCGCGCGCGTCGCCGTCCCGCTCGGCGACGATGTCGACCACGAGACCTTCAGCACCTTCGTCGTCGCGTCGTAGCTCACGCTCGTCGGTGTGCCGGCGACCGCCAGCGGATGCGGCCGCACGAGCGCCGCCACCGTCCCGGCCTGGAGGTTCGCGCCGGTCGGCGGCTGCCGCATCGACTTCACGATGCGCTCGTCGTACGTCCAGAACATCCACGGCATCAGCGCGGCATCGAAGGCGTCCGCCTGCTGCGTGATGATCGCCGGGTCGTTCGTCGCGCCCCACTCCGTCTCGAGCAGCGCGCCGCCCGTCTTCGCCGACCAGGCGATCATGTTCCGCAGCACGTTGCCGACGCCGTCCGCCGTCAGCGGGTACACGTGGAAGCTGAGTCCGCTGTTGGGGTCGCCGCCCGGCAGTGCGACGTTCGTCGTCGAATTGCCGAAGTTGATCAGCACGAACGGCTCGCCGAAAACGAGATGCGTCCGGTCCGCCTTGCGGACCGCAGCATCGACGCCGGCATAGAAGGTGTCGAGCTCGCGCTTGTCGATCTCCGGGCAGCCGCCCGCGTTCGCGCCGCACGGCTGCCACGTCGTGCCCGGCCACGGCTCGTTGATGAAGTCGTAGCCGAGGACGTTCGACTGCCCCGCGAAGCGCCGCGCCAGCGCCGCCGCCATCACGTTGAACTGGTCCCGGATGCCGACGCCGCCCGGGCCCTTCGCGTTGTCCCAGAAGCTCTGGAACGCCGCCTGAATCGCCGGATTCGTGACGTAGTACAGCGGGAAGCTCGTGCGCGTGTTCTCCGCGCTCCCGGTCAGCGTCATCCATGCCGGGAAGCCGTCGCTGCCGACGCTTTCGCCCCAGCCATCCTGATGGAAGTCGAGCAGCACCAGCAGCTTGTACTTCTCCAGCACCTTCACCGTCTCCGCCAGACGGTCGAGGTACGCCGTATCGATCTTCCCCGGTTCCGGCATCAGCGCCGTCGCCATCACGCCCAGGCGCACTGCGTCGAAGCCGTTCGCCGCTAGCCACGCCGCGTCGTCCTCGCCGAATCCGGACGCCGCGGGGTAGTACGGTGCGCTCTTCGAGACCATGTTCATGCCGTGCAGCAGCAGGACGCGGCCGGCGGCGTCCGTCAGCCAGCGGCCGTCGTGCGAGACCGGCCCGACCGGGTACGGGTCGGTGACCGCCGCGAGCGTCGGCGTCGGCCGCGGTGACGATGCGCCTCGGCACGAGACGGCGAGCACGGCGACGAGCGCCAGCGCCACGGCGAGCGCCGCCCGGCGCGGAGAGGCGGTGATGATGCGGTTGCTCCCCACCTGCATCGCCTAGCCGATCGACGCGACGGCGTCGAGCCGCGTGATCTCCGGCCGGCCCGCCAGCAGGCCGCCGATCTTGCCGCCGAACGCCGCCATGTGCGCCGTCTTGCCGTGCTCGCTCATCGCCTCGCTGTCCGCGTACGCCTCGATGAAGTAGAACTCCGCCGAGGCCTTCTGCGACTGCGTCAGCGTGTACTGCAGCGTGCGCCCGGCCTCGTGCTGCTTGACCGCCGCGACCATCTCGGCGCCTGCCGCCTTGAACTCGTCCTCTTTTCCTTCCTGCACCGTGAGCTTCGCGATCACCGCGATCATTCGACCTCCTTCCGCGTCGTAACCGTTGCCTGATGGTGCGCGATCCCGCGCTTACGGTCACGTCCACCGGCGAGCCGGCGTGCGCCGGGCGCCGGCGCAGGCGAAGACGCCGCCCTTTCGAGCGGCGTCTTCGCCTAGCCTTCCCGGCCGACAGGAGGAGCCGATGTTAGCTGTTGCGGCGGAGGCCGATGGCCACTCCGGCGAACCCAGCCCCGGCAATGAGCGCCAGCACGATGATCAACGCCCGGCCGCCGGTGCTTCCGAACGGGCCGGAGCCCGTGTTCGGCAGCGACTGCGCCGGCGCCGCGCCGGCGCCCGGCCCCGACGTTGCGCCGAGCGTGCTCGACGTGCGCGTCGCCGTGCCCGCCGGCACCGTCGCCGTGTTCGCCGCGCGAGTCGAGGTCACGACCGGCGTGGTCGTGCTCGCACCCGGTGTAGCCGTGGCTGCACCCGGTGTAGCCGTGCGCGCAGTGGTCGCCGTGTTCGTCGCCGTCGGCTGCGCCGTGTTCGTCGCCGTCGGCTGCGCCGT
>JADMIL010000059.1 GCA_015478645.1 Candidatus Binataceae bacterium
ATGACCACTTTCAGCCAATCTTTCAGCACAACCACCTGTGCAGAGGTTCCCTAGCCGCAGCGCGCGGCACCCTCTAGATTCATGATCGAGCGCAGCCGGCGAGACTGGCATGCGATCGCAAGGAGCGACCATGGAAATCAGGCGCAACGGTTCACGACCCTCGCGGAAAGGGCCGGCGGAAAATTTTACCGGGAGCGTACGAATCGACCCGCTGTTCGATCCGCCCGATCCGGCCCGCGCTTACGGAGCCCTGGTGACGTTCGAACCCGGGGCGCGCACGGCGTGGCATACGCATCCGCTCGGGCAGACGTTGATCGTCACTTCGGGCTGCGGCTGGACGCAATGCGTAGACGGCAGCAAAGAGGAAATCCGGCCCGGCGACGTAATCTGGTGTCCGCCCGGCAGGAAGCATTGGCACGGCGCGACGGCCACCACCGCGATGTCGCATATCGCGATCGTGGAAAAGCTCAACGGCAAGGCGGTCGACTGGATGGAGCAGGTTAGCGAGGAACAATACCTCGCCTGAGTCGCGGAGGATCGCAGATCGCCGGAGAAGAGACGATGGAACAGCGCAAACTTGGCAAGAGCAATCTCGAGGTCGCGGCAATCGGGCTCGGCTGCATGGGCATGAGCGCCAACTTTGGTCCACCCCCAAGCCGGCAGGAAATGATCGCTGTCATGCGGGCGGCCGTGGACCGTGGCGTCACCTTTTTCGATACCGCCGAGACCTATCAGCCCGTTCACCAACGAAGAGCTCGTCGGCGAAGCCCTCGCGTCATTCCGTGACCATGTGGTGATCGCAACGAAGTTCGGCTTCGACTTCGATCCGGAAACGAAGCAGCGGCTTGGTCTGAACAGCCGCCCCGAGCATATCCGGCGGGTTGCCGAGGCCTCGCTCAAGCGCATGAAGACCGACGTTATCGATCTCTTCTACCAGCATCGCGTCGACCCGAGCGTACCAATCGAAGATGTGGCGGGCGCAGTGAAGGACCTGATCGCGGAAGGCAAGGTCAAGCACTTCGGTCTTTCCGAGGCAGGAGCGCAGACGATCCGTCGGGCACACGCGGTCCAGCCGGTAACCGCCGTCCAGAGCGAATATTCCCTGTGGGCGCGAGATCCGGAAGCGGAAGTGCTGCCGACTTGCGCGGAGCTCGGGATCGGCTTCGTTCCCTGGAGTCCTCTGGGGCAGGGCTTCCTCACGGCGAAGGTTGATGCCGCCATGACCTTCGACGGCTCCGACGTTCGTTCTTGGTTTCCGCGCTTTACTCCCGATGCGCGGAAGGCCAACCAGCCGTTCGTCGATCTACTGATCGAGGTCGCGGCGCGCAAGCATGCGACGCCCGCTCAGATCGCGCTCGCATGGCTGCTGGCGCAGCGGCCGTGGATCGTTCCGATTCCGGGCACGCGCAAGCTGGAGCGCGTCGAGGAGAACCTTGGCGCGGCTGATATCAAACTCACTGCCGACGACCTGCGTGAGATCGCATCGGCCAGCTCAAAGATCATAGTGCAGGGGGCGCGGAGCACTGGCAAAGAGCAATACGTTTGAGGCGGTGAGGCGATCGTGTGAATCGCGGGTCAGGCGCTAAGTTTTCCACACGCCGACCGTGGTAGCGGAGACGCTGGGGATGGCCGGCGCGGCGGGGGTTTAACACGCGCGCGGAAAAGGGCTACGATTCGCACATCGCAAGAGGCTGCCACTTGAAAGAGCCATCGGGGACAATTAACGGAATCACCGGGCTTAAGTCAGAAAAGTTGACCGAACCCATCCACCCATCCTTGGAGCATCCGCCAGCCAGCGTGGCGCAAGCGGGCCAGCCGACGACGACCGGACAGACGGCCGCGGGCGGCGACTCGCTCGAACTGCACTTCGACGACCATCGCTTTTTCACCGAACTGGTCGGCCAGCATGACGCGCATATCCGGACGATCGAGCAGGCGCTGGGCGTGCGGATTGGGGCGAGCGGCAGCACGCTCAAGATCACCGGGGCGCATGCGGAGCAGGCGCTGGCCGGAAAGATTCTGGGCGAGCTGTACGATCTGCTCAAGCGCGGCTATCCGATCTATACCGGCGACGTGGAGTATTCGGTGCGGATTCTGCGCGCCGATCGCAACGCCGAGCTCAAGGATATCTTTCTCGACCAGGTCTATATCTCCGCCAACAAGCGGACGATCTCGCCCAAGAGCGTCAATCAGAAGGCCTATGTCGAAGCGATCCGCGCGCACGATATCGTCTTCGGGATCGGACCGGCGGGCACCGGCAAGACCTATCTGGCGATGGCGATGGCACTGGCCGCGCTGATGAAGAACCAGGTGACGCGGATGGTGCTGTGCCGGCCGGCGGTCGAGGCCGGCGAGAAGCTCGGCTTTCTGCCCGGCGACCTCGCCGAGAAGGTCAATCCGTACCTGCGGCCGCTGTACGACGCGCTGCACGACATGGTCGATTTCGATCGGGCGCGGCGGATGCTCGAGCGCGGCACGATCGAAGTGGCGCCGCTGGCGTTCATGCGCGGGCGCACGCTCAACGACTCGTTCATCATCCTGGACGAGGCGCAGAACACGACCTCGGAACAGATGAAGATGTTTCTGACGCGGATGGGCTACGGATCGAAGGCGGTGATCACGGGCGACGTGACGCAGATCGATCTGCCGAGCGGCAAGCTCTCGGGCCTCAAGGAGGCGCGCACCGTGCTGGCCGATACGCCGGGAATCAAGTTCGTGCATTTCAGCGAGCGCGACGTCGTGCGGCATCGCCTGGTGCAGGCGGTGATCACGGCATACGAATCGTTTAACGGCGATCGCACGATGCCGGAGCCCGCGGCGGAATCCAGAACGATCAAGGGCTGAGGCGTGGCGGCCCTGGTCAGCGCCAGCGCGGCGCGCGGACCGGCGCGCGTCGCGGCGACCCGGCAGATGCGCGCGCTCAGGGCCGACGCCAACGCGCTGCTGCGGATGCTCGATCTGGGGCGCTGCGAGCTGTCGATCGCAATCGTTGGCGACCGCGCGATCCGGCGGCTCAACCTCGGCTATCGCGGAAAAGATCAGGCGACCGACGTGCTCTCTTTCCCGCAGCTCGAGGCGCGCGCGGCGGCGCGATTGCAAGGCCATGGCCGCGCGGTGGCGCGCCCGGAGGCGAAAAACGGCACGGCGCGCGGCAACGACGGGCCGCCGATCGCGCTCGGCGATATCGCCATCTCGATCGACACGGCGGTGCGCCAGGCGCGAATCCTGGGCGAGCCGATCGCGGCGCGCGTGCGCACGCTGCTGATCCACGGCATGCTTCATCTGCTCGGCTACGACCATGAGCGATCGCCGGCGGCGGCGCGGCGCATGTTCGCGCGCGAGCGCGAACTCGCCGCGAGACTGGCCGCGGCGCGCGGCGCGACGGGCGCGCAGGTGCTAACGGACGTGGGCGCGGCGGCGAACGATCGCGGATGGCCGCCGGCGGCGATGCCGCCCGACGAGCCGGATCGAATCGGGCGGCCGGTCGCGGCGCGCGACGCGGCGAAGAATCCAACGCGGCGGCGGCGGCGATCATCGTGAAGCGTGCGCCCTCGACGACCGATCACGCGATCCGCACGGCGGAGAGCGCGAAGCGCACGGCGCGGGCCTTGGCGGCGACGCCGATGCTGACGCATTTCACGCGGGCGTCGGAGGGGGCCAGCGCGATCGACAATCTCGCCGCGATCTTGCGCGACGGGGTGATCCGCGGGGCGGCCCGGATGATCCGCGGCGCGACGCCGGCGGTCTGCCTGTGCGACGCACCGCTCGGCGAGCTCGGCCGACTCGTGATGCGCAAGAACCGGCGGCGCTATGCGCCGTTCGGCGTGGCGGTGGATAAACGCTATGCTTTCGCGATGGGCGCGCGGCCGGTGATCTATCTGCCGTGGCGCGAGGCGAGCCGGATAATCCCGCGGGAGGAGTGGTGGCGCGTGGTGGCGATCGATCTGGAACGGAACCCGCCGGTCGACTGGAGTTTCGAGCGCGAGTGGCGGATGGCGGGCGATTTGCGGCTTGGGGCGCGCGCGGCGGTCGCGCTGGTCGAGAGCTGGCGCGACGCCGATGAGATCTACGAACGCTTTGGCGGCGACCCGCCGTGCGCCGGCGTGATCCCGATTAAAGAATTGCTCGGTACCCTCTGACCATGCCTGTGAATCGATCATCGCGCACCGCGCTGGCGGTGGCGAGCGGACTTGCGCTCGCCATGGCCTTTCCGAAATTCGACTTCAACCTGCTCGCCTGGATCGCGTTCGTGCCGCTGCTCTATGCGATCGAGGGCGAGACGCCCGGGCGGGTTTTTCTGTGGGCATGGATTCAAGGGCTCGCATGCAACGTCGCGGCGCTCTACTGGATCACGATCACGCTGCATACGTTCGCCGGCGTGCGGATCGAACTGGCGGTCCTGCCGATGATCCTGCTGGCCGCGGTGGTGGCGCTGTACAGCGGTGCGGCGCTATGGCTGGCGGTCTTGGTGAGCGAGCGGCTGGGGATCACGATCGTGGCGACGCTGCCGATCGCGTGGACGGCGATCGAATGGGTACGGACCTACTTTCCGATCGGCTTTCCATGGAACCTGCTGGGCTACACGGCGTATCGCAACCTGGCGCTGATCCAGTTCGCCGAGTTCACCGGCGTCTACGGCGTTTCGGCGCTGATAATTTTGTTCAACGCGGTCATCTACGTGGTGCTGTTCCGGCGCGGCACGGCGCGCAGCCAGGGCGTCAGCCTGGGCGTGCTGAGCGCGATTTGCGCGGCGGCGTGGATCTTCGGCACGCTGCGCATCGACCAGATCGACAAGGCGGCGCCGCAAGGCACGATCCGCTTTGCGATGGTGCAGGGCGATATTCCGCAGTCGGTCAAGTGGAATCCGAACTTCCGCGCGTCGAGCTTCGCGGTCTACGCCGACCAGTCGACCAATGCGGCGCGGCTGGGCGCGGACCTGATCGTATGGCCCGAGGCGGCCGCGGCGTTTTTCTTCCAGCCCGAGGACCGCTATCCCGCCGTGCTGGCTAAAGACGCGGACTATCGCATCCGGCTGCTCAAGCTGGCGGCCGGCCTCGGCGATCCGATCCTGTTCGGGGCGCCGGCGCTGACCGTGCAGGACGGTCGCGTGGGCTTTTTCAATCGCGCCTACCTGGTCTCGGGCACGGGCGGGATCGAGGGCTGGTACGACAAAATCCAGCTCGTGCCGTTCGGCGAATACGTGCCGCTGCGCAGCGTGCTCGGCGGCTTCGTCAATCGCGTGGTGACCGGCTTCGGCGACATGTTCCCGGGCACGCGCCAGACGCTGTTCGAGATCAAGGGCGCGGACCTGGGCGTGCTCATCTGCTACGAGAGTATTTTTCCCAATCTCTCGCGCAGCGCGGTCAAGCTCGGCGCCGAGGTGCTGGTCAATATCACCAACGACGCGTGGTACGGCGACAGTTCGGCGCCCTATCAACTGCTCGCGATGACGGCGCTGCGCGCGGTCGAGAGCAAGGTGCCGGTGGTGCGCGTGGCCAACACTGGCGTCAGCGCGGTGATCGAGCCGAGCGGCAGGATTACGGCGCGCACGCCGCTGTTCAAACGCGGCACCGAGATCGAGCGCGTGGGCTGGCGCCCGATGCGCACGTTCTACACGATCTTCGGCGATCTGTTCGCCGAGATCTGCTTCGTGCTCTCCGCCCTCGCGCTGGCCTTTGCCTGGTTCCGCCAGCCGCGCGAGAATCTGGAAGCGCCGGCGGCGGAATCCGACCCGCATACGCGCAACGGCCACGCCTGACGATCGCATCGCCTCGCGGATCTCGCGGCGCCGGGCCGTTAAGTAATCCGCGCGCGTATGGCACAATAAGCATAGTGAAATTGGGCCGCTTCAAGAGCCGGCCCGCGAGGTAATCGCCCATGCTCAGCGACATGCGACCGCAATTGATCGACTTTGCCACCCGCGCCGACGTCCTGCGGAGGCGTCTTTGACGTCGCCAAGCTGACCGCCCGCAAGCAGGAACTGCTCGAGCTCTCCGCCCAGCCTGGCTTCTGGGATCAGCCCGAAGCGGCGCAGGCGGTACTCAAGGAACAGGATCGGATCAAGACCCAGCTAAGCGGCTTCGAGGTGCTGGAAAAGGCGCTCGAAGAGGCGCGGCTGTTCCTGGCGATGGCCGAGGAGGAAGGCGCCGACGATTCGGAAGCGGCGCGCGAGACCCAGGCGGCGCTCGACGCGGCGCGCGCTGAACTCGAACGTCAGGAGCTGCAACTGATGCTCGGCGGCGAGTTCGATCGGCTGGGCGCGATCGTCTCGATCCATCCGGGAGCCGGCGGCACCGAGGCGCAGGACTGGGCCGAGATCCTGCTGCGGCTCTACCTGCGCTGGGCCGAGCGCCATAGCTTCGCGACCGAGGTTGCCGACCTGCAGCCCGGCGACGGCGGCGGGATCAAGAACGCCACCTTCACCGTCGAAGGTGAATACGCCTACGGCTACCTGAAGGCCGAAGCCGGAATCCATCGGCTGGTGCGCATCTCGCCGTTCGACGCCAACGCGCGGCGCCATACGTCGTTCGCCTCGGTCTTCGTCTTTCCGTCGATCGACGACAAGATCGAAGTCGTGATCAATCCTGCCGACCTGCGCATCGACACCTACCGGGCCAGCGGCGCGGGCGGCCAGCACGTCAACAAGACCGACTCGGCGGTGCGCTTTACCCATCTGCCGACCGGTATCGTGGTGACTTGCCAGAACGAACGCTCGCAGCATAAGAACCGCGCGATGGCGATGAAGATTCTGCGCGCGCGGCTGTTCGAGATGGAGGAGCGCAAGCGGCGCGAGGAGCTGGAGAAATTCAGCAAGGATAAAAAAGAGATCGCGTGGGGCAGCCAGATTCGATCGTACGTGCTGCATCCATATCAGATGGTCAAGGACCATCGCACGGGCGTCGAAATCGGCAACACCAACGCGGTGCTCGACGGCGCGATCGACGAATTTATCGAGGCCTACCTGATGGGCGTGCGCAAAACCGGCGCGGAAGCGGCGCCCGCGTAACACGATAGGGCGATCGAACTGACGCCCTGCGCCGCGCGCGCGACTGATTAAAGCCGCGGCTTCGCGAACGCGCCCGCATCCCATGCCCAGGCCAGTTAGGGAACCTCTCCACCAGGCTCTGCTGTCACCCTGGGCGCAGCGATCGGATCCCGGATCCGGGATTCTTCGCTGCGCTCAGAATGACAACCTAACTTGTGCAGAGGTTCCTTAGTCACCCTGGGCGCAGCGATCGGATCCCGGATCGAGATTCTTCGCGGCGCTCACAACGACAGGCTGAATCAGTCGGGATGGCCGCTCTCGACCGAGTTTTCCAAAACGTCACCGGTTTTCGCATCGATGCCGACTTCGTGCTTCGCGTGCCGATGACTCACGACAAACGAATAGCGGAGTCCGCTGCCGCCGGACTCCTGTTCCAGTTCCTCCGCGACGATCTTGCCCGGATAGGCCTTCAGCGCGAGCGTGCGGGCCTGGTCGAGTGACACTTTGGCTTGCGACAGGTATTTTTCGCCGGTAAAGGCGAATGAGTTGCTTGCGATCAGCAGCGCTGCTAGCGCGGCGGCGTGACGGATTTTCATAGCGACTCCGGAGAGCGGGTTTGTGTCGTTATTATCCTAAAGCGCGCGGGCGCGCTCGACCGACGGCGCGAAGCGGCGGATCAGTTCGATCGCCTTGCCGGTCGCGGTTTCGGCGACGGTCTTTTGCGAGAGCAGCACGAGGCGGCTCGCACCGGCCTCGCGATAGCGCTTGATCTCGTCGGCCGACGGTCCGTGCTCGCCCGGATCGACCAGCGGCGAGATGATGATCGAGTCGGGCTTGCGGCCGGCCACGGCGGCCAGTTGGCGGATCGTCTTGACGCCCGCACCCAGTTCCTCGGGGCTCTCGACCAGCGGCATCCATCCGTCGTAAGAGCGCGCGACGCGATCGAGCGCCTTGGGTCCGTGCGCGCCGAGCAGGATCGCGGGTCCGCCCTTCTGGATCGGCTTGGGCTCGCAGCGCACGGCGGGAAATTTGATGATCGTGCCGGCGTACGCGGCCTCGCGTTCGGTCCATAGCAGGCGCAGCGCCTCGACGGTCTCGCGCGTCTGGCGCCAGCGCATGCCGAAATTCGCGCCCATCACCTCGGTCTCCTCGCGCAGCCATCCGGCGCCGACGCCGAGGATCACGCGGCCGCCGGAGAACAGATCGAGGCTCGCGGCGACCTTCGCGGTCATCAGGACGTTGCGCTCGGGCAGCAGGCAGACGCCGGTGCCGAGCTTTATTTTTTTGGTCACGGCGGCGGCGATGCTGAGCGCGATGAACGGGTCGGCCCAGGTCGCGTAATGATCCGGCAGCTTGTGGTCGGGCGTGAACGGAAACGGAGTCTTCATGCCGGCGGGAATCACCGGATGCTCGGGAATCCAGAACGAGTCATAGCCGAGCGCTTCAACCAGGCGCGCCGCTTCGGCGAGGTCGCCGCTGTGCGCGGTGGGCGCCATCAGGAAGCCGATATCCATCTTGTGTGTCTCCTCGAAAAAAATCGATCGCCAATTGTCCGGCCGCACGTGCGGCGAATGCGGACGCGCCGCGTGTACGTATAGGATGATTTAGCAGATGAGGCCGGATTGGCAACTCGGCCGCCGCGGCTTCAGGGCGCGGGTGTGGCCGGAAGCGGGCGCAGCGACGTCAGATGCCGCGACTGGCGCGCCGGTATGACGTAGAGCAGCGGGATCACGATGAAGCATACGAGCGCGGCCGGCGGGCTCAGCCACGCGATCGCGACCGCCGCCCCGTAGAGTACCGGCACGACGAGGAACACGCGCCGGACGTGGCGAATCATCGCCGGATCGACCTCCGCGCCGACCAGCCGATGACCGCTGGTGGCGTAGCTCCAATGGACGCAGCGCACGAGGCCGGCCGCGCCCAGGTTGGCGCCGTAGATCGTCGCGGCAAGCGGCAGCGCAAGATTCTTGCCGAGCAGCGACGCCGTAAACGGCATGAAGCTGATGGTCAACAGAAAGGCCGGCGTAACGCCCAGATGCACGCGATCCGATCGCACGATCCAGTGCATCTCCATGTGATGGCCGTACCAGAAGACCGCGACGATCGCGAAGCTCGCGACGAACAGCGTCAGTTGCGGCACGATATCGCGCAGGCGCGCGAGCATTTGCGCCTGCGACGCGGCGGCGGGCGCATGCACGTCGAGCACCAGGAGCGTCAGCACGATGGCAAAGACGCCGTCAGTCAGCGCGGCGACGCGGACGGTGCTGAGCCCCTCGGTGCGCGCGGGCGGCGATGGCGCTGCGCCAGCGGCCCGGGGCTCGCGATCATCGTGCGATTGTTCCACCCGGCTCCCCGCGACAGCGAATTGCGATCACCCGGCGCATCGCTACGCTCCGCACCGATCGTCAGCGCGCGAGCTTGCCGGAAAGATTAAGCAGTTCCTGCAGTGTCTGGTTGAAGCGGTAGAATTTATCCTCGCGCAACTGATCGGTCGATTCGAGCCACAACTCATCGCCGACCAGTGCCAGCGAACTCAGCGTATGGCGCAGCGCGGGCCGGCCGTCGTGCGCGATCTCCTCGATCATCCGATGCCAGACGGCGGCGCTGGCGCAAATCGTGAAGTCGGGGTCGAAGCCGGGAAGTTCGGCGAGTGCGGCGGCGCGGGTCAGCGCGTAGCCGTCGATCTCGATCGCGGTGTCGTGCAGATGTTTGCCGTCAGCGTCGAGCATCGCGACGACGAAGCGCACTTCGGCATAACCGAGGCGGCGGAAGGACTCGCCCTCGGCCGCCATCAGACGACCGAGAGCGACAAACCATTGCGGAGCGGGAAATTCCGCCATCAGTCGGCCATCAGCGCCCCGAAATCGGTCGGCAGGATACAGCGCGGACGGCGATCGAGGCCGGCCGAATCGCAGCGTTGGAGATATTCGCCGACGATGCGCCGCCACAGATTTCCCTGCAGCTCCATGCCGTGATCGAAATTCTTGATCCCGCCGCCCATCAGCACCGCCATCGGCTCGACTGACTCGGGCACCGAAAAGGTCTGCAACAGGATGCTCTCGGCGTCGTCGAGTTCGGCGTGAACTTCCTCGGCCAGATCGGGGCGCATCTTGAGCTGGGTACGCAGATGCATCGTGCCATAGCCGACGTGGCGCGACTCGTCTTGCATGCAGCGGCGGAAAATCTCCTGGTCGACGCGGCTCGGCGCGATGAACTCGCCCTGGCGGAACATCGTGAGCACAAACCCCTCCCCCAGCAGATGGAGCCGCGCGGTCTGCGCGGAGAACGATCCGGCGTCGAAGATGCGTTTGAGGCTCAGCTCGGCGAGCGCGCTCGACTTGCCCAGGCCCCCGCCGTTGGCCAGCGCACGCTTGCGGAAGACGTCGGTGTGGCGCGCCTCGTCCATCGCCTGCGTGGCGAGAAACAGTTTCACTTCGAGGAAGTCGTGGTTGATGCGGCTCATCCAGCGCGTCGGCGCGTCGGCGGCGATAAATTCGACTTCGGTCAGGAAGGTGCAGAGCTGGCACATCGCGCGCTCGAGGTCGTCGGGCAGCGGCTTGAGCTCGTCCCACGGGATGTCGCGCGCAGAACTCCATTGGCGCGCGACCGCCTCTTCGTAAAGCTCCATCACGTTGTCGGCCCAGCATTCGGCCTTGTCGTTGACGGTGAAGCCGAGCGCCGGGACGTCGGAGGGTACCGACGAGCCGCGCGGGGCCATCGAGTTGTGCGCGGCGCCGTGTTCGGGGACGACGCCGTAGCTGCCGATCGCGATATCCTTGAGGCGCAGGCCGAGATTGCCCGGCACGGCGCGCATACCCCATTCGCCATGATCGTCCATCCAGGCCAGGTCGGGCGTGCCGGTCTTGGAGAGCTTCTGCAGATAGGAGCTGGGCTCGAGCTTGATTCGCGCCTCGGTGCCAATGCGCGCTTCGTCTTTGATCTGGACCGTCGGCATATCCCCTGACCTCCGGAACGGGCGGACGCCGCCGCCCCCCGCGGATGCGCCCCCCGGTTTGATAGATTTATCCTATCAGCGGCGGTCAACCCTATGTCAAAGGGATGCGCCTATGTCAAAGGGATGCGCGCGAGCGTTATTCGCGCGGGATCGCGCCGGGGCCGCGGAACGGCGCCGTGGCCTGCATCAACGTGACGATCTTCCACGAACGGGCGTCGCGCCGCAGCGTATAGAAAGCGCGCAGGCGCTCGATCACCGAACCGTCGCGGCGGTAGCGCGTGACGTCGGCCATCAGGGTGGCGAGGTTCGCGGCCAGCGGCCATACGCGGGTTTGATCGACGGCCGAGCGGGCCCATCCGCGCCCCTGGATCCCGGCCATCATCTGGGCATAGAAAGTCTGCTGATCGGCTTCCGTCGCGCAGACGATCGCGGCGCGGTCGCCACTGAGTATCACGAAGGGCAGATCGAAGGTCTGCATGAACAGGTCGATATCCTCGCGGTTGAAGCCATCGATATAGCCGCGATAAAACTCGTCGACCTCAAGTACGATTTGCTGCTCGTCGGTCATTAGTCAGATGCTCCCGGGATTTGAACTAGCTATTTGGCGTAATTGATGCGGTTCGCGGCCGGACGGCATTACCATGCGCCGCGCTTCGCCAGTTCGCGCGCGTCACGTTCGAGCGACTCGCGAAACGCCGGATGCGCCAGCGCGATCATCCGCGGCACCCGCTCGGCGATCGGCACGCCGCGCAATTCGGCCGCGCCGAACTCCGTCACGATAATGTCGGCGTCATTGCGCCCGGTGGTGGTCGGTCCGCTGAGGCTCGCCACGATGCGGCTGATCTGGTCGCCGCGCGCGGTCGACGGCAGCGCGATTACCGATCTTCCGCCCACCGCGAGTTGCGCGCCGCGCACGAAATCGCCCTGCCCGCCGGTCGCGCCGACGTAGGCGCCCGAGGCGACCTCGGCGTTGATCTGGCCGGTCAGGTCGACTTCGATAGCCGAGTTGATCGCCACGATATTGCCCAACTGGCGCAGCACTTCCAGGCGATGCGTGTGCATCAGGGTAAACATCTTGATGGCCGGATTGTTGGCGGCGAAACGGTAGACCCGGCTGGTGCCGAGCAGCGAGCAGGAGACGGCCAGGCCGGTGTCGATGGGCTTGCGCGCGTTGGTCATCGCGCCCGACTCGATCAGATCGGCGACGCGATCGCTGATCAGGCCCGAATGAATCCCTAAGTCGCGGCGATCGCCGATACTCGCCATCACGGCGTCGGGAATCGCGCCGATCCCGATCTGGATCGTCGTGCCATCGACGATGAAGCGCCCGACGTGGCGCGCGATCGCGCGTTCGCATTCACCCAGCGGACGCGGATCGAGTCCGACCGGCGGGCGCGAAACCGGCACGAGATAGTCGATGCGATCTGTGCTCAGTGCGGCGTCGCAATGGGTCCATGGCGCCTGATCATTGACCTCGGCGACGACCACGCGAGCCTTGGCGATCGCCGCCTGCTGATAGTCATTGGTCAGCGAAAAACTGTATTCGCCGCGCGCGTTGGGCGGACTGGTCTGGACGAAGACCACGTCGCTGCGGATCGTCCCGTCCTCGAAATAGGGTACGAGATACGACAGATGGCACGGAATCACGCGCATCGCACCGGCCTTGACCAGCGCGCGCAGGTTGCCGATTGCGCCGTAGCCGGTGAACTCAATCGCGTCGGCGTGTTCGGGCTTGAGCGTGTTGGTATAGGTGATGCCGCCCAGGAAAACGCTGGTGCGGCCAAGGCGTTTGCGCTGTTCGACGAAGCGCTCAACCAGCGTTTGCGGCTCGCCCGAGCCCTGCCCCCATACGATATGGTCACCCGGGCGGATGATGCCGGCGAAATCCAAGGTGCGCGCGTCAAGTTGCTGTGTCATAGGTGATGCCGCCATCCGTCGGCGGCAGCCGCCACCATCGCATAAATTCCGCCGCGCCGACTAGCGCCGCGCATCGCGCGTGCGCATCAGCGGCCGACGCACGATTGGCGACCTTTCCCACTGTGGGCGGAACGTCGTAAGAGTCGCTGCCGTATCGCGAAACCCGTGTTCCGATCGGTGGCGCGACTTGCAAAGGTGACCGTCAATGATTGAGCAGTTTGCGCCGCAGCGGCTGATTGCGGCTTTGCGGATCGAGCCAGATCTTAAACAGCGCTTCACCGAACGACGGATCGTCGATCTCGCCGCGCTCGGCGTCGTTGAAGTAGACCATGGTCTTGCCCACCGGCAGGGTAAAGACCACGAGCCGGTCACCCTTTCTGATCGGGGGCATCACGCGCGCCAACTCGGCGCTCCAGCGATCGCGCTCGGCGGCGGTACCGACGTTAAGCCCGCGCATTTCGTCGATCGCGGCGCTGGTCAGCGAGCCCGAGGTGATCGAGCGGCCGGCTTCGAGTTCGATCGCGTGAGGCTCATCGAACGACCAGGTGGCGCCTACCACCCAAAGCGTCGCGTCGTACATATGCACGCCGAACCAGCTATGGCGTCCCTTGCCTAACGGATGAATGCCCGGGGCGATGGCCACGACCGTGGGCGGCAAGGGCGCCGGAGCGGCGGCGATCGCCACGCTGGCGAATACCACCGCGAGGCCGGACGCGAAGGCCGCGGCCACGATTGCGCGCACGGCGCGGGCGCGTTGCCATCGCCGCCCGAGATCCGCGGCGTGGGTCGATGACGCCATTAGCAATACTTCATTAGCGGAGTCCGCTGACGATGCCGTTCGCCACCGCGGGGCGGCCGGTCGAACGATGCGTGAGGGCGGCCGGCGGCGCACCGGCGGGACACCGAGGACAAAAAATAGTTCCATCGAGATGGGGATGCTACGCATGCTACTATGATTCATGCAACCGGAATTGGACTCATACTGACCCCTCCCTACGGTGCGTCCCGGGCGCGGGCGAGGGTCGCGAAACCGTCAAAAAAGCGGCCTTCATGCTCAATTATTGGCGGCAGAAAAATTCATTCAATCGGTTGAATCAAATTAGAAGGCGAAGTATATTGCGCGTGGCGCCGCGGGCTGTTGCGGTTTGCCGGCAGGGCGTGCCTGTGGACACCAGTTACGAAAAATCGAATGAACCAGAACCAACCGGCAGACAAGTGGCCGGCATGTGCGCAGGCTTCCCCGGCTCGCGCGATGCCTGTCTCCGCAACCGTCAACTTTGACGTGAGGGGGAGGAATAAGGTGCGAAGAAAACTAGGGACATACTTGATGTGGGTGGCCATCCTGGGGATGG
>JADMIL010000060.1 GCA_015478645.1 Candidatus Binataceae bacterium
CGAGTTCGCCCACGCCATGCAATCCGCCGCCATGCTCACCGACGGCGACCGCGTCGACGTCCAGGTGCTGCCCGATCACGTGGTTCGTGCGGGCGATGCGGCGCCCGACGAGCTCGACGACTTCGGATCGAACGCCCCGCAGGACGGCGAAGCGGATTTGCCGCCGCTGCGAAACGCGGTTCATCCGTCGACCGAATCTGCCCAGGAACAATCGCCACTGCTGCTCGATGAGGTGATCAAGCGCACCCTTGTGCGCTCGCTCGAGGAGACCGAAGGTAACCGCCGCCGCGCGGCCGACCTGCTCGGCATTTCGCGCTCGACGCTCTATCGCATGCTCACGCGCTACGGCCTGGCCGAAGACGGCGGTCGGCGCCGCACCGGCCCGTCCGATTCCACCCGATCCGGCTCGGGCCAGCCGGCACTCTGATCCGGGCCGCCAAGCTCCGCGCAATTCCCGACTGGGCGCATCGCCGCCGATCCGGCTTAGGCTGCGCCGCGGGGCTGGTCGATTAATCGTGCGGCTTTCGACGCTGGCCCCCTGAGCCTGCGCCGCGCGCACGGCGCTTTACCCACTGGAAAGATTCGGACCGTTTGCGCCACAATGATCGTAACGAGGGACGCATTCATCGTGGCGAGGCCGCGCGGGCCGCGTCGCCGGATCGTCCGGCGCATTCCCGAAATTCCGGCGGCGCCGGCGATTTGGAACGATCGTCCCGCTCGAGGGCGTCGGTGGAGTGGCTCAAGATGGCTGGAGTTGATCTGATCTGGTCCGAAGCCGTGCGCACGCTCGAACGGGACAAGCCGTTCGCGCTCGCCACGGTGATCAACGTTCGAGGCTCGACGCCGCGCGAGGTCGGGGCCAAGATGATCGTCCGCGACGACGGGCAATACGGCACGATCGGTGGCGGCTGCGGCGAGGCCGAAGTCTTTCGCAAGGCGCGCCTGATGCTCGAGGCGGGCGAGGGCGCGCGGCTCGCCGAAGTCGATCTGACGGGCGATTTCGATCAGAACGAAATCGGCACCTGCGGCGGGATCATGGACGTATTTATCGATCTGTGGTCGCCGCGCGACCTGCCGATGGCGCGCCAGCTGGCCGATGCGGCGGGCCATAATCGACCCGCCGCGCTGCTCACGGTGGTCGACGCCGGGGCGCGCGCGGAGCTGCCGCCGGGGACCAAGGCGGTTGTCGACCCGGCCGATCGCGCGTCGGCGGGTGAGTTGAGCGGACTCAAACGCTCGGCGCTGGGGACGATCGCGGAGCGTGCGTCAGACGCCGTGGCCGGCCTGCTCGAAGTCGACGGCGCGGGCGATCTCAAGCCGGTGACGCGGGTCGCGTCGGACGGGGCGCCACGGGTGTTTGTCGATCCGATTACCGGGGCGCAGCGCCTGATTATCGTCGGCGCCGGCCATATTGCGCAACCGCTGGCCGAACTGGGCTCGATGCTCGGGTTTCACGTCACCGTGATCGACGATCGCGCTTCGTTTGCCAATCGCGAACGTTTTCCGACCGCCGACGCAGTGATCGTCAAGCCCTTTGCCGCCGCGATTGCCGCGCTCGGCCTCGACCGCCATTGCTACCTAATCTCGGTGACCCGCGGCCATGCCTTCGATGAAGAGACGCTGCGCGCCGCGCTCCGCACGCCCACCGGATGCTTTATCGGGATGATCGGTTCGCGTCGGCGCGCGCGGGCCACGCTCGCGCGGCTCGAAGAGGACGGCTTCGCCCCGCAGCTTCTCAGCGAAGTCCACGTACCGTTGGGACTCGATATCGGTGCGGAGACGCCCGAAGAGATCGCCATCTCGATTATCGCCGAGATCGTCCGCGAACGGCGCACCGGCCGGCGTGACGAGTTCAATCTCGGCACGCGCTCCGGCCGCCTGCGCCGCACAAGCTAGCGGGCGCCGCGGGCCGCATCGTGAGTCAGCCACGGATCGAGGCGATCCTGCTCGCCGCCGGCGAATCGCGCCGGATGGGCTATCCCAAACCGCTCCTGATGGCCGGTGGCGAAACCTTCATCGCGCGCACCGTGGCAATGTGCCTGACGGTCGCGGATCGCGTGGTCGTGGTGCTTGGCGCGCATGCCGATCGCGTGCGGCCGGCGGTACCGCGCGACACGCGCGTCAGCATCGTGGCGAACCCGCATTTCGAGCGCGGCCAGCTCTCCTCGCTCAAGGTCGGCCTCGCTCAGGTCGCGCAGGGGCACGCCGATGCGGCGCTGGTCCATCTCGCCGACCATCCGCTGGTCGCGCCGGCGACCTTTGCCGCGCTGGCCGCCGAATACGCCCGCGCCGGCCGGCCGATCGCGATCGCGCGCGATCACGGCCGCCGCGGCCATCCGGTGATCTTCGCCCGCGCGTTGTTTGGCGAATTGGCGTCCGCGCCGGAGGACCGGGGGGCCCGCGTAGTCGTCAACGCGGAGCCGGCGCGCGTCGCCTATCTCGAGGTCGAAGACCCGGGCGTGGTGCTCGATCTCGATACGCCGGCCGATCTCCTCAGTGCGGGACTGGGCCTGCCGCCGCGTGGGGATTAGGATGCGGCGCCACCCGTCCCGCACGCCGCGTGGGTCTAGTCTCGCGAAGCATCTTTGTAACCGTGATCTCTGTGCGGCGTACTAATGGATAGGTATGCGGAATGCCCGGGCGACAAATTGGTTCCAACGGAGCTTCGCCGTCAGACCCGATGAGGAGCTGATCGCCGAGGTCCTCAATGGACGAACGGCGGAATTCACCGAGCTTGCCGCGCGCTATCGCGACAAGGTCGAGCGGATTTGCCAGCGTTTTTTCGCCGACCGCGAGATGGTTCGCGATCTGGCGCAGGAAAGCTTCATCCGGGCCTTCACCGGCCTCGCGACCTATCGCGCCGAGCTACCGTTTATCGCGTGGCTGCGTGCGATCGTGACCAACGTATGTTACGACGAATTGCGCCGCCGCCAGCGCCGGCCCGAGGATCTCGTCGCCGATTTTTCCGCACCCGAGAGCGCCTGGATCGAACTGGTGAACCATGCCTCGCCGGAGGATCTCGTCGATGCCGCCGAGCAGCGCCAGGAGGCCCACGACCTGGCCCATCGCCTGCTCGACACGTTGCGCCCTGACGATCGGATGGTGATGATTCTCAAGGAGACCGAAGATTTGAGCGTTAGTGAAATCGCGCAGACCATGGGCTGGAGCGAAGCCAAGGTGAAAATCCGTGCGTTTCGCGCCCGTCAGGTGATGCGCAAACAGGCCGAACGAATTCTCGCGGAGCAGCGCGCCCGGGCCACCCGATGAACTGCTTTGAAGCGCAAAAGATGTTCGCGCCATTCTGGCGCCGCACGCTGTCGGTCGCGGATCGCGCCGCCTTCAGCGATCATCTTGGCGCCTGCCAACGATGCGATCGCGCCTTTCGGGTCTTCGCCCTGAGTGCTCCCGTACTCCATGGGCATGCCGAGCCGGCGGCCGGCTCCGCCGGTTCGCCGATCGACCCTGTGCGGACGTATCGCGCCGCCGCCCGGCGCCTCGCGCCGTCCGTGCAGATCGCGCCGTCCGCGACGCGTCCGTGGGCGGTCGCCGCCGCCGCCGCCCTGATGCTCCTGGTGGGAGGATTTTCCGCCTGGTCGGTTACGGCGTGGCCGGCGCCTGATTTCACCGCGGCCGTGGCCGGCGAAGATACCGACGTGACGCCGGTTAGTTACCACGCGGGTGGTTTGGACTCCGACGCTGAAAACGCGGATTCCGTGCCGTCGCTGTTCGATTCGATGGCGCCCGACGCCGGCGCCGGGACCGATGACCGTGCCGGCTAGGTCCAGCACCCTGCTGCTGGTGGCCGCGATGCTCGCCGGCCTCGCGCTGGGTTTTGCCGGCAGCACGCTCGCCTATCGCTACAGATTGCTCACCGTTCCGGGTACGAATCTGCTCGCACGGATGAATGCGACGCTCGATTTGACGCCCGCGCAGCGCGACCAGGTGGCCGAAATAATCCACGACACGCGCGACCATAGCCTCGCGATGCAGCACAATTTCCAGCGTGAGCGGCGGCGGAATTTTCTCGCCGCCTATCTGCGGATTCACGCCCTGCTGACGCCCGCGCAGCAGGCCAAATTCGACAAAGATTTTATTGCGCCGCGCCTGCGTGACGAGGCCGCACGGATCGAGAGGCAGTCTGGCGCGCCGCCGGAGTCCGCGGCGGCGCCGGCCGCGATTCCCGCGCCCGCCGCCTCCTGAATCGTCCGCGCCCTACGAGCCCATGTCGTGCAGCAGACGGTCGGCCTGCGCCGCTAGGTCGGGATTCTTGGTGCGATCGCCGCTGGCGATCCGCAGGTACTTGACCGCCTCGCCGCGGTTGCCCTCCTGCGCATAGATCTGTCCGATGCGCAGCGCCGCGAATGAGGACGTCGGATCCATGCTGATCGCCTTGCGATAGAAGGGCAGCGCGTCTTCCATCCGCGGCGGCTGAAACGACATGTAGGCCTCGCCGATATTCAGGTAGGCACTGACTTCGCCGGGCTGATATTTCACCAGCTTCTGATAGACTTCGACGACTTTGCCGAAATTAGATCGTGAATTGTAAAACAGCGCCAGGTAGATGTAAGCGTCCGCGTAACTCGGATCGATCGTGGTCGCCTGCCAGAGCAATTTTACCGCGCGATCGCTGTCGGTCATATTGATTGCGGCTGCGACCAGCGCACGCGCTTTGGCGGCGTTTGAATCGGCGCCGTAGTCGCCCACGCCGGCCGAGGAGGAGACCGATGGTGGCGCGGCCGCAATCGGCGAATTGGCGGGTTTCGACCCGGCCGCGTCGGTAACGGTCGCGCTCGAATCCGCCGACCGCGCGGCGCCGGCGGAAATCAGGATTAACGCCAGCGCGGCTGATGGAATGATTCGCGTTCGGGACTTTACCGTCATAAGGACCAACTCTCGAGGCACCGGATATAATGCTTACACGAAAGTTTCTCCGTGCAAAGACGGCGCTCGAGGCGCCTCTTGCGCCGCGCAACGCAACCGTCTGGAATAACTCACGGCGATGATTACACGGACCTATCGCGGCGCGACCGGCCTCGCCCTCAACTGCGTCGACTACGGCGGCGAGGGCCGCCCGCCGGTCCTGCTGATTCACGGCGGCGCGGCGCATGCCCGCTGGTGGGACTTCGTCGCGCCCGCACTGGCCGGCCGTTATCATGTGCTCGCGCTCGATCAGCGCGGCCATGGCGAGAGCCAATGGACCGACGAATGGGGCTACGGCACCCGCCATTACGTAGCCGACCTGCACGCGCTGATCGGCTCATGGGGCCTCGGGGCGCCGGCGCTCATCGGCCATTCGATGGGCGGTCATAACGTGATGTGCTACGCGGGATTGCACAGCGAAACGCTGCGCGCGATGGCCGCGATCGACAGCCCGCCGAGCTATCCGCAAGAGGCGGTCGCCAGCCTGCGCGGCCTGGCCGAACGGCCGGCGCGCCGCTTCGACTCGCTCGCCGAGGCGATCGCCGGTTTCCGCACGATTCCCGCCGATAATATCGCGACCCGCACGGTGCTCGACCACATCGCCGAGCATTCGTTTCGCCAGGCCGGCGACGGCAAATGGGACTACAAGTCCGATCGCCGCACGATGATCCGCGAGCCGATGAAGGCCTGGGAGGGACTCGCCCGCCTGCAATGTCCCGCGCTGTTCCTCAAGGCCGAGCACAGCGTGCTCAAGCCCGGACTGGCCGAACGGATGGTCGCCGTGATGCCGCGCGGACGGCTCGCCACGGTCCCCGCTTCGCATCATCATGTGCTGCTCGATAATCCGCCGGGTCTGGCCGCGGCGCTCGGCGAATTTCTCGACGAACTCGGATGACCGATCCGCAGAGCCGGTTTCTTGACGGCACGCCGCGCCTCCATTATCTCGAATGGAATCCCGCCGGCCGCGACACGCTGGTGCTGCTCCATGGCAATTCGGCCAACGCATGGTGGTGGCAGCCCTTCGCCGACGCGATCGAAAATCCGCACCTGCGCCTCATTGCAATCGATCAGCGCGGCCATGGCGACAGCGCATGGATGCGGCCGCCTGCCTATGCGCCGGCCGATTACGCCGCCGACCTCGCCCGCTTCATCACGGCGGCCAAGCTCGCGCGGCCGATCGTCGCCGGCCATAGCATGGGCGGTATCGCGACGCTGGCGTTCGCCGCGCGGTTTCCCGATCTCGCGCGCGCCGCGGTTGCGATCGACGTGGCCGTCACCTCGACCTATCGGCGCAACCGCTATCTCGCGCGCCTCAAGACGCTGCCTTCCGTTGCCTATCCCGATCTCGCCACCGCCGTCGCCCGCTTTCGCCTGATGCCCGACGAAGGCGACATCCCACCCGCGACGCTCTCGGCCATCGCCGCGCACAGCCTCATCCGCATGCCTGACGGCCGCGCCACGATGAAGTTTGATCGCGAAAGTTTTTTCGGCAGTGACGGTCTCGACGTTGCCGCCGCAATCGAGCGCATCGCGATTCCCCTGATGCTGGTGCGCGCCGAGCACAGCCGTATCTTGACCGCCGAGGCGGCCGAACGCGCCACGGCGTCCAATCCGCGCGCGCGTCTCACGACAATTCCCGCCGTGCATCATCATCTGCTGCTCGAGCGGCCCGATCTGCTCGCGCGCGCGATCGCTGATTTCATAAGCTCTCTCTGACGAGACGAAATGAACTGAAAGTCCGGACTGAGTTATGTACTTGAATGCTATTTCGTCACTAGACGGCTCGGCTGGACGGAATAGGTTTACGCCTTCATAATGCGATAGCGGCTGGGTGCCGGTCCACGAAGGACGGCGCAGCGCTCCGCCAGTGCCGCATTGGAGGACGATTCCAGATGGCTGCGAATGCCGAGCGTGCAAGCGATGCGCAAATTCTGGCCGCGGCCCGCGCGCTGCTCGCCGCCCGTTACGTCATCGCGCTGACCGGCGCCGGGATGTCGGTCGAGAGCGGCATCCCGCCCTTTCGCGGTCCGGGCGGTCTCTGGACCAAGTACGGCGAGCCGCCGATGAACGGCTACCAGATATTTCTCGCCGATCCGAAAAAAGCCTGGGAAGATCGCATCCGCCGTCAGGACGACGAGTTGTGGGGTCCGCTCAAGGTCGCCAGACCCAACCCCGGCCATCAGGCGCTCGCCGAACTTGAAGCGCTGGGTGTTTTGCGTTTCCTGATCACGCAAAACGTCGACGACCTGCATCGCCAGGCCGGACACCAGGCGCTCGCCGAAATCCACGGCAACTGGAAGCTCATCCGCTGTATCGAATGCGGCGCGCGCTTCAAGGCCGAGGAGATCCGCCTCGATGTGCTGCCGCCGCAATGTCCGCAATGCGCGGGGCTGCTCAAGGGCGACACCGTCGCCTTTGGCGAACCGATTCCGCCCGACGTGCTCCGCCAATGCGTCGATCATGCGGCGCTGGCCGACGCGGTCATCGTCGCCGGGACTTCCGCAACGGTCTATCCGGCGGCCGGCTTCGCCCTCGAGGTCAAGCAGCGCGGTGGCCAACTGATTGAAGCGAATCTCTACGAATCGGAGATCAGCCGCGTCTGCGATCTGAGCCTGCGCGGCCCCACCGGCGAGGTGCTGCCGCGACTCGCCGCGGCGGTCGCGGATCTGCGCCGCGCGCGGCTTTCCTGACGCCTCGTCTTGGCCTCACGGCTCGTCACAGATCGAACGTGCGGCCGCTCGGTGTCGCCGATGGCGATGGGGTCTCCCGACTTGGCGTCTCCGGCAATGGCGCGGCAGGGGCGGGCGCTGCGATCGCGGAGGGCGGCGATTCGCCGCCGCCGATCCGTTCGAGCAGCAGCATCCGGCCGCTCCCGTCAAAATCGGTCGGATTGCTGCGCCGCACGATCGTATAGCGCGCGCGCATCGCCGGCCACATCAGCCGGTAGTCATCCTCGGAGCAGACGACGTAAGCGAAAATGCTCTCCTTGCTCGTCACGAAGGCGATATTGCGCCCGCTGTAAAAGGCGAAGCCGTAGTCCAGGCTGCCGAAATAGCCGATCGGCGCGCCGTTGGCGGTCTTGATAGCGGTGGCCGCAAAGCCCTGGAGCGTGAGCGTGTTGGCCACCGCCGGTTCGACGATCAGATTGACCGCGAGCACGATCGCGGCAAAGCCCGCGGCGATCGCGACGATCAGTCTGTGCGTCGCCGGCCGGCCGCGGATCATCCACCCGCCGATCGCCGCGACCGCGATCGGCATCGCGATGGTCAGCGGCGCCCATTGATGCGCCGTCGCCCGCAATGCGCCGGGCAGAGCGTCGATCATGATTCCGCCGCGCGCGAGTAGCGCCAGCATTAGCGCCGGCGCCGCGTAGAGAATCGCCAGTCCGGCGATCGCCGCGGCGGCGGTCGCGACGAAAAATCCGCCCATGCCGCGCGTCAGCCATCGCACTGGCCGGGCGATCGCCGCGCCGTCGGTGATCGCGTCGCTCAGATAGAGCGCGATTATCGTCGCCAGCGCCGGATAGAGCGACATGAGGTAGACCCCGCGCTTGCTCAGCGGCAGGTTGTAGAAAATCAGCACCACGCTGAACCATACGAGGAGATAGCCCAGGCGCGCGTCGAGCCGGCGCGGACGGCGGATCGCCTGCCACAGCGCCACGATGGCGATCGGCGTCCAGGGCATAAAGCCCGCGAGCAGCGCCGCCTCCTCGTAGTAAAACGGATGCGCATGGCCGACGTTGACGCCGCGATGACCGATCAATCTGTAGAGATTCTCGCCCAGGATCTGCTTGTGCACGAAGGCTGCGCCGCCGCTAACGATCGCCGCGATATACCATCCGCCGCCGATCAGCCCAACGATCAACGCGCCGCGTTTGAGATCGAGCCGCCGCCACAGATTCCAGCGCCGTGTGAGTGCGATCCAGACCATCGCGGTGAGCACGGGCAGCGCCGCGCCGATTGGCCCCTTGGTCAGCATCGCGAGCGCCATCGCGAGGTAGAGCACCGTGGTGCGGGCGCTTAGCCCCTCGGCAATCGCGATAAACTCGAAGAACGCGATCGTCATGAAAAACGTCAGCGTCATGTCGACGCGCGATCCGGTGCCGGCCTGCAGGTACTGGAACGTCGTGCCGATCATCACCGCGGCGATCAGCGCCGCGCGCGCTTCAAACAGTCGCCGCACGTAGAGATAGGTCGCGAGCATCCCGCCGATCGCCAGGAGCGCCGACGGGAGCCGCACGGTCCAGGTCGTCACGCCACCGGCGATCAGCGAGACGATCGCGGCCAGCCAATGCATCAGCAGCGGCTTCGAGGGAATCTCGACGCCCGCGCGCAGCGGCAGAATCACGCCGCCGCCATGCACAATGTCGAAGATCGTGACGGCCTCGCGCGGCTCGCCCTTGGTATAGAGCGGCGCGGCGCCCAGGTTGACGATGAACAGGAGCGTGCCGAGCGCGACGATGATCGCGATTGCAATGCTCGGTGACGACCACCGGCCCGCTCCGTGCGCCGTCGCGATAGCGTGCGCGGGCGCCGCGCTGCGCATCGCCGGCGCGGCGCGCTCATCGGGAGGCGCGGTCGCATCGGCGGTGCGGGCGTCGTGCGTGTCGAGCAGCACCGCCGTTGGTAATCGATTTTCAGGCAGAGGAGTGGTCTTCATTTCAATCGCGCGCGCCGCCGACTAACATACCGGCACGGGCGCGAAGATGCATCGCCCCCGGCTGGCTTCAATCCTGCGCACGTCCAATTTCGCCCCGTCATGAAATCTCCGGATCGCCCAGCGGCACACGATAACGCCGCCGGCGTGGATCAGTCGCGCGCCACGCACGCCTTCACCGTTGGCATTGTCAACGTGATCGCGACCACGATCATCGCGGCCGTGCAGCCGGTCATCATGCGCTACGGCGCGGCGCATCTCGATCCGATGCTGTACTGCGCCGGCTCGATGACCGTCGCCGCGGCGATTCTCGCCGTCGTGATGTGGCGCAAGGGCGAACTCGGCGCGCTGATCGATCGCACCTGGATGCCGCGGCTGATCGCGCTCTCGATGGCCGGGTCGGTCGCCACCAGCCTCGCGCTGATCTTCGGCCTGCGCCGGATCGACGCGGTCGCCGGCGTAATTCTGCTGCAGAGCGAGCCGCTGTACTCGGTGATGCTCGCGATGATTTTTCTGGGCGAGCGTCCGTCGCCGCGCCAGATGGCCGCGACCGCCGCGATTCTGCTCGGCATCGGCTCGGTCTACACGGCCGGCCGCGCGTTTGCACCGCTCTACGCAGCCGGATTGATCTTCGTGACGCCGCTTTTCTGGCAGGTCTCGCACGTCATCTCGCTGGGCGTGATGCCGCCGCTGTCGGAGACCTGCGTGACGGGCGCGCGCTGCATCTTTGCCGCGATTGTGCTTGGCGCGATGCTGCTGATCGGTGACGTGCGTGCGCTGGCCGGCCTGGCCGATCCGCGCGCGCTCGCCGCGATCCTCTTCACCGGTGGCTTTGTCTACGTACTCGGATCGCTCACCTGGTATGGCGCGATTCGCCGGCTCTCGCTCGCCTGGACCACCGCCGTCGTGATTCCGGGCGTGCCGATGCTCTCGTTCGGCTTCGCGATGATCTTTCTGGGCGAGCGCCCCAGTGCGCGCGAGGTCGCCGGGATCGCGGTTGCGGTCGCCGGCATAATCTTCCTGCTCTTCGGTGCCGACGCGCGCCGCCCCGCGCGCGATACGGAATTGGCCGAGTCGATTCATCCACCGCTGACGTGACCGCCCGCGTCGTTTGACTACGGCATCGGGCTGATCTTTGATCGCCGTTATTCAGGGCGCGCCGGAAGCTGCCGCGCGCGTCCGTCCAACAAGCGAGGGAAATCATGGCCCGAATGGTCAAACACGAAAAGAACGCGCCCTACGAAATCGCCGAAGGCACCGAGTTGCCGGTCTGGATCTGCGGATGCGGCCTGTCGAAGAATAAACCGTTCTGCGACGGATCGCACAAGCGCACGAAAGACGAGACCGCCGGTGAGGTCTACACCTACGACGAAACCGCGCGCGTGAAGAACATCAAGGAATACTGATCATACGCGGGGCGCCGGCAAATCCCTTCGAGGACCTCTGCCGGCGCCTCGGCGGCGGTCCTGGCCGCTACCCGCGCAGCATAAAAACGACGATCACGAAGGCCGCCGCGGCCACGCGGTACCATGCAAACGGCGCGTATGATCGCACGCGCAGGTAGCGGATCAATCCGACGATCGCCGCCAGCCCGAAGACTGCCGCCGCGACAAAGCCGAGCATCACCTGCACGTCGAGCGCATGCAGCAGATGGCGGCTCTCCATGAGGCCCGCGCCGGCGATAATCGGCGCCGCCATCAGGAAGGAAAAATTCGCCGAGTCCTCACGCTTGAGCCGCAGGATGCGCGCCATCGTGATAGTTGACCCCGAACGCGAGACCCCCGGAATGATCGCGAATGCCTGGGTAAGGCCCAGCAACAGAGCGTCGCCGATCGTCACTTCGCTGATTGTTCGTGTTTGTGGTGAGGTGCGATCGGCAAACCACAGAATGATCCCAAGCGTCGCGAGCGCGATCGCAATTACCAGCGGCGACCGAAAAATCGTCTCGGCCTGCTTTTCGAACAACACCCCGATAATCGCGCCCGGCACCGACGCCACCACCAGCAGCATCAGCAAGCGCCGGTTGGGACGGTCGCCGCTGAACAACGCGGTGCCCATCGCAAGCCATTCCCGCCAGTAGTAGACGATCAGCGCCACGAGCGTTCCCAGATGTAGCGCGACGTCGAAGGCGAGTCCCGGATCCTTCCACTTAAGTAGCCACGGGATCAGCACGAGATGGGCGGAACTCGAGATGGGGAGAAACTCGCTCAGCCCTTGAACGGCGCCGAGTACAATCGATTGGAATCCTGAGGGTGTGGCCATATGGATCCTTATTGTCTGTTAATGTACCGATTTAGTAAGAGCTAGCTTAGTGATTTGAGATTCTAAGACACGTTAATAGGTGTAAATGCATCCACCGAGGCACAACTAAAGCGCTTGGCAGCGGCCTCGAAGGCAAATAGAATGGGCTCGGCCGCCAAGACGATGCAGGAGGCCTTTCCATCAATGGCTCAAAGTTCCAGACGAAAGGTAGTTCCGCTCCGGGAAGATGACGGTGTCGGTCGCGAACCGATCGCCGAGCCGATTGTCGAGACGCGCAGAATCGAAGAGCCGCGCCGCTTTCCGGTGGTTACCAGTCTGCCGCGTCTGCCGGTGATGATTCCCGACGAAATTCTCGATTACTACGGATGGGTATTCTGTCAGGGCGGATTCCTGAATCTGCAAATGACCTTCGAGCAATTTCTGGCCGTTGTGGCCGCAGTCAGCCCGTCGGGGCTGTGCCCGGAATACGACGACGCCAGCACCCTGTCCTCGACCGATTAGGCGATCGCCGCGGCCGGTTGGGCGTGCGTGGCCGGGCGCATGGAATCCGGGCGCGATCGTCGCTTCTGTCCGCACCCCTGCGCGATCTTCATTCCTCCAACCCCTCCCGGGCAACCCTTCGACGCGTCCGCGTCCTCCACGAAGGTCATCATCACCGACGCCGATGCGCCGTGAAGCGCCAGCGACGGCGCGCGTGGCGCATCGCTTCGTCAATGCTTTGACGGCACAGGGAGCAGGCTGTTGCGCACCCACACGCTCTCGAACGGGGTGACATCGCTCACCGAATTGAAGCCGTTGTCCCTGGCAATCGCCTGCCAATTGTTTTCATTGCCGGTTACCCGCTTGGCCAGCGCCGCCAGATTCTCATTGGGCAGCAAGGTAAAATTGACGCCACCCGAGGTCGGCATCCCGGTTGCCGGCGGATACTTTTGCCCCAACTCATCGATCTCTTTGAAGAACGCAAAACGATTGCTCGCCTTGTAACTGTTCAAGTCCGCGTCGGGAATACTCTCGGTGCGGACGTTGACGATCACCTTGCTCTGATGGCTGCCGAGCGCAACCACCCGGATTTCGTAGCGATAGCGCGGGCTCTGCCCGACGATCAGCGAGAAGCCGCCGGCCGGCGTATGCGGATCGGCGTCGCGCCACAGGGTTACGATGGAACCGTCGGGCTGGACCTCGTACAGCAGGCCGTCACCGCGCAGCGCATCTTCGGCCAACTGGGTGGCGTCGTCGCGCGAAAAAGCCACGATGTGCTCCTCGCCCAGCGCGGTATCGACGTCGCTCCAATGTTCGGTCTCGTGATGATAGCCGACGAAGCATCCGGCAAACGCCGAGAGCCCGCCAACCACGATCGCGAAAATCCATGAGCGTGCCGAGAATCGATGCCGGACCATAGCCCATTCAGGAAAACATGCGAGGACCGGACGCGCAAGCCGGTTCGGACCGCGATAATAATTCGGCACAATAAAGTCGGCATGAGGCTGAAGTCGGCCGCGCGCTTGTGATACAAGGCTGGGGCGGAATCGTCCGCGGCAAAGGCGGCCCGCGCTTCGAGCGCGCGCCCCGTTCCGCGAGCGGCTGCTATATATAATCCAGCGAAGGGTGAAGATCCGCCGCCCATGGGCGATTGGCGGCGTCACAGTTTTTAATTTTATGAGTGCAACTCCCGCTCAAGCCTCCTCACATGTAATCGCGGTGATTGGCGCGGCGACCTCCGGCTCGGAAATCGCGCGGATCCTGGCCGAACGCCGCAGCCAGGTAATCGTCTTTGAACAGAATCCGCGCCCCTACGGCAAGATCGAAGACGGCCTGCCGCGATGGCACGTCAAGCAGCGCCGCGAGGAATACGAGGAGATCAATCAGCGCCTCGACCATCCGAATATCCATTTCGTGCCGCTCACCCGGATGGGCCGCGACATCGATTTCAACGATCTGCGCGAGGCGTGGGGCCTGAGCGCGATCGTCCTGACCAACGGCGCATGGCGCGACCGCCCGTTTCCGGTCGACGGGGCCGAGCGCTTCGTCGATCGCGGGCTGGTCTATCAGAACCCGCTGATCTACTGGTTCAACCACTACCTGGAAGCTGCCTACAACGGCCCGCGCTACCAGTTGATGCCCGGCGTGACGGTGGTCGGCGGCGGCCTCGCCTCGATCGACGTGGTCAAGGTGTTGCAGATCGAAGTCACGCTCGACGCGCTCAAGCGCCGCGGCATCACCGAGGATATGGTCCGGCTCGAGCGCGAAGGAATCGCCCCGGTGCTCAAGCAGCACAGCCT
>JADMIL010000061.1 GCA_015478645.1 Candidatus Binataceae bacterium
CCTCGACAGTGAAGGACCTCGACAGTGAAGGACCTCGACAGTGAAGGACCTCGACGGCAAGGGCATTATCGTGACCGGCGCGACGCGCGGGATCGGCCGGGCGATCGCGCTTGAAGCGGCGCGCCGCGGCGCCAATGTCGCCTTCAATTACGTCCGCAGCGAGCAGCCGGCCGCGGCGCTCGTCGCCGAACTTGAGGCGCTGGGCGTCAAGGTGCTCGCCTTTAAGGTCGACGTCGGTGATTTGGCGGCGGTGCGCACGATGGTCAATGCGACCAAGAGCGCCTTCGGCCATATCGACGGGCTGGTCAACAACGCCGGGCTGACGCGCGACAAGCTATTAGTAATGATGAGCGAAGAGGACTGGTCCGAGGTGCTGCGTACCAACCTGACCGGGGCGTTCAACTTCGCGCGCGCGGCGGTCTTCATGATGATGAAGGCTAAGCGCGGATCGATCATCAATGTGACCTCGGTCAGTGGGCTGGTCGGGATGGCGGGTCAGGTGAACTATTCGGCGTCGAAGGCCGGGCTGGTCGGGATGACCAAGGCGATGGCCAAAGAGGTCGGGCGGCTCGGGGTGCGGGTCAACGCGCTGGCGCTCGGTTTTATCGAGACCGACATGACGGCGGTGCTGCCGGCTGAGAATCGCGCCGCGGCGCTCGCGATGATCCCGCTCGGGCGCTTCGGGCGGGTCGAGGACGTGGCGCCGACGGCGGCCTTTCTGCTGTCGGACGCGGCGGCCTATATCACCGGGGCGGTGATTCAGGTCGACGGCGGGGTGGCGATGTGATCGGGCGCGATGGCGGCCTGTGCATGGCCGGTGCCGATTCGCTTGAACCATCGCGGGAGGCTTATGATAATCCGACCGAGGCAATCACGAAATTTCGCCGCACGCGCGGAATTTCGATCGCCGGCAAGATTTCCAATTCAGGGAATATTCTCAAATCAGGCAAGATTCTGACAGCAGGGATGACGCGGTGACCGCAAGAGAAACGATTTTTGAAGAGCAGGAAGCACCGCAGGCTTCGCGCGAACTGGCCGAACTGAAGACCTCGCCCAGCTACGTTGCGCCGTTCGAGATTATCCGGCGGCGGGTAATCGACGATTACAACGAAGGGCGCATGACCTGCGACGCGACGATCGTGATCCGGATCGGCGACGCCGAGGAGACCGAGGCGGCGCCCGGGGTCGGCGTGGTGCATGCGCTCGACAACGCGCTGCGCAAGGCGCTGCTCAAGTATTTTCCCTATCTGGCGACGGTCACCGTGATGGAGACCTACGCTCATGCGACCGGCGAATCGACCGAAGCCGAGGTTATGACGGTCAACAAGTTCTCCGACGGCAAACTGTCGTGGACCACGCTGGCCAAGTCGGGCAATACGATCGAAGCCGGATGGAAGTCGCTGGTCGAGGGCTACGAGTGGCGGATCCTGCGCGAGAACGATCGCCTCCGGCGCGCCAGCCAGAATCCGAACTACGGCAAACGCTGACCGCGATGCGAGCCGCTGATTAATATGGATGACGCATCGTCCGCGCTCGGCGCGATCGCCCCGGTGGGCGGATGCGCGCGGCCGGGACGGATCGCGGTGATCTACGACGGCGAATGCGCGCTGTGCCGGGTCGGCGCGGAGGCGGTGCGGGTCTTCGATAATTCCAACGCGATCGATCTGATCGACCTGCATCAGGCCGACGCGCGCGCGCAATTTCCCGGCCTGACGATTGACGCACTAATGGAAGAACTGCACGTGGTCGACGACCGCGGCCAGTTATGGCGCGGTGCGCGCGCGGTCAACGAAGTGCTGCGCCGCCAGCATGGGCTGCGCGGATGGTTCGCCTACCTGTGGTACGTGCCCGGCTATGCGTGGCTGGCCGAGCGCCAGTACCGGCGGATTGCGCGCTCGCGTTACGGCGGCGCGCCCGCTCGTGCCACGCGCGGGAATGGCCGCGCGTCGGCGCTGCCGCCCGCCCGCCCCGGCGGATGAGTGCGGGCGAGCGACGATTAACGCATCGGCAAAGGCGCTGTCGCGGGCGCGGCGGGGGTGCTTGTTCGCCGACGCGCGCGCACGCTAGGCTCGGGCAATCGCGATCGTGAAGCCGTTTCATATCTTCAATTCCCTGACCCGCGCGGTCGAGCCGTTCATGCCGCTCGACACTTCGCCGACGCCGACGGCCACCTTCTATTCGTGCGGGCCGACGGTCTACCTGCCGCAGCATCTGGGGAATATGCGCGCCTACGTCTTCGTCGATACGCTGCGGCGCGCGCTCGAGTTCAACGGCTATACCGTGCGCCACGTGATGAATATCACCGACGTCGGCCACATGACGTCGGACGAGGACGCGGGCGAGGACAAGATCGAAAAGACCGCGCGGGCCGAGGGCAAGTCGCCCCTCGAGGTCGCGAACTTCTATATCGCGCAATTCAAGCGCGATTGCGCGGCGCTCAATATCGCGCTGCCGATCGACGCTGTGCCCGATGCCGTGGCGCATCCGCCGCAGAGCGCGCTATGCCGCGCGACCGACAATATCCCCGCGATGATCGGCGTGATCGAGCAGATCGCCGCGCATGGCTACGCCTACACCACGCCGTCGGGCGTCTACTTCGACGTCGAGAAATGGCGCGGGCCGTCGGGGATGGGGCGCCTCTCGCGCCAGAGCCTCAGCGAGCAGCACGCCGGGCAGCGCCTGGAGCATTCGGCGGACAAACGCAGCCCGCACGACTTCGCGCTCTGGGTGCTCAACCAGCCGCATCACATGATGCAGTGGGATTTCCCAGGGATCGGGCGCGGCTATCCGGGATGGCATATCGAATGCTCGGCGATGTCGATGCGCTATCTCGGCGAGACTATCGATATCCATTCGGGCGGCCTCGACCATATCCCGGTGCATCACGAGAACGAGATCGCGCAGTCGGAGAGCGCGACCGGTCATCAGTTCGTGCGCTACTTCGTGCATAACGCGTTTCTGACCGGGATGGCGGGGGCGAAGATCTCGAAGAGCGCGGGACGCTTCCCGGTGCTCGATGACTTGGTGGAAGAAAAAATACATCCGCTCGCGTTTCGCCTGCTGTGCCTGGGCGCGAAGTATCGATCGGAACTGGCGTTCAGTATCGACGCGGTGCGCGCCGCCGAGAAGAATCTGAATTACTTGAACGAATTTGTGCGCTGCCTCCAGCCAAGGGTGATCGCGAACGCGCACGACGCGGCGTGGGCCGGCGCATACGAAGAGCGCTTTCACGAGGCGATGAATAATGATCTGAACACGCCGCAGGCGCTGGCGGTGGCGCTTGAATTGGTGGCGGCGGCCTATCGGCAGAACGACCACCGTATCTGGCATACGCTGCGCATATTCGACATGGTACTCGGTCTCGATCTCGAGGGGCGTATTAAAGAGATCGCTAAGGGCGTGTTTCCGCCGCGTATCAACCGGCTGATGACGGAACGCGAGAAGGCGCGCGCGGCCAAGGATTTCAAGCGCTCCGACGAATTGCGCGCTGAGATAGAATTATCGGGCTATGAAGTGAAGGACACCAAAGCCGGTATGGTAGTCATGCCCAAGCGCGTCGCGCCTTGAACCGGGGCGCCAAGCGCCCCTAGAATCGCAAGACATTTACCCGGCCGGACGCTATAGGTGAGCGATGGCGATTGAACTCAAGAAATTCGACACCCGCATGCAGGGCACCCACGAAGGGCCCGAAGTGCGCCATCTCGATCCCGCCGCGACGCCGTATTACCTGACGATCGGCGACGAGGCCGAGATCTTCGCGGCGGCCTACAAGGCGCGCCTGCCGATCCTGCTCAAAGGGCCGACCGGCTGCGGCAAGACGCGCTTCGTCGAGCACATGGCGCATCAGTTGGCGCTGCTGCCCAACGGCCCCAATGAGTTGATCACGGTCGCCTGCCACGAGGATTTGACCGGCAGCGACCTGGTCGGGCGTTTTCTGATCCAGTCGGACGAGACCGTATGGGTCGACGGGCCGCTGACCCAGGCGGTGCGCCGCGGCGCAATTTGCTACCTCGACGAGATCGTCGAGGCACGCAAGGACACCACCGTCCTGATCCATCCGCTGTCGGACCATCGCCGGATTTTGCCGATTGAAAAGCGCGGCGAGACGCTCGAGGCGCACGAGGGATTTCTGCTCGTCATCTCGTACAATCCGGGCTACCAGAGCATCCAGAAGAATCTCAAGCATTCGACCCGCCAGCGCTTTATCACGATCGAGTTCACCTATCCGCCGGCCGAAAAAGAGGTCGAGATCATCGCGCACGAGTCGGGCGTCACGCACGAACTGGCCTTCCAGCTCGCGCTGCTCGGCGAGAAGGTGCGCCATCTCAAGGCCTCGGGCCTCGAAGAGGGCGTCTCGACGCGTCTGCTGATTTACGCGGGCGAGCTGATCCAGCAGGGCATCTCGCCGCGGCGCGCGGCGACCGTCGCCGTGACCTGGTCGCTGACCGACGAGCATGACAGCAAGCGCGCGATCGACGAAGTGGTCAAGGCGATCATGCCCGAGTAGGGCGCATTTCGCGTGCAAATCAGGGCTTATCCGTGTGATCGATCTGCGCAGCGACACCGTAACCATGCCGACCGCGGCGATGCGCGAGGCGATGGCCCGCGCCGAGGTCGGCGACGACGTCTATGGCGAGGATCCGACGGTCAACCGGCTCGAGCGGATGGCGGCGGAAATCGTTGGGAAAGAGGCGGGGCTGTTCGTGCCGAGCGGCACGATGGCCAACCTGGCGGCGATGCTGGCGCATTGCGCGCGCGGCTCCAAGGCGATGCTCGGGGCGCAGGCCCATACCTATCTCTACGAAGCCGGCGGCGCGGCGGCGTTTGGCGGGATTGTGATGACGCCGATCCGCAATACCGAGGCGGGCGAACTCGACCTCGACGAATTGAACGAAGAGCTGACCCGGCCGCCCGACGCGCATTTTGCGCCGTCCGGGCTGGTCGCGCTGGAAAACACGCATAATCTTTGCGCGGGCACGGCGGTGGAACTGTCGCACATGGCGGCGGTGGCCGATCTCGCGCACGCCCATCGCCTTCCGGTGCATCTCGACGGCGCGCGCATCTTCAACGCGGCGATCGCGCTCGAGACCACCGCGGCGCGGATCGCGGCGGCGGCCGACACGGTTTCGTTCTGCCTGTCGAAGGGGCTCGCCGCGCCGGTCGGATCGCTGGTATGCGGCAGCGGCGAGTTCGTTGCGCGGGCGCGGCGGATGCGCAAGGCGCTGGGCGGCGGGATGCGCCAGGCGGGAATAATCGCGGCGGCGGGCATCGTCGCGCTCGACACGATGATCGATCGGCTGGCCGAGGACCATCGCAACGCCCGGGCGCTGGCCGAAGGGCTTGGCTTGATCGCGGGGCTCAACGTGTGGCCGGCCAAGCGGCGCACCAACATGGTGGTGTTCGAGGCCGACGGCGGCGCGCCGGCGGCGGTGAAGTTCGCGGCGGGTCTCAAGGATCGCGGCGTGCTGATCGGCGCGCGCGGGACGAGCGCGTTTCGCGCCGTGACCCATCACGGAATCGGGCGCGGCGAAGTCGATCGCGCGGTGGCCGCGGCGGCGTCGGCGGCGGGCGAGGCCTTTGGCGACTGAGCGGCCGGACATGTCGAAGAGTAGTACATTATAACCAAATGAATTCACTGGGCGAACTTTTTTCCTTGCGCGGCCACGTCGCAATCGTCACCGGCGCGTCGTCGGGCCTAGGCGTCGAATGCGCGCGGGCGCTGGCGATCGCGGGGGCCGACGTCGCCCTGGCGGCGCGGCGCGGCGACCGGCTGGGGCCGCTGGCCCGGGAATTTGCGGAGAGCTACGGCGTGCGCGCGATCGGCGTCGCCACCGATATCACCGCCGACGCCGACCTCGATCGGCTGGTCGCGGCGGTCGAGGCGCAACTCGGCGTCGCCGACATCCTGGTCAACAACGCCGGCATCTCGCCCACCGGACGCGCCGAAACGCTGCCGCGCGCGACCTGGGACAGCGGGATCGCGACCAACCTGACCGCGCCGATGATGCTGGCGCAGCGTTTCGCGCGCCGCCTGATCGAGACCAGGCAGCCCGGCCGCGTGATCAATATGAGCTCGATTTACGGGCTGGTCGCCAGTTCGATCTACCGGCTCTCGGCCTACAACGCGAGCAAGGCCGGATTGATCAACCTGACGCGCCAGCTCGCGATCGAATGGGCGCCGTACGGAATCCTGGTCAACGCGATTGCGCCCGGATGGATTCCCACCGAAGCGACCGAAGGCGGAATGGCCAAGCCGCAGAATCGCGAGCGGATGGAGCGCGCGACGCCGCTCGGCCGGCTCGGCCGGCCCGACGAATTACGCGGCACAATTATCTACCTGGCCAGCGCGGCGTCGAGTTACGTGACCGGCACGGTGCTCTCAGTCGATGGCGGCTACGTGTCGTGGTGATCGTCCACCGCGCCGCGACTCTCGCGGTTGACTCCCATCGATGACCGGCATAGTCGGTCATTCGTTCAAAAATATCGTAATGCGTGCGCGGGCCTGCGGCGACCTTGGCGCGAGGCCGGCGCAGCGAGGGAGGCGACGGCGGAGATGAGGGAACAGCTCTTCAGACGCAAGCCGGCGGCGTCGTTTCTGGCCGACGCCACACCGCATGCGGGCGGACTCAAGCGCGCGCTGGGCGCGTTCGATCTGACGCTGCTCGGCATCGGCGCGATTATCGGTGCGGGGATCTTCGTGCTGACCGGCGTGGCGGCGGCCGAATACGCCGGGCCGGCGGTCACCTCGTCGTTCGTGATCGCGGGCTTTGCCTGCGCGATGGCGGCGCTGTGCTACGCGGAGTTCGCCGCGATGATCCCGGTGGCGGGCAGCGCCTATTCCTATTCCTACGCGACGATGGGCGAGCTGGTCGGCTGGATCATCGGCTGGGATCTGGTGCTCGAGTACGCGGTGGCGGCGGCCGCGGTGGCGGTCGGCTGGTCGGGGTATCTCAACGTCATCCTGACGGGTATGGGCGTGCATCTGCCGGCCGCGCTGACCCATGCGCCGGCGGCCGGCCATCTACTGCAGATCGATCTGCCGGCGCTGCTGATCGTGCTGATCATGACGGCGATCCTGTACGTCGGGATCGCGGAGAGCGCGCGGATTAACTCGATCATCGTGATGGTCAAGCTGTGCGCGATCGCGGTGGTGATCGCGGTCGGGGTGTTTTACGTGCGGCCGGCCAACTGGACGCCCTATGCGCCGTTTGGCTGGCACGGCGTGATGCGCGGCGCGGCGATAATCTTCTTCGCCTACATCGGCTTCGACGCGGTCTCGACGGCGGCCGAGGAGGTGATCAATCCGCAGCGCGACCTGCCGATCGGCATCCTGGCCTCGCTCTTCGTCTGCACGGCGCTTTACATTATCGTCGCGGCGATCCTGACCGGGATGGTGCCCGCGTATCTGATCGACATCAAGGCGCCGCTGGCCTCGGCCTTCGTGCTGCGCGGGATGAATTTCGTCGCCGGTATCGTCTCGGCCGGCGCGGTCGCCGGGCTGACCTCGGTGATGCTGGTGCTGCTGCTCGGCCAGTCGCGGATCTTTTACGCGATCTCGCGCGACGGCCTGCTGCCGCCGGCCTTCAGCAAGGTCCATCCGCGCTTCCGCACACCGTATATCCCGACCACGATTACCGGCATCGCGGTCGGCGTCACGGCCGCGCTGCTGCCGATCCAGGAGATTGCCGAGCTAACCAATATCGGCACGCTCTTCGCGTTCGTGCTGGTCTGCCTCGGCGTATGGATCCTGCGCCGCGTCGAGCCCGATCTGAAGCGTCCGTTCCGCACGCCGCTGGTGCCGGCGGTGCCGATCCTGGGAGCGCTGTTTTGTGGCTACCTGATGCTGCAACTGCCGATGGTCACGTGGCTTCGCTTCTTCC
This sequence comes from Candidatus Binataceae bacterium, assembly GCA_015478645.1. GTDB lineage: Bacteria > Desulfobacterota > Binatia > Binatales > Binataceae > JADMIL01. Next base: position 7,881 of record JADMIL010000061.1, read on the forward strand.
TCTGGATGGGCGCCGGGATGTTCATCTACTTCGGCTACGGGCGTTTTCACAGCCGGGTCGAGGCGGACGCCCACGAGCACAAGGCCGCCTCGGCAGGCTGAATCGTGGTGCAATCATGTAACGCCTATGGCGTTATGTGGTATTGAGATGCGGCGACGAGCTATCCCACATCGAAGGTGATTGAATACAACCCCATGAGCATACGGCGAATTATTCTCGCTATCGCCCGGATCGTCGCGGTCGTCGCGATCGCGGGGCTGGCGCCCGCGATCCTCGCAAGGCCGGCCTACGCTCAGCAATCGCAGCCGCTGATCAAGCGCCCGCCGCCGCCGGCGCTATGGGTGGTGAATAAGAATTCGACGTCGATCATCACGGTATTCCAGGGGATTCGGCTGACCAGGAAAACCGGCCCGATTGGCGGTTTCTCGATCACTGCCAGCTCGGTCTCCGCGGGTGGACTGACCTTCGACAGCAGCAAGGATTTGTGGGTCGGCCTGTGCGATTCGGCCGGCAAGCTGGGCTACCTGGTCGAGGAGACCCCATTCGGCTTGCGGCGCCTGTATTTGTACGGCACGGCGACATTCAGCGCCGTTATCCAGGATCCCCTGAAGAACGCTGGCCCGGAATATCTGAGTTGCCCGCGCGCGCTCCAGTTCGACCCGTCGGGCAATCTGTGGGTGCAAGTCGGTCCGACCAACGACTCGGTGACGCCGTCGCTGATCGAATATGCGAGTGGTCTGTTGGTGAGCGGAAATCCGGTGCCGACGGCGCAGATTCAGACGACGAATGCGGGAACCGGCAGTGGAGCGGTCGCGATGGCTTTCGATCCCGCGGGGAACCTGTGGGAAGCGGCCGACCAGATCGTCGAATACACGGCGGCGCAGCTAAACGCGGGGACGCAGACCGATCCGTATCAGACGTTGATCGTCGGCGGTGGCACGCCGGACTTCAACTACCCGTCGGCGGTTACGTTCGATGCCAACGGCAACTTGTGGGTGGCCTTTGAAATCGACGGAGGATTGGGCACCGGCGGACTCGAGATGTTCTCGGCCGCGGATTTGGCCGGGTCGGGAACGAGCACCCCGACGCCCGCGGTAGTCCTGACTTCGACGGCGTACGGCAAGGGTAATCTTCTGACCAGCTTCCAGCGTCCCGACGGACTGGCCTTCGACAGTCTCGGTAATCTGTGGGTGGCGAATACGCAGCAGCCCAAGACCGGGCTGGGCCTCGGCAGCCTGGTCGAGTTCGGCGCGTCGGAACTGGCGACGAGCGGCAGTCCGGTGCCGCTGCGGGGCATCCTGGCGAACCATTACGACAGCAATCTGATGAATCCCGGGTACCTCACGTTCGGCCCATCGTTGCCGTAGCGAAGCTCCGCACGAGGGCCATTTGTTCGTTCTGAGCGCAACGCGGAATCGCGGTATTCTTCAGATCGCGGACGCCGTTCAGAATGAAAACCTGACTGGCGCGGACGTTCCGTGGACCACCGCGTCGAGTGGCGGGCGGCGGCGGTGAAACTTGCAAGGCGCGCGCGACGGGCGTTAGAATCCGTCAGATAGCATGCGGGCTCGCGCCATTTAAGCGAAGCCCAACGTGGAAGCCGATCGGGTGGCCGTGCTTCGCATCGCACCGGCTGTTGCACGGCCTCCACGGACCAACCATCAGACCGCCAACCAGAAAGGATACTGACCATGGCTTTTGAACTGCCCACGCTGCCTTATGCGATCGACGCGCTCGCGCCCCATATCTCCAAGGAGACGCTCGAGTTCCATCACGGCAAGCATCACGCGACCTATGTCACCAACCTCAACAACCTGACCAAGGGCACGCCGAACGAAAGCAAATCGGTTGAGGAGATCATGAAGACGGCCGGCCCCGGCGGACTCTTCAACAACGCCGCGCAGCACTACAACCACAGCTTCTACTGGAAGTCGCTCAAGCCGGGCGGCGGCGGCGCGCCGGCGGGCGCGGTGGCCGATGGAATCAAGCAGGCGTACGGCGATTTCGAGGCGTTCAAGAAGAAGTTCACCGAGACTGCCGTGACCCATTTCGGCTCCGGATGGGCGTGGCTGGTGAAGAATGCCGACGGCTCGCTCGAAGTGGTCGGTACGCATGACGCCGACAGCCCGATCATTCACGGCAAGACCCCGCTGGTGACCTGCGACGTATGGGAGCACGCGTATTATATCGACTACCGCAACGCGCGCGCAAAATATGTCGAGGCCTTCTGGAGTATCGTCAACTGGGACTTCGCCGCGGCCAACTTGAAGTAGTAAATACCGCCGCCGGGGCGCAGGCCGGATCGCGGTGGGCGTCCCCGGCGGCGCGCGCCGATCGATCGCCCGCCGCCGGGCGGCGATGCCGCTCACGATCGCCGCAAGTGCGGCGATTCCTGGAGTCGGGCGTGAGCCGCGCGGCGGCCTATGCGCGGCGCGCGGCGATCGCGATTGCGCTGTGCGGATTCGCGTTGGCGGCCTGCGGCAAGCCGCGCGAACTCACCGCGGTCGAACGCGGCGAAGTGGTCTACCGCACCAATTGCATCGCGTGCCATAACCGCGATCCGAGTGTGCCGGGGCCGCTCGGCCCGGCGATCGCCGGTGCGCCGCGCGCGCTGCTCGAGGCGCGGGTGCTCCATGCGGGCTATCCGCCGGGCTACCTCCCGCAGCGCCACAGCCATACGATGCGCGCGCTGCCGTGGCTCGACGGCCATCTCGGCGATCTGACGGCCTATCTCGACGCGATCCCGGCGCATCATCCGGGCTAGTCCGGCCGCGGTGCGCTGGCGCAAAGGGGCGCGCGCGGTGTAAGTTCCGGCTCTGCGGCGCGGCGGATCGCGCCCGGCCAAATCCATCCCGCGGGGGAATCATCGATGGAACTGCTTAAGGATCGTATCGCGATAATCACCGGCGGCAGCGGCGCACTTGGCCGCGCCGTCGCCGAACATTTCTTGGCCAGTGGCGGCAAGGTCGCCGTGCCCTACATCGTCGATGCCGAGGTGCCGCTGTTCAACGAGCGGATGGGCGGGCGCTTTCCGGCCGCGCATATCGCGCTCAGCAAAATCGACGTTGGCGACGAAGCGCAGGTGGCCCGGTTCGTCGGCGAGATCGTGAAGCAATGGGGCCGCATCGATATCCTCGTCAACCTGATCGGCGGCTTCTGGGGCTTCAAGACCGTCGCCGATACCTCGCTCGCCGAATGGCAGGCGATGTTCGATATCAACCTCAAGCCGACCTTCGTCTGCAGCCGTGCGGTGGTGCCCGTGATGCAAAAGAATAAATACGGGCGCATCGTCTCGGTCTCCTCGCGCACCGGACTGACCGGCGCCGGCGAATTCGCCGCCTACGCGATCGCCAAGGGCGCGATCAAGACCTTCACCGCGTCGCTGGCCGAAGAGGTGATGGCCGATAACGTGCTAGTCAATGCGATCGCGCCCAGCACGATCGACACCGAGGCGAATCGCAAAGCGATGCCCAAGGCCAAGCATGAGAACTGGGTCAAGCCCGAGGATATCGCGCGGACGATCGCGTTCTTGTGCTCGGAGCAGAACCAGGTGACCTCGGGCGCCGTGGTGCCGGTCTACGGCAGGGCGTAAACGGGAAGCGGGAGAGCGGAGTCGATGAGGAGCGAGGAACGGTAAGATTCCGGAAACTGAAACCTCATCGAGATTTCAGACTTCCTGTTGGTCAAGATGCGGGCTTCGCCCTGAGGGAACGGTTTCGTTATTGATGGGTGCGGGTATCAGCGAATGCCGCTCGCGTTGCTCGGGGGTAGGTGGCCCGAGGCATAGTGGCTGCATCGCCGCAGCGGCCATGCAGAGAGCGGCGGCGTCGGCCCAGGATTCCCTTTCAAATGGGAAGTCTGAAACCTCGATGAGGTTTCAGAAAAATATCAATTTTGCGTTCTGCGTCGATCTCCGCCCTTGAGTGCGCCGCAGCTATGCGGAACGCGGCGGCGCGGTCTAGATCTGAAAGTGAATCGCGCTCTTGCGCCGTTCGGCCAGCGCCTGCAGCGTCGTGCGCGCCAGGATCGCGTGGACGCTGTCGCGCACCTCGCACCATACCGAGCGCATCGCGCAGGCGTCACCGCGGCCGCACAGCGTGTTGGCGCCCTCTTCGAGGCATTCGACCGGCACGAAGTCGCCCTCGATAATCTGCACCACGTCGCCCATCGTGATTTTCGCCGGATGGCGTGCGAGCAGGTAGCCGCCGCTGGGCCCCTTCTGGCTGGCGACCAGGCCGCCGCGCTTGAGCTCGATCAGCAGGCGGCGCAGATAGTTCTCGGGGATCGCCTGGGCGGCCGCGATCTCCTCGACGCGCTGCGGCTGCACGCTCGGATAACGCTCCGCGAGCGTCAGGAGAGCCTTGAGGCAATAGTCAACACCAACGCCGAATTTCATAGTCCTGAGAGTAATTTCTAGCACGAAAGCGGGCTTAGCGGAATAGCTGACTCATCTACTCACGTATTTAATTGACTGATTTAGTCTTCTAAGTTATCTTTAATCCAGAGATTGGGACCACGCGAGAACGAACCAGGAGTAATTGACCAACAGTGCCGAAACGGGATGCCCCATCGTGGGATCTGGTCTTGAAGCGCAATTCCGTCGAGCGCCTCAAGCGTGAGCTGTTCCCGACGGAACTGGTCAATCAATGGGATCGGCTGGCCGAGACCTCGTACGAGACCCTGCCGGAAGAGGACATCGTGCGGCTGCAATGGTTCGGGATGTACCACGACAAGCCCAAGATTGGCACTTTCATGATGCGGGTGAAGATTCCGAGCGGGATCCTGACGCCGGCCGGGCTCGACGCGATTGGCGAAATTTCCCAGGGTTACGGACGCGACCAGGGCGAACTGACGACGCGCCAGAATATCCAGCTGCATTACATCACGCTCGATCGATGTCCGGAGATTTTCGCGCGGCTCAAGGCGTCGGGGCTGACCACGATGGGCGGCTGCGGCGACGTGGTGCGCAATATCACCGGATGCCCGGTGGCGGGCGTCGATCATGACGAGCTGTTCGACACCACCGGATTGATCGACGAAGCGGCGGCCTTCTTTTACGGCAATCGCGAATATTCCGACTTGCCGCGCAAGCACAAAATTTCAATCGCGTCGTGCCGCTTCCAATGCAACGCGCCCGAGATCAACTGTATCGCGCTGGTCGGCGTGGTGCACGCCGGGCGCGAGGGCTACGCGGTGCGGGTGGGCGGCGGCCAATCGTCGACCCCGCGCCTGTCGCGGCATCTGGGGGTGTTCATCGCGCGCGATCAGGCGATCGCGACGCTGCGCGCGATAATCGACGTGTGGCAATCGACTACCGAGTATCGCATCTCGCGGGTCAAGGCGCGGCTCAAGTTCATGATCGATGACTACGGCGTCGAGGCCTTTCGCGCACTGGTCGAGACCCGGCTGGGCCATCCGCTCGAGCCGCTGGCCGAGCTGCCGCTGCCCGACGCCGACAGCGACCACATGGGGATTCACGAGCAGAAGC
>JADMIL010000062.1 GCA_015478645.1 Candidatus Binataceae bacterium
AATCCCGGATCCGGGACCCATGCGCTGCGCTCAGGGTGACCGCAGAGCCTTGTGCGGAGGGTCGCTAGCGCGGGGGGAGGCAACCATGACGGCGGGGGAGAGCGACGGGCTGCGGGCGATTCAACGCAGTCGCCGATGGGTCTGGATCTGGATCCTCTCGTACGTTCCAGTGATGTGGGTGGTCAAACGCACGACCCATTCGGACCTGGCGGCGGCGCCGTTCGTGCTGATCTGGACGGTCGCGATCGTGCGCTGCATTGCGCGCGTGATGTTCGTTAGGTGTCCGCGCTGCAACGGACTGTTCCACTCCACGCATAGCTCGCCGGCGATCTGGAATCTGCTGACCCGCAAGTGCCTGCAATGCGGTCTGCCGCTGCATCTCGAGAAGGTGATCTATCCGAGCCTGGAGTGAGGTCGCGATGAAGGCGCGCCGCTGGGCTGGTAGCCGATGGTCCGCCCGAATAGTAGTGCGGCGGGATGGGCCGTCTCTGATGAAAGAACTCACCGGCTTAGGGGGGCTGAGACGGTTGAGACTTTTACTAGGAAACCAGCGGCCATCCCGCCGCTTCTAAAGCCTACGCCCCTGGAGAGAACACACCTAGTGTTATCGAGGGGACGTTGTTAGTCTTTGGTTATCCCGGCGACTCCAATTGCTGAAACAAGTTCCCTAATGCCGGACCATCCGAGATTGCCACCGCCAGTAACCCGCCGCAGGGAGGGGTTGAGTATGGGCTGACGATTGGGTAGGTTTAGGGGCTCTACTTGCGGGGCGGTACACTCCAATGAACAGCGTTATCCAGAAAATCGAAGAGCGCGCATTGCGCCCGGACCTCCCCCAGTTTCGCGCGGGTGATACGGTGCGGTTGCAGGTCAAGGTGGTCGAAGGCGAAAAAGAGCGCATCCAGCAGTTCGAGGGCCTGGTCATCAAGATCAATCGCGGCTCGAGCCGCGCGACCTTTACCGTGCGCAAGGTCTCGTACGGGATCGGCGTTGAGCGCATCTTCCCGATGCATTCGCCGCGGATCGAGAAGATCCAGGTGTTGAGCCGCGGGAAAGTCCGCCGCGCCAAGCTCTATTATCTGCGCGAGTTGTCGGGCAAAGCCGCCCGGATCGAAACGATCAGCTAGAAATTCCGCTGCGGTTAAATCAGCGTCGGTAATGCGGCCGGCTGGCCGCACGAAGCGTCGCGCGCTTCACTTCGAACGCGCAGGCATGCCGACGATCAGATCGCCCTCGATCCGCGCCCCTTCGCATACCGTGAGGGTCTCGGCCTCGATCCTTCCCTGGACCCGCGAGCGTGCGCCGAGCACGACCGATTTGGCGCCGATTACGTCGCCTTGCAGCTCACCCAGAATCAGGATGCGCGGGGTGCGGATGCGACCGTTGACCGCGCCCTCCTCGCTAATCACCACCAGGTCAGTCGAGCTGACTTCGCCGCGGAAGTTGCCCTCGATCCGCACCGGCTCCTGAAAGACCAGCTTGCCCGAAACATTGATGTTGCGGCTGACCGCGATGCGTGTGCGCTCCTCGATCCAGGCGGCGCCGGGCGCATAGGGAAGCGACGCGGCGGGCGGGCGAAAAGCCTCGGCGGCAGCGGCCGACGGCGTGACCGCGGGATTTTTCGCAGCCGGAGATTGCGGTCGGTCGGTCGGTCTCATCGCAACAATCGGCGCCTCAGTCACGGCGCGGGAAATACATGGCAGGCGACCGCGTGGCCGCTCCGTCCGCTGATCAGCGGCGGCTCGGCCGTGGTGCAGATATCTTTCGCATAAGGGCATCGTGGATGGAAGGCGCATCCGCTGGGCGGATTGAGCGGGCTCGGCACCTCGCCGGGCAGCTTGATGCGCTCGGGACGGGCGGCGGCGTCGACCGTGGGGATCGCGGAGAGCAGGGCGCGGGTATAGGGGTGGTGCGGCGCGGCGTAGATCTCGTCACGGTCGGCCAGCTCGACGATTTTGCCGAGATACATGATCGCGACACGGCGGCTGATGTGCTCAACCACCCGCAGATCGTGCGCGATGAAGAGATAGGTCAGGTGCAGGTCGTCCTGCAGGTCCTGGAGCAGGTTGATGATCTGCGCCTGGATCGATACGTCGAGCGCCGAGACCGGCTCGTCGAGCACCAGGAAGCGCGGCTCGACGGCGAGTGCGCGCGCGATGCCGATACGCTGGCGCTGCCCGCCGGAGAATTCGTGCGGGTAGCGGTCGAGCGCCTCGGGACCCATCCCGACCCGGGCGAGCAGGCGCGTGATGCGGTCTTCTTTTTCGCGGCCGCGGGCCAGGTGATGAATCTCGAGGCCCTCGCCGACGATCGCCCGCACGCGCATCCGCGGATTAAGCGACGAGTAGGGATCCTGAAAGACCAGTTGCATCGAGCGGCGCAGGCTGCGCAATTCGGAGCGGCTTAGCGCGGCCAGGTCGCGGCCGTCGAAGATCACCTGGCCGGTGGTCGGTTCGAGCAGCTTGAGGATCAGGCGGCCGAGGGTCGATTTGCCCGAGCCGGATTCGCCGACCAGGCCGACCGTTTCGCCCGGCGCGATAGCGAGGTTGATGCCGTCGACCGCCTTGAGTGCAAGGCGCTTGCGGCCGAGCAGATCCTCGGAGCCGGCCGGGAACTCCTTGCGCAAATTGACGCATCGCACGAGCGCGCCGCCGGGCGTTGTGGCGGCGGCGGGCGGTGCGACCGCCGGATCAGACGCGGATGCAGGCGGCATAATGATCGGGAGCCTTGCGTTCGAGGGCCGGTTGGGCGCGCGCGCAATCGTCGATCGCAATCGGGCATCGCGGATGAAAACGGCATCCGCTGGGCGGATCGAGCGGCCCCGGGATGAAGCCGGGGATCGCTTGCAGGCGGCGCGAGCGCGCGCCCTCGATGCCGGGGATCGAGGAGAGCAGCCCCTTGGTGTAGGGACTCAGCGGATTGCGAAACAGTTCGGCGGTCGCGGCCTGCTCCATCACGCGCGCGGCGTAAAGGATCGTCACGTCGTCGGCGTATTGGGCGACGATGCCGAGGTCGTGGGTGACCAGAATCACGCCGAGGCCGAGGCGCGCCTGGAGTTCGCGGATGAGGTCGAGAATCTGCGCCTGGATCGTCACGTCGAGCGCGGTGGTCGGTTCGTCGGCGATCAGCAGGCGCGGATTGCAGGCGAGCGCCATCGCGATCATCACCCGCTGGCGCATCCCGCCGGAAAGCTGATGGGGGTAGTCGCGGATGCGGCGTTCGGCGTCGGCGATGCCGACCATGCGCAGCGCCTCGACGGTGCGGTTGCGGGTCTCGGACCGCGAGGTGCGCTGATGCAGGCGAATCGCCTCGCCGACCTGGCTGCCGATGGTGAAGACCGGGTTGAGCGAGGTCATCGGCTCCTGGAAGATCATCGCGATGCGCGCGCCGCGAATCGCACGCATCGCGGGTTCGCCGAGCGCGAGCAGGTCGGTACCGTCGAAGGTGATCGAGCCGCCGACCACGCGCGCGCGCTCGGGCAGCAAGCGCATGATCGAGAGCACGCTGACGGTCTTGCCCGAGCCCGATTCGCCGACCAGCCCAGTGAGCTTGCCCGGCGCAACGGAGAAACTCACCCCGTCCACGGCGCGGAGTTCGCCACGCGGGGTAAAGAACGACGTCCGCAAATCTTTGACTTCGAGCAGGGGCTGCACGCGCCGCCTAATCTAGCATCGCGCGGTCCGCAGCCGAAGCACCGTCGTCGCGGCGATCGGCCGCGCCAGGCCGGTCAGCCGCCCGCCAGATCGGCGAGCGCCTTCGCCGTCGCGACCGGCTGGGTAAACATCAGCTCGTGGCCGCACTTGATCGAGCTTACGGTCGGATTACGCAGCTTGCTCGCGAAGCTCTGCCATTTCTTCGGGTCGTCGAAAATGATGTCGTCCTCGCAGAAGACGTAGCTGGCCGGCACGTGCGACTTGTAAAATTCGGCGAGCGAGGCGCGCTCGTTGGCCGGCGCGGTCGGTTCGGGGACCAGCGCCGAGAGCACGTAATCCTGCAGGTCGCGCGAGCCGTCCTGAATAAAGTGGCTGCGAAAGCGCTCGGCCGAGAGCGTGAAGGCGGACGCGCCTTCGGCCAGGCCGTGCATATGCGCGGCCATCTCGGGTGGCATCAGCGGACCCATATCGACAAACGGACTCGAATCGTCGGCAATCACCAGGGCCGTCGCGAAGATCACGCGCTTGAGCCGTTGCGGAATGCGCTGGGCGACGCCGGCGATGGTCATGCCGCCGAGGCTGTGGCCGACCAGCACGACCTCTTTGAGATTGCGATCCTCGATCGCGCGCACGACGCTCTCGACGTAAAGCGCGCGGGTCGCCTTGGCCGGGTCGAGGTGGTTCGTGCCATGCGCGGGCAGGTCGACCGCGAGCGCGTGATGTCCGGCCAGTTCGAGCTGACGGATCACGCCGGCCCAACACCATGCGCCATGCCATGCGCCATGTACCAGGACAAAATTTTCCGCCATTGCCGTAAGGCTCCTTGCGTGGGTTAAACCCGCGCCGCGACGAGATCTAGCGGGCCGCGCGATGCGCTGTAAAGCCGCGCCGCGCGCGGGCGCGAGTTCGTAATCGCGATCGTCGTGCGGCGGTATAGGCGGCGCGGGAGCGCAACCCATACCGCCGCGGTGATCGGGGGTCAGGCGCGGCTGATCGCGATCACGCTGCCGTCGCCATCGGCGGCGACGTAGACCGTTCCATCGTTGCCGACGGTGACGCCGGCGAACGGATGCAGCGGTCCGGGCAACAGCCCCGGAATGCCCATCAGTAATTTCGGTATCACGCCCGGCGCGGCGCCGACCGGCAGCTTCGTGGCGATGGTCTCGCGCCGGCGGGTCTTGAGCGAATAGGAGATGAGTTCATGTGCGCCGGCGTCGACCACGTAGAGATTGTCGCCGTCGATCGCGAGGCCCTGTGGTTCCTTGAGGCCCTCGATAATCGCGGTCGCGGTGCCGCCGTCGATCTGGGCGACACGCCCCTTGCCGCTCTCCGCGACGAAGCAGGCGCCATTGGCGGCGGCCGCGATGCCGGTTGGATGGGACAGGCCGCGGGCCTTTTCCTTGAGCGCACCGCCAGCGATCTCGAGCACGCGCCCCTCGCCGCCCTCGGCCACCAGGACCGCGCCGCCGGCGCCGATCGTGACGTCGAAGAGTTCGTGTAAGCCGGTCGCGAGCACCTCCATTTCGTGGGTGACCGGATGATAGACCGTGACATCGCCGCCGGAAGTCGTGGCGATGAGCGTGCCGTTTACGCCCCTGGTGACGCCGCGCACGAAGCCGGGGAAATGGCCGTCGAAGAGCAGGCCGACGCGATGGCTCGCGCCGTCGCGCGCGACCGCCGCCATGCTGATGCCGTCGGCGGCATAGATCGTTCCGTCGTCGGCGATCGCGATACCCATCGGGCCGCAAAATCCCGGCGCGACCAGGCGGCGCTCGGTGCCGTCGGACATGATTTCCGCCACGCCGCCATCGACGAAATGCGAGACGAACAGGCGATCGGTGTCGGTCAGCGCGAAGTTGTCGATGCCGGGGCGCATCGTGGTGACCACGCGCCGCTCGCCACTCTGGATGTCGAAGCGCAAGATCTCGCCGCTGCGGCCCTGGGTCGAGAGCAGAAAGCCCTTGCTGTCGAATTTGACCGCGGTCGGCACGGCGACGTCAGTGGTGAACACCTCGGGCTTGCCGCCTTCGAGCGCGACCCGCCAGATCTCGTTGGCGCCGATCGCGGGGAAATAGATCTTGCCGTCGGGACCGACCGAGAGGGCGTTGGGCAGCGGCAGATTGGCCGCGATCTGGCGCGGTGCGCGCCCGTCGGCGAAGAGCTCGAAGAGCCGGCCGTCATGGCGGCATTCGTCCATGAACAGCCGATCGCGCCACGCCGTGATGCCGTTGGCGGCGGGAACCTTGTCGGCGATGATGCGCAGGTCGCCGTTGGGCGATCGCGCGCAGACCCGTTCGCTCATCACTTCCGTGATGTAGAGCGTGCCGTGCGAGTCGAAGGCGAGATCGTCGGGGGCGACGATCGGACCGCCAATCGGGCTGATGGTCGAGACCGCGCCGCTGGTCACGTCGATCGCGCTGACCTGGCTGCCAAAGGCCTGCGCGACGTAGAGCCGGCCGTCGGGCCCGACGCGCATCCCGTTGGCGCCGAACAGGATGCTCGGCGGGGTGACGGCACGCAGCGTCCATCCGGCGGCGACCGTCGCGGCCGTGGGTGGAACGAAGCGGCTGGATTGATTTGGCATAGGCGTCTCCTTCGGCGAATCGCGGTTAGCTGCGCGCGCCTCGGGCGGGCGCGGCGCGGGTTACAGATTGCACCGGGATTATGCTAAACGGCAAGGGAAATTGACGTGCGCCGCCGGGCATAAGCGCCGGTCGCGCGGTATTCGATCGATAATTGGAGGAATCGCCAGTGGCAGCAGTAGAGTTCGGCGTCGCAATCCCGTCGCCCAAGGGAATTCCCGACTTCGCGCGGCGCGCGGAGGCGTTAGGTTACGATTACCTGGTCAGCGGCGAGCACATGATGTTCCATGGGCCGGTCGCCAATTCGTTGATCGCCCTGTCGGTCGCCGCCGGCGCAACCACGAAAATCAAGCTGATGAGCACGGTTGTGCTGCTGCCGCTGTATCCGCCGATGGTCGTGGCCAAGCTGGCCTCGGTGCTCGACGTGGCGTCGGGCGGCCGCTACCACATGGGGATTGGAATCGGCGGCGAGTTCCCCAAGGAGTTCGAGGCCTGTGGCGTGCCGGTCAATCAGCGCGGCTCGCGGACCAACGAAGCGCTCGAAGTGATCAAGCGGCTGTGGACCGAGAAGAACGTGACCTTCGAGGGGCGCTACACGAAATTCTCGGGCGTGACGGTGAGCCCGTCGCCGACCCAGAAGCCGCATCCGCCGATCTGGGTGGCGGGACGCAAGGAGCCCGCGATGAAGCGCGCGGCGACCTACGCCGACGGCTGGATTCCGTACATGTACACACCCGAGATGTTGCACGAGAGTATCACCAAAATTAAGCAGTTCGGCGCGCAAGCCGGGCGCGACATGAGCAAGTTCCGGCCGGGGCTGTTCATCTTCGCGTCGGTCTACAACGATCGCGATTTCGCCCGCGAGCAGGCGGCCAAGGCTCTGGGCGGCACCTACGCGCAGGATTTCTCGAAGATTGCCGGGCGCTACACGCTCTATGGCAATCCCGAAGATTGCCGCAAGCGGCTCAAGGAATATATCGATGCGGGGGCCGGCACCGTGCTGATTAGCTGGGCCTGCCGGAGCGAGGATATCGATCAGAACATGAAGCTGGTGACCGAAGAAGTCCTGCCGGAGTTTCGCTAAGTCGTTGACGCCCGCGGCTGACGCGCGGTCGGCGCAAGGCTTATGACGTCGATTGCGCGAGCGGCGGCGGTGACCGTGCGCCCCGAGCCGGTGATCGCCGCGGCACTGTCGGCGATCATGATCGCGTTGGCGATCTTCGCGGTGCCGGCCGCGCGGGCGAGCGCCGCGCCGCGCGCGATACTCGAGCAGTCGCGGCAGGCGGCGGCGTCCGACACGCTCGAGCGGATGGCGCGCGCGGCCTTTGGCGATCTGGCTCCGGCCGAGTTGAAGCTGGTGCGCAACGCGCCCTATCGCGAATTGCACTGGACTGGTCCCAGCTCCGATCCCGACGACCCGTCGAATAATCTGGCGAAGGCCTCGTCATGGGGCGCCGACCGCACGATTCGCGCCGCCGTGCTGGCTTGGCTGCTGACCGATCCGGTGGCGGCCAAGCTGGTGCATCCGAGCGGCGTCGGGATCGCCGGCGCGCGGATTACCGGGATGTTCGACCTCTCCTATCAGGTGGTCACGCCGCCGCTGACGATCCTCAACTCCGCGATCCCCGCCGGGATCGATCTTTCGTACGCGCACCTCGCCGACCTGGATTTGCGCCGCAGTTGGACCGGCACGATCGACGCCGAGCAGGCGGTGATTGCCGGCGACGTGGTCTTGCGCCTGGGGCGCTACGACGACGTAAATTTCTACCGCGCGGACCTCCAGGGCAGTCTCGATTGCACGGGGGGCCATCTGATCGGCGATCAGCCCCTGTCGCTGGTCGAGGCGACGATTCGCGGCGACGCACTTTTTCATAACGGCTTCGAGACCGGCGGTATGCTCGACTTCCGTCTGGCGCGGGTCGGGCAGGCGCTGAGCTTCAACGACGCGCGCTTTACCGGCACGGGCGACAATGGGCTTAACGCCGAGCGCGCGACTATCCGCGGGGCGCTCTACTGGGTCAAGATCGGAATCACGCCGCGCACCCAGCTTGATCTGAGCGGCACGCAGGTGGGCTCGCTATGGGACGACGCGGCGAGTTGGCCGGCGGCGGGCAATCTGTTGATCACCGGATTTGTCTACGGCGATTTCAGTGGCGGGCCGGGCGACGCCGACCAGCGGCTCGAGTGGCTCGATCGGCAGCCCCAGGCGATGCTGGCGCAGCCGCAGCCCTATCGGCAACTGGCGACCGTGCTGCGCGCGAACGGCGCCGAAGAGGGTGCTACGCGAGTCGAGGTCGCCAAGGAGACGGCGCTTACCGAGTATGGCGGCCTGCCATTGCCGGAGCGCATCTGGCGCCTGGCGATGCGCGCGACGATCGGCTACGGCTACCGTCCGCTGCGCGCGCTGTGGTGGGTGGTGGGCTTCGTCGCGGTGGGCGCGATGCTGTTTCGCCGTGGCTACCAGGCGCGGCTGATCACCCCGACCGAAGCGAGCGCTTACGAGGCCTTTTGCCGCAGCGGCGCGCCGCCGGCGCACTATCCGCCCTTCAGCAGCTTCATCTATTCGCTGGAGAATTTCCTGCCGGTGGTCGACCTGCATCAGGGCACCTATTGGCGGCCCAACCCGCGCCATCGCCCGAGCCAGGGTGACGCGGCGTGCGCGGCCGAGACCGGACGCGAGACGCTGCCGGCGCGGATGCTGCGCTGGTACCTCTGGCTGCATATCCTGGCCGGCTGGACGATCACGCCGCTGCTCTTCGCCGGGCTGGCCGGCCTGCTGCGCAACGATTGAGGGCGCGGGTTTGTCGCACCGCCGCGGCCTGCGCTAATGTCGCGGGACCAATCGGGCGGCGCGCCGGTCGCCTCCGATTTACCCAACCAAGGAGATTACGCGATGGCTAGTCCCGAGCTTCAGATGGCGAAAGATGCGATGAAGGCAGTGCTGGAAAGTGGGGCGACCACGCCGCAGCAATTGCGCGTGGTGTTCGAGCAGATGGCGGCCGGCACGCCGCTCGCCGCGGATATCAAGTGCGAAAAGGTCAGCGCCGGCGGGGTCGAGGCCGAATGGATCGCGGCGCCCAACGCCAGCGCCGATCGCGCCGTGCTCTACCTGCATGGCGGCGGCTACGTCATCGGATCGATCAATACGCATCGCGACCTGATGGGCCGCATCTCGCGCGCCTCGGGCGCGCGCGTGCTCGGGATCAACTATCGCCTGGCCCCGGAGCATCCGTTTCCGGCGGCGGTGGACGATTCGGTGGCGGCCTACCGCTGGATGATCGCGCAGGGGCTTAGGCCCAACCGGGTCGCGGTCGCGGGCGATTCGGCCGGCGGCGGATTGACGGTCGCGACGCTCGTGGCGATTCGCGAGGCCAACCTGCCGATGCCCGGGGCGGGCGTATGCCTGTCACCATGGATCGACCTCGAAGGGATCGGCGGGACGATGAAGAGCAAGGCGGCGGTCGATCCGGTGGTGCAGCGCGAGGGGCTGCTCGGGATGGCGGCTGCCTATCTCGCCGGGCAAAATCCGCGCACACCGCTCGCCGCGCCGCTCTATGCGGACTTGAAGGGTCTGCCGCCGCTGCTGATCCAGGTGGGCGAAGCCGAGACGCTGCTCGATGATTCGAACCGGCTGGCCGCCAACGCGAAGGCCGCCGACGTGCAGGCCAAGTTCGAAGTGTGGCCCGAGATGATCCACGTGTGGCAGCTCTTTGCGGCATTTCTGCCCGAGGGCCAGCAGGCGGTCGAAGTGATCGGCAAGTTTGTCAACGAGCGCACCGCCTAAGCGGTTCGCGCACGTAACATTCATGCGAAACGGCCGCGGTGGCGCTCATCCGAGTGCTACTGCGGCCGTCGTATTTCACCGCCGGGCGAGCGCGGTTCGCAGCAAATGTTTCAGCCGAGTCTCTTAATGCCGCAGGCGAACCGCGTCAAAGCCGCAGGCGGACCGCGTCGGCCATCCGATGGACGATACCGCCTTCGCCGACCGCGGTCTGTGTAATCAGCGGCACCGACGAGACCGGCTTGCCGGCGATCGTGATCGCCAGTTCGCCGACCGGGGTGCCCTGCGCAAGCGGTGCGACCAGCGGCCGGGGCGGGAAGGTCGCGGCCAGCGTGACCCTGGTCTCGTCGCCGCGCGAGACGGTGAAATAGGGCGTGCCGCCGGCCGGCGCGATCGGCACGCGATCGACGTCGCCCTGGTAGACGCGCAGGTCGGCGGGCGCCGCGCGATGCCAATCGGGGCTCACGGTGGTGAAGGTGCGAAAGGCCCAGTCGAGCAGCTTGTCGGTCTCGACCCGCCGCTTCTCCATGCTCGGCGTGCCCATCACGGCCGAGATCAATTGCATGTCGGGGGTGCGCGCCGAGGCGACCAAATGATAGCCGGCCTCCTGGACGTGGCCGGTTTTGATCCCGTCGACCCGCGCGTCATAGAACAGCAGCGTATTGAAGTTGCGCTGGGTGATTTTGTCGAAGGTGAATTCCTTGGTCGAGGTGTAATCTAGCGCCATCGGGAAATTCACGATCAGCGCGCGGCCGAGCTTCACCATGTCGGCGGCGGTGGTGTATTCGCCGTCGACCGGCAGGCCGTCGGGATTGGCGAAATGGGTCTCGCTGAGGCCGAGCTTGGCGGCCTGATCGTTCATCTGCTCGGCGAAGGCGTCCTGGCTGCCGGCGAGGTACTCGGACAGCGCGACGGCCGCGTCGTTGCCCGACGAGACCATCAGGCCGTAGAGCAGATCCTTGAGCGGCACGCGCTGGCCGACCTGCAAAAACATCCGCGAGACCGAATTGTTGAGCGAGAGCCGCCAGGCCGCCTCGCTGATCGGCACCGGCGTGTCGAGCGTGACGCGCTTTTGGCTGAGCGCCTGGAGCGTCAGGTAAAAGGTCATCATCTTGGCGAGGCTCGCCGGCTGCATCCGCTCGTGCTCGTTGTAAGCGTACAGCAGGTCGCCGCTGCGCGCATCGATCAGCATCGCGGCATGCGCGTCGAGCGCGAAGGGTGCGGGACGATCGCCGAAAACGCGGATCTGATCGAGCGGCACGGCGGGTGGCGGAGCGGCGCGTCCGCGACCGCGCGAATGCGTACCGCCCTCTTCATTGGCCGCCGATCTGGCATGATGGGCGGCGCGTGCGACACCTGCGGCGGAGAGCACGCCAACGATCGCGATCGCCGCGATCATCCAGCCAAACCCGCTACTGAGAGATTTCATCGCCGGCCACCCCGCTCCGCAGCATTGCCCCACCCGTCGAGACTACGGCGCACAGCGCAACGCGGCAAGCGCCGCGCCGCATCGCGATCGGAATTGCCGGCGCCCGCGCGATCGGAATTGGCCCGCGCGCGCGGAGGGCCGGTTCCTTTTGCCGCCGATTCCAAATAAAAGTTCGGCAACGGCAATGGACATTTCGATCATTCTTCCGGTCCTCAACGAGAGCGACAATCTGCGCGTGCTGATTCCGCGCCTGGGCGCGCTGATGCGGCGCGAGCGGCTCGCCTGTGAAATCCTGGTGATCGATGGCGGCTCGACCGACGATACGCGCGCCATCGCCGAGGAGCTGGGCGCGCGCGTGATCCCCGAGCGGCGGCGCGGCTACGCGGGAGCGCTCGAGACCGGATTTGCCGAAGCGCGCGGTGACTTTATCCTTACGCTCGACGCCGACATGTCGCACGAGCCGGCCTTCGTCGCCAAGATGTGGCGCGCGCGCCATCGCGCGGACATTGTAATCGCCTCGCGCTATACCCACGGCGGAGTCACCTATGCGGATTTCGTGCGCGACTGGCTAAGCCGCCTGCTGAACTTCGCGATGCGCCGGGTGCTCTCGATGCCGGTGCGCGACATGTCGAGCGGTTTTCGGCTCTACCGGCGCGAGGCGCTGGCCGGTCTTGAGATCGAAAGCCGCAACTTCGAGGTGCTCGAGGAGGTGCTGGTCAAGGCCTACGCGCAGGGCTACAGCGTGTACGAGGTGCCGTTCACCTACTTTCCGCGCGAAGCCGGCCGATCGCATGCGCGCCTGCTGCGCTTCGGGATGGACCTCACGCGGGCGGCGATGCGCCTGTGGAAATTGCGCAACTCGATCGCCTCGGCCGACTACGACGCACGCGCCTTTTACAGCCCCATTCCGATCCAGCGCTTCTGGCAGCGCAAGCGCCATCGCATCACCACGCTGTGGGCGCGTGGCGCCGAGCGGGTGCTCGACGCGGGCTGCGGCTCGAGCATGATAATCCAGAGCCTCAACTACGCGATCGGGATGGACTACAGCATGGGCAAGGTCCGCTATCTGCGGCGCTTCGGGATTCCGGTGCTGCGCGGATCGGCCTTCGCGCTGCCGTTTCGTGACGGATCGTTCGATTGCGTGATCAGCTCGCAGGTGATCGAGCATATTCCCTACGCGGCGGCCCTGTTCAGCGAACTCGACCGGGTGCTCGCGCCGGGCGGCATGCTGATTATCGGCACGCCCGATTACGCTAAAATCGGCTGGCGCATTATCGAGCCGCTCTACGGCTTTTTTGCGCCGGGCGGCTACCGCGACGAGCACATCACGCATTATACCTGCGCGAGCCTGACGCGGATCCTGACCGACCAGGGCTTCGTGCATGAGGCGACGGCCTATATCGCGCGCAGCGAATTGATCATGCGCTTCCACAAAGGCGCGCCGTCGGACCGGGCCAGCACGGCGGCGAGCGGCGCCTGCGACGCCGCCGCACCAATCGCCGATAGAGAACCTCTGCACAAGGCTCTGCTGTCACCCTGAGCGAAGCGCATGGGTCCCGGAT
>JADMIL010000063.1 GCA_015478645.1 Candidatus Binataceae bacterium
GACCCAACTAACTATTTATACCCGAACCGAAACACTTGTGCAGAGCTTCCCTAGTGAACCTCTGCACAAGTTTAGGTTGTCATTCTGAACGCAGCGAAGAATCCCGGATCCGGGACCCATGCGCTTCGCTCAGGGTGACCGCAGAGCCTGGTGCAGAGCTTCCCTGGCGGCTGGCTCACCCTCGAACTTCAAGGTGGGTCGCGCGATTCACGACCGCTTCGTTGCTGTGCGGAATCGCGCCAAGCCGTGTATTTGCCGGGCGCCAGGCGATCCCAACTGCACCGCGCACTTACCCACGATTTCACCGCTGAAGTGACCGCGACTCCGGCACTCCGCGCCTTGTCACCACACTTCACGAAATGGACGAACCTCGACGTTGAACGACCACGCACAGCGCTCCTGATGCGTCACGTGCCAGATCTCTTCAGCGATCGCCGCGGGCGTGATGAAGAAATCGGCGGGCGCGTCCGGCCAGCGCTTGCGCGTCCATCCCAGGTCGATCACCGCGTCGATCAGCACGTACGCGACGTGCACGCCCTTCGGTCCGATCTCGCGCGCGATCGATTCCGCCAGGATGCGCTGCGCCGCCTTGGTCGGCGCGAAACCCGCAAAGCCCGGCTTGCCGCGCAGCGCCGACGTATTGCCGCTGGCGATTATCGCGCCGTGGCCCGCGGCCATCATCGCCGGCGCGAGCCGCCGCGCGAGATACAGCAGCGCCATCGTGTTGACCTGGAAATTCTGGTTCAGCACTTCGGGCTTGATCTCGAGAAAGTTGCCGAACGCGCCGCCGACCGCGTTATGGATCAGCACGTTCGGCGTGCCGAGGTCCGCCCGGACTGCCGCGAGCGCCGAGTCGATCTGCGCCTCGTCGGTGACGTCGCACGGATATGCATGCGCGCCGGCGATTTCCTGTTCGAGCCGCGCCAGCCGCTCGCGCTTGCGCGCCAGCATCGCGACGGCGTATCCGCCCTGCGCAAAGCGCCGCACCACCGCCGCGCCCGTGCCCGGACCCACACCGGTCACGATTGCGACTGGTTTCGGATTAGTCACTCTTTACTCCTTTGCGGCGCTCCGCGCGGATCGCGCCTTGATTACTCAGTCGGCGCGGCGCCCGCCTGACGATACACCACGCGATAGCGCTCCAGGCGCGCGAGGTCATTCGCGCCGTAACCCAACTCTTCGAGGATGCCCGCGCTGTCGGCGCCGAGCGCCGGCGCCAGGCGGCGGATTTCCGCGGGCGTGCGATCGAAGCGCGCCGCCGCCCGTCTCGAACTCTTCCAGGATGTGATTTTCGCGCACTTGCGGATCCTGCAGGATCTCGAATCGGCTCAGCACCGGCGCCGACGGCACGTCGTTGGCCAGCAGCCGCGGCAGGATCTCCGCCGCGCGCCATTTCTCGAGCTCGGCAGCCACCGTCTCGCGCCGCGCCACCGCATTGATCGTCCGGTCGCCCGCGGTCTTGAAGCGCGCGTCGTCGATCAGATCGGCCCGCTCGAGCGCCCGGCACAGTCCCGCCCATTCGTCGTCGGACAGCGCCGCGGCGGTCACGCCTGATGGAGACCACGGCGAAGGTTTTTGAAGAGACCTGGCGGATCGGCAAGGCGACTCCGCCGGCCGCCCGGATCTCGCCGGCCGCCGGATCGCGTTCTTCGCCGACGAAGGTCAGGCTCGGCATCGCCTCCGGCCACAGGTATGCGATCATCGCGTCGAGCATCGCGAGACGCACGTGCTGTCCTTCGCCCGATCGTTCGCGCGCGAACAACGCTGCCGTGATTGCCTGCGCCGCCATCAGCGCCGTCGTGTTGTCGGCGATAATCGTCCGCACCATCCGCGGACGTCCGGTGTCGCGCTCGCGCTGGATATCGGCCAGTCCGCACAGCGCCTGGATCACCGGATCGTAAGCGCGCTGACTTGCGTACGGTCCGCTCTCGCCAAAGCCGCTGATCGACACGTAGATGATATCGTGGCGGATGGCGCGCACCGCCGCTTCGCCCAGTCCGATGCGCGCGGCCGCGCCGGGCCGGAAGTTATGCACGAGCACGTCGGCCGTCGCAATTAGCTTGCGTAAGATCTCGAGACCCTCGCCGGTTTTGACATCGACCGCGAGCGATCGCTTGTTGCGGTTGCAGGCCAGGAACGTCCCCGACATGCCGCGGCGTCCGTAGTTCAGCCCGCGCATCAGATCGCCGCCCGGCGGCTCGATCTTGATTACGTCGGCGCCCTGATCGCCCAGCATCATCGCCGCCACCGGACCGGCGACCATCGTCGTCAGGTCCAGCACGCGCACGCCTTCCATCGGTCCAGTCATGTTGCTGTCCTCGGCGACGCCGTCGGCCGTCCGGCGAAATTACGTTGCCATGCCGCCCGGTAGGCGGGCCGCCACACGACCGAATGGCGATAGTCGGTCAGCGCCGCCGACAGCGGAATTTCGATCGCGACCGCCCAGTCCAGACAGGTCGTCAGCAGGACGTCGGCCGCACTGAGCCGCTCCAAGGTCAAATCGTTCGCCATCGCGATAACTACTTAGGCCCGTCCTAGAACTTTTCGTTGAACGGCCGGACGTCGAGCTCGTGGCTCCACGCGCTCTGATCCTGATGCGCCAGGTACCAGAACGCGTCGGCGATCGCCGACGGCTTGATCAGGTTCTCGGTCTTCGCTTCCGGACGAAACTTCCGCAGCATTGGCATGTCGATACCGCCGTCGACGTTGACGTAGGCCACGTGGATCCCCTGCGGATGCAGGTCGCGCGACATCACCTGCGCCAGGCCGCGCACCGCGAACTTGGCCGGCGCAAACGCCGCCGAATTCGGCCACGGCCGGATTCCTGCCGTCGCCCCGGTGATCAGAATCGCCCCGCCATGTTGCGCGATCATCGCGGGCACCACCTGCTTGGCCCACAGAAACGCGCCGAAGGTATGCAGCCGCCAGGTCTCTTCAAAAACCTTCGCCGTGGTCTCCATCAGGCGATCCATCGGGCGCCGTCCGCCGTTGTAGATCAGCACTTCGACCGGTCCCAGCTCGCCGACGATCCGCTCGTGCGCCGCGGCCACCGCCGCCTCGACCGTGGCGTCGCACTGGATCGGCAAGGCGACTCCGCCGGCCGCCCGGATCTCGCCGGCCGCCGGCTCGATCACACCCGCGCTGCGCGCCACCAGCGCGACCTTGTACCCGGCGGCGAAACGGCGCGCGAGCGCCAGCCCCAGCCCTTCGCCGACACCGATCACCGCGCAGACCTTCTGCGCCGAACTCGCGCTGGTTTCATTCATGATGGTTCCTGTCCGGATTCCGGCTTCCTTCGCGTTGGAGGTGGGCGCCATCCCGGGGTTCATCCGGGTGAAAGCTGTTTCCAGGCTATTGATGACGCGCTCCATGTTTGATATATTAATGGCGCTCGTAATCAATCTTGTCAAGAGCGGCCCGGCGGGCCGGGGAGTCCGATGCGGGTTTCAAAAGCACAGGCCGCACAAAATCGTGAAAAAATTCTGCTCTCGGCCGCGCGCCTGTTCCGCGAGCAGGGCATCGGCGCAACCGGCGTCGACGCGATCACCGAGCAGGCCGGCCTCACGCACGGCGGCCTCTACAGCCAGTTCGGCTCCAAGGACGCGATCGCCGTTGAGGCGATCCGTTTCGCCTTCGCGCGCTCGCGCCGCAAATGGCAACGCGCGGCCGAAAAACATCCGGGCAAGCGCACGCTCCCGGCGATCGTCGACGGCTACCTGTCGCGGGCCCATCGCGATTCACCCGGCGACGGATGCGTCGTGGCGACACTCGGCGCCGACATCGCGCGCCACGGCGCCGCGCTGCGCCAGGCCTTTACCGAGGGCTTGAAGGACGGCCTCGAATCCCTCGCCGGGCTGATGCCCGCGGCGTCGGCCGCCGACCGCTACGACGCCGCGATCGCGGCCTTCGCCGGGATGGCCGGTGCGGTGATTTTGGCCCGTGCGGTCAGCGACCCGGCGCTGTCCGATCGCATTCTCAGCGCCACGGCCCGGCGCATACTGGGGCGCTCCGCGACGCGCCGCTCAGCGCGCTCGTCGTCGCCAGCCTGAAGCGTCGCACGGATCTGCGCATGGCGCTTTGCATGGATGTTGGATCATCGGGATTGCGTATCGCGAAACACGCCCCGCGGCGCGCACGGAGTAACTACAGTGGAACATCGCAAGGCCACCGCGGCGGTCATCGGAGCCGGCGATTATATCGGCGGCGCAATCGCCAAACGCTTTGCGGCGGAAGGCTTCCAGGTCTTCGCCGGGCGCCGCAACGGTGAAAAGCTCGCCCCACTGGTCGCCGAAGTCGCGGCCGCCGGCGGACGTCTCGTGGCGCGCTCGCTCGACGCCCGCAAGGAAGACGAGATAATCGCCTTCCTGCGTGACGCCGACGCCCAGGCGCCGCTCGAGGTCTGCATCTTCAACGTCGGCGCCAACGTCAATTTTCCGCTCGTCGAGACCACCGACCGGGTCTTTCGCAAGGTCTGGGAGATGGCCTGCTATGCCGGATTTCTCGCCGGCCGCGAGGCCGCGCGCCTGATGCTGCCGCGGCGGCGCGGCGCGATCTTCTTCACCGGCGCCACCGCCAGCATGCGCGGCGGCGTCGGCTACGCGGCCTTCGCCAGCGCGAAATTCGGCCTGCGCGCGGTTGCCCAAAGCGCCGCCCGCGAACTCGGCCCCGCCAACATTCACGTCGCCCATCTGATTATCGACGCGGGCGTCAACACCGCCTGGGTGCGCGAGCGCATCAGGGATCGCGAGGGCGCCGGCGCGCTCGCCAATCTCGACCCCGCGCGCCTGATGAATCCGGCCTCCGTCGCCGAGGCCTACTGGCAGCTTTACAACCAACCGGCCGACGCCTGGACTTTCGAGCAGGAGATCCGGCCGCCCCAGGAAAAATGGTGAACCGATGACCAAAGTGGAATTTCATTTCGACCTCGGCAGCCCCAACGCCTATCTGAGCCACCTGGTCATTCCCGCGATCGAAACGCGCACCGGCGTGAAATTCGAGTACGTGCCGATCCTGCTCGGTGGCGTCTTCAAACTGACCAATAACCGCTCGCCGGCCGAGAGCCTGGTCGGAATCAAGAACAAGCCAGCGTACGAGCGCCTCGAGACCGCGCGCTTCGTCCGCCGCCACGGGATTACGCGCTACCAGATGAATCCGTATTTCCCGGTCAACACGCTGGTGCCGATGCGCGGGGCGATCGCCGCGCAGTCGTTCGGTTGCTTTCCACGCTACGTCGACGAGATGTTTCGCCACATGTGGGCCGATCCCAAAAAGCTCGACGACCCCGCGGTGCTGCGCGCGGCGCTGACCGAGTCGGGCCTCGAGGCCGATCGGATCCTCGAACTCGCCGGCGTCCAGGCAATCAAGGACCGCCTGCTTGAGAACACGCAGCGCTCGGTCGAGCGCGGCACGTTTGGCGCGCCAACCTTTTTCGTTGGCGACGAAATCTTCTTCGGCAAGGATCGATTGCGCGACGTCGAGGAGCTGATCGCACAGACCGCTTAAATCGGCCGGACGATTCAGGCGCCCTGCGACGCGCACGTGCGGCCCCGCATCGCGCCCGTGCGCTCAGATATTGAAGTCGTCCTTGCGTGGTCGCCGGGATTTGGCGGCCGGGCCGCGCGCCGCCTCGCGCTCGAGGTCGTGCAGTTCGGCGCGCACCGCGTCGAGCCGCGCGCGAAATTCGTTGGCTTCGAGCTTCACGCCCGCGCCGCATTTGACGCAGACAAAATGAATCTCGGCCTGCTCTTCGAGCGCCCGCACGAGGAGCGAATTGCGCTGGCCGCATTGCGGGCAGGCTACGTCAACTGATTCGTCTTCGAACATCGGGGCGCGCCTCCGTGACAGCGATGCCAGCGCCCAGCCTAGGGGATTTCGCGCGCCTTGTCATCGCGCGCACGCTCATCGAGCATAGTGTCGTCGCCAATCCGCCGTCGCGCGGACGGTTGGGTCCGGCGGCCAAGCGGGTTAGGATCAGCGGTAAGACGCCGCGATCGCGGCATTGACGATTGTGCACTGGACGATCGCGAAATTGACGATCGGTGCGCCGATGATCGCAAGTTGGACGATCGCATTTTGGAGGACATACGATGGCCGCGAAGATCACGAAGACCGATGAAGAATGGCGCAAGCTGCTGACCCCCGAACAATTTGAAGTCGCGCGCCGCAAGGGCACCGAGCGCGCCTTTACCGGGCAATATTGGGATTTGCACGATCAGGGCGCGTATCTCTGCATATGCTGCGGCAACGAGCTGTTCAATTCCGAGACCAAGTACGACTCGGGCTGCGGATGGCCGAGCTTTTACGCCGCGCTCGCTCCCGATCGAATCGAGACGGTCGCCGACCGCACTCACGGCATGCTGCGCACCGAAGTGACGTGCAGCCGCTGCGGCGCGCATCTCGGCCACGTCTTCGACGACGGACCGCGGCCGACCGGACTGCGCTACTGCATGAATTCGGCGTCGCTCAACTTCGTTAAGAAGGACGGCGACGGCAAGTGAGCGCAGCCGGGGGCGTTGCGAGCGGCGCGCGAAGGGCGAATAATCAGGCGGAATCCTTTTTGCCGGTTCTTGCCGCATCGCGATTCCGTATCGAAGCCTGATGTCCGTTTCAGCCTCGCCCACGCCGTCCGACGAATTGTCCGCGCCGATCGACGCGCGGGCCGATTCACAATCCGCGTCGCCCACACCCGCGGCCGAAGCGGCCCACGTCAGTTTCAGCTACGGCGATCGCACGGCGCTCGACGATGTGAGTTTCACCATCGCGCGCGGCGAGATTTTCGGTCTGCTCGGTCCCAACGGCGGCGGCAAGACCACACTGTTCAAGCTGATCTCGACCCTGGCGCCATTGCAGGCGGGCGACGTGCGCATCCTCGGATGCGATCTGCGCCACGACACCCTCGCGCTGCGGCGCAAGCTCGGCGTCGTCTTTCAGCATCCAAGCGTCGACGGCAAGCTGACCGTTGCCGAGAACCTCGCGCATCACGGGCGCCTCTACGGCATCAGCGGCGCGCGGCTCAAGGCGCGCATCGCCGCGATGCTCGATCAACTCGGATTGAGCGCGCGTGCGGGCGACCTGGCGGAGACACTGTCGGGCGGCCTGAAGCGGCGCGTCGAGCTGGCCAAGTCGCTGCTCCACGAGCCCGAACTGCTGGTGCTCGACGAGCCGAGCACCGGCGTCGATCCGGCGGCGCGGCGCGAGTTCCTGAATTATCTCGCCCACCTGCGCGACGCCGGCGGCGTGACGATCGTGCTGACCACGCATTACATGGAGGAGGCCGAACGCTGCGATCGGATCGGCGTGCTCCATCAGGGGCGCCTGGTGGCGATCGCGCCGCCCGGCGAATTGAAGGCGCGCGTCGGCGGTGACGTGGTCGTGATCGTCGCGCGCGAGGCCGCCGCGCTGAGCGCAAGGATCAACGCGCAGATGGGCGTCGCGACGATGATGGTCGACGGCACGATCCGCATCGAGCGGCCGCGCGGACACGAATTCGTGCGCGACGTGGTCGAGGCCTTTGGCGCCGAGATCGAGACCGTGACCTTCGGCAAGCCGACCCTCGAGGACGTCTTCGTCAAGCTGACCGGCGCGGCGTTTCACGCCGGTCCGCCGATGGCCGAGTGAGCAGGAACCGGCGATGAGCGAAACCGGATTGCAGGCGGGGACCTTGTGGCTGCGCGAGATCACGCGCTTTTGCCGGCAGCGCAGCCGCGTGATCGGATCGTTCCTGCAGCCGCTGGTCTTCTGGATTCTGCTCGGCGCGGGACTCAAGGCGTCGTTCAAGCCGGCCGGGATGCCCGCCGGGATGAACTATTTCCAGTACCTCTATCCGGGGTTCATCGTGCTCGTGCTGCTCTTCACGGCGATCTTCGCGACCATCTCGACCGTCGAGGATCGGCGCGAAGGCTTCCTGCAGAGCGTGCTGGTCGCGCCGATCTCGCGCCGCACGATCGTGCTCGGCCAGGCGCTGGGCGCGACCACGCTGGCGTGGGTGCCGAGCTGTATTTTTCTGGTGCTGGCGCCGCTGGCAGGAATCCGGCTGACGCTCGGCGCGGTGCTGTTCGCCGCCTCGATGATGGCGGTGATCGCGTTCGCGCTGACCTGTATTGGGTTGCTGATCGCATGGAAGATCGAATCGACGCAGGGCTTCCACGCGATCATGAACCTGATCCTGATTCCGATCTGGCTGCTCTCGGGCGCGTTCTGGCCGGTCGCCGGTGCGCCGGCCGCGATGCAATTGACGATGCGCCTGAATCCGCTCACCTACGGAATGAGCGCGCTGCGCGCGAGCCTCTATACCGGGCAGACCGCAGGCGCGGCGTCGCTCCCGGCGACGCTCTTTGCGGTCGCGATCGCCGTCGCCTTCGCGCTTGCGATGTTCGCGCTGGCGGTGCGCACGGCCGAGCACGCGACCGCCTTCTGAACCAACCTGCGTACCATGCCGCGCGGCGGGTCTGACGACGCGATCAATTCTCAGAGCGGATCGAAAAAGGCCTCGACCCGGCCGGCAAACTGGAATTCGCGCGCGAGCGCGATCCATTTGCGGTCGCGTCCGTGGAGCGGCGCGGGCAGGCGGTCGAGCGCGAAAAAGCCGGCGTCGAGCGTCTCGAGCGGATGCAGGCGCATGGCGCCGCCGTCGATGCGGCACAGGAAGAGCATCGAGTAGATGTGGCGCGCCGGCGAGCCGACCTTGAGCGAATCGACGATCCCGATCAGCCGCGTCGGCGTGACGATAAAGCCGGTCTCCTCGCGGACCTCGCGGGCGACGTTTTCGGCCGGCGATTCCCCAACGTCGCAGAAGCCGGTCGGATACCACCACGCGCCGGTCGGCCGCTGGATCATCAGAAGCTCGCCGCGATCGTTAAACGCGATCGCGCCGCATCCGGCGCCCGCCGTGACGTAGCCGTCGTAGCCGCGGCCGGTCTCATCGTGCCATCGGCGGAGCAATGCGGCCGCGTCGAGCGCGGGGTCGCGATCGAGCGCCGCGCGCATCCGGGCGGCCTCGCGCAGGAGATCTTCATAGCGCTCGGCGTCGTAGCCGTCGGGCTTGAAGGCGAGGCCGGTGCGGCCGATCGCCGAGACGCGTTCGATGAAGCGGGCGAGTTCGAGAATCAGGTCGTGATCAGCCATCGCGCGAATGCCTCGCCGATCAGGTTATCAGGGCGGCGCGTTTGACTCATCAGGAGCGCAGGCGGCGCGCGGGCGGGTGCAGGATTTCACCGCAAACGTACGGAGAATTGTTTCACGTGAAACATCGCTTGAAGTAGAAAAAGCGAAAGGCGAAAAATTTCATCCTTGCGCCGATGGTCTCGAAGATCGGGCCAACCCGCGTGGCCAGATGTAACCTCGGACGTAGGTCGGTAACGGCGGAAAACAGCTCTTGCGACTGGATGGGATACCAATTGAGTTTGGGAAACAGCTATGGATAATGGGAATCATGGCTACCAGATTAACGATCGATAAGGTGGGCCGAATCGTGCTGCCCAAGCCGGTGCGCGACAAGCTGCAACTGGTGGCGGGCGATGAATTGGAGCTGGAGAGCTTCGGCGATCGGATTATGCTGCGGCCCTCTCGCGGTACCGCGCAGCTCAGAAAAAAGCGCGGGGTGTGGGTTTTCCGCAGCGGCGAGCCGCTGTCAGCGGCGACCGTGCAGGCGACTGCCGAGCAGGTCCGGCGCGAGCGCGACGAGCATAATCCCGGTAGTCGGCGTTGAGGTCGTTCTTCGACACCTCCGTGCTGATCCCGGTCTTTCTCGAAGACCATGAGCATCACGAGCGTAGCCTGAAGGTCTTTGTCGGCGCCGACCGCAGCCGCGACTGCTGTGCCGCGCACAGCCTGGCCGAGGTCTACGCGACGATGACCCGGCTGCCCGGACGTCATCGCCTGAGCGGCGAGCAGGTGCTGCTGTTCCTGGAAAATATTCGCGAGCGGCTAAGGCTCGTCGCACTGACCGGCGACGAGTACCATGCGACAATCAAGGCGGCGGCCGATACGGGTATCGTGGGTGGCACGATTTACGACGCGCTAATCGCGCGCTGCGCGGTCAAGGCCGCGGCCGACACGGTGTACACCTGGAACCTTCGCCATTTTGAGCAGTTCGGCGCGGCGATCGCGGCGCGCTTGAAAACGCCCTGAGCAATATGAACCTCGCGCGGACTGCATCGGCGGGTTAGCTGAGCTAAGATAGATGCCTTATGCGCTGGACCACGGACGAAATTCGCAAATCGTTTCTTGATTTCTTTGCCGAGCGCGGGCATCGGATTGTCCCGTCGGCGCCGCTGATTCCGAAAGGCGATCCGACGCTGCTGTTCACCAACGCCGGGATGGTGCCGTTCAAGGATTTCTTTTTGGGCTTGCGAACCGCATCCGATGTGCGAGTGGTCGATTGCCAGAAGTGCCTGCGCATCTCGGGCAAGCATAACGACCTCGAGGCGGTCGGGCGCGACAGCTATCACCATACGTTTTTCGAGATGCTGGGGAACTGGTCGTTCGGCGATTACTACAAGGCCGAGGCGATCCGATGGCATTGGGAGCTGGTGACGAAGGTCTGGGAGATTCCGGCCGCGCGGCTGTGGGCGACGGTCTACCAGGACGACGACGACGCTTATGCGGAGTGGGAGAAGATCCCCAACCTGCCGCCCGGACGAATCCTACGCTGTGGCGAGAAAGATAATTTCTGGGAGATGGGCGAGACCGGGCCATGCGGGCCGTGCTCGGAGATCCATATCGATCGCGAGCCCGATGGCTCGCGTCCGACGGATTCGCCGGGCGAGGCGTGCGACCAGAATGCACATCGCGGGGCGAGCTGCGCGGTCAACGTCGAAGGCTGCGCGCGGTTTATCGAACTGGGCAATCTCGTATTCATCCAGTACAACCGCGACGCGGCGGGCAAGCTGACGCCGCTGCCCAAGCAGCACGTGGATACCGGGACCGGGCTGGAGCGGGTGGCGGCGGTCTTGCAGAGTATCGAGGCGGGGCGCTACCTGGGCAACTACGACATCGATCTTTTTCAACGCATTATCGCGGATATTGGCAAGGCGGTGCGTCTTACTGATGGGCCGGACTACGGTAAATCTACAGAACTGGACGTCTCCTATCGAGCGATCGCTGATCACGCTCGGGCAATATCCTTCCTGATCGCAGATGGGCTGCGACCTGGAAACAACGACCGGCAATACGTTCTACGTCGTCTAATACGGCGCGCGGTTGCTCACGGACATAAGCTCGGGCTTAAGCCTTCATTCTTGCCGGAAATATGTGCTGGCGGAGTTGAAACCGTCGGTACTCGTGACGTGATATTTGGTGGTGTCGTCAGCGCAATGAGAGTTGCGTACCCGGAACTGAGCAAACAATCTTCGGATATTAAGGCAGTTACATTAGAAGAAGCGACACGCTTCGGAGAGACGCTCGATCGTGGACTCGATCTTCTAAACTCATGGCGTAAGGTCTTCCGACGCGGCGCGGTTTTACCTGGCGAGGTCGCATTTAAGCTTCACGACACGTTCGGATTTCCGATTGATTTGACGCAGGACATCTTGCGCGATGACGGCTTCGAAGTCGACGTCGCCGGGTTCGAGCGGCTGATGGAGGAGCAGCGCACGCGCGGGAGGGCCGACCGACTCGATCCCCGCCCTTACGACAGGAGCTTTTCTGCGGAGACTGGGGCGGGTTCGCGGTTCATAGGGTACGAACAGGACTCGGCCGGCTCCACAGTGGTTGGCGTAGGGACCAGTTCAGAGCAGGGCACAGATGAGCTTGTTGAGTTAGTCACTTCAGAAACGCCCTTTTATCCCGAAGGCGGCGGCCAGGTCGGCGATCGCGGCGTGATCGAGACCGCGTCGGGCGCGTTGTTCGAAGTGACCAACTCGCGCCGGCAGGACGGATTGATATTGCATATCGGCAGGATTCTGCGCGGCGCGCCGGGCGATTTTGCGCGCGGGGCGCGCGTCACGCTCAAGATCGATCGGGCGCGGCGCGACGCGTCGATGATCAACCATTCGGCGACCCACATCCTGCATTACGCGCTGCGCGATTTGCTGGGCGGCGAAGTGCATCAGGCGGGATCGCTGGTGGCGCCCGAGCGGCTGCGCTTCGACTTCAGCCATAACGGGCCGGTGGGCGCCGAGCGGCTGGCCGCGATCGAAGAGGAGATCAACGCGCGGATCCGCGAGAACGCACCGGTCACGACCGAGGAGATGGCCTACGGCGACGCGCTGAAAGCCGGGGCGCTGGCGTTTTTCGGCGACAAGTACGGCGACCTCGTGCGGGTGGTGCGGATGGGCGATTTTTCGACCGAGCTGTGCGGCGGCACGCACGTCGCGCGGACCGGCGACGCGGGGCTGTTCAAGCTCGAAGCCGAGAGCGGCGTGGCGGCGGGCGTGCGGCGCATCGAGGCGGTCACCGGACAGGGCGCACTCGACGCGATCCGCCGGCGCGAAAAGATTCTCGACGACCTGGGAAATCAGTTGGGCGCGCGCGACGGCGCGGCGCTCGAGCGGCTCGAGCGGTTGATCGCGCGCGAGAAAGAACTCGAGAAGAAATTGCGCGCGCTCGAGCAGAAGCTGATCGCGGGCGCGCGCGGCGGGGCCGCCGACGCGGAGAAGATCGGCGAGGCCAAGGGAATCAAAATTGTCACGCGCAAGGTCGAGGGCGTCGAGCCCAAGGCGCTGCGCGAGATGGCCGATCGGATGCGCGAGAAGCATCCGTCGGCGGTGATCGGCATCGGATCCGCGCTCGATGGCGGCAAGGCCGCGATCCTGATCGCGGTGACCGCCGACCTGACCGGCCGCGTCAAGGCGGGCGATCTGATCAAGCAGATTGCGCCGCTGATCGGCGGCACCGGCGGCGGCAAGCCCGACCTGGCGCAGGCCGGCGGGAGTAATGCGGCGAAACTCGACGAGGCGCTCGCGCGAATCGCGGCGATCGTGTAGCGGTTTCCATAGGTTCATACCGATTCCACTCTCTAACAGCAACCGTGTTCAGGAACCGCGCCCAAGAGGGGAGAAAGGTTAGA
>JADMIL010000085.1 GCA_015478645.1 Candidatus Binataceae bacterium
TGATCGCGCTGGCTACGCCGAGGATCACGTAGGTCTGGCGCCATCCATAGCGCTCGATCAGCGCGGCAGCTATCGGAGCCATCGCCAGCGTTCCGCTGCCGATTCCAGCTACCGAAATTCCCAACGCCGTGTTGCGCCAGCGCGCGAACCATCCGCCCACCACCGAGACCATCGGCACGTAGCAGCACGCTCCGCCCACTCCCACGCCGATTCCATAGGTCAGATAGCCCATCCAGAGACGGTCGATGCGCGAGGTGAGAATCAGCCCCGTGCCGATGAAGAACGCGGCCGCCAGCAGCACCGGGCGGGGGCCGTAGCGATCGCTCAGATGGCCGGCCGGCGCGCCGAGCGAGTTGTAAATGCCGGCGGTGATCGAAAACACGGCCGCGGTCGGCATGCGGCTTGCGCCGAACTCCATGCCCATCGGGCGAAAGAACGCGCCGAAGCTGTAGGCCACGCCGAACAGCGTGAAGCACGACATGAACGCGGTGGCGACCGTTATCCAGGCGCGCGGCGAATCGATCTGTGCGGAACGAAGCTGCTTCATCTTGCCAACGAATTGTTGCCGCCACGCGCGCGGCGTAGTATTCGCGCCCGCCAGCCATCGGCCAGCCGTCGCAATATAGTCGCTTACCGAGGCCGGTCAAATGGTGCGCCGCGATTTCATCTACGCGCCGGCGTGCAGCTTGATCAACTCCAGCGTGACCTCGGCGGTCGCGGTCATGTCGCGCACGTCGAGCCATTCGCGCACCGTATGGATGTCGCGCATGCCGGTGCCGAGGTTGGCCACCACCAGTCCGCGCTGGTTGAAAATATTCGCGTCGCATCCGCCGCCGGTCGCGTGCGGCTTGACCTCGCGGCCCAGCCGGCGCGCGGCCTCGATCACCTTGCGAACGATCGGTGCGTCCTCGGGCACGTTCATCGCGCCGTAAGAAGGCACGCTGCGATATTCCAGCACGGCCCGCATAGGTTTGCCGTCAACCGTGACCGTGGCGCGAGCCACCGCTTCCTTGAAACATCCGATCATGTGTTCGACCTGGGCGGTCAGCTTGAGCGGATCGTTCGAGCGCGCCTCGCCGCGCACCACGACCTCGTTGGGCACGATGTTGCCGGCGCGGCCGCCCTGGATGGTGCCGAGGTTGGCGGTAGTCTCGTCGTCGATTCGTCCCAGGCGCATCGCCGCAATAGCTTCGGCCGCGATCTTGATCGCGGAGAGGCCGCGCTCGGGCGCCATCCCGGCATGCGCCTCGAGTCCGCGCACGGTGAAGCGCAGGCCCTGCGCGCCGGCGGCGCGCACGAACAGGTAACCGGGCGAGTCGCTGTCGAAGACCAGGCCCTCGCGCGCGCGCAGCAGGCTGAGATCGAGATTTCGCGCGCCCTGCAGGCCAATTTCCTCGCATACCGTGAACACGACGTCGATCGGTCCGTGCGCGATGCTTTGCTCGCGCAGTTGATGCAGCACCTCGCAGATGATCGCGCATCCAGACTTGTCGTCGCCGCCGAGCACGGTGGTCCCGTCGGTGCGGATGATGTCGCCGTCGACCACGGGCTTCACGCCTTCGCCCGGCACGACGGTGTCCATGTGGGCGCACAACAGCAGCGGCGCCACGCCCTCGCGGGTGCCGTCGAGATGGCCGATCAGATTGCCGCAGTCGCCGTGAACCTTCTCGGCGGCGCCGTCGAAGCGGCAGCTCAGGCCCGCGCTCTCCAGCTCGCGCACGAGCCGCAGCGCGACCTTGCGCTCGCGGCGCGAGAGCGAGTCGATCTGGACGATTTCCAGGAACAATTGTTTCAGCCGCGCATGGTTAATCGCCGCCATGATGATGGTGTACCGCGATTGGCGCCGCGCTTGCCACCGGGCCACGGCGGCCGGGACTCAAT
>JADMIL010000064.1 GCA_015478645.1 Candidatus Binataceae bacterium
GCCATCCCCTTGACGTCGCCGCCGGCGCAGAACGCGCGGCCCGCGCCGGTCAGGATAATCGCGTTGACTTCGCGGTCGGCGCGCAGGTCGAGCCAGATCTGCTCGAGTTCGTGATGCAGCCGGCTGTTCACGGCGTTGAGCGAGTCCGGGCGGTTGAGCGTGACGGTGGCGACGCGGTCGGCGATTTCAACTTTGAGAAATTCGTAATCGGCGTAACTCATGATGTATTTCCTCCAATCGTTTGCCTGAGCTATACAACGCCGACGCGCCGCAGCGCCATCACGGCGCTAACCACTGTACAGGCCGTTACGCTATGGTGGTCGGCGGACCTGCGGGTCCAATAATTTTCGCAGGCGGGAGAACGGCATGAAGCTGGCCAATAAAATCGCGCTGATTACCGGCGCGGGCTCGGGGATGGGCCGCGTAGCGGCACTGATGTTCGCCAAAGAGGGCGCGCGGATCGCGGCGATCGATATCGACGAAAAGGCCGCGCTTGAAACCGCGCGCATGATCGAGGCCGCAGGCGGCAAGGCGATCGGCGTCAAGGCCGACGTGTCGAAGAGCGCCGACGCGCAGGCAATGGTCGCGGCGACGGTCGACCAGCTCGGCGCGCCGCACATCGTTTACAACAACGCGGGAATCGAGGGCAAAGCCGAATCGATCGTCCAGATGGCCGACGAGGATTTCGATCGCGTGATCGCAATCAACCTGCGCGGTGTATGGCTCGGCATGAAGCATGCGATTCCGCATATGATAAAAAATGGCGGTGGGTCGATTATTAATACGGCCTCGATCGCCGCGCTGGTCGGCCTGCGCAACTCGTCGGCCTACTGCGCCGCGAAAGCCGGCGTGATCGCGATCACCCGCGTCGCCGCACTCGAATACGGCCGCTACAATATCCGCGTCAACGCGATCTGTCCGGGCGCGATCGACACGCCGATGGTCTCGCGGATCCAGGGCGGTGGCACCATGTCGGATCGCGCAATCCATCGCATCTCGACACTCGGGCGGATCGGCAAGCCCGAAGAGATCGCGAAGATGGCGCTGTTCCTGGCCAGCGACGACGCTTCGTTCGCCACCGGCGCGCCCTTTATCGTCGACGGCGGCTGGACGGTATCGTAAGTATCGGGGCCAATAGCAAGTTGAATAGCCAGTATAGCTCGAGTAAGGAGTAATCACGCGATGGCATCGGGAATCACGCGGCTCGCGGGCAAGGTCGCGATCGTAACCGGATCGGCGCAGGGTATCGGCCGCGCGATCGCGCTGCGCCTGGCCGAAGAGGGCGCCAGGGTCGCGATCTGCGATATCCAGGAAGACGGCGCGGCCCGGACCGCGGCCGAAATCACCGCGGCGGGCGGCGTCGCACGGGCGGTGGTGCTCGACGTAACGAGCCTGCCCAGCGCGCTGGCGGCCGTGCAAGCGGTCGAGCGCGATCTCGGCGCGATCGGCATCCTGGTGAACAACGCCGGCTGGGACAAGCTCGAACCGTTTATCGAGAGCACGCCCGAGACCTGGGACCGCGTAATCGCGATCAACTACCGCGGTATCTTGAACTGCTGCAAGGCGGCGGCGCCGAAAATGATCGCGCACGGCCAGGGCAAGATCGTTTCGATCGCCTCCGACGCAGGGCGGGTCGGATCGCTCGGCGAAGCGGTGTACGCGGGATGCAAGGGCGCGATAATCGCATTCTCGAAGACGCTCGCACGCGAACTGGCGCGCAACAATATCAACGTCAACGTGGTCTGTCCCGGACCCACGCAGACCGCGCTGCTGCAAAGCGCGATGGAAGGCCGGCCCAAGGTGCTCGAGGCGATGACGCGGGGAATCCCGATGCGCCGGCTGGGCAAGCCCGAAGACCTCGCCGGTGCGGTGGCGTTCTTCGTCTCGGGCGACGCGGACTATGCGACCGGCCAGGTAATCAGTGTGAGCGGCGGTCTAACGATGGTCGGTTAGGGCGCGCGGCTCAAGCACGAACGCCTTCCGTATCGAACGGATCGGGCACGCAATCAATTTTCGGTATCGAATCGGCAAGCAGGAGAATCGCGAATGGCTGGAAGCGGCGCATCACTCGACATGGAAAAGGCCAAGAACGTCGCGCAAACCGTGATCGGCGACGTCGCCTCGGTGCTGCACGGCGCACTGTGCTTCATCGGCGATCGCCTGGGACTGTTCAAGGCGATGGCCGGCGCGGGACCGATCACGATCGATCAGCTCGCCGCCAAGACCGGGCTCAGCGCGCGCTATCTGCGCGAATGGCTCGCGGCGATGGCTGCGGCGCGCTACGTCGAATACGACGCCGCCGGCGACAGCTACCTGCTGACGCCCGAGTATGCGGCGGCGCTGGCCGACGAGGATTCACCCTTCTTCATCGGCAGCTACTTTCAGATGGCGCAGGCGGCGGTCAGCGTCGCGCCGCAAGTCGCCGAGGCCTTCAAGAGCGGCAAGGGCGTGACCCAGGCCGAATATCCGCCGTGGTTTTTTGAAGCGACCGAGCGCAATTCGCGCACCCGTTATCAGCATAAGCTGCTGCGCAAGTGGATCCCGGCGATGCCGCAAGTGGCGGCCGCGCTCAATGCGGGCGGCAGCGCCGCGGACGTCGGATGCGGTGGCGGGCGCGCCGCGATCATGATCGCGCAGGCCTTCGGCAAGGCGCGCGTCACCGGCTTCGATATCCACGCCGAATCGATCGAGCGCGCGCGGCGCAACGCGGTCACGGCCGGCGTCGCCGATCGCGTGAGCTTCGAGGCGGCCAACGGCAGCGCGCTCCCGGCCGGGCGCTTCGACTTCGTCACGACCTTCGACGTGGTTCACGACTCGGTCGATCCAGTGAGCCTGATGAGCGCGATCCGCCGCGCGCTCAAGCCCGACGGCACCTACCTGGTGCAGGAGATCAATATCTCCGACGCGGTGCAGGACAATATTCGTCCGATGGGCAAAATGGTCTACTCGGTCAGCACGCTCTATTGCATGACCACCTCGCTCGCGCACGGCGGCGCGGGAATCGGCGCGGCGATGGGCGAGCCGAAGGCGCGCGAACTGGCGGCGGCGGCGGGCTTCTCGCGCTTTACGCGGCTGCCGGTGAAAGACGATTTTGCGGTGCTCTACGAACTGCGCCCATGAAGCGCGGGGCGTTTGCCGGCGTGACGCATTCGCGGCCGTTCGCGCGCGGCGCTAATGCGGCGCGGCTGAATTTCTTGATTGCGCCGGTGCGCCGCGGGCGGCACAGTTAAGGGCTAAACGGAGCATCGACCATCATGAGCACGAACCAACGCGAAATCACCCGCTCGGCCAAAATCCGCGAGCGCGCCGGCCATCCGATTATCGATTCGGACGGCCACGTCGTCGAATTCGAGCCAGCCCTGCTGGATTACATCCGCGACGCCGGCGGCAGCGCGATGCTGGAGCGTTACAAGACCGCGTTCGACACCGCCTTTTACTTCCGCTGGAACCACCTCACGCCCGAACAGCGGCGCGAGTTCCGTGTGCCGCGGCCGGTCTGGTGGCCGTACCAGACCAAAAATACTTACGATCGCGCGACCGCCGCCCTGCCCAGGCTGCTCTACAATCGCCTCGACGAGATGGGCCTCGACTTCACCGTGCTCAATCCGAGCCAGGGGCTGTTCGCGTCGCATATCGGCGACGACGAACTGCGCCGCGTCACCTGCCGCGCGTTCAACAATTATCACGCCGATATTTTCCGCGAGTACGCCGACCGGATGACGCCGGCGGCGTGTGTCCCGATGCATACGCCGGCCGAGGCGATCGAGGAGCTCGAGCACGTCGCGCGGCTCGGACTCAAAGTCGTGATGATGGCGGGGTTCGTGCGGCGGCCGATTCCGGGGCTCGCGCGGCAAGCGCCGGAAATGGCGCAGCATATGACCTGGATGGACAACCTCTGTCTCGACAGCCAGTACGATTATGATCCCGTTTGGGCGAAATGCGTCGAGCTGGGAATCGCGCCAACCTTCCATTCGTTCGGCCTGAACTGGGGCATGCGCACTTCGATTTCCAATTTCGTCTACAACCAGATCGGCCATTTCGCGGCCGCCGCCGAGGGAATTTGCAAGGCGCTGTTCCTGGGCGGAGTCACCCGGCGCTTCCCGACGCTCAAGTTCGCGTTCAAGGAGGGCGGCGTGGCCTGGGCGGTCAACCTGTACTGCTCACTCTACGAGCGCTGGCACAAACGCAGCCTTAAGATGATGGACAACGTCAACCCGGCGAATCTCGATCGCACGCTCTATCGCGAGTTGTGCGCGCGGTACGGCGGCAAGTTCACCGCTGGACGGCTCGACGGCGACCTGGTGCCCTCCGAGCTCGAGGGCGGCAGCGGGCTCGACCCCGCGGAATGGGACGAATGGCGCCATTGCGGGATCGAGCGGCGCGAGGATATCCGCGACCTGTTCGTGCCCAATTTTTTCTTTGGCTGCGAGGGCGACGATCGCATGAACTCGCTCGCCTTCGACGCCCGGCGCAATCCGCTCGGCGCGCGGCTCAACGCGATCTACGGCTCCGACCTGGGCCATTACGATCTGACCGACCTGCGCGACGCGGCGGCCGAAGCGTGGGAGGGCGTCGAGGACGGGCTGATGAGCGAGGCCGATTTCCGCGACTTCGTGTTGATCAATCCGATCAAGCTGCACGCCGGGATGAATCCCAACTTCTTCAAGGGCACGGTGCTCGAGCACGAAGCCGACAAGGTATTGGCCGATCTGCACGAGCGCGATCGCGCGGGCGACCACGCGATCGCTGCGGCGCGCTAATCGGCGCCGGCGCGGCGCTAGGGAACCTCTGCACAAGGCTCTGCTGTCACCCTGAGCAACGCGAATGGGTCCCCCGGATCCGGGATTCTTCGCTGCGCTCAGAATGACAACCTAACTTGTGCGGAGGTTCCCTAGTCGCATACGCCGTGCGCTGGCGCGCCGCTCTCAGCCGCCGGCCGCGGCGCTTTGCGGCGTCGGCTTGACGTGCGGCATCACATGTTTCACGAAGCGCTCGAGCGAGCGCATGATCTCGGCATGCGGCATCCCGCCGAAATTCGTGATGAGCGAGATGTGCGTCGCGCCCATCGCCTCGTAATGGGCGATGCGCGCGAGGGATTGTTCGGGATCCCCGAAAATCACCTGGTTTGGATACATGAAATCGTAGTTCTCGTGAATATGTTTGAAGACCTTACCGAGTCCGGCATAGCCCTGGTACTGGGCCGATTGGGCGTCGACGCGATTGGCGGCGGCCGCGAGTTCGAAATAATTCGTCAAGTAGGGGCGCGGGTAGTCGCGCGCATGGCGCGGCGATTCGCCGATGAAAGTGTGCAGGCACATCATGACGTCATGCGTGGCGAGATCATGACCGGCGCTGCCAAGCGCGTCGCGGTATGACTTGACGCGCGCCGCGCCATCCTCGGCGCTGCCGACGTAAGGCACGTACATCAGGTTGTAGCCACGCCCGCCGGTAAAGGCGAACGACTCGGGCGTCATGATGCAGGCGACGTAGATTGGCGGATGGGGCCGCTGGACCGGCTTGGGAATCACGTCGACGTTCTTGAGCGTGCGGAACCGGCCGGCATGGTTGACCGGGCCGTCGGCCCATGCCTTGAGGATGATCTCGTGGGCCTCGTCGAAACGCGCGCGGCTTTCGTCCATCGGCACTTCAAAGGCCTCGTACTCGATGTTCTGAAAGGCGCGTCCGATACCGAAGTCGACGCGGCCGCCCGAGAGATTGTCGAGCATCGCGAACTCCTCGGCAACGCGGACCGGGTCGTTGAGCCCGATCAGCGCGACGCTCGAGCCGATGCGCAGGCGGCGGGTGCGCTGCGCGGCGGCGGCGGCGATCACCGGGACCGACGGGATCACGCCGCCGTACTGGTAGAAATGGTGCTCGGCAAACCATACCGAATTGAAGCCGTTCTGATCGGCGAATTCGATTTCGTCGAGCATGTCGCCGTAGAACCGGGCGACCGATCCGTTGAGTTCGGGCCGGTAGGTCGGCAGATACAGGAGTGAAAACTTCATCGTATCCTCTCGCGCGGCGCGCCGGCGCACGCGCGATCGCGGCGGGCCGGACATTGCGCGCGATCGAAACGATACACTGCCGGCGACGCCCGTCGCCAGCCTGCGCGCCGACTGATTGCCTTTGCGCGCGGCGATGTGATTCTTATGATGCGCGCGTGGCCGGAGTGGCGCGCGATCAACGGCGTCGATCGCCGCGGCGGATACGCGGCGGCACGCGCTCAATCGGGAGGAGAGGTTTGCGCACGAGAAAATCAGCAGCAACGATTTTCATCGCGTTAACGGCGCTGGTCGCCGCGTCGTCGCTCGCGGCGATCGCGTTCGACGCGCCGCAATTCGCGGGGCAGGCATGGGCACAGGAACCGCCGGATCCCTTTCAGCCCGCCAATGAAGACACCCCCACCACCGGCAAGGCCGATTTCATGAAGCATTGCGCGCCCTG
This sequence comes from Candidatus Binataceae bacterium, assembly GCA_015478645.1. Lineage (GTDB taxonomy): Bacteria > Desulfobacterota > Binatia > Binatales > Binataceae > JADMIL01. The sequence goes on from JADMIL010000064.1 coordinate 6,448, forward strand.
CCACGGCGACAATGGCAAGGGGCACGGCCCCGAGGTCAACCTGATTCCGGGCATCCATCCGTCCGACCTGACCAATATCGCGATGAAGAACGGCGGGATTTTTCCGCGCCAGGAAGTCGAGGACATGGTCGACGGACGCAAGGCGGTGCCGTCGCATCAGCGCTTCGACATGCCTTTTTGGGGCGTGAATTTTCAGCAATCGGGCAAAGAGTTCACGCCCGCGAGCGAGGCCCGCGCCAAAGCCCGCATCGCCGCGCTGGCCGATTACGTCGCGAGCATCCAGCGCCACTAGGGAAACTCTGCACCAGGCTCTGCTGTCACCCTGAGCGAAGCGAATGGGTCCCGGATCCAGATTCTTTGCTGCGCTCAGAATGACAACCTAACTTATGCAGAGGTTCCCTAACGCAGGATTACGGCGCGCGCTTTAGGTCCTGGATAATTTCCTTGAGCACGCCGCGATCGCGATCGTCGCGCAGCGGAATCTCGAATGACAGGCGGCTGATTCCGGCGAAGCGTTTTTTCATCACGCTCGCGATATCCGCATAAGTGCCGACCGCCGCGAACGCGTGGACCATCTCGTCGGTAACCACGCGCGCCATCTCGTCCCATTTCTGCTGGACCGACAGGCGATGCAACTCGTCGGCCTGGCGCGCCCATCCGTCGAGCTCGAAACTCGAGCGATAGGATCGCGTCGAGCCGTAAAATGCGATCGTCGATTTCATCTTCTCGACCGCGCGCGCGAGTGCATCGGCGTCGGGCGCGACGCACAGGAACCCGCCGCCGCCAATCTCGAAGTTCTTCCATTCGGCCGGTTGACGTCCCGATTTGCCAAACCCTTTCCTCAGATTCGGAAAGGCGATTTCGTCGAGGTAGCGGCGCGTGACGATTCCATGCAGGCGCACGCCGTCGCAGACCTCCCCGGCGACTTGCAGCATCCGTTCCTGCACCGCCGCGATCAGCACCGGAATATGCGGCTGAGCGAGCGCCGGCGGCGCAAAATTCGGCGTCATCAGCGACAGATTGTAGTGTTCGCTCTGGAAGCTGAGCGGCTCACCCGACTGCCACGAATGCCAGCACGCGCGCATCGCGCCGACGTAGTCTTTCATGCGCTGGGCGGGCTTCGACCACGGCATCGCGAAGCGCCGCGTGATATGCCCCTTGACCTGCGAGCCGAGCCCCAGCACCAGGCGTCCACCGCTCATCGCCTGCAGGTCCCATGCGATATAGGCGGTCGCCACGGGACTCTTGGTAAACGCGAGCGCGATGCCCGTGCCGAGCTCGATCGGCGACGGCTCCTGGGCCGCGACGGCGAGTGCGAGAAACGGATCGTGCTGGGTCTCGACGGCGACCGCGGTGTCGTAGCCGAGGACGGAGGCCTCGCGCACCTGGTCGCGCAGCCCGTCCCAGCGCGGCTGCGGCCGCTTGCCGCCCTTGTCCATCTCGGGCGTATAAGGCACGCCCCAGTTCAGCACCTTCTCGACCTTGATCTTGGCCATGCGCGGTTATCCCGTGCGACGTGCGGCGCTGTCAACCGATTGCGCGGACGGCGCGCCGGCGGTAATCATTGCCTCGTCATGCGATCGCCGCTGCCTGCGACAATTATTCGGTTTCACAAGGGCTAATGCCGAGGCTTCCATTAACGGTCAGACACGCGGCGGCGATCGTCGCGATAGTCGCCGCGATCGCCGCGGCGGCGCCGCGCGCGTTCGCCCATGGCGTGATCGGCGACTACATATTCCTCGAACCGATCATCACAGAGGATCCGACTCCGGCCAACGAATTCAACATCCTGCAGCCCGGATGGGTTCGCAGCAGCGCCGCGAATACCTATTCGATCGGCTTTTCGATCGAAAAGGTGATCTATATCGATACTGACGATATGCCGCGCTTCAGCGTGGGCGGCGGCACCGGTTGGAGCCACGTAGCGCCCTTCGCTGGCCCGAGCCTTGCGGGCTTTGACGATTTCACGACCTTTGCGAAATATGCATTCTATTACTCACTCGATCACGAATTCCTGATGTCGATTGCTCTGCAACTGCAATTGCCGACCGGCAACACGCCCATCGAAAAGCCGAGCCATACCAGTCTCGGACCGGTGCTGCTGTGGGAAAAAAGCCTGGGCGATATTCCGAATCGGCCGATCATCAAGTACTTGCGCCCGTTCGGTATGCAGAGTGATTTCGGCTACCTGCCGGCGCTCGGCGGCCATACCAGCCATCAGATGTTTGCTGACGCTGTGATCGAGTACTCACTGCCCTACCTGAGCAACAACGTGCGCGATATCGGGCTCAAGGCGCCGCTCCGCAATATGTTTCTGTTCAACGAGATCAACTACGATCAGATCATTACCGGGCCGCCGGGACAGACCTTTCCCACGCTGCTGGCGACACCGGGCGTCGCGTACGTGAATTATCATTTCGAGCTGGCCGTAGGCACGCAGTTCGCGCTCAATTCGGCGAGCCGGGCGGGCAACCATGCGGCAGTCGTCGCGCTGCTGGATATTTTTTACGATTCACTCTTTCCCAAGGTCGGCAACTGGTCGATCAATCGTGGATTCGGCCAATGAGCTATTGCTATCGACTGAGATTTGCCGCGGCGATCGCAATCGTGATTGCGGGTTCCGCGATGCCGTCTTCGGCGCATTCGTTCCCCGAACAGGAGACCCCGGCGGCCGGGGCGACGGTTGCGGCGCCGCCCGCGGTGACGATCAAGTACGACGCGCCGATCGAAGGCCTGTTCGATTCCCTGCAGGTGCTCGACGCCGCCGGACACGATCAGTCCGCAGGACCGCCCAAGGTCAGCGGCGACGGACTCGAATTGTCGGTGCCGGTCAAAAGCCTGGTCCCCGGCGATTACACCGTCAAATGGCGCGTGGTCTGCATCGACACGCATCACACCGAGGGCTCGTATTCGTTTACCGTGAGCACCGCCAGCCAATGACCATGTCGGTCATGGACATGGCGCCGCAATGGTCTTCGGCGATCATGGCGTGGCCGGCGATTTTAGCCCAGAGCCTGATCTTCGGCAGTGCGATGCTTTGTATCGCGCTGCGGACGCGCGCCGCCGATCGATCGAAACCAGGCGATGCGCTCGCGCGCAGTCTGCGCGGCTGGTGGCGTGGCCTGGCGACCGTCGTGATGGTCTTCTGTCCGTTGATGTTCGTGGGCGAGGTCGCCGATATGGCGGGTGTTACCTGGTCGAGCGCCCTGCCCCTGCTCGGTGAGGTTTTGGCGCAGACCTGGGCGGGCCATACGTGGACGGTTCGCCTGCCGGCGGCGGGCGCGCTGGCGCTTGCCGCGTGGCTTCCGATCCGCGATCGCATGCGACCGGTGGCACTTGGAATATTCTCTGCGGTGATCATGCTGTGCGGGAGCCTCAAGAGCCATGCGATCGATTTTGGCGCGATGGCGGTGGCGCTGCGCTTTGTCCACGCGATCGCGGCGGCAACCTGGATCGGTGCGCTGTTCGGTTACTGGATTGGCGCGCGCCGGACGAACCCCGACGATCGGATTCCGGTCGCCGTGGCGCTGTCGCGGCTGGCGACGTGGTCGGTGGTGCTATTGATCGTGAGCGGCAGCTACGTCGCCTGGGAGGCTTTGGGCCATAATCTCGGCTATCTGCTCTACTCGTCGTACGGCCGTGTCCTGACGATCAAGCTCGAGGCGTTCGCCGTGCTGCTCGCGATCGGCGGCTACAATCGATTCGTCCTGCTACCCACGCTCGATCGAGCCTCGTCCCGGCGCCTGCTGATCCGCAACGTCCGCGTGGAAGTGATCCTGATCGCCGGCGTGATCGGCGTCGCCGCGCTGCTCGCCGCTACGCCGCCGGCACGCATGGCGATGAATCTGTCGGCGGCCGATCGGCCGGGTGCCAGCGCATCCGCATTGACAAAATAATCCGAGTGATCGCGTTAAGCTGCGTGGCGCGCGCCTAGGCCAGCAGGCAGCCGGGGGCCGGAAAGCGGCGGGCGAACTCGCGCACCTCGGCGCCGACCCGCGCGATCGCCGCCTCGTCGCCGACGTGCGCGATCACCTCGTCGATCCAGGCCGCCACCTGGCGCATATCCGCTTCGCGCATCCCGCGCGACGTTACCGCCGGCGTGCCCATGCGCAATCCGCTCGGGCTGAAGGGTTTGCGCGGATCGTAGGGCACCGTGTTGTAGTTGGAAACGATCCCGGCGCGGTCGAGCGCCTGCGCGCCCTTCTTGCCGATCACTTTCTTGTTGGTCAGATCGATCAGGATGAGATGATTGTCGGTGCCGCCCGACACCAGGTTGAAGCCGCGCGCCATCAGCTCGGCGCCAAGCGCCTGCGCATTGCGCACGATCTGGCGGCCATACTCCTTGAACTCGGGCGTCGCCGCCTCTTTGAGCGCGACCGCGATGGCGGCCGTCGTATGGTTATGCGGACCGCCCTGCAGGCCCGGAAAGACCGCCTTGTCGATCTGCGCGGCGAGCGCGCTGCGGCACATGATCATCGCGCCGCGCGGCCCGCGGAGCGTCTTGTGCGTGGTCGTCATGACCACGTCGGCGTAAGGCACTGGATCGGGATGCACGCCGGCGACGATCAGCCCCGCGATATGCGAGATGTCGGCGAGCAGATAGGCGCCGACCTCTTTGGCGATGTCGGCGAAAATCTTGAAATCGAATTGGCGCGGATAGGCCGTCGCGCCGGTCACGATGATCTTCGGCCGCTCCTTGCGCGCGAGTTCGCGGACCGCGTCATAATCGATGCGCTGGGTTTCGCGATCGACCACGTAATGCACCGGCCGCCAGAACGATCCCGTTATGCTCACGTTCCAGCCGTGCGTCAGATGGCCGCCATGCGGCAGCGCCAGGCCCATCAGGGTGTCGCCCGGCTTGAGCAGGGCGAAATAGATCGCGAGATTCGCCGGCGATCCCGAGTAGGGCTGCACGTTGGCGTGCTCGGCCCCGAACAACGCCTTGGCGCGCTCGATCGCCAGCGTCTCGACCTCGTCGATATAGCGCTGGCCCTCGTAATAGCGTTTGTGCGCGTAACCTTCGGAGTACTTGTTGGTGAGGACCGATCCGGTCGCTTCGAGCACCGCCTGCGAGACGTAATTCTCCGATGGAATCAGGCGGACCGATTCGATCTGATAGCGCTCCTCATCCTTGATGAGCCGGTAAATCTCGGGGTCGGTTCGCTTTAATTCGTCCACTCGAGTCCTCCGCAAGGGCCTGTCGGAAAAGGCTACCGCCGCCTCTGGCCTGAAGCAAAAGCGCGGCTCAGCGGCCGAACGCCGGGCGTCAATGCAGATCCGGCGGCGTCACCTTTTTGATCCATCCGCGATAGTCGCCAGTGTAACCGATCGCTTGCTGGCGCGTGCGGACCCGCGCGAAGATCTCAGCGATCCGGGCCGCCGGCAGCGGCTCGCGCGCGCCGATACTGGCCGCCATCCGCAGCCCCTCCATGTGCGCGATCTCGCGCATCGATTCGGTCAGCGGCTCGCGCATCCCCTCGTCCGCCAGTCCCAGATAAGCTTCGGCGATATGCGTGCCGATATGGGTGCCGCTGACCAGCGAATCCTTGATATTGCCCTTGCCGGTCAGGACATTGCCGGCTGCGTAGACCGCCGTCGCACCTTCCATCAGGAGCCCGACCGCGGCGTTGGCGTACTCGTAGACCTCGCCGCGCTGGGCGATTCCGGGAATCGGCTCCGGGATGCTGCCGATCGAGCTGATGACCAGCGGCGCGAGCACCGGCTGCGCTGAGTCCGGTACGACGCTGACCTTGCCGTCGGCCACTGCGGTGCGGCTCATCTGCAGGCCGGTCAGCCGGTCGCCGTCGGCGATCAGGCCGGTCGGCACGCTCAGCTCGCGGAAATCGAACAGGAACTTGCGCTGCGCCTTGTCGAGGATCTTCGCCCGCGCCTGGCGCATCGCCTCGGCCCGCTTGGGCGTCGCGTCGGGTGCGATATCGGACAGCGGCATATCGAGCACCCGCCGCCGATAGTGAAGCGTGCAGGGCGCCACGCCGAGATCGGCCCACGAGAGGC